>NZ_CP150191.1:1442500-2110000 GCF_037965165.1 Ureibacillus sp. FSL K6-0786 | reverse complement strand
TTTTATTTGAACTCATTAAGAGAAAACATTATGTCGTTCAGCGACGTTAATTATATTACAATAAACATTCCCGAAATGTCAACACATTTAACGAAAAAATTTTTCGAGGAAAAATAAAAATTATTTAACCTCGAAAAATTATGTTTTAACTATCTATATACTTTACTGCTCATGATAATGTTTAGTATTTGCTCGATATAATCGATGACTAATGGATTCATTTTTGGACTCAATTTCTTCAATTATAATGTATCCTTTTTCAATTAAAAATTCAACGAAAAGCTCCAATTCAACTGAGTAATATCTGAGTTCATGATGATTATGTAAATCTTGGATTGTCCAAAGATCTTTTGTAATAAGGGTTTCCATAATATGTTGAGAGCATGATTGAATTCTAGAATTCATAGAAAATTCAATCGCTAAAAATAATAACTCTAATCTTTTTTCAATACTTTCTCTACTTGTAACTAACTCTTCGTATAATTTGTAAATGGAAGGTTCGATTTTTTTTACTTGCGACCAAACTGTCACTTCTGGATATAGACCGCTTTCGATGATTGATAGTCTCGCCAAATATTGAAGAGATTTTACTACATGATTGTATGCATCTAAATAATCTCCACGTTGAAAAAACTCTTTTCCTTCATGATAACTTCTTACTAATTTCGCAAACTGCACGCCCGCCTTAATTTTTCGTCCGAAAAAGGAGAAATCCTCCAACTTCATTTTTAAATTACTCATATATTCATTGCGCTCAAACATGACTTTCCCATGGAAAATCCAGTCTACTAATCGACGGTTTCTACCTATGTAAATCCATTTATTTATTAAATCTTCAGTTACGACATGCATTGCAACTTTTCGTTCCTCGTAACAATAGTGCTTTGTAAAAATCGGTTGCTGGGCTTCTTTAACAATAATTAAAATAATCGTATCAAATGTATCTGTTAAATTGATTTGATCTTCACGTTTATTAACGAGTATTACTCCTAAGGTTTCAGGTTGACTTGCACGTTCTTGATAAATGGAACGTAGTATATAATCCATGTATAGTCCTCCTATTTTACGATTATCATAATTCCTTTCGACATTAGGGAGAAGAATCCTTCTTTTTTCTTTCTATTTCTCGATTCTTCTTGTCTATGTTATATTAATATCAAGATTGGGAGGGCACTCTAATGAATAAAAAATATTCAAGCAAAATTAATAGAATACGTTCCTTCGCACTTGCACTAATTTTCATCGGATTTATAGTCATGTATGGTGCCGTATTTTTCAGAAATAGTGTTATATTAGTTCTACTTTTTATGGGTTTAGGTTTATTATGTATTATTGCCAGCACTGTTGTTTATCTTTGGATCGGAATGTTATCAACCCGGGCAGTGAAAGTAGTTTGTCCAAATTGTGGTAAGCATACAAAAATGTTAGGACGTGTAGATATTTGCATGTATTGCAACGAACCATTGACTTTAGATCCGTCACTAGAAGGAAAAGAATTCAGTGAAGATTACAATAAAAAATCGAAAAATAATCAATAAAACGAATGAGCCTGTCCAAATAGTACAGAACTTTTTGGGCAGGCTCAAATTCTTATGACCAATATTTTTTATCATTTTCGCAACTATTTATCTGCGACGAATGTATTTGTTCTCATTTTTCACCTTTCAAGTAACTCAACCGTTATCATCCAACTCTTTATAAAAAAGATAAACATTAATCGCATACAAGCTATCTTTATGAAGACATAAAAAACCTAGCAACGAAAGTTACTAGGATTTTTTATAGCACTTGCTTATTCTTTTGTTCTAGACAGTCAGGGCATGTTCCATAAACTTCAAGGCGGTGAGAATTAACTTTGTAACCAGTAACATGAGATGCGAAGTGTTCAACTTCTTTTAATGCTGGGTAGTGGAAATCAGTAATTTTCCCACATCCTTCGCAAATCATATGATAATGGTCGTTTGTTACAAAATCAAAACGACTCGCTGCATCACCATAAGTTAATTCTTTAACTAAACCTGCTTCACGAAATACACGTAAATTGTTGTATACTGTAGCAACACTCATGTTTGGAAATTTACCTTCCAATGATTTATATATTTCATCAGCAGTTGGATGAGACATAGAATTAATTAAATATTCCAAAATAGCATGACGTTGTGGAGTAATTCTTACGCCCGTTGCCTTTAACGTGTCTAGAGCATTTTTTAGATGCAATTCAGACATCGTCATGCACCTCTTTCCACTCATTATTAATTGATAATCGTTATAAATAGTGTACCTAAATAATTGAAATTCGTCAACAATTCGACATATTTAAACTCTCGGTATATTGATTTTCTCAAATTTATTATGTTCAATATATTATTTATTGGAAGTTTTCATCATGATAACAATCTAATTTTTAAATAATATTTATTCTAATTTAAAATTAATATCCACGCAAAATATCCATAACATTTTCTAAATCTCTCTCACCGTTCATCCACTTTCTTAAGCTTGGTTTAAATATTTCAAAGCTACGTTCTAAATATCTTGAAGACCGGCTTGAAATATGAGGTGAGAGCGTTACATTATCCATTTCCCAAAGCTTGCTATCACTCGGTAATGGTTCCGTTTCATAAACATCTAACACTGCATGGAAAATTTGCTTTTCTTCAAGTGCTTTTATTAAATCTTCTGTTCGCACTAAATCTCCTCGTCCAAAATTCATAAAAATGCAATTATTTTTCATTAAAGTAAAATCTTCATAAGTCAACAAGTATTTTGTTTCTTTTGTACTTGGCAAAATAGAGATGACAATATCCGCTTTAGGTAACAATTGTTTTAATTTATCCATTGAATGCGTTTCATTCATGTATAGAGCACTTTCTCCGCTGCGGTTGAGTCCAATTGTGTATACTTCAAATGCTTGTAACATACGCCCAACTTCACTGCCAATAGCTCCTGGGCCTAAAATAAGAGCAGTTGAACCATTTAATTCATACAATTTTGTTTGTTGATTCCAAATTTTTTCTGACTGCTGTTTATAAATAAATGGCAATGCTCTTTTAATCGATAACAGATGAGCTAATATCGATTCTGCCATTGGTTTTTTATGTATGCCTCGCACATTTGAAACAACAATACCTCTATCGGCAATTGCTTGTGCAGGCATTTTTTCAATTCCAGCAGAAGCTACAAAAATCCACTCTACTTTTTCAGCAATTTTAATTTTTTCATTATCTAAATCTTCCCCGTAAGTAACTAACACTTCCGCTTTCGCTAATTCTTCTTCATCGATTTTTTTATGGAAAACAAAATCAACTTCAGGAAAATCTTTTAGTAAAGATTCTTTTAAATCTGGTCTTGGATCAAATGTGAAATAAACCCTCATATCGTTACTCCCCTTTAAAATCACGCAAATATTGTAAAACTTCTTTAATATGATCTTTTACGCGAACTTTTCTCCATTCCTTCATAATGATTCCATTTTCATCTATTAGAAATGTAGAACGTTCAATTCCCATATATTCTTTTCCAAAATTTTTCTTTAAAACCCAAACGCCGTATTTTTTACATACTTCATGATTTTCATCTACTAGCAAAGTAAATGGTAAATCATATTTTTCAATAAACTTTTTGTGTCGTTCTGCCGAATCTCCACTAACACCTAATATCACAGCATTCAAATCGGCAAAGGATTCATAATGGTCACGGAAATCACAAGCTTCCGTAGTACAACCAGGCGTCATATCTTTCGGATAAAAATACAGAATTACTTTCTTTCCTCGAAAATTACTTAAGCTCACTGGTTCACCATTTTCATTTAACAGCGTGAAATCTGGTGCTTCCTTATTTACTAAAGATTCATTCATAAAAATTCCTCCCTTTTGAATATCCTACCGAACCGCGTAAAATGTTTCAATTTCTTTGGCGTATTATACCAAAGAAGGCTAAAATAAAGTTGAAATTATAAAATGGAGGCAATACGATGATTCACACAAAATCTGAAGAAGTATATCAAGAAGCTTTACAACATATCGTAGGAGGGGTAAATAGCCCTTCACGTTCCTATAAAGCGGTCGGAGGAGGGGCACCCGTTGTAATGGCAAAAGGAGAAGGACCATATTTTTGGGATGTAGATGGTAACCGCTACATTGACTATTTAGCTGGATATGGTCCAATTATTACTGGCTTTGGACACCCACACATTGCAAAAGCCATAAAATTAGCTGCTGAAACAGGGGTGCTTTTTGGGACTCCAACGGTTCACGAAGTAAAATTTGCCAAAATGTTAAAAGAAGCCATTCCATCTTTAGATAAAGTGCGTTTTACTAATTCCGGTACAGAAGCTGTAATGACGACTGTTCGTGTAGCTCGCGCCTATACTGGACGGACAAAAATCATCAAATTTGAAGGCTGCTATCATGGGCATTTCGACCAAGTATTAGTAGCTGCAGGTTCTGGACCAGCAACTCTTGGTTCACCAGACTCTGCTGGCGTTCCTGTAACAGTTGCTACAGAAGTCATTACGGTTCCTTATAATGATACTGAACAATTCCAAATGGCAATGGATAAATGGGGAGAAGACGTTGCTGCTATTTTAATTGAGCCAATCGTTGGAAACTTCGGTATGGTTATGCCAAAACCAGGTTTTTTAGAATATGTTCATAAAGTTGCAAAAGAATTTGGTGCTCTTACGATATATGATGAAGTTATAACAGCTTTCCGGTTCCATTATGGAGCTGCTCAAGACTTGCTAGGACTAACGCCAGATTTAACGGCAATGGGTAAAATTATCGGAGGAGGCCTACCAATTGGTGCGTATGGCGGCCGTAAGGAAATCATGGATACAGTAGCCCCACTAGGACCAGCCTATCAAGCTGGAACAATGGCAGGAAATCCTGCGTCTATGTTAGCTGGAATCGCTTGTCTTGAAGTATTGCAAACACCGGGAGTATATGAAGAAATGGATCGTCTAGGTGCAATGCTTGAAAAAGGAATTTTAGATGCTGCGGAGAAACATGGCATCACAATAACAGTCAACCGAATAAAAGGAGCGCTTACGGTATACTTTACAAGCGAAAAAGTTGAAAATTATAAACAAGCAGAACAATCGGATGGCGAAATGTTTGCCAAATTCTTTAAATTAATGCTTTCAAAAGGAATCAACTTGGCTCCATCCAAATACGAGGCGTGGTTCTTAACAACTGAACATAAAGAAGAGGATATTCTTGAAACGATTGATGCTGTAAATTATGCCTTTTCAAAATTAAAATAAGAAATGCAAGTATGGAATCCTAAATGCTTCACTCCTAATAATTTTGGGATATGTTGCCTTCTGCAAGCTAAATGGGATACAATAGGATTTCATGCTTTAACCATATTTTCAATACTTATTTTTTGACTAGCATATTTCCTTGGGGGATTTATTAATATAAATGAGAATCAGATTGTTATTGAATTATTTACTTCATTTTAATTTCTTAAAACTTTATAAAGTGGGGGCTACATTATGCAATTAGGCGCCCGAGTATTAAAAACAGGAGTAGCAATCGTCTTTTCTTTATTTTTAGCAGAACTTTTAAGTCTTCCATCGCCTGTTTTTGCTGGTATTGCTGCAATCTTTGCAATTCAACCTTCCATCTATCGTTCATATTTGACGATTGTGGAACAAATTCAAGGAAACTTGATTGGAGCAGTTGTCGCAGTTTTATTCGGGCTATTTTTCGGCCATCATATTGTGGCAATTGGTATCGCAGCAATTATTGTCATTGGCATTATGCTAAAATTGAAATTAAATTCATCCCTTTCATTAGCTCTCGTTACAGTAGTAGTTATTATGGTATATGAAGGCAATGATTTTTTGGAATTTAGTATCATTCGTTTCGCAACGGTAATGATTGGAGTATTTGCTTCTTTTATCGTCAATATGATCTTCCTGCCACCTCGTTATGAAGTAAAGTTATTTAGACTTATTCAAACACTGCAGGATGATATCATTCGATGGTCGAGATTAGCGATTCGAGGTGCTTCAGAGCATGTCTCAACAAAAAAAGCTTTAAGTAAATTTGAAAAAAGACTCTCTGAAATTGAATCAATTTATGATTTATATAAGGAAGAGAGGCAATATAGCAAAAAGAAACGAAATACGCAACTTCGCAGGCTTGTTGTGTATCGTCAAATGATTTTGACAACAAAGAAAAGTTTTGAGTTGCTCGTGAGACTTCATAAGCACGAAAATGAAATCGTCCATTTACCAATCGCATTCCAAACAATGCTCCAAGAACGATTAGACTTTTTGCTAACGTATCATGAACAACTGTTATTGAAATATACTGGAAAACTTCGATCTGAGCATTCAAAATGGTCTGTTAGTAAACATCATTTAAATCGTTCGGAAGTAATGGAACAATTAATTAAACAAATCGAGATTGAAAAACAACGAGAAGGTGAAGAAGAGTTTTCTAGCTATCATTTATTCTACATTTTTTCACGAATTCTTGATTATGAGGAAAACTTGGAACATCTTGATACTTTAATCGTTTCCTTCCGCAACTTCCATAGCCAAGACCGCAATGAAGATTTAGAAGAGCAATTTTATTAATGGAGGGTTTTCTAAAGATAGGGGCTGTCCAGAAAGTCGAACACTTTCTGAACAGCCTTACTTCTTATAGTAATATTCTCTTAAAAACTTTGCTCCTGTGGTGGTCACATCAAACGCGCCCCCTTTGTTGGCTGAAAAATATTTTATTGTAGTTTTTCAACATCAACTATCATAATGATTCCACTATCATAAGAAAGGGCTCCATCTTTTTTCCATTTACTTAAATAGTTACTGATTTTTTGACGGCTGCAACCAAGATAATTCGCCATTTCTTCATGGGTCAGAGGAGATTCAATTAATAGTACTCCTTCTTTATCTTTTGCCATTTTTAAAAGCAACCATCGTAACCGTTCAGGAACTGTCATCGTAGAAAGCACGAAGTTTAACTGTTCCGCTTTTTCTAATTGTTGTATCAAAGAATCAAAAATAAAACTTTCTCTTATATAAGGATTATGTAATAAATCAATCGGCATTGAATAAAGTATACAATCTGTCAGCGCCACAGCGTATCTTGTATATTCCTGACATCCCTTTAAATATTCTAAATATCCAAAAAACTCATTTGACTCGTTTAAAGAAATGGTCGTTGTTTTACCATCTAAAGAATCCGCAGCCAGTTTCACTATTCCCTTTTCAATATAATAAAATGAATTTATTTTCTCTCCTGTTTGATAAATCGGTTTTCCCCTTTTTACTGTAACTAACTCACCGAATTGCATTAATTTATCTGCGATTTTTCCCATAATTCCTCCTTATATACTTTGATTATACTAAAATCTTTTAATTTTGTAACAAAAGTGACAGAAATTATTTTTATTAATGATTAAAATTTCTTTTAACAACAAAACCCATTAATTTAGTTTGTTTTATAAGAAATTAGGTGAATGAAAATGACCGAACATATTGTATTACAGAACGTATACAAAACGTTTTCTAAGAAAAATCATTCCGAGACAGTTGCATTAGAAGATGTTTCACTATCAATAAAACGTGGTGAATTCATCTCCTTACTTGGACCTTCTGGATGTGGGAAATCTACATTATTAAATATCATTGCTGGACTTGAAAAAGAAACTTCTGGACAAGTGCTAATTAATGGCTCACCGATTACAGGGCCTGGAAATGATCGTATTGTTGTTTTTCAAGAATCCGGCTTATTTCCTTGGATGACTGTTTTAGAAAATGTCATGTATGGATTGCTTATAAAAAAAGTGCCAAAAGAAGAAGCAAAGATGCGGGCAATGAATTGGATTCAAAAAGTGCACCTTGGCAAGTTTGCTGACAGAAGCCCTCATGAATTATCTGGAGGGATGAAGCAGCGAGTTGCTATTGCTCGAGCTTTAGTAATGGACCCAGAAATATTATTAATGGATGAACCTTTCGCTGCATTAGATGAACAAACGCGAATGGTACTTCATCAAGAACTGGAGACCTTATGGAGAGAAACGGGTAAAACAGTTATTTTTGTTACCCACAACATTCGTGAAGCTGTCGTTCTTTCAGATCGAATTGTATTAATGAAAACACGGCCAGGTGGAATAAAAAATATATTTTCAGTGCAGGCAGCACGTCCACGCAATTCATCCGACAGCATTTTAAATTATTTAGAAACTCGCATTTTATCTGAGCTTGAGCAAGAGATGGAAAAAGTGCTGAAGGAGGAATTAGGCAGTGATTACGCACTTAAGAAGGATCGCCTTCATATTGATCCTCATAATAATTTGGGAAGCGATATCTAAACTCCAACTATTTCCTGCATTTATGTGGCCACCCCTACTTTTTCCAAATGAACCTGGGGGAGTAACTGTATTTAAAACTTTCATTAGTGGAATTGCCTCTGGTCAATTGCTAGAAGCTACAGGTGCTTCCCTACTAAGGCTGATTATCGGATTTATTATTGCTATCGTAATTGGGCTGCTACTAGGATTATTAATTTATAAATATAAAGTTGTAGATGATACGCTTGGATTTTTTGTAACAAGCTTACAGGCGATTCCAAATATCGTTTGGTTGCCGTTAGCCATTTTATGGTTCGGACTGGGGGTAGGATCTGTTCTATTTATTGTCATATTAGGTGCCGCCATCTCTGTGACCATTACATCGAGCGCTGCATTTAAAGGAGTAAATCCCCTATTGATACGTGTAGCACAAACGATGGGATCTTCTGGCTGGCATTTATTCCGAACTGTTATTTTTAAAGCTTCCATCCCGCAGCTAATTGCAGGACTTCGCATTGCTTGGGCTCTTGCTTGGCGAGCAGTTCTTGCTGGAGAATTACTTGGCGGCGGTGGTGGCGGTCTTGGAACATTGCTTGACTTAGGCCGCTCTATTCAAGCGATGGATTTAATTTTCAGCATCATGATCATCATCGGAATCATTGGCTCTCTAATAGACAATATTGTCTTCGTTCGCCTCGAAAAATTTGTATTCCGTAAATGGGGCATTTCATCAACTTAAAAGGAGATGTAAAAATGAAAAAGATTTTATACTTAGCGATTTTATCACTTATCGTATTTGTACTCGCTGCATGTGGAAACAGCGGTTCAGAAAATAGTGGAGAATCTGGAGGTAGTTCTGAAGCAACTGAAATTCGTATCGGCTATTTCCCAAATATGACACATATCGCAACAATTGTGGCATTGAAAAAAGGATATTTTGAAGAACAATTTGGCGATGTAAAGATTTCTACAAATACTTTTAGTGATGGTTCTTCCTTCATGGAAGCTATGTCAACTAACGCCATTGATATCGGTACAGTAGGACCTACTCCAGCTTTAAACACATTTATTAAAAATCCAAAACACGAAATTATTTCAGGTGCAGTTAACGGTGGAGCGGTTTTAGTTGTTGCTGGCGATTCAAATATAAACTCTGTGCAAGATTTAGTTGGTAAAAAAATCGCTATCCCAACATTCGGTAGTACGCAAGATGTTGGTTTAAGAAAATCTCTAATTGACGCTGGGGTAAATGTGAAAGATGTCATTACAGTTAAACAAGCACCAGCTGATACAGCAGCATTAATATTAAAAGGAGAATTAGATGGTGCTGCAACTCAAGAACCTTGGGGAGTAAATATCGAAACAACTGCAGGTGCTAAATTATTATTAGATGAAAATGAATTTGCTTGGGGCAGTGAATCAACAAACACTGTTGTAGTAGCACAAACAAAATTTACAGAAGCTAACCCAGAACTTACAAAAAAATATTTAAAAGCGCATATTCAAGCGATTCAATTTATTAATGAAAATCCAGATGAAGCGATTCAACTATTCTTAGATCATATTAAAGAAATTACAGGTAAAGAGCTTTCATCTGATGAAGTAACGAAAGCATTTGCTCGATTAAAAGCGACAACAGATGTAAATGAAGATGTCATTAAAGAAATGGCAGTAATTTCAAAAGAAGCCGGATACATTAATTCTGACAACATCGAAGGACTTGTAAACCTTTCTTATTTAAATGAAGTATTAAATGAACAATAATAACAAAATTTTATTGTAAAATGCGGGCACTTAACCAAGTCTTGTCCTTATCCTATGGGTATGAGCAACTTGGAGAAGTTGCCCGTCTTCGTTTAATGAAAGTACTGTTAATTTTTAGTAACACTCTTTGAAAGGACGTCCATTATGAAAAGATATAATTCGATCGTAGAACTTATTGGCAACACGCCCATTGTGAAATTAAATAAACTACCTTCTCCTGAAGGAGCAAACGTTTATATAAAATTGGAATCTTTTAACCCTGGTGGGAGCGTAAAAGACCGCGCTGCCTATAATATGATTGTACGTGCAGAAAAAGAAGGAAAATTAATCCCTGGGAAAAGTACCGTCATTGAACCAACGTCAGGAAATACAGGAATCGGGCTTGCAATGGTTTGTGCAGTTAGAGGTTATCGTTGTATTATTACGATGCCTGATAATGCAACGAAAGAACGCATTCAATTAATGCGGGCATATGGAGCAGAAGTGTACTTAACTCCAAGTCATTTGAGAATGCAAGGTGCCATTGATGAAGCATATCGAATTGCAGCAAACATTCCAGATCACTTCATTCCACTCCAATTCGAGAACGAAGCCAATTCGGATGCTCATCGAAATACAACAGCGGTTGAAATATTAAATGCTTTCGGAAATCAACTAGATGCTTTTGTTTTAACAGCAGGTACTGGCGGCACTATTACAGGTACAGGAGAAGAATTGAAGAAAGCTTTGCCAAACTTGAAAATTTACGTTGTTGAACCAGCTGGATCTCCAGTACTCGCTGGTGGAAGCCCAGGGCCACACAAAATCCCAGGCACAGGACCAGGATTCATCCCTAAAATTTTAAATACAAACATTTATGATAAAATTCTTCATATAGAAGATGGAGCTGCCCAAGAGACAGCAAGACGTCTAGCTAGTGAAGAAGGAATTTTAGTCGGTGCATCTGGCGCAGCTTCTGCCTATTTTGCAATTCAATTTGCGAAAGACCTTCCTAAACAAGCAAATGTGCTGTGCCTTGCACCTGATACTGGAGAACGATACTTATCGACAGATTTATTTGAAGTATAAATAAAGATCCAAAGTCAATAATGCTAAAAAGAGCTTGCTAGAATGACAAAAATTCCAGCAAGCTCTTATTTATCAAATTGGAAAGACTTTAGTTTTTCATTTTTGGATCAAGTGCATCTCTTAATCCGTCCCCCATTAAGTTAAATCCAAGAACAGTTAACATAATTGCAAGTCCAGGGAAAATCATTGTCCAAGGTGCATTCATTAAATAAATGCGCGCATCCGCTAACATTTTACCCCATTCTGGTTGTGGCGGTTCCGCTCCTAACCCTAAGAAGCTGAGAGCTGCCGCTTCAATGATAGCAGTCGCAATTGCTAATGTACCTTGAACGATGACTGGTGCAAAAGAGTTTGGCAATATGTGTCTTAATAATATTCTGGAATCTTTCATTCCAATTGCCTTTGCTGCTGTTATATATTCTTCTTCTTTAACACTTAATACTTTTGAACGAATTAACCTTCCAAAATTCGGCACGTTTACGATAGCAATCGCAATGAGAGCATTTTGTAAGGAACTACCTAAAATTGAAACAATTGCAATAGCCAATAATATACTTGGAAAGGCTAGTAAAATATCAAAGAACCTTGAAATGATCGTATCAACCCATCGACCATAATAGCCTGCAATGATTCCTAAAAAACTACCAAGAACAGCAGACAATACAACCGCACCAAAGCCGACTGTTAAAGAAATTTGTGCCCCCCATACAACACGAGAAAAAATATCTCTTCCAAATTCATCTGTTCCAAACCAAAATTCACTTGAAGGAGGTACTAAATGAGTGCTTGGATCTCCTAACTTTTGCTCGTTAATCCCTTCAGGAGCAATAATTGGAGCAAAAAGTGCAACAAGGATGAAAAACAATACAATGACTGTTCCCGCTACAGCCGATTTACTTCTTAGAAAAGTGCGTAACGCTTCTTTCCAAGGAGACGTCACTTTATCTTCCACTACTTGCACATTCATGTCTTTTGTTGCTGTTTCTGCCATAGTCTCCCCCTCCTTCTAGTTGTACTTAATTCGCTTGTCAATGAATGAATATAAAATATCGACAATAAAGTTGATAATGACGAAGAGAAATGCCACAACTAAAATGCCAGATTGAATCACCGGATAATCCCTAAATCCAATTGCTTCATATATGTAGCGACCAATTCCTGGCCAACTAAAAATTGTTTCTGTTAAAATAGCTCCACCTAACAGCAATCCAGTTTGTAAACCAATTACCGTTAAAATTGGAATAATTGCATTTTTTAAAGCATGTTTATACACGACAATAAACATTTTTTGTCCTTTTGCACGAGCTGTGCGAATGTAATCAGATCGCATTACTTCAAGCATAGATGAACGAGTCATTCTGGCAATAATCGCCATCGGGATAGTTGCAAGAGCCATTCCAGGCAAAATTAGGTGTTTTACGACTGTTCCAAATTGATCATATCTACCTTGAATTAATGTATCGATTAAATAAAAATGCGTTATGGCCATAATTGGATCTCGTACTTCCTCACGTCCAGAAGTAGGAAACCATCCTAAATTAATGCTGAACAACCATTGTTCTAACAAACCAAGCCAAAACACTGGCACCGATACGCCAATTAAAGCAATTACCATTGCTAAATAATCAAACCAAGTATTTTGGAACCAAGCCGATATAATACCAGCATTCATTCCGATTACAACTGCAATAAACATCGCAAAAAACGCTAATTCAAAGGTTGCGGCAAGATATGGCCAAATTTCAGTAGATATTGGTTGATTTGTTCGGATAGATACCCCTAAGTCTCCTGTAAGCAACCCTTTTAAGTAATCAAAATATTGAATATACCACGGATTATTTAGTCCTAAATTTTCTCTTAATGCTTCCACAGATTCTTTTGTTGCTTGTTGTCCTAAAATCATTTGGGCTGGCTCCCCAGGAATTGCACGAATAATTAAAAATACAATAAAAGTCATTCCAAGAAGCACAGGGATTAGTTGCAAAAATCTACGCCCTATGTAGTGAAGCATATTCTTCACCCCTCTACAAATGGTATAAATGCTTGGCACTCATACAACTTGCATGAGTGCCTTGCATGAAATTACTGAATTTCTACATTCGATAATACTTCTGAACCCGTTGGATGTGGTTTGTAGTTCGTTACACCTTTCTTAGCAGCAAGAAGTGGTATAGAGTGAGCTAATGGTACCCAAGGAGCGTCTTCTTTTATAATCTCTTGAGCTTTCTTATATAGCTCATTTCTCTTTTCTTCGTCTACTTCAGATTGAGCTTGGATTAGTAAGTTGTGAACTTCTTCGTTCGCATAGTACGCATAGTTATTGCTTCCGATTGTATCTTTATCTAGTAATGTATAAATGAAGTTATCTGCATCCCCATTGTCACCAGTCCAACCTAATAAGAATGCATCGAATTCACCATTTTTCGCCATATCTAAATATGTTGCCCATTCTGCTGTTTTAATTTCAGATGGAATTCCAACGTCTTGTAAGTTTTTCTGAATAGCTTCAGCAATTTTTCTTCCATCTGGCATATATGGACGTGGTACAGGCATCGCCCAAAGTTCAATTGGTGTACCATCATATCCAGCTTCAGCAAGAAGAGCTTTTGCTTTTTCTGGATCATATTCATAATCTTTTATCGCATCATTATAACCGCTAATAGATGGTGGCATTGGGTTTACTGCCACTTCAGCTCTTCCCAAATAGAATGCGTCTACAATCGCTTGTTTATCAATTGCATGGTTCACTGCTTGACGCACTAGTTTATTATCAAATGGTGGACGAGTGTTAGTTAAACCTAAATAACCAATATTCATAGATGGTCGTTCAATTAGTTGTAAATTCGCGTTTGCTTCAACTGATTGTGCATCTGATGGATTAATTCCGTCTGCTAAATCGATTTCCCCAGCAACTAATGCATTTAAGCGCGCTGAGTTATCAGGAATAGAGCGGAAAATAACTTTGTCTAACTTTGGTAAACCTTCTTGCCAGTAATCTTCAAATTTTTCAAGTGTAATAGAATCATTTCGTTTCCATTCAACAAACTTAAATGGTCCAGTACCAACTGGATTATCTCCAAAGCTTTCACCATATTGATCTAAAGCTGTAGGTGAAGCAATACCGAATGGGAACATCGCTAAGTTTTTCAAGAATGGTGCTTGTGGTCTTGATAATTTAAAGATAACCGTATAATCGCCATCAGCAATTACTTCACTAATAATATCTTCTCCATCAGCTTTAAACATGGAGTGATAGTAATAGAATTTTTCTGAAGCTCCAGCTTTCCAGCGTTCGAAGTTTTTCACTACCGCTTCAGCATTGAAATCTGTACCATCATGGAACTTGACACCTTCACGTAGTTTAAACGTATACGTTAAACCATCTTCACTTACTTCCCAGCTCTCAGCAAGTCCTGGGTGAATCGTTGTATCTTGCTCACCGAAATTTACTAATGTTTCATATATGTTGATTGTTACTTTTGCTGATTCACCATCTGTAACAATCGCTGGGTCTAGAGATACTGAATCTCCACCGCGTCCAAATACTAATACTTGCGGTACATTTGATTTTTTGTCTCCGTCCGTTTCAGCTGGTTCATTCGCTTTATCATTACCGCTACAAGCAGCCAAAACGAATATCAGTAGAAGCAGTCCTACTGACCAAAGTTTTTTTAACATAAAACCCCTCCTAATTTCAAATCTTAAATTTATGTCATTGCTGCGGTTCATCATAAAGATGACACGCAACAGAATGACCAGGTTTAACTTCTTTTAATTCTGGAACTATTGTCTTACATGCTTCTGTTGCAAATGGACATCTTTGTTGGAATAAACAACCATTCTTTGGTAGAGATTCTGCAACATCTCCTTGAATCAAGATTTGTTCCTTTTGATAAGTAGGGTCCGGTATTGGAACTGAAGAAAGCAACACTTTTGTATATGGATGTAACGGTTCCTCGTAAAGAGATTCGCATTCTGCTAATTCTACTAATCTTCCTAAATACATGACCCCTACACGATCACTAATGTGTCGTACAACACCTAAATCATGTGCAATAAATATATATGTTAGTTTCAAATCTTCTTGTAAGCGCTTCATTAGATTTAGAACTTGAGCCTGTATCGAAACGTCTAATGCTGACACTGGTTCATCAGCAATGATGAGTTTTGGATTTGTCATTAGAGCTCTTGCAATACCAATTCGCTGTCTTTGCCCACCGCTAAATTGGTGGGGATATCTTTTTGCATGGTACGAATTTAAACCAACGATTTGGAGAAATTCTTTTACCATTTCTTTTCGAACACTTTTATTTCCAATACCATGAACAATTAACGGTTCTTCTAATATTTGTTCAACAGTATGTCTTGGATTTAATGAAGCATAAGGGTCTTGGAACACCATTTGTAAATCTCTTCTTGCTTTCCGCATCTCACTTTTTGAGAGAGATGTTAGTTCAATGCCATTAAAATAGATTTTTCCATCCGTCGGCTCCAAAAGCCGCATAATCATTCTTCCTGTTGTGGACTTTCCACAGCCCGATTCCCCCACAATGCCCAGTGTCTCACCTTCATATACTTCAAACGAAACACCATCAACCGCTTTCACTACATCAGTTGTTTTTGAAAATCCCTTTTTTTTCTTGGGAAAATGTTTTTTTAATTGTTCAACTTTCAACAGCACGTTTGTCATAAACTGTCCCCTCCCCTTTTTCCAATAAGAAACATCTTGCCTTATGATTGGCTGAAACATCATATATTGGAGGATTTTCATTAAAGCAACGTTCTCTCGCAAATTCACATCTTGGTGCAAATCGACATCCTACTTTTATTGACCCAGGTTTCGGCACTGCACCAGGAATAGAATAGAGCGTTTCTTTTTTCTCTCGCATATCTGGAACTGATTGAATTAATCCTCTTGTATATGGATGGCTCGGATTTTTAAATATTTCCATCACTGGTGCTTCTTCCACAATTTGTCCACTATACATAACAATTACTCGTTCACATATTTCCGCCACTACCCCTAAATCGTGGGTAATGAGTAGAACAGCTGAATTGAATTTTTTATTCAAGTCTTGCATTAGTTTCATAATTTGCGCTTGGATTGTTACATCCAAAGCGGTTGTCGGTTCATCAGCAATAACTAGTTTCGGATTACATGCCAAAGCCATCGCGATCATTACACGTTGTCTCATCCCCCCTGATAATTGATGGGGATATTCTTTCATCAATTCTTCTGCTCGACGAAGCCCAACAAGTTTCATCATTTCAATGGCATGATTGGCAGCCTTCTTTTTATCCCACTTATTATGTATTCGAATAGCCTCAATCAATTGGTTACCAATTGTATAGAGAGGATTTAGAGACGTCATTGGTTCTTGAAATATCATGGCAATATCTTTTCCACGAATCTTTCTCATTTCTTTTTCAGAAAGCTTCGTTAAGTCTTTGCCTTCAAGTAATATTTCACCTGATGTAATTTTTCCTGGAGGGTTTGGAACTAGTCCCATTATGGATAACGAGGTAACACTTTTCCCGCAACCAGATTCTCCAACAATTCCTAATATCTCTCCCTCATAAACTTTAAAATCTATATGATCTACTGCAGGAATTTTTCCGTCGTTAGTAAAAAACGTCGTTTCTAATCCTTTTACCTCTAACAACACTTTTCTTTCCATGTATTCACCCCATTTGTTTTTTTGTAGCTTCGTGTTGAAAAATTGACTCATTTTACTTTTTAATTAGAATTTTCTGAAATAATATTGCAAAAAAATTCGCTTGAATGAATGGCTTAGTTAATCATCCTTCTACCTTAAATCAAAAATACTACTAGTAAAAAAGTAGAATATCATAATATAATGATTTAATTTTAACAAATGCCAGATAAGAAAAAAAATTCCCTAAACTAAAAATTTTTCCATTTTACTAAACATTTTATACTTTTATATCTAACCTAGCAATATTTGTTTTTATTACAGAAAATTTAGAATTATTCAATTTATTCAATCCGACAAAAGTTTTATTTTGTTTTTTTATCTATATAAGGTGATGAAGAAATTAAATATTTTTAGAGCATAACATTATTTTCAACATAAAAAAACACCCAACCTCAATTGGTTGAGTGCAAAATCAATTATTCTAAATGTTGTATTTGGAATAAATCATGGTAAACTCCCTTTTTCGACATTAACGACTCATGAGTTCCTTCTTCAATTAGTTCACCATGATCGATAACAAATATTTTATCTGCATGGGTAATTGTTGAAAGACGGTGGGCAATAATGATTGTCGTTCTATCACTTGCCAAACGTTCCAAAGATTCCTGAATTAACGCTTCACTTTCTAAATCCAAAGCGGAAGTTGCTTCATCTAACACTAATATCGGAGGATTTTTTAAGAACACCCTTGCAATCGCGATGCGTTGTTTTTGACCTCCAGAAAGCTTCACACCTCGTTCTCCCACTTTTGTGTCATAGCCATTTGGCAGGGACATAATAAAATCATGAGCGTTTGCTGCTTTTGCTGCAGCAACGACTTCTTCATCAGTTGCATCCGGTTTTCCCATTAAAATATTTTGTTTTACTGAATCGCTGAATAAAATATTGTCTTGCAATACAATCCCAATTTGCGAGCGCAATGATTTAATATCTACATCCCGCACATCTCGATCGTCAATTTTTACCGAACCACCCGTTACATCATAAAAACGTGGGATGAGGCTAACAATCGTCGATTTTCCTCCACCGCTCATTCCTACAAACGCTGCTGTTTCTCCTGGTTGAATTGTAAAGTTTACATTTTTCAAGACTGGGTTTCCTTCTTCTTCATACTTAAATTCAACATTTTTAAACTCTACTTTCCCCGATACAGGTGGTAAAGGCAATGCATTCGATTTATTTTGAACATCATATTCTTCATCCATCAAACTAAACATTCGGTCCATGGAAGCAATGGATTGAGTAAGCGTTGTCGATGAGTTCACCAATCTTCTTAGCGGTGCATACAACCGTTCGATATAACCCATGAAGGCTGCCATTTCTCCGACAGAAAGTTGTCCATTAATGATTAAATATGATGCAAAACCAATCACTAATAATGGCGCAATATCCGTTATAGTGTTAACAACCGCAAAAGATTTTGCATTCCATCTTGTATGATCCAACGATTTTTCTAAAAACTCTCCATTTTCTTTATCAAAAATCTTTTGCTCATGTTCCTCAAGAGCAAAACTTTTTATGATGCTGATGCCGCTTACTCTTTCATGTAAATAGCTTTGTACATTTGCTAACGCTTGCGAACGTATTCTTGTTAATGCCCTTAGTCTTCCAAAAAAATATTTTACGCTAATTGCAAATAAAGGAAGAGAAATAATAGAAACAATTGTTAACTTCCAATTCATTGTTAACATGATTCCTATTACAATAAGAATCGTCGTCATATCAAGCCACAAGTTCATAAGACCAATCATCACGAAGTTTTTCGTTGATTCGACATCATTGATTACACGGGATATAATATCTCCTGCACGATGATTGGAATAATATTTCAAGCTTAATTTTTGCAAATGTACAAACAGTTTTTTTCGAATATCAAACAACACTTTATTGCTGACGTGTTGGGCAAAATATTGTCGGTAATATTCAACAGGTGGACGAATAATAAAGAAAATAATAATCGCTCCACCTAGCCAATAAACCAATTGCTCAATACGCTCGGCATTCGTTAATTCCGTATTTAATATAATATCATCGATTACAATTTTAGTTAAAAACGGAATAAATAAAGGAATAGCAAACTTAATAACTCCTATAATGAGGGTTAAAATGATTTCCCAATAATAGGGTTTTACAAATTGCATATATCTTCTAATACTATCCAAATATCGTCACATCCTTAATGCCACCCAAAGTTAGTTGAGTTCAAATTTTACTAATTGATATTTCATAAATATAACGTTTATATTTTACCACAATAAAAAGACGTCTCTTCATGTGAGACGCCATTGTTCGTTATTTATCGTTAGACCGCATGTCTTTATAAAATAAATAACGGTTTGTCCAAACTTCAATAAAGTCTTGGGCAAAAGGCCCTTTTTTTTGCTTTACCCAGCTCAACAATTTCGTTACATTTCGCTTTAAAATTTTATCAATTACTTCTGGATATCCCATTTCATTTTTATGTTGTTCATATTCATCTTCGTCTAATAATGTGTAAGATTTATCTGGAAATACTTTTATATCCAAGTCATAATCAATGTATTTAATTGCGTTATTGTCAAATACGAAAGGAGAACTCATGTTGCAGTAATAATAAACTCCATCTTCACGCAACATGCAAATAATATTAAACCAATGTTCTGCATGAAAATAACATATGGAAGGTTCCCTTGTAAGCCAAGTTCGACCATCCGCTTCCGTTACGAGCGTTCTGTCATTCGCTCCAATAATAATATTTTTCGTTCCTTTTAAAACCATCGTTTCATGCCAAACTCGGTGGATGCTTCCATTATGTTTATAACTATGTATTTGTATGGTTTCTCCTTCTTTCGGTACCGTCATTTTAGCCCCACCTTTACTCTTTCTCTATATACTCACGTTTATTATATCAATGTTTATAAAAACTTGTAGAAAATTACACATTCTTTATTTATTATATTTAGAAATTTCCTTTTTTTCTATTTAAAATGTCATAAAATTACATAAAAGCTGTGTGACAATAAGCTACAAATACAAAAATAAGGTATAGACAGACGTCTATACCTGGAAGTGAAATTTATTCACTCATTGAATAATACCTTATTTGTTGTTATTGCGGTTGTTGTTTTGTTGGTTTTGTTGATTTTGTTGTTGTTTATTTTGTTGATCTTGACGAGTTTGTTGAAAATCTTGTTCTTGAGCAAACTCCTCTTGGTTATTTTTGTTGCGATTTTTTGCCATGAATGTTCACCTCCACGCTAGATATTGTGGACAGATGAACAGGTTATTATTCCAAAGGTTTAAAAATATATTGTTTCAGAAAATTCTTAATTTTTATCATTGGCACAGGAAGGGGTAATTCCTCAATTTCTTTTAATGTTACGAACTGAACCATGTCTCCTAATGGTCCAATTTCTTTTGCTTCTACTAAATGACATCGTAAATTCCAAATGAGATGTGAAAATACATGTTTTTGTTCAAAAAAATCTTCTTCCAATACTTTTGTAATTTTAACATTGTATGTTTTTTCAAAAGATTTCCCTGTTTCTTCAGGTGATTTTTCCACAAAAATCATCGGAAATTGCCACATATTTGCAAGCAAGCCATCACTATGTCGTCTTTCAAATAAGACTTTCCCATCATTCACTGCGATGTAAACATCGTAATATTCGTTTTTTACTTTTGTTTTCTTCGACTTTATTGGCAACTGGTCTGCGTCACCTTCCATAAAACTGACACAATATTCTCTAACAGGACAAAGTAAACATTTTGGAGAAGTCGGAGTACAAATCATCGCTCCCAAATCCATTAATGCTTGATTAAAATCGCCTGGGTATTCAGGATGAATAAGTTGTTCGACAGCTTTTTCAAATGTTTTGCGAGTTTTTGGAAGGGCAATATCTTCTGTTATATGTAAAACTCGGCTCAACACACGCATGACATTTCCGTCGACTGCGTGTTCTGGAAGATTATACGCAATGCTTAATATCGCTCCAGCAGTATAGGAACCTATACCTTTTAATTGTTGTAAATCATGGCGATTGTTCGGAACAATACCCCCGTATTTTTCTACAACTTCTTTAACGCCGCTTTGTAAATTACGTGCTCTTGAATAATATCCTAAGCCTTCCCACATTTTTAATAATTCTTCTTCATCGGCATATGCTAAAGCTTCAATCGAAGGATATTTCTCTATAAAACGATGATAATAAGGAATAACCGTATCAACTCTTGTTTGTTGAAGCATCACTTCTGATACCCAAATTTTATATGGATCTTTCGTACGTCTCCAAGGTAAATCTCTTTTTTCACGGTGAAACCATTCGACAAGACTTTGTCGAAATTGTTGCGAATATGGATATTTCACTAGTACCTCCTACCAGTTTTCGATTTTAATTTTATTTAAAAGGGTATAATATAGTTATATAAATTTTGCATTTATTTTTAAAAAGCGTAGTCCTCCGATTATAAGGAGTTGATTTGGATGGATACAGGTACACATCTTGTCATGGGCATTGCGCTCGGAGGCTTATCTTTAATGGATCCAGTTGTTGCAAATCATAGCGTTACATTTGCAGCCGTTTTAACTGGGACGATTGTTGGTTCCCAAGCACCCGATGTAGATACTGTGTTGAAACTTCGCAATAATGCGGTTTATATAAGACATCATCGTGGCATTACCCACTCCACTCCTGCAGTCATTCTTTGGCCTATTGGAATTACCGCAATTGTATCACTCATTTTCCAAGACGCCAATGTACTACATCTTTGGCTATGGACATTTCTTGCCGTCTTTTTGCATGTATTTGTCGATATATTTAATGCTTACGGAACTCAAGCTTTACGCCCCTTTTCAAGAAAGTGGGTCGCCCTAGGTGTCATCAATACCTTTGATCCATATATTTTTGGTATCCACTGTATTGGAATAATTTTATGGGCTTTAGGTTCAAACCCGGTAATAATCTTCTCCATTATGTATTTCATCATCATCGGTTATTATATTTTAAGATTTTTACTTCAACAATCGGTAAAAAATGCCGTTCGTAAAACGATTCCAGATGCAAAAATCATCATTGTTGCCCCAACGATGCGTTTTTTCACTTGGCGGGTTGCTGCAAAATCTGAAACGCATTACTATGTAGGACGAGCATTTGGAAGAACGATTAATATATACGATAAATTTAAAATTCGTCCTCTACCACAAACGCCATTGGTGGAAAAAGCATTGAATGATCCAAATTTATCTGCTTTTTTATCGTTCTCGCCAATTTATCATTGGGACATTTCTGAACTAGAAAATGGTCTTACAGAAGTTCGATTAGTCGATTTAAGATATCGAAGTAATGAACATTACCCTTTTGTTGCGGTAGCTCATTTGGATGAAGATTTAAACATTATTACTTCTTATACCGGTTGGATTTACAGTGAAGACAAACTACAACGAAAATTGCAGATTGGTGCAAGTGATTGAAATTGAAGTGGTCTTTTGAAAAATCATTATGAGACGGCTCACCTGCGACAAAGAAACTTGCTTCGACTAATATTTATAAAAATCATGATTTGAGGGTGTCTAGAAAGCTTTCGACTTTCAAGACACCCCTTTTCATTACTGTTCTTCCAATAAATGTGCATATTTCGGGTTACGTCCTGCAAATTCATGGATTTTATCGCCATAACTTTCAATCCATTGGCGAATAATTCTTTCTGTATATTCTGCCCCACGATAGACATAACCAGCTTTTGCATATGTTGCTTCAAAATCAGACCATAATAATTCAATCCAAGTGCGAGCTTTGTTTTCAGATAAAAACGGATTTTTTTCTAATAATTCTTTCGTCAATTTATCAATAAGTGTGTATGCGTCCATATTATTCCCTCGCTTTCAATGGTGAGAGCATGGAAATAGGTAACGCTTCTTCAAAATTTTCACCGTTTAATCGGAAACCCCATGCAAAGCGTCCTTTTAAATATTCTACTTTGAAATATTCCCCAGGAGCACCATCAATTCTGTAAATCTCACCAGGCTTAATAAGTGACGGATCCATTAAATACGCTTGAGCCATAAGCGCTTTTCTTTCGTAAACCGCAAACTCATTGACGATTCCTAATTGTTCTGCTTTTCTTGCTTTTTCCTTAAGGTTTGCTATTTCCTGTCTCAATTCTTCTGGAGTCATTTGAGCATAAGTTTTTTTCATTCCTTCTCCCTCTTTTCATCGATAAATCGCTCGATTATCTCTAATGGAAATCCTTTTTGATACAGGGCTTGTTTTACTTTTAATTCAAGTTGCTTGTCTTCATATTTCCGAACATATTTATTCCAAATTTTCTCACCTTGTATGGTAATTAATTCGTACCATTCATCATCTTCTCGCTCTAATTGAATTTGGTCAAGTATTTCATTCACAATTTCAAAAGAATATCCTTTTCGAATTAATACGTCCTGTATTTTTTGCTTTATTTGGGTAGGTGTTTTATTGCTATTCATCTTCACTGTTTTTTCAGCTAACTGCATCGCTAATTGCATTTGTTCTTCATATGTAAATGATTTTAATGTTTTTTCGAGCGTTTTTTTATCAATTCCTTTTTTTATTAAGTCTTGCTTTATAGCCATTGGACCTTTTTTTGCAGTTTTTTTCCTTGTTTCAAGCAATGCTTTTGAATACGTTTCATCATTGAGGAAACCTAATTTTTCAAGTTTCCGAATTGCTTCGAGTACAACTGATTCGCCAAAGCCCGCATCAAGCAACTTTTTTTTCACCTCATATTCACTTCGCATTTGATAGCTTAAATATGATAATGCTCGATTAAAGGCTTTCGCAATTTCATCCTCATATGCAATTTCATCAATTTCAAATGAATCGAGTAATTTCCCTTTTGTTAAGCCAAACTTAATTAAAGTGGATTCATCTACTGAAAAGGCAAATTCTTCATTTAAATATATATTGTATCGCTCTTTATTATTTTTTTGACGGGTGATTTTTGTAATTACTTGCATTGAAACACTCCTCGTTTTTAGTATACACAAAATCCCGAAACGTTCATATGATTTGGGATATTTGCCATTCGATATAAGTCGCATAAACACTTTCTTTTTGCACAATCTAAGGCAAAAAGGAGAGGAGGTAGCAAGTTGAAATGGATCAATATTGCCCTGGCCATTGTTTTGTTATTTAGTATCCCAGCACCTCAAGCATTCGCAAAAGAATACCATTGGGGTTTTACAAAATCGAAAAATGGAAATCCCCCAGATGTTGGTGCAGAGTTTGAAGGATTATTAAAAAACTACGGTGCGTTTTATAGAGGAAATCCAGAGAAAAAAGTAATTTATTTAACTTTCGATAACGGATTTGAAGCAGGTTATACGGAAAAAATACTCGATACATTAAAGAAAGAAGATGTGAAAGCAACCTTTTTCTTAACGGGACATTATTTAACAAGTGCATCGGATTTAGTGAAGAGAATGGTTAAAGATGGGCACACGATCGGAAACCATTCAGATAAGCATCCGAACATGGCTAGATTATCACGCGAAGGAATGCTAAGAGAATGGCAAAATTTTGATAAGAAATTAAAAGAGATTACGGGTATTAATCGTACTTATTATGTTCGACCACCTGAAGGAATTTTTAGTACTGAATTGTTAGAAGTAGGCAATGAAAATGGCTATACCCACATCTTTTGGTCCATTGCTTTCAGAGATTGGGATACCGATCAAAAGAAAGGTGCAGATTACGCATACAACGAGTTAATCAGTCAGCTGCATCCCGGAGCTATTATATTAATGCATACGGTTGCTGAACATAATGCTGATGCATTGCCGGATTTTATAAAAGAAGCGAAAAAACAGGGTTATACTTTTGGAACCTTGGACGATCTTGTATTTGATCATTTAGTTGATGATTATTTATGGGGGAAAGCTTCTTAATATAATTTGTGGAACCCATTTTAAAATGGGTTCCTTTTACAATGCTTGCTTGTGCGGATAATTTCTTTACTTGTGCGGATACAACTTCTGCATGAGCAGATAAACATCACACTTGTGCACTAAGCTCCCCTGTTTGTGTGGATAACTCTTCTACTTGTGCGGATAAACATAGTACTCGTGCACTTAGATTCCCTTCTTGTGCGGATACAACTCTTGCTTGTGTAAAAAAATCTCGCTTATGCAGTTACCTCCACCGCTAATGCGTATACAACCCCTTCTCTTGCAGATAACTCTTCCACTTGTGCAAATACCCTCAACTTTAGAAATAAAATCCTTCAACTTATAAAATCTACCTAATAAAAAAGCTGCCTAGAAAGTTTTCCTCTCCAAACAGCTTTTCATCTATTATTTAAACATCTTTTTCAAATTCGCCATTTCAATCGCAGAAACAGCTGCATCATAACCTTTATTTCCAGCTTTCGTTCCAGCGCGTTCAATCGCTTGTTCAATATTTTCCGTTGTAACAATTCCGAAAATGACTGACACATTTGTTTGCAGAGAAACTTGTGCAATGCCTTTTGCTGCTTCATTACATACATAATCGTAATGAGTTGTAGAACCACGAATAACCGTTCCTAAACCGATTACCGCATCATACTCGCCAGTTTCAGCCATTTGTTTTGCAATAAACGGTATTTCAAAAGCACCCGGTACCCATGCCACATCAATATTTTCTTCATCCACTCCATGGCGCTTCAATCCGTCCATTGCGCCATCTAGCAATTTACTTGTAATAAATTCGTTAAATCTTCCTACTACAATGCCAATTTTCAGCCCTGTTCCAACTAAATTTGCTTCAAATATTTTTCCCATTTCCAACTACTCCCTCTTCTAAAATGTAAATACAATATCTTTGTTTAAATAAAATGATGCATTTTTTCTCTTTTTGTTTTTAAATAAAAAGCATTAGCATTATTCGGTTCGATTTTAATTGGCACACGTTCCACAACTTGGATGCCATATTTCTCGATACCTTCAATTTTTTCTGGATTGTTCGTCATTAATCGAATTTTTGTAATGCCTAAGTCTTTTAACATTTGTGCACTTAATGCATAATCTCTCAACTCTGCAGGAAACCCAAGTTTCAGATTGGCTTCAACCGTATCAAAACCTTGTTCCTGTAATGCATATGCTTTGAGCTTATTAATTAATCCGATGCCGCGTCCTTCTTGTTGCATATATAATAGAACGCCTTTTCCTTCCTTCTCTATCATCTCTAATGACTTTTCTAACTGTGGACCACAATCGCAACGTTTTGAATGAAAAACATCTCCCGTTAAACAAGCTGAATGAATTCGTACAAGCGGTGTTTCTCCTTCATGGATATCCCCTTTTACTAATGCCACATGTTCCAATCCATCAACATCATTTTCATAACCAATCATTCGAAAATTTCCGAATGTTGTCGGCATATTTACTGATGCTGCCCGACTTACAACCACTTCATTTCGGAAACGATAACGAACTAATTCCTCAATTGAAATAATTTTTAAATCATGTGCTTTTGCGAATTTCAATAAATCATCGAGGCGAGACATTTTTCCGTCATCCCCCATAATTTCGCAAATCACACCCGCAGGAAATGATCCTGCAATCCTAGCTAGATCAACTGCAGCCTCTGTATGCCCTTGTCTTTCCAATACTCCATTTTTCTTGGCGATAAGCGGAAAAACATGTCCTGGTCTGCGAAAATCTTCTTTTTTCGCATCATCATCTATCATTTTTAAAATCGTTGTTGAACGCTCATATGCACTAATGCCTGTTGTCGTGCTAATATGGTCGATACTAACGGTAAATGCTGTTTGATGATTGTCTGTATTATTTGCAACCATTGCATGTAAATCCAATTTTTGTGCCAATTCTTCTATGATGGGCGTACAAATTAAACCTCGGCCGTATGTCGCCATAAAATTGATGGTCTCTGGTGTTGCATGCTCTGCTAAAGCCACTAAATCCCCTTCGTTTTCCCGATTTTCATCATCCACAACGATGATGGTTTTCCCCTTTTTCAATTCTTCAATTGCTTCCTCGATCGTGTTCAACATTAAAACCACCATCCTTAAAATCCTTTTTGAGTTAAAAACTCTAACGTAATTTTTGATTCTTCTTTTTGATTGATTTTCTTTAAATGATGTAACACGTATTTTCCCAACATATCCGTCTCAATATTCACTTGATCGCCAATCCCTTTCATTCCTAAAATCGTTTCTGAATACGTATGAGGAATGAGAGAAATTGTGACGCTTGTATCACTAACTCCAAAAATCGTCAAACTTGTCCCGTCAATCGTAATGGATCCTTTAGGAATACATTGTTCTAACAGTTCTTTCGGCATCTCAATTTCGTAATACACTGCATTGGATACCGGCTTTTTGCTGCGAATCGTTCCTACTCCATCCACATGACCCGACACAATATGGCCACCAAAACGTCCACCAGCTGCCATTGCTCTTTCTAAATTGACATAGTCTCCTTTTTTTAACTGATGAATCGTTGTGGCTTTTACAGTTTCCGGCATGACATCTACCGTCATTTCATCTTTTGTTAAATGAGTAACTGTTAGACAAACGCCATTGACAGCAATACTGTCTCCTAAAGACGCATCTGACACAATTTTTGGAGAATGAATAACGATTTTCATACTTTTTTCGTCTTTTTGAATAGCAGTGACAATTCCTTTGTCTTCAATTAAGCCAGTAAACATGTAAATCCCCCTCATTTTTTAATAAAAGCAAAAACCCCATTAAGCGAAAACTTAACGGGGTTGGGAGAATGATGTATTTTTAGGCATGATAAAAAAGCCTGTGTACAGGCAAATTTTTCACGTATACCTAAATAAAAACTCCCGCTTATATGCGGGAGATAGAATGTAAAAAAGGGTATACTAAACTAGCCCATTAACTAACGATTAATGGGTATTTTTTACAAACCATCCTTCTCCCATCCAGACTTTCACTGTCGGCTTTGGATTCTCACCAAATCCTGCTCCAAAAGAGCTCGCGGGCTTAGAAGCATTGCTTCATCACCGCCGATTGGGAATTTCACCCGACCCCGAAGGATATAAAAATATTTAATTATCTATAACAATAACACTTATTTCGGAGAAAATCCACATAATCAACTTGATTTATTATCTTGCACTAATCATACATATGCAATTTTACCTATCCTTATTCGATTGCTATAATATTTGAAGATTGAATAAAGGACGTGAAATGATGTCTGAAAAAGTGCAAATCGAAATCGGTCAAAAATTTCCATTAACAATTAAACGACTTGGAATCAATGGTGAAGGTGTCGGCTTTTTCAAGCGGAATGTTGTATTCGTAAAAGGAGCACTTCCTGGTGAAGTCGTCACAGCAAAAGTTTCAAAAATCCATAAAAATTTTGCCGAGGCGGAAATTGTGCGAATTAGAGAAACTTCAAAAAATCGCATAACCCCTCCATGCAAAATTTATGAGCAATGTGGGGGATGCCAATTACAACACTTATCATACGAAGGACAATTAAAAGAAAAGCGTGATATCGTTATTCAAGCTTTAGAAAAATATGTACCACAGATTGCTGAAAATGCAGAAATACGTATTACTATTGGAATGGACAATCCATGGCATTATCGAAATAAAAGCTCTTTCCAGGTACGAAAAAATGGTAGCTATGTTTCTGCCGGATTGTTCGTCGAAGGCACGAATAAACTCTTAAATATCAATGATTGCATCGTACAACATCCTATAACAACAAAAATTACTGTCGGCATTCGAAAGCTTTTACAAAAACTGAACATTCCAATCTATGATGGAAAATCAAAAGGAATTGTTCGCACCATTGTCGTTCGTACAGGTATTCAAACAGGAGAAACACAAGTATGCCTTGTTACGACGAAAAAAGAAATTCCTAAAAAAGCGGAATTAATACAAGGCATAAAAAATTTGGATTCAAGCATTGTTTCCATCACTCAAAATATCAACCCTTCAAAAACTTCCTTGATTTTTGGGGATGATACCATTGTACTTGATGGCAAAGAGACGATACACGAAAAATTAGGAGAACTTGCTTTTGATTTATCTTCCCGCGCATTTTTCCAACTCAATCCAAAACAAACCGTTGTTTTATATGATGAAATCAAAAAAGCCGCGGGGTTAACTGGCAAAGAAACAGTTGTAGATGCCTATTGTGGTGTCGGAACTATCGGTTTATGGCTTGCAAAAGATGCAAAAGAAGTACGTGGAATGGATATCGTTCCTGAGTCCATTGAAGATGCTAAAAAAAATGCACAAAACCACGGATTTACTCATGCCAAATACTATAACGGTCCAGCAGAAGAGTGGCTTAAGAAATGGGCGAAAGAAGGATTTGTACCAGACGTTGTAACGGTCGATCCACCTCGTACTGGTCTTGCACCAAATTTTATTAAAACCGTATTAAAAATTAAACCAAAACGATTCGTCTATACTTCTTGCAACCCATCCACTTTCGCAAGGGATTTAAAAGAATTATCTAGGCTATACACCGTTGAATACATCCAACCAGTTGATATGTTCCCTCAGACAGCTCGGGTTGAAATAGTATCGAAATTAACTTTAAAAAAATAAGTGCTAGAAAAAGGGAGGACGGCTGAAAAATAATTTTAAGCCACCTCCTTTTTTAACTGACGTTAACACTTTCGTTACAAATAAATTGCGACGAAGCGGCGCGTTTAATGTGACCCCCATAGAAAAAGAAATATGTAGATCATAAAAATTTGGCTATTATTTTATTTGGATTGACTATTATCTCGGACGAGTTGGCTATTATTTCTTTGAGGTTGACTATTATCCCATCTCTGCTGATGCGAATTTTTGGCTTTGGCTATTATTTTATCTAGGTTGACTATTATCTCGGACGAGTTGGCTATTATCTCTTTGAATTTGACTATTATTTCATCTCTGCTGATGCGAATTTTTGGCTTTGGCTATTATTTTATTTGGGTTGACTATTATCTCGGACGAGTTGGCTATTATCTCACTGCTTTTGACTATTATCCCATCTCTGCTGATGCGAATTTTTGGCTTTGGCTATTATTTTATCTAGGTTGACTATTATCTCGGACGAGTTGGCTATTATCTCTTTGGATTTGACTATTATCCCATCTCTGATGATGCGAATTTTTGGCTTTGGCTATTATTTTATCTGGATTGACTATTATCTCTGGCGAATTGGCTATTATCTCACTGCTTTTGACTATTATCCCATCTCTGCTGATGCGAATTTTTGGCTTTGGCTATTATTTTATCTAGGTTGACTATTATCTCGGACGAGTTGGCTATTATCTCTTTGGATTTGACTATTATCCCATCTCTGATGATGCGAATTTTTGGCTTTGGCTATTATTTTATCTGGATTGACTATTATCTCTGGCGAATTGGCTATTATTTCTTTGAATTTGACTATTATCCCATCTCTGCAAGAGCAAATTTTTGGCTTTGGCATTTAAACAGATTAAAATTCTTAATCGCTCTTCTTCCACTTTCCCCATAAAAATTCTCCTTATACTTTCCCTCGATAACTTCCACTCATTATGCTTTACATTTATTAGCTATTGCAATTTTACTTACCCAATAAGGAAAATTTCGATGGGCTGCAATCACCATTTTCCTTTTTTTATTTATTACACCTTTCGTTCGTAAGTTCCGAATTATTTAAAGCTACATATATATATAAATAGTTATTTCGATTAGTAGAGGGGTGTATAAATGCCGACGATCAGTCTTTGCATGATTGTCAAAAATGAAGAAGAGGTTTTGGCAAATTGTTTATCAAGTGTAGAAGATATTTGTGATGAAATCATCATTGTCGATACGGGTTCGACAGATAGAACAAAAGAAATCGCAAGTAAATTTACAGATAAAATATATGACTTTACTTGGATTGATGACTTTTCAGCAGCGAGAAACTATTCATTCAGTCTTGCAACAAAAGATTATATTCTCTGGTTAGATGCTGATGATGTTATTCTTCCAGAAGAGCAAAAAAAGTTTAAAAAGCTGAAAAAAAACCTTAATAGCAATATTGATGCTGTCTCCATGAACTATATTGCCGCTACAGACGGAAATGGAAATCCAACCTTCCATTACCGAAGAAACCGCCTTGTGAAACGAAGCAAAGGATTTAAATGGATTGGACCAGTACACGAATATCTTGCTGTTCACGGAAATATATTGGAAGCGGACATTTCCATCCATCATAAAAAGAGAGAGAAAAAAGTGGATACTCAATCAATCGGCAGAAACCTAAGAATTTATGAAAATCGCATCAAAAATGGAGAAGAGTTTTCACCAAGAGATTTGTTTTATTATGCCAATGAGCTTAAAGATCATAAACAATACAATAAAGCGATTATTTATTATCAAGAATTTTTAGATGGCAAAAAAGGTTGGATAGAAGATAATATTCGAGCTTGTATATATATGGCCGACTGTTATGCTCGTCTCGGAGAAAAAGAGAATGAATTGATGGCTCTCTTTAAAACGTTTAACTATGATGAACCGAGATCTGAGGCCTGCTGCCGCATCGGAGACATCTTCCAAGCAAGAAAAGACTTCAAAACCGCTTTGTTTTGGTATCAGTTGGCTGTGAAGATGAAACATAAAAAAACAGGCGGCTTTCACCATACTTCTTACACAACCTGGTATCCGCATCTCGCTCTATGCGTTTGCTATTGGCAATTAGGAAATGTTGAAGAATCAATTAAACACCACGAATTGACGAAACAATATATCCCAAATGATCCGAAAGTTTTATATAATGAAGAATTTTTTCAAAGCTACTTAAAAAATCAAAATAGGAAAGATAGCGTTAAATAGTAAGTCTAAAATATTGAAGGTGAATTTCCTTATTTTCGATTAATTCGAAGTTAGAAAACGAAAAGCCCTATTTCCAAAAACAAAAATGAAAGGATGAGCAAACTGGGGCAACCTCAACTACCTGAAAGCATTAAACTTGGGCAACATGTGGTAATTGAAGAAGGGGTCACAATCGGAGAAAATGTTACGATTGGACATCATACAGTAATCCTAAAAAACACGATTATTGGTGACAATGTAATCATTGGGTCCAATTGTGTTTTAGGGGTCAAAAAAAGCGGAAATCAAAAAATGAGGGCATCCAATGTGAAACAGCCTCATCTAATCATCGGAGAAAATACAAAAATCGGAAATAATGTAACGATTTACGCTGGCTCAGAGATTGCAGACCACGTTTTTGTTGCTGACCATGCTAGCATTCGAGAGAATTCAACAATCGGCAGCCAAACAGTTATTGGCAGAGGTGCTATTGTTGAGCTAAATACGTCAATTGGGAAAAGATGTACAATACAAACCTTGGCCTATATAACTGGTGATACCATTTTAGAGGATGATGTTTTTATCGGTCCATGTGTGTCTATGTCAAATGATAAATACATGGGGTTAAAACCGTATGAATTAAAAGGAGCGCATATTAAAAAAGGAGCGAAAATTGGAAATAACGCTACCCTTCTACCAAATGTAACTATTGGCGAAAACGCTATAGTCGGTGCTGGTTCCGTAGTAACAAAAGACGTTCAGCCAAATGAAACAGTTGTCGGCGTGCCTGCTAAAAAAATTTCAAAAATAAATTCTAACGATGCAGAAAAGTAAAGAGAAATTCATATATTTATAACAACTAAAAAAATGTATAACTCTTTTACCATCATCATAAAGAGTTATACATTTCTTTTTTATTGTGAATCTATTAAACTTTGTTTAATTTTCAATGCAACCTCTACCGCCGCTCTTCCTTCCTCAACGCCGATAAGCGGCTTTGTATCTGAATAGATACAGTCAATAAAATGTAGAAGCTCTTCCAGTAATGGATCGGAATAAGGTAGGGCAATATTAGCAATAACGGTCTCTGTTCCGACTGGAACTGTAGAATGATTATTTAATTCATTCATGACAAGTTGTTGCTGTCTCATTAAATAATCCGTTTTAATCACTTTTTCTTTCTCATAAATAATAAGTTCTCTCACCTTTTCATGAGATATATTACTTGCTAATAAATTTGCGACAATTCCATTTTCAAACAGAAGTATTGCTGAAACGGTGTCATACTTCACAGCATCACGTAAACGAATCCCCTCTGCTGAGATTCGTTTAATCGGACTTTTAATTATGCTCAAAATAATATCAATATCATGAATCATAACATCCAATACAACATCTGTATCTTTTATTCTATCTGAATAAGCAAGTCTTCTTGCTTCAATATTCATAATTTGTTCAGGGCGAATATAGTCATGAATTCGCCTTATAGCTGGATTAAACCGTTCAATATGCCCTACTTGAAATTTAAGATTTTTATTTTTCAGAAGCGCTTTAATTTTATCTGCTTCTTCTACCGTCATTGTAATTGGTTTTTCAACAAATACATGTTTATTGTGAACAATCGCTTCTGCTGCTAATGAAAAGTGAAATGGTGTAGGTGTCGCGATAATGACCGCATCAATATTTTTCAATAGTTCAGTATAAGTATTGAACGCTTTAACTTGAAAGGCTTTACTAATCTTTTTTGCCCTATTCATATCTGTATCATAAATTCCGATAAAGTTCACATTTTTCATTTGCTTTAATTTTGAACAGTGAAAAAAACCCATCTTTCCAGTACCTACGACACCAACTCTTACTAAACTCATGATGAAACACCTGCAAACTCTTTCATAGCTTTAATAATATATTCCTGTTCTGTTACAGTAATCGTAGGATTAATTGGAAGTGCTAAAATATGTTTTGCCACCTTCTCTGAAACAGGGAAATCCCCTTGTTGATATTGAAGGTACTGAAGGGCTTTTTGTAAATGCAACGGAATAGGATAATAGATTCCAGTGGCAATTCCCTTTTGTTTTAAAAAGTTTATAAGTTGGTCCCTTTCATCTACTTCAATACAATATTGATGATACGTATGGCTCCTATCTGTATATTGCGGCGGCTTTCGTTTCAAATGATTAAGTTCTTGGGTATACTTGTTAGCCACAGTCATTCTCTTAAATATAAACATATCTAAATATTTAAGTTTTTCTATTAAAATTGCAGCTTGTATTTCATCTAATCTACTGTTCATCCCTATTGATGTATGAACATATCTTTCTTTGCTGCCGTGATTGCGTAAAAAACAAATTTTCTCAAAAATATCTGGATTGTTTGTTACAACTAATCCTCCATCCCCAAATGCACCTAAATTTTTCGTTGGGAAAAAGGAAAAGCAGCCAATATCACCAATACCACCAACTCGTTTACCTTTATATTCCGTTCCTATTGCCTGACAAGCATCTTCAATCACTTTTAACTTATATTTCGAAGCAATCTTCATAATCTCATCCATCTCTGCTGCCATACCGAACAGGTGAACAACGATAATCGCTTTTGTATTTTCCGTAATCGCTTTTTCGATTTTATTCACATCGATGTTATAGGTATTCGGTTCTATATCAACAAATACAGGCTTTGCACCAACTTTTGCAATAACTTCTGCAGTAGCAAAAAAAGTAAACGGCGAAGTAATCACTTCATCTCCTTCACCTATATCCAGTGCTTCGAGAGCTAGAAGCAGTGCATCCGTACCATTTGCTACACCTACAGCAAATTGAACTCCTAAGTAATTTGCAATCTCATTTTCAAATTGCATTACTTTATTTCCTAGAATATAAGAACCACTTTGCATTACTTCGATAACAGCTTTTTCAATATTTTTTCCATACATCTCATACTCTTTTTTTAAGTCAATCAAGGGAATATTCAATTTGATTCCTCCAACTCTTAAAAGTTAGAAATGTTTTTAAAGGATGTTAATCGTTATACTATGCAAAATCCTTTGAAACTGATTGTACTTTTACAATTTGTCTAAAAATTTTTGCACCTCTTGGACAAATTCTTTTGCCCTGACATCATTTGTATGTTTTGTATGAATAAATTGATAGCCGTTTTCCGTGATTCTTTTGCGCTCTTTTTCATTTTTTAAATAATACATAGCCTTTTCATAGAAATTAGATTGATTACATGCAACAAAATTCTCTCCATCTTTAAATCCCAATTCCAAGATATCAGGTACAGGTTCTGCAAGGAGAAGGGTTTTACAAGCTGGAGCCTCAAAATATTTCAAGACAGGATATTGTAATCTCGAGCCGCAAGTAAAGAAGATTTTCGCACGATTCAATTCTTTTGCATATTTCTCATTTACTAAAGCATTGGAAGAAGCATTATGGCCTGGGTGAGGATGAAAGACAAATCCTTTCTCTCCCCTCAATTTCTCCAATACCGCTTCTCTAAATGGATATTTCCCTTTTGGCGTCATTGATTGATACCCTGTTTTTTTTGTTCTGTCATACAATTGTCCAATTAATAAGAAGTCGATGTCTTTTTCTAATTGCCAATCTTTAAAAATAGTTGGATCAATAGAAAAAGGCAACCATCTGAATTTATCTTTATATTTTGCATGAGTTTTCAAAAAAGAAGATTTCGTTGCAGAAAAAATCAAATCGATTTTATTTTGTTCGAAATATTTTCGTCTTTCTGCAGGTGAATAATGTGTATCAATTACATAACAACCTTTTGGAATGTTTATTTCATGAAGTCCTGTAATCCTTGGGGCTAATACGTATCCCCAACCTATATCATAATGGAAAATAAAGTCAGGTTTAAAATCAAGTTGTTTTAGAATATCGTGAATATTTCCATCCCTGTACCAATATCGAACATCAGCAAATTTTTCAATCGCTTTGATCGTTTCAAATTTATGTTTATGCTTCGGAAAATTTTTTGTAAATTGTCGAATCAGAATTAATATTTTAAGTTTTTTTTGCATTTTACCCCCTCCTACCCTACACAACATTCAATATATGTTTCATTCATACCAAGTGTTTAAACGTTCTCACTAAATTTGCTGAAAAAAGAGAAAAGATGAGAAACTCTTACACCATCGACAACTTTTATACATATGATTTATGTGATGGAAAGAAAATAGAGTTTTTTTAGGATTGAACTCTGCAAAGTTGTTAAGGTAAAAAGGAGTTGAATGTATGAAAACTGTTACTGTTGTTGGGTTAGGTAAAATTGGATTACCACTTGCAGCAGTTGTTGCAAACTCTGGGCATTTCAATGTCATTGGCGCCGATAAAAACGAAAAAGTCATTGAAACTGTGAATAGAGGAATTTCACATATTCAAAATGAACCAGGATTAGATCAGCTATTATATGAAGCATGGAAAGCGGGGACATTTCGAGCCACAGTTGATACGACTAAAGCAGTGAAACAATCTGATGTGGTTATTGTCATTGTACCCGTATTAGTAAATGAACAAGGAACAATCAACTATGAATTCATTGACTCAGCTGTAGAAGATATCGGAAAAGGGATTCGTAAAGGAACGCTAGTTATTTTTGAAACAACATTACCTGCTGGAGATACTAGAAACCGTTTTGGCAAAAGAATCGCCGAGCTTTCAGGATTAACATTAGGAACGGATTTCCATTTAGGCTATAGTCCTGAAAGAGTTTACTCAAATCGTATTATTCAAGACCTTTCTAACTATCCAAAAGTGGTCAGCGGTGATAACGAAAAAAGTCTAGAATTAGTCATATCCTTTTATAAAAAAGCTTTAAACTGTGACATCATGCCTGTCAGCAATTTAGAGACCGCTGAATTTACAAAAGTAGCTGAATCCGTTTACCGTGATGTTAATATTGCATTAGCGAACGAACTGGCTGTATATGCTGACTCATTAGGAGTTAACATTAAGGAAGTAATTCAAGCAGCAAATAGCCAGCCTTTTTCCCATCTTCACTTTCCTGGTGTCGGAGTAGGCGGCCATTGTATTCCGGTTTATCCTTACTTTTTTATTAACAATGGTTTAAGTGATGGACTGGTACCTCTTTCAAGGGAAATAAATGACAAAATGGCTAAATATGCTGTTGATCAAGTGGAAGAATATTTCTCAACTCTTGAAAATAAAAACATTCTCATTTTAGGACTTTCATTCCGAGAAAATGTGAAAGAAACTACAAAATCTTCTACTCTTCTGCTTGCAAATGAATTGAAAAAAAGAGGTTCTACAGTATATGTTGACGATCCTCTTTACACTGCAGAAGAAATTGCTGCTTTTCAAGTAAAGCCTTTTTCTATAGAAAATCGTGAAAAGATTGATTCTATCATTCTTCAAGCTTTTCATGATCAATATAGAGATTTTAAATTTGAACTCTTCCCAAACTGTCAATTCGTTTTAGATGGAAGAAATGCTCTCAATCAGAAAAAGATTGAGAGTTTAGGAATGAAATATCGAGGAATTGGTGTACAGTAAAACGACATAAGCTGCTTCTGTAGAAGGAGGATCCTGCACTAACGAAAACGTTTCTGTACAGTACGAACTCTTTCCGTACGAGGAGGAGTACTATCCGCACTAGTAGCAGAATTATCCGCTCATGTGATACTCTATCCGCACGAGTAGATGCACTATCTGCACAAGTAGAAGTAACATCTGCACAAGTGGGAATACTATCCGCACATGTTGATACGCTAACCGCACAAGCGGGAACTTTATCCGCTCAAGTAGCAGCATTATCCGCACATGTTAAAACGCAATTCGCACAAGTAGAAACATTATCCGCACAAGTTGAATCTTTATCTGCACTTGTGGATACTCTATCTGCACGAGTAGATGTTAGATCTGTCTAACCTTTAAAAAAAAGAGCGAAGGGGAAATTTTTCATCGTTTCCTTCCATTCGCTCTTTTTTGACGACCTTTTTTATTAAAAACTTTTTTATCTGAAATGATCCACATGTTTATCAATAATATTATACCCTTTCAATATGCCAATGATTTTTAAATTTTTCACAGGCGTATGATAGTTTGGTGATAGTTGCAGTGCTTTTATAAAGTGCTCATAGGCCGTATTATAATTCTTCATATGGAGAAACGCTTCCCCAAGATAATTCTCCTCAATATGATTGCGATCCGTAATTTGCTGAAAATGATGGACAGCATGCCTATAATTATTTTCAACTAACCCCTTCATTCCTTCAAAAAAGTGACGATCCCTTTCTGTTTTAACTAATGGTATTGCCTCATGAAAGAGAGAAAATCCCTCTTGTTTCATCCATCTTCGTGATAAGGCAAGCCCTGCAATCAATTTTGCTGTTAATAAATTGTTTTCCTCTCCTTTTTCATTGACTTCGTTAAGACTCATCAAATCTTCATCTTGAATATTTAAACGGATATGCCTCGCTAATTCTTCATAACTTCTATTCTTCGTAATATTTGCTTGATGTCTTCTATAGATATACAACGGTTCAGGAACATGGGAAGAACGCCATTTTTCTTTCGCCACTTTTAAGATAAAATCTGTATCGGAACCAACTTTGATGCTTTCATCAAAATAAATATGCTCTACAGCTTCCCTTCTAAATAGGATGGTTCCATTATTAAATGGGGTACCAACATTAAGGAAAAATGAATAAATATCATTCGGAGAAATATTTGCAGCTTGCCAATAACTAAAAGGAGAATTATGTTCCGTAATAAGCAACATATCGGAATGAACATACCCAATTTGCTCACAGCAAAATTCAGCTAATAATCGCTCAAATCGATTGGGCAAAGACAAATCATCTGCGCCATGAAAAGTAATATAATCACCCTTAGCAATTTTTAATCCTTCATTAAAGGCAGCGGCAACTCCTTTGTTGGTCTCGTGCTTTACATAACGTATCCGTTCATCATTAAATGACAATATAATCTCTTCACTATTGTCCGTCGAACCATCATTCACTACGATTAACTCAATATTCCTTTCAGTTTGCTGCAATATACTAGCAATCGAATCTTTTACATAATGACCAGCATTATAGACTGGTAAAATGACACTGATCATCTGTCCACCTCTTTCCTAATTTATCCCCCTATACTGTTGAAACAATGTTAAAGAAAAATTCGGGATAGGATGTGGCATCACCTAATATTTTAAGGTTGTAAATCGGTTTTAAATTGTCCTTATCCTTTCCTTCCAATAGAAGAGATAATTTATATAAATCTGCATTATATGGATGTTTTGTCATTAATTCTTTTAATCTTCTCTTTGCTTCTTCTTTTCTTTGCAATCTCATTAACGTCAATATAACCCATTTTTCAGCTACGGCTTGCTCCTTCTCATCTCCGTTTTTCTGTAACGCCAAAAATTCTTCTAACGCTTGCTCAAATAGTTTTAAAAGAAAAGACTGATAACCCTTCAGATTATAGAGTTGAAACTTATTATCTGGACGTACAGGACAAAAACATGTTTCTACCAAGCCATCTTCAACCTCTTTTCGAACTGCTGCTACTTCCCATCGTGCAATTGTAGGAATTTTATCGATTTGATAAATGACAGGTACTTTCACAATATCAGCATTTGTAACAAGGAGGAATTTTTCTAATCTCTTATAATCATCATGGTTGAAACAATTTTCTTGATGAATCATGATATTCCAATCGCTTAATTTATTTCGTGGTTGAACTTTAAAGGATGCAATTTCTTGATAATAATGCAAAATATTTTCAATAATTTTATTCCAGTTATATTGTTTTGCCGTCTCTAATCCGTTATGAATTAACTTTTCCTTCAATTCTTGGTTTGTAAGCAATTCTTTAATTTTTTCCGCCATATCTTCTGAATCCTTCATACGGCAAATTAATGCATTTTTTTGATGTACTGCATATTCTAATGCCCCTTTGTTATCCGTCGTTACAACTGGACATCCACATGCCATCGCCTCTAGTGGAGGCAAGGAAAAGCTTTCATAAGTAGAGCCAGATACATATAAAGCAGCACCTCGATATAAAGAAGCAATCTTTTCTTGTGTTGGACTAACAAAATACTTCGTTACTCTTTGTTTCATTTTTTCTGACGGTGTTTCAGGTGTAATCCAATATAAATCAAGTGCAAATTTATCTTTGAGCTTTTCATAAGCATCCATAATATAGGAGATTCCTTTAAACGCAGTTCTTTCTCCTCCTACCATTAATAAATATGGATGCTCTCCTTCCTCCCGATGGCCTTCACGAGTAAAAATATGTTCATCAACTGCATTGGGATATACTTTCGCTTCTCTGCCATAAATAGCTTCAATTAAATCAGCAGCTTGTTGAGAAACAGTATAAATAAAAGAAGGTAATTGAAATTGTTTCTGAATAAAATTCTTTAATGTTTGATTCATGTTGTCGTAATCAAATAAATGAAAATCACCTTGTTCAAAATAAACAACTGGGGCAATACCTGTTTCAATACATGGTTGAATATGATCCCAGTAAGTCGCTACAATCAAGTCGCAGTCTGGAATGCCTTTCGCTAATTCTAAATCAAAAGGAACTTTAATATAATCTGCTTCAATCGGAAACCAAGCCGGCTTTTCATAATGAGCAACGATTGTAACTTTTGCTCCAAGCCGTGTAAGTCTGTTTGCATGTTCAAATATAATTTTTGCACCGCCTGAGACACCTGTATGGGTCATAACGTAAACAATATGAAGCATTTCTTTTTTTTCATCATGCTTTGTTACGTTTTGCTCAAACGCATGAGAAACACGTGCTAATCGATGTTGGAACTCCAGGGATCTAAGTTTTTGTATCAACGTTTTCACCTTCATCACATAGTTCGTTCCACAGTATTTTATGTAGGTTTGACGTTAAAGTGAATATCATCTAACGATTAAAAAAAGTCATACCCTATTAACGAGTATGACTTGATATCTTAATTAATTGATCAACAATGTAATAATAAGAATAATCACTATTGGGACAATAAGAATAAGGAAACCAATTGGGTTAGCTAAATTAATCGTCCACCCTACACCAAATCGTTTCTCGACGAAAATCGATGGGTCATTTTTATTAAAATAAAACAAACCTGCTTTCCAATATTGATCATCATTCACATCCATAATTCCCTTTTCTAACGATGCTGGTGGCGTTTTATCCGAACGACCTACCTTTACTACAAGGACAATTGTTCCAGCTAAAATCAAAAATAAAAATCCAAAAGGCAAAATCGTTTTCAATATTGAATCGCCGAACAATTCCGGATGAATGGTCGTCAATTGGAAGAATGAAAACAACATTGTTAATAACAATACAGTGTAAAACGAAAACCAGCTAGTTGATTTTCTTAATGTTAATTGACGATTTTTCGAAGCAGTCAAGTTTGTGGCACTCAGCTTAATTCCAGAAAATTTCATTCCTATTTGTATTCCCAAAAACATCAATTGAAGCAACAGTAAAAATAGCAACATTTGAATAGCAGTCAAAGGTGTTTTTTCAGTAAAGGCATCTGGCTCTCCATTCAGTCCCCAATGAGTTGGAATTTGATTTGGCAATAAATCATATTGATAAAGCGTATAAACTATTAATCCAATAGTAATAACCATTGGGAATAAATAAATAAACCATGGTGGCAAATGATCTTCTGAACGAACAGATACATCAACTACTGACACTTGTTTCATTTGTTTCGTCCACTGCATTTCTTCTTTATATTGTTTCATTTTTTCTCGGAAGTAATAGAATAATGCTAAATTTACAAAAATAATTCCAAATTCAATGACAGTGCATACTAAAATCAATAATTCATCAGAAGGATTTTTTAGACTTATCCATTAGCAAAACATTAATATCATTAATAAAGAAAAAATTAAGGCCAATATAGAATATTGTTTTTTTATAAGATACGACATAATCATCTTTTATATGTTGTTCAGGAATCATTACTCCAAAAACAACTGTTCTTTTAACTAAATATGGCACAATCGCTTGAATAACCCCTAAAAACAGTAAAATAGTCAATGAAATTAATAATGCCATTGCAATCCTCCTTTAAGGATTTTTTTTCATTTCATTTATAATTTTCTCAATTAAATCCACCAATTCTTCTTTCTCTATCCCTAATACAAGCCCTTCAGCAATTTGAGGCTTAAGCATCTGATAAAGCCTTTCATATGCTTCTTGATCTATATGGGAATGTCTCTTTATGACCGCACCTGATTTTGGCACAATTTCGATAATCCCTTTTTTTTCTAATTCGTGATAACTTTTATTGACTGTATGCATATTCACCCCCAAATCCGCTGCAAAAGCACGAACAGACGGAAGAAATTCCCCTGGTTTTAAATCACCTTTCGCAATCCCTTCAATAATTTGATTCGTTAATTGAATATAAATTGGTATATCTGAATCTGGTTCAATTCTAATGATCATATCCTCACCCCAATCTGTTCTACATTTATTATAACAAAATTGTTCTACTTTGTGTATAACAAATTTTTATTTCTTAGTAATTAAAAATTGACTAATTGCTAAAAAGCATGACTTCTCGGACTTATAGATATATTTTTCCTAGACAATATTTTTGCCGAAAGTTGCGAATACTTGAACCCATTTGACGAATTTCCCTGCTTAATTGACCAATTACAAACTCATAAATGTTGAATATTTTGTATCGTAAAATCTCACTCATTCCCATTTAAAAAGTAGACAACATATACTTCAGCCAATTAACAAATAAAATAAGAAGAAACTCAAATCTTATCTAGTTTTTTAATTGACTAAAATTTTTTTTATTTTCATTTAAAAAAGAATTGATACGAAAAAAATTATTATGTATAATCTAATTCATTGCTTAATACTATTTTTCCATTAAGGGGGTTATAAAGAATTGGGTAAAGCATTGATTATTGGTGCTGGCGGTGTAGCTAGTGTTGTGGTACACAAATGTGTGCAAAATTCAGACGTGTTCGAGGAAATTATGATTGCCAGTCGAACAAAGTCAAAATGTGACGCATTAAAGGAGAAACTCGACGGTGGCAAAACAATTATCCACACTGCTCAAGTAGATGCGGATAATGTTGACGAACTCGTTGAATTAATCAATGGTTTTAAACCAGATGTGGTAATTAACGTAGCATTACCATATCAAGACTTAACTATTATGGAAGCTTGTTTAGCTACAGGTGTTCACTACTTAGATACTGCTAACTACGAACCACCTGAAACAGCTAAATTTGAATATAAATGGCAATGGGCTTATAAAGAAAAATTTGAAAAAGCTGGAATCACTGCTGTATTAGGTTGTGGATTTGACCCAGGTGTAACAGGTGTTTTCACAGCTTACGCATTAAAACATCATTTTGATGAAATTCATTACATCGACATTTTAGATTGTAATGCAGGTGACCACGGCTTACCATTCGCGACTAACTTCAACCCTGAAATTAACATTCGCGAAATTACTTCTAATGGCCGCTACTGGAAAGATGGAGAATGGGTTGAAACTGAACCATTAGAATTTAAAGAAGTATATAACTTCCCTGAAGTAGGTCCAAAAGATATTTACCTTCTTTACCATGAAGAATTAGAATCTTTAGCAAAAAATGTTAAAGGCCTTAAACAAATTCGCTTCTGGATGACATTCTCAGAAAAATATTTAACGCACTTACGAGTACTTGAAAATGTTGGAATGACATCAATTGAACCGATTGAATTTGAAGGAAAAATGATTCAACCTCTTCAATTCTTAAAAGCAGTTCTACCTGATCCAGCGTCATTAGGACCTCGTACAAAAGGAAAAACAAATATCGGGTGTATTTTCCGCGGCGTAAAAGACGGCAAAGAAAAAACTTACTATTTATACAATGTATGTGACCACGAAGAATGCTATCGTGAAGTGGGAAGCCAAGCAATCTCTTATACAACTGGCGTTCCAGCGATGATTGGTGCAAGTCTTGTTATTAAAGGTCTATGGAAAAAACCTGGTGTTTGGAACGTAGAGGAATTCGATCCAGATCCATTCATGGAAGAATTAAATAAATGGGGACTTCCATGGAAAGAAAGCTTCGATCCAGAATTGCTTGAATTAGATCTAGAAAAACGTGAGGTAAAATAATGAAAGCGATTAACTGGAAAAGTGCACCATCCCCAAGTTACGTTGTAGATGAACGCTTATTAAAGCGAAATTTAGAAATTTTAGATTCTGTACAACAGCGTACTGGTTGCGATATTCTACTTGCACTAAAAGGCTTTTCCATGTTTTCAACATTCCCGTTAGTAAGTAAATATCTAAAAGGGGTAACAGCAAGTTCCCTTTTCGAAGCTCGTTTAGGATATGAGGAATTCGGAAAAGAAGTTCACGCCTATTCACCAGCCTACGCTGAACATGAAATTGATGAGTATTTAAAATATATTGACCATATTGTATTTAACTCATTTGATCAGTTAAATAAATATAAAGAAAAAATCCAAAAATTAGACAAGCACGTATCCATTGGTTTGCGAGTAAATCCTGGTTACTCTGAAGTGGAAACTGCACTTTATGATCCATGTGCAATCAATTCAAGATTAGGAATTCCATTTGACCAATTCCGTCCAGATGAATTAGATGGTGTTGAAGGAATCCACTTCCATGCAATGTGTGAACAAAATTCAGACGTGCTTGAACGTATACTTCCACACTTTGAAGAAAAGTACGGGAAATACTTACACCAGATGAAATGGGTAAACTTTGGTGGCGGACATCATATTACACGAGAAGATTATGATATCGATAAACTAGTTGATCTGATTAACTATGTAAAAGAAAAATATGATGTTCAAGTTATTCTTGAACCAGGTGAAGCGATTGCATTAAATACGGGCTACCTTGTTACAACTGTGCTTGATATCGTAAAAAATGGAATGGAAATCGCAATTCTCGATACATCGGCAACTTGTCATATGCCTGACGTATTGGAAATGCCTTACCGTCCTCAAATTATCGGTGCAAGTACACCAAACGATAAACCATACACATACCGACTTGGTGGTATGACATGTCTTGCAGGAGATGTTATTGGTGACTATTCATTCGATGAACCGCTAAAACCTGGAGACAAAATTGTATTTACTGATATGGCTCATTACACAATGGTGAAAAACCATATGTTTAACGGTGTAAACTTACCGAGCATTTGCTTATATAATGAAGAAGAAGGCATCAAAGTAATTAGACAGTTTAAGTACGAAGATTACCGTAATCGTTTATCGTAATTATTCAACACCAATTGGACTAGCCACCAATTGGTGTTTTTTTATACTGCCCTTATTTTCAGAAAACCCCTGTACCCATTAATTATGCTGTAAAAAATCGGCAACAATAAGAAAATAAAGGACAAAAACAACTCCTGAATTTTTTTAATCGTTTAATTGGAACCGGTATTAAAAAAACACAAAAATTAAAACCCTAGGATTGTGCATCGTTATTGATGCACATCAACTAGGGTTTATCGTTTACTTACCACCATTATTGTTGTATAAACAGTTTTCGGCAATTAGTCAGGCCGAAAGATTGTTTAAACTCCCTCCTTTGCAATTAGAGTGAGCGTGTTCTTTTCGACCATCCCCTTTACGAATTGTTAATTATAATTTAACACAACACTTCATTTTTGTAAATATTCTGAATAATAAAAATAAAATTAATTCTAAATACCTATTATTTTCAATTTAAAACTTTATTCTTTTATTGCAATTATCGCTGTTTTTCGTTATGATGACCTAGACGAAAGAGGTGGAAACGTGAAACCAATTCAAGACAAAAACACACAAGTTAAATACTTAAAAGAGCGTTTAGAAATCTTCCTCGAAGTATTGGAAGCAATTGATGAAGAAACTGCGGGTATCGAAGACATTGATCGCTTAATTAAAATGATTGACGATATTGAAGAAAAAATCGAGCAGTTTAAACAAAGATCTTAACAAAACTGTTTATTTCCAAATTTAACAAACAAATCCAAACAATAAACGTCCATTTCACTCGAGAATGGACGTTTTTACATGTCGAAAACCCTGCTTTTGACAGTTTCCCTTTTAAGCTTCTACTCTTTTAATAGAAATTATAAAAAGGTATAATAGACATGGACTTTAATCTTTTTTTATTAATTTTGGGGGGTAGACATTTCATGTCAGTCGCAACAACATATTTACAAACTTTGGAGAAAAGTCTTTATGACTTAATTTGTGAAACGTCCACAAATTTACCGAAAGATGTTCGCCGTGCCATTAAACGAGCAAAGGAAGCTGAAAGTGCTGGTACTCGTGCTGCAATGAGTTTAGCAACTATTACGAATAACATTGTAATGGCAGAAGATAATGTATCACCTATTTGCCAAGATACAGGACTTCCAACATTTAAAGTAAAAACTCCTATTGGTGTTAACCAATTAGAAATTAAGGAAGCAATCCGCAATGCAGTAAAAAAAGCAACTGAAGATGCGAAACTCCGTCCAAACTCTGTTGATTCATTAACTGGAAAAAATAGCGGTGACAATCTTGGTGAAGGCGTTCCTGTTATCAAGTTTGAACAATGGGAAAACGATTATATTGAAGTGAAACTAATTTTAAAAGGCGGAGGCTGTGAGAACAAAAATGCTCAATACAGCTTACCTTGCGAATTAGAAGGTCTTGGTCGCGCTGGACGTGATCTTGATGGAATTCGTAAATGTATTCTTCATGCTGTATGGAAAGCTCAAGGACAAGGTTGTTCTGCTGGTTTTATCGGAGTAGGTATCGGTGGAGACCGCTCTAGCAGCTACGATCTTGCAAAAGAACAATTATTCCGCCACTTAGAAGATACAAATCCTATTCCTGAACTTGCTAAATTAGAAGAGTACATCGTTGAAAAAGCAAATACACTTGGTGTAGGAACAATGGGCTTCGGCGGTGAAGCAACATTATTAGGTTGTAAAATTGGCGTAATGCACCGTATTCCAGCTTCTTTCTTCGTATCAATTGCTTATAACTGTTGGGCATTCCGTCGCATGGCGGTTGATATTGATGCTAACACTGGCGAAATCAAAAAATGGCACTATCAAGATGGTGAAAAAATTACATTCCGAAACGAAGAAGAAAAAGCTGAAACAAAATCTGAAAGCCGCGTAGTTGAATTAAAAGCACCAATCACTGAAGAGCAAATTCGTGAACTAAAAGTGGGTGACGTTGTAAAAATTAGCGGTCGCATGTACACAGGTCGCGATGCAATTCACCACCACTTAATGACACACGATGCACCAGTAGATTTAAATGGTCAAATTATTTACCACTGCGGTCCTGTTATGGCAAAAGACGAAAATGGAAATTGGACTGTAAAAGCGGCTGGTCCTACAACTTCCATCCGTGAGGAACCTTATCAAGGCGATATCATGAAAAAATTCGGAATCCGCGCAGTAATTGGAAAAGGCGGTATGGGTGCAAAAACATTAAAAGCATTACAAGAACACGGTGGCGTGTACTTAAATGCAATTGGTGGTGCAGCACAATACTATGCTGACTGCATTAAGAGCGTAGACGGTGTGGACTTTCTTGAATTCGGTATTCCTGAAGCAATGTGGCACTTAACAGTTGAAGACTTCACTGCAGTTGTTACAATGGACTCTCACGGAAACTCTTTACACGCAGATATCGAAAAATCTTCATTAGAAAAATTAGCTCAATTCGCAGAAAGAGTATTCTAATTAAATCAGAATGATATAGGTTTTGCTGTTCAAAAAATCAGATGAACATTTGATTTTTTGAGCAGCTTTTTTATGAACTTTTTGCAACTATTATAAAAACACATAAAAATGGGCATTCACTTGTGATGAATGCCCATTTTCCTTTGGCGAATTGGAGTATTATTTAATGGTTAAACCAAAGATGTCTTTTCTGAAGTGTCATTATAAATTTCTGTATCTAGTTCTTTTGTGATACGGCTTGATACAATACCGGACACCATAGAACCACTTACATTCAGCGCAGTACGTCCCATATCAATCAACGGTTCTACTGAAATCAAAATACCCGCAAGCGCTAACGGCAAATCCATAGCAGATAATACAATGATTGCTGCAAATGTTGCACCACCGCCAACACCGGCTACACCAAATGAACTGATCGCAACGATTAAAATAAGCATTGCAATAAACCCTGGTGTAAACGGATCAATTCCAACAGTCGGCGCAATCATAACAGCCAACATTGCCGGATATACACCAGCACAACCATTTTGACCAATGGATAAGCCAAAAGAACCTGCAAAGTTGGCAATTCCTTCTGGAACGCCTAAACGTTTTGTTTGCGTTTGAAGATTTAACGGTAATGTAGCTGCACTTGAACGTGATGAAAATGCAAATAATAAAGTTTCAGCAACTTTTTTCACGTATAATACTGGATTTAAACCTGTCAACGAAACAATTATTAAATGTACAATAAACATTGCAATCAACGCTGCATAAGAAGCAATGACAAATTTGCCTAAATCGGCAATTGCACCGAAGTTGCTTGTAGCAACCGTACGTGCCATAATCGCCAATACCCCATATGGCGTTAATTGCAGAACGATGCGTACAACGCCCATTACGAGACCATAAATGGCATCGACGCCTTTTTTCACTGTGTTTGCTGTTTCCTCATCTTTTCGTTGAAGTTGTAAATAAGCAAATCCTAATAAGGCTGCAAAAATTACAACCGCAATCGTTGAAGTGGAACGGGCACCTGTCATATCAAGGAATGGATTGGCAGGGAACATTTCCAAAATATGCTCTGGCAATGTTTTTACATTTTCAGCTTTTTGCACAATTTCCTCTCCACGTGCAACTTCAGATTCCCCTTGCATGATTTGTGAAGCATCCAAATCAAAAATGGCTGTTGATAAAATACCTAAGGATGCAGCAATGGCAGTTGTACCAATTAGCACAGCCAAAATGATGCTTGCAATTTTCCCTAAATTTTTTCCTATTGTCACTTTCGTAAATGCCGCCAAAATTGAAATAAATACTAAGGGCATTGCAACCATTTGCAATAATTTTACATAACCATTTCCGATGATATTAAACCATGGCATCGTTTTCGTTATCGTTTCTGAACCAAATCCATAAATCCATTGCAGAACAGCTCCAAATACTACCCCAATAGCTAACGCTATAAACACTCTGTTTGAAAATTTTACATTTTTTTTCTTTAAAAAATATAGAAAGACCAACAAGCCTATTAAAATAGCAATATTTACTATGATTCCCATCACTTAACCTCCTTTTATATGAACAAACTTTATAATACATCTTTATTCCGATAAGTCAAGTAAGATTAATATAATTTAAATTTTCTATAATTTTTAGTGTTTAATTGTTTACAAAAGAACTGTTTTAGATTAGAATAATTTTTAAATAAAACTTATTTCAAATAATTGATATTGATTATCAATCACTATAAAAATAGAGGTTTGAAACTGAAATTCATTATCACAAGGAGGATTTTATGGATAACAGTAATCGAGAAAGTTTCTCAATAATTGAGAATATAAAACAACATCAGGAACTAATCGCAGCTATTATAAGCGGAGTCATTATATTAATGGCGTGGAAATTAGAAAAAGAAGGCTTATCAACAGCTTCGGTATTTTCATATATAATCGCTTTTATTATTGGTGGTTATGCGAAAGCAAAGGAAGGAATCCTTGACACTATAGAAAATAGAACATTAAATGTGGAGTTATTGATGATTTTGGCAGCCATCGGTTCAATGATAATCGGCTACTGGACAGAGGGTGCCATACTGATCTTCATTTTTGCCTTAAGCGGCGCCCTTGAAACTTATGCAATGAATCGTAGTCATCGTGAAATCTCATCCTTAATGAATTTGCAACCAGAAGAAGCATGGCTCGTACGAGGAAATTTTGAGCCGATGAAAGTACCCGTTTCTTCTTTAAAAGTAGGCGACCATCTGTTAATTAAACCGGGAGAAAGAATTCCTGCAGATGGTGAAATCATAAAAGGCTCTTCATCTGTTGATGAATCAGCCATAACAGGTGAATCTATTCCCGTTTCCAAAAATGTAGGTGATGAAGTTTTCGCAGGTACCATCAATTTAAATGGCACCATTACAATTAACATGACAAAACCAAATTCTGAAACGCTTTTCCAAAAAATTATTACGCTCGTGCAATCAGCTCAAAGTGAAAAATCCCCTTCCCAACTATTTATAGAAAGATTTGAAAATCTCTATGTAAAGTGTGTTTTAATTGCCGTTTTAATTATGATGGTTCTTCCTCACTACCTATTTGGTTGGGACTGGAATACAACTTTCTATAGAGCAATTGTGTTGCTAGTTGTCGCTTCACCTTGTGCCCTTGTTGCATCCATTATGCCCGCTACACTCGCAGCAATCTCAAATGGTGCACGACACGGCATTTTACTAAAAGGTGGCGTCCATTTAGAAAATTTGAGCGTCATTAAATTACTTGCAGTTGATAAGACTGGAACACTAACGGAAGGAAAGCCGTCAGTAACCGATGTGATTGTCCGAGAAGATTTGGATACTAATGAAACGCTTCAAATTATTGCATCTATTGAAGCTCAATCCAATCACCCTCTTGCTCAATCCATTGTTCAGTATGCGAAAGAACAACAAGTGGAAATTATCTCCGGCATTGATATTGCTGATGTTCCTGGATTTGGGTTAAAAGGGGATATTCGCGGTCAATCTTACACGATTGGTAAGGGAGATTTTGTAGGAAGCAATGAAGCAAAGACATTTGCGAATGGTGTTGCAGCTCAACTGGCAGAAGAGGGAAAAACCGTTGTCTTTATGAAAGATGAGCAAGGTATTGCCGCATTGATTGCTTTAAAAGACATAATTCGTGATGAAGCGAAAGAAGCTGTTCAAACATTGAAAGAACTTGGAATCAATATTACCATGATTACAGGAGATAATGAAAAAACAGCCAAAACGATTGCGAAAGAAGCAGGGGTAACGGAATATATTGCTGAATGTTCTCCAGTTACAAAAACAGAATTTATTAATAAAGCTTTAAAACAACATCAATACGTTGGAATGGTAGGCGATGGTATCAATGATGCACCTGCCCTTGCAAAATCAACTGTAGGAATTGCTATGGGCGGAGGTACTGATGTAGCATTGGAAACGGCAGACGTCGTATTAATGAAAAACGATTTATCGAAAATTGCCTACGCAATTAAACTAGGAAGAAAAATGCAAAAAATTGTGAAACAAAATGTTATTTTTTCAACAGCAGTCATTGCTTTACTCATCATTTCTAATTTTCTTCAAATCGTCGATCTCCCACTTGGGGTAGTTGGGCACGAAGGTAGCACTATTTTAGTGATATTAAATGGATTAAGAATGCTTAAAACACAATCATAGAATATAATTATTGTAGTTGATGCATTGGTTTATATGTAAACAGAAAAGCGGATTTAGCTGTTTTAATAGCTAAATCCGCTTTTCTGTTTAATTGTATGAAGTACAAAATTGCTATGAGTGGAGTGTCTGCTTTGGGAAATTTTTTAATTAGGAGATGTTGCCTTTTCTTATTTTCGCAAAATGTCTTTTATGCATTGCTGCATTTAATATTCCACCGAATATTAAAATCATTCCCGTAAAATACAACCAAAGCATAAAAATAATGACACTGGCAATACTTCCATAAGTAAAAGTAAAATTACCAAAATGATTCACATAAAAAGAAAACCCGTAAATTAACACTACCCATGAAATAGTTGAAAATACTGTTCCAGGTAATACAGTCACAATATGAACTCGTGATTCTGTATAAGGTATAACCCAGTACAATAAAAGTAACACAATAAAAATGAGTAGTGGTGGTAAAATCCATTGTACATAATTCCAAAAGTCAACAAATGATGTCTCGACTCCTAAAAAATCGAATAGCAAGTATACATATCGTTGACCAAAAATCGGCACTATTAAAGCAAGCAGCAATATTAAAATTAATAATACTGTAAAGACTAATGACCAAGCTCGGTTTATAATTCCCATCTTTGGCTCTGTTTCATAAGCTTCATTTAACGTTTTAATTATCGCATTCATTCCTCTTGAAGCAGACCACAATGTACCTAATATCCCGATTGATAAAACACCGCCCCCATTATACGTTGTCAATACTTCTACAATCGTTCCTTGGGTCAACATGAAAACTTCAGCTGGTACAATGGTTTGAATAAAACGAAAAACATGTTCTTGATTAATATCCAAAAAAGGTAATGTGGAAACTACGACTAATAACAACGGGAAAAATGATAGTAAGAAGAAGTAAGCTAGTTGCGCCCCCATTCCGGAAATGTCCACTTTCTTCATTCTGATAATGATTTCCTGGACAAATCCTTTAAAAGTCGTAATATCAATTTTTGATTCATCTGGATTAAAAATTGATTGAAACATTAAAACCCATTTTGTTTGCGAAACTTTTGAATCATTCAAGCGCTAGCTCACTTCCCTTCATCCCACATCACATTATTTTTCTTCTTTCGATGAAAAAGCTGCTTTTGTATCTTCGACAATCGCTTGAACGGTACTTGGAATTTCTTTCATTTCATCGATTTTTTCCATAATAAAATTTACATTTTCCGTCGTATCTTCATATAATTTTTGCATTTTTTCTATCTTTTCATAAACGAGTTGTTGGAATTCATCACGATTTTTAGCATAGTAAATAACAGAATCCTTTATATTTTTCATTGTTTCAACGGTATGTTCTCTTGTTTTACGATCAAACATGCTCACTGCGGCACCTACTATTGCACCAATCACAACACCTTTGCATAATTTGCTTTGGCTCATTACCTTCTCCTCCTGTCGATTCATGTAAAGTTTTACTAATAATATTCTATAAGAACTTTTAATCTTTTAAAAGTAAGGGCGAATACATGGATACAACTTGACAACAATAATATGAAATGAAATGATGATACAAAGCTTAATTGAAAGGTGGCTAAAAAGAGATGAATTTATCAACGCCTTCCAAAGATAATGTGGCGTATATTGTAGAAAAAATTAAAGAAAAATTGAAAATGGTCAATTCGAGCGCATTGCGTTCAGAAGATTTTACAGAAGCTAATTACGAAGATTTGTATGACTTATACGAAATGGTCATGAAGCGTGATTCCTTTAGCCCTAGCGAAATAGAGGCAATCGTCTCTGAATTAGGTTCGCTTCGAAAATAAACCATTTTCATTTTATTAACTACCGCATACTTTTTCCTATTTAATTAATCATTATTCAAATATCTTGTAAAAGCATTCATTATGTTCTTTTAAAGTAAATCATACACTTTAAATAAAACGATTTAAAAAGGAGCGTTCCACTATGAAACGCTCCTTTACATCATATTGTTTTAATTCGTTTCTGAAGTTGTAGTTTCATCTTTTTTCACGAGTTGTTGAATTAACACTTCAACCCGACGATTTTTCGCTCTACCTTCTGCTGTTTCGTTCGTTGCAATTGGATTGTATTCTCCATACCCTTTTGCACTGAAATATTTAGGATCTAAATTCGGATTTGAATCGATAATTAATTTTAAGAAATTCACTGCCCGCATCACAGATAATTCCCAATTTGATCGAAATTCCGGAGTATTTTGAGGCACATTATCCGTATGTCCAGTAATAACAATATAACGTGGTGGGTCAAATTCTAAAATAGCCGATAACTCCTGGGCAATTGGGATGTTTTCAGGTTTTATATCTGCTTTCCCTGAATCGAATAAAATACTATCACGAATTGTAAGCAGCAATCCCTCATCTGTCATTTTTGCTGAAAATGTATCTTCCAATTCATTGACAGCGATAAAATTTTCAATTTCACTTTGAATTTGTTTAAGTTGAGCTTGGTCTCTTAAATAAGCTTTTTGCTCTACTGTCATTCCATCCGTTCTAGCCGTTGGATTATCAATGACTGAGGTATTTTCCATAAACCCAACGCCGCCATTAAAAATTTCATTGAACACTTGCGACATTTTTTGGAACTTTACTTGGTCAATACTACTGGAAGCAAATAATACAATGAATAACGCTAATAGCAACGTCATTAAGTCCGAATACGGTAAAAGCCATGATTCATTGATTTCTGTTTCTTTTCCACGCTTTTTAGTTCTCTTTGCCAAGACCGCCAGCCCCGCTTTCGTAGAATAGTTTACGCTCTTCATTTGTCAAATACGAAGCTAATTTCTGTTCAATAATACGCGGAGCCTCACCTTCTAATACAGATAAAACACCTTCAATCATTAATCGTTTTTGTCTAGCCTCAAAAGCGGATTTACGTCTTAATTTATTAGCAAATGGATGCCATAATACATAACCAGTGAAAATCCCCAATAATGTTGCAACGAAAGCCGAAGAAACTGCATAACCTAATTTATCGATATTTTCCATATCTCCTAAAGCGGCAATTAGACCGACAACCGCCCCAAGTACTCCGAGTGTTGGAGCATATGTACCTGCTTGCGAAAAAATTTGGGCACCACTTTCATGGCGCTCTACCATCGCTTCAACTTCTTCATTTAATACATCCCGTATGTAATCTGCACTTTGACCATCGATTGCAAGAATTAAACCATTTCGTAAAAATGGATCTTTAATTTCTTGGGCTTCACTTTCCAATGCAAGGAGACCTTCACGGCGAGCTAGGTCTGCCCACTTTGAAAACATTTGAATGATTTCTACATCGCTTACTGTTTTTTGTTCAGTAAAAATTACTTTTAATAATTTAGGGATTCTTTTTAGTTCTTTTCCTGGGAATCCAATCACAACAGATGATATTGTACCAACGATAATGATTAAAAATGCCGCCGGGTTGATTAAAATACTCAAGGACGCCCCTTTTACTACCATCCCGACAAATACCGCAATAATGCCAAGAAAAATACCTATAACTGTAGCTAAATCCATAACTGTACCTCCAAATCTTCCACTACTTTATATTTCGACATTTTCCAATATTTTTTTAAGTATCTTTTTACTAGATAACTATAATAATGAGTAATTTTTATAGAAAATAAATGGTTCATATAATAATTTTCTATTTTCATTCAAATATTATTTTTTATAATTAATAAATATTTATGTAAGGAAATAAAAAATGATACTTTCACATCAAATTTTGCATACTTCCCATTATTGTCTGTCACAATTTCTACAAAAATAGCAAAATTGCGTAACGTTCCTTGGAATTACTAATCCTATTTTTCTCCTAAAACCTTTATAATTGTCGTATAGTTATAGTATAATTAATTTAAATCATTATTGTTTTTTAGAAAGGAGTCTAGCAATGGGCTTATTTTTAGCAACTGTAACTGGATATATTGGCATTCTTTTAGTTGCAGTTATGATGTTCATTCACTATTTACGTAAAGGTTTAGATTCCACTTCTTCAGTAAAAGTTGACGCAAAACCATCTGAAAAATTTTAATGCCATAGCACTTGAATGAAAAATCGACAAAACAGGTTAAGCTGTATTTGTCGATTTTTTTTATCACTTTTTGCTATATTTATTCATATTCAATTCATTCATTTGTATCAACCTATTTCTTATTGCTATAATCGTCCTTAACATCAGAAAGGGGATTAATAAATGGCATCATTAAATGAGATTTTGCGTTTTAACAAAGAATTCGTTGAAAAAAAGCAATATGAACCATATAAAACATCAAAATTTCCAGATAAAAAAATTGTTATATTAACGTGTATGGATACACGTTTAATCGAATTATTACCAAAGGCGATGAATTTGCGAAATGGCGATGCAAAAATAATTAAAAGTGCCGGTGCAATGGTAGCCCATCCCTTTGGGGGAATTATGAGAAGCATTTTAGTGGCTGTTTATGAACTACAAGCAGATGAAGTGTATGTAATCGGTCATTATGATTGTGGCATGAGCACTGTTGATCCTTATTTGATGGTTGATCATATGATTGAAAAAGGGATAAGTAAGGAGATAATCAAATCTATTAAGTATTCAGGAATCGATTTGATTGAATGGTTACGTGGATTCGGAGATGTTGAAAAAAACGTATTGAATAGTGTTGATATCATTCGCAACCATCCACTGTTTCCAAAAAATACGCCAGTGCACGGCTTAGTTATGAATCCTGAAACAGGCAAACTTGATTTATTAACAAATGGACATGAATATTTAGGTAACAAATGATACAACGATTGAACATTGAGTCCATCTGCATAGGTCAGGAATTAAACTGGCTAGCGGGTGGTTTTTTTGCAAGTTTATCTTTTTTAACATTAAGAGAGGTCTGCACAAGTTGAAGGATTGCCCGCACATGCTAGAATATTTCCCACACCAGCATCGTTTCATCCGCTCAAGTTAAACCATTTCCCGCACATGTTCTAGCATTTCCCGCTCGAGCTTGACTTCCCTCACACAAGACACACGATTTCCCACACATGCAATATAAAAAAATTCGCTCCTAACTAAAATCGCTAATTTTAGGATTTTAGTTAAGAAGCGAACGGTTAACGTTGATTACGAAAATAATCGCTTTGTAAAAGGGCATACATATAATGATCTTCCCAAGATCCGTTAATATACAATAATTCCCTTAATAGACCTTCTCGTTTAAAATTTGCCTTTTCTAAAACCTTCACAGAAGCTATATTTTTGGGTGATACATATGCTTCGATTCTATGTAAATTCACTACATTAAAAGCAAATTGCACAACTTCATTCACTGCTTCTGTTGCAATACCTTGTCCCGTAAATCGTTCGTCGATGGAGTAACCGATAAATGCACTGCTATATGGCAACCTTTTAATCGCATATAGGGAAATATGGCCAATTAATTGTTCCTCATCTTTTGTAAATATCCCAAAGGAATATTCGCGATTTGTACGCTGAAGATGCAATCCTTCTAAAATTTTTCGAAACTGTGCCTCTTCTGTATAATATTCCGCATCATGTAATGGCTCATAAGTTGCCCAAAAATATTTATTTCGCTGTAACAATTCCGCTAATTTTTTTGCATCTGTTTCTACAAAGGTACGTAAATGCAACCTGTCGCTTTCGATTCGAATCACATGATCACCCTTCTTTTTAAATATTTGTAATAGCTTCTTCACCATTGTACTTACCTAATGCCTTTCTTCCATATTTTATAATTCTACTAGCATTTAGTTAGTAGGTTATAAACATGCTAAAGAAACCCAAACTTTACTAGATTGTTTTTGTTCTTGCAGAAACGTAAACTCCATTATTTACCTACTCGATTGTACAGTATTATATGCACGTTGAAAGCTGTGCTTGTTTAGTTTTCATTCCACATTTCGTTCTCTCTATCCATTTAATCTATTGTTTTCAAAAGTACTATTCGAATATTTTCCTCTTGCTATATTTGTCATATATAAAAGTGAAAAATTTAATTCCTCACTTTAAGTTGTTGAAATAAACGTTTATAATTTTATGGAAAGGAGTGCGAAACATGGGTCGAATGATCGTCATTTTTTGTAGCCTTATAGCAGCGACCATCTATACCTTATATTCTTTTTGGCTACCAATCGAAGGAAAATCCACTATAGCAATTATCAATCGCCTACCACTTCTAATATCGCCTTCTACCTATGTATATATATTTTGGTTCTTTCTTTTTATTCTTTTATTTATTTGGGCAATTAATTATTCAAAGGAGCGTAACTCTGAAACCTTTATTTCGCCTATTCAGACAATTTTCTTTTTGCTCGTGATGATCTTCCAAATACTTTCGATATACTTATGGAATAAGGAAGCATTATTCTACTCCTTTATATGCGTTGGAATCCAACTACTGTCCTTATTCGCACTATATCTTACATATCCGATGCAAGGAGAACATTTGAAAAAAAGAATTCCTATTGCTATTTATTTCGGCTGGATTACTTTTATTTTTATTCTCAATACCTGTTATTTACTATTGTATAAAGAATGGCACGGGTTCGGCTTGAGTAATGCTTTATGGGTGGTAATTATATTAACATTTGCCACATTAGTTGCATTGCATTTACGTTATCATCATTATGACACCGCATATCCACTTGTGTTTGTTTGGTCTTTTATAGGAATTGCAATTTCAAACGGATTTGATGAACTATTAGTTACAACTTCATCCCTATTTTTAAGTGGTGTATTAATTGTTGGAGTATTATTTATGAAAAAAAATCCTGTACGTCATTAAACGTTCAGGATTTTTTTATGAAATAAAAGCGAATGATTATTCATTAATTTGTGTGATAATTATTGGCTTATCTTTTGTCACAACAATTGTATGTTCAACTTGTGCAACGAGTGATTTGTCAGGTGTAATAAATGTCCATCCATCCCCAGCTTCAATTATATGATCTGCCTTTTCAGAAATGAATGGCTCAACCGCAAGAACCATCCCTTCTTTCAAAATAGTTCCATCCCATGCATCATAGTAATTTAATATGTGTTGTGGGTCTTCATGCAAAGAACGCCCTACTCCATGCCCCGTTAAATTCATAATGACTTTTAATCCATGATCTTTTGCTTCTCGTTCAACGGCTTTCCCAATTTGATTTAATTTAGAGCCTGCTTTCACTTTTGTCATTGCTCGTTCGAAGGCAGATTTAGCAACACGGCAAAGTTTTTCTTTGTCTTCATACCCTTCGCCTACAACAAAAGATATGCCTGTATCGGCAAAATAACCATTTAGTGAGCCTGAAACATCAATGTTGACTAAGTCACCTTCTCGAATGACTTTATTGCCTGGAATACCGTGTGCAACTTCGTGATTGACGCTAATACATGTATATCCTGGGAAATCATATTCACCTTTTGGACCAGAAAGTGCTCCTGCTTCAGCAAACATGCGGCCGGCAATCTCATCCAACTCTTTCGTTGTGATGCCTGGTTTAGTTGCCGCTTTCATCGCTTCTCGAATTTCTGCACAAATGCGCCCAATTTTTTTTAACGCTTCTAATTCTTCTTGTGTTTTTACAATCATGTAAAATTTCCTTTCTTCTATACAATTTCTTTTTATAATATAACATACTCTATAAAATTTTTCGGAAATCCAAGTTTATATTTAGGAATGTACTACACAATATGATATATGATTTTATTCTAGAAATGATAGAATATACAATGAAAATTTATTTAGACCTTGGTATTTTAATCATGTTATAATCAAACATTATAAAAAATAAATATAAAAACAATAGGAGTTTTATCATTGCGAATTAAAGAGTGGGATTTATTAAGAGTTATTGCATGTTTATCAATTTTACTATTACATTCAACTACTTTTTATAACCTAGAATCAGGTCTTTCTGAAAATTCAGTAATGGTTCATTATATCCGAATACTTCTATGTTATGCTACACCGACATTTATTTTACTTTCCATCATCATACTTGCAGCAAAATATAAAGATGGAATCCCACAATCGTTTTGGTCAAAACGGCTTCAATTCATTTTACTTCCATATATATTTTGGGCTTTTATTGATGCCCTTGTCATTGAATATAACTACCAAAATGGTCTAATTTGGCAAACCTTTTATAACAATATCGTTCTAGGTGAATTTGTAGGTTGGTTTGTTTTAGTTATTCTTCAATTGTATCTATTGTTTTGGCTAATGATTAAATTTCAATGGCCATCTTTTGTCGTGTTACCTTTATGTGTATTGTTGTATTTTCTGCAGCATCGAATTTTTGATTTACCATATCCATTCTTTCAAGAAAATATGAAGTATGAAAAATTGTATGGAACAGCTTGGTTCGTTTATTTTGTAATCGCATTCATAATCGGTGCAAATTATGAAAAAATTCAGCCACTATTGAAAAAATATCGCATTTTCACTGTAATTTTCACGGCACTATCAGCTCTTTATATTTGGTATGGCTATAAATTCGGAATGGTTGAAATACATTCTAGAAGGATGGATTTGATTCCTTTTGTCGTTGGAATAACAAGCATGATCTTAGCCTATGGACAACTGATTCCATCTTTTAAAATTATTCGAATCATTAGCAAATATGCATTTATGATTTATTTAATTCATTGGAACATATTATCATTAACCGCAAAGTACTTTGTATCATTTTTCAACAATGGTTATCTAGCAATTTTAGCAATGATGATATCAACGCTAATCGTTGCCATTACCATTTCAAAATGCATTTCGTATTTACCTTTTGGGAAATGGATTGTAGGTAAAATTAGATAAACGTATAAAAATTTATCCATAAAAAAGCGAATTAGGAAAACAATATTGTCTCCCAATTCGCTTTTTATTTTAATTCACAATTGTAATCAATTTTCTTTTTTTATCAATCTTGGGCTTGCAGTAAAGATGAGCACCGCTGCAACTGCAGTTAAAATAATAGCCGGAACCATATATGAACCATTATACCCGATAGAATAAATCCAGGCATTTTGATCGCCTGCATATTCTTTGAAGAAAATAGCTCCTGCAAGTGTATGACAAATAAAGCGCAACAAACCGCCAATAATTGTTCCGATGATAACAAATAATGCAATTTTATTTTTACGATTTCCTGATACTCCATCTAACACTTGTTTACGAACAATTGCCGCAAATCCTACGAAAGTAAATGCAAAAACATAATCAAGCAATGCTTGAGCCCAATGGACAATATAAGGATTAATTGTCATGTTCAATAATCCTACAATCAATCCAGTCATAAGTCCTGCAGATAGTCCCCAACGAATAGCGATTAAAATAATAGGCAGCATAACTAAACTAACGGATCCACCCTGCGCCCAAATAGAAAATTTCAATTGGTCTAACACATAACCAATTGCAGCAAAAATCGCAATTTCAACCATCCATAATAATTTTTGGTTTCTCATTCAATTATCTCCTTTCTCTTCGTTTATAGAACTTGAGAGAAGGATAGAAAACTACAAAATAAAAAAACGTCCGGACAGAGCCGAGACGTCTTTGTTTCGGTTTCTATCCACATCCCTACGCAAGTACTAACTTACAGGTTCTAAGGGTTAGTGCATCCGGCACACTCTCAGCTGACTTCATCAGCACCCCTTGTGGTACAAATCTTATATTCTATTGGGAACAATGTCATTTTATCAAATTATATGAAGATTGCAACCTCATTATTTACTTTAATATAATGGATGTTTTACTATAGCCCTCTTTTAATTTTTCTACTTGTAATATAGCAGGCATTGCCGATTTTAATTCCTCCACATGAGAAATAACCCCTATCATTCGGCCGGATTTTTGTAGTTCAATGAGCGTATCAATTGCTTTCATCAACGATTCTTCATCAAGGGAGCCAAAACCTTCATCAATAAACATTGTTTCGATTTGAACATTTCCTTGGAAGCTTTGAATCACATCCGCCATTCCTAGTGCTAAACTTAACGAAGCATTAAATTTCTCTCCGCCAGATAAAGTTTTTACATCTCTTGCTTGTCCAGTGTATGCATCATATACATCTAATCCTAATCCACTTTGCCTACCGTAGGACTCCAATCGGTCAGAAACTTGCAAATAATATTGACCGTTCGATAAATTTTTCAAACGAAGATTGCTTGCTTCTGTAATGAGCTCTAAATACCCCATTTGTACATAGCGTTCAAAGGAAATTTTTTTGCTGTTGTGTCCACGAAGTAAATTATATAATTCTATGATTTGATTCGATTTTTCTTCCATTTGAAATATATTATTGGCAAGTCTTTCAAGCTTCTCTGCAAAGTCGATGCAATGTTTTTCACAAGCTTTCGAATAGTTTAATTCATCTAATGCTTTTTCATAATTAAACTGCAACGCTTCCAATTCTTTTTCAGCTTCTGTTAAATCGACCTTTTCTTTATCTTTTAATTTTTCTGCTTCCTCTTTCACTTGCACTTGTAAAAAATGAAGCTCCTTTGAATAATTATCATATTGCATTTGTAAAGCTTCAATTTCCTGTTCTGGACGTCTAGCAAGTAGAAAATCTTCCGTCGATGTAAACCTTGCTAGTAGAAGAGCTGAATGGAAATTTTCCTTTGATTGTTGACATTTTACTTGAATATGTTTCACTTGTTCAGTTATTTGTTTAAATGCCTCTTCATTCATTACAACTTGTTTGTTAGCTTCCTGATACTGCTTTTGGGCTGTTTCCCAAGATTGTTTTAATTGTTGCTTATTGCTGATTGCTTGTTGAAGTGCAACTTGTAATTGGGAAAGGTCTTTAATCTCTTCTGGTATTAATTTTTTTTGTTGCTCTAAAATCGTACTATTCTGCGTGTATTGTTCATGTTTTTCATGATACTGACGTTCGATTTCCTTACGAAAATGAACTAATTGTGCATTTTCATCTTGCAGAATTTTTATTTGTTTTTTATTTAATGTAAGTACTTCTTTTTGACGTTCTTTTTCTTTTATAGCAATATTTATATCTTGTAATTGATGAACATATTTTTGATATTCTTTTAATGGCGCATGATATTGCATTAATTTTTGTTCTATTTCTTGTAATTGATGTCGTTTCGATTCTAATTTCCCTTGAACAGCAAATTTCTTTTGCTGAGCTTCATCTAATGTTGCTTTCAGTTTTTTCAATTCCGTTTGATTAACGGTTTCTGTTGATGCTGTATGTTCGATTCGGTGTACCGTACTACCGCAAACAGGGCAAGGCATTCCAGGCAGGAGACTCTTCGCAAGAATGGCCGCTTGATTATTCAACCATTTTTCCTCTTCCTGAGCATATATATTTTGAACTTCTTCATAGGTAGATGTCGCTTTAAGCCATTCGTTTTCTAGTTTATGGACTTCAGCGTTTACCTCAAAGTATTTTGTGTAGGTATCTACAATTTCTCTTAATAGTCGTTGCTGTTCTAATAGTTCATTCAATGATTCTGTGTCTTCTTCCAGCTTTTCAATCATCTCGCTCAACTGTTGAATAGCCCATTCCTTTTCTTCGATCTGTTTTACTATGTTTTGTAGGCGAGTTTGCAATTGATTTTTTTCATTCAACAGTTTGTCCACGAGCTTTATTTGTTCGTTCATTTGCTCATAAATAGGGACAAGTTTTTCTAATTCATTTACTCGTTCATTCGCTTGTTCCCGTTCTTCCTCTTTCATTGCTTCCATCTTGAACATTTCTTCTGCTTTAGCAAATGTCCATTTTGCTGCTTCTAACTGTTTTGTAACGAGTTCCATTCTCTTTTCGATGGATTGTTTTTCCTTATCCAGTTCCATCAGATAAGAATAGAGTGGGAAAATTCGGCTTGCACGATTTGCTGCATCGATTGTTTGTTTTATTTGTTCATAATGGTCTTTTTGAGATTGTAAAAAGGATAGCTTTTCTTTTTTCCTTTCATATTCATCAATTTGATCATTTAACTTTTTATTCGCAACATAAACTTCATATGCCTCTTGATGTTTTTTGAAAGCTTCTCGATACATTCGTTCATCATCTTTAATTTTTTTCTGATAATATTGCTGTTCTTCTGCCAATCCTTCTAGAATCTGATAAATATTGGAATGTTGACTAAGCATTGTAAACAACAATGATTCTCGTTTTGGTAATGTTCCTTCAATTTGATTAATATAGCTATTTTTTAATGCCTTTGCTTCATTTAGTTGTTGATCCGCTAATCGTTTCTTTTCTTCCAGTTTATCAGCCATTTTTACAAAGCGATCTGTCTTAAAGATTTTTCTTAATATCTCTTCTTTCTCGTCCGATTTAGAAGTTAATAATTTACGAAACTCTCCTTGTGGCAGCATCACGATTTGGCTAAATTGTTCGTAAGTTAATCCAATCAATTCTTCAAGCTTTTCATTAATATCCGTCACTCGTTGCCGTTCCACCGCTGGAATTTCTTCGTTATTTGGCAGTATTTCAAACAACTCATATTTTTCACCAGTTGGTGTTTTTCTTCCTTTTTTCACATGGGACAACCTGCGCAAAACACGATATTTTTTGCCACGTATTTCAAAAACAAATTCAACAGAAGTATGCACATCATCTTCTGCAAAATCACTGCGCAGCATTTTTGTATCTTTCCTGTCTTGACCGCTACCAAAACCATACAACGCAAAACAGATGGCATCAAATATCGTCGTTTTTCCGGCGCCAGTTTGTCCGGAAATCACGAAAAGCTTTCTTTCCTGAAGTTTTGTAAAATCGATCACTTCTTCATTTTTGTATGGTCCAAAGGCGGTCATTTTTAATAAAATTGGCTTCATTTCGTCACCGCCTCCTCTTTCATTTCTCTTTCATCACGCAACATTTCATTCAATACTTCTTCAAATAATTGAAGAGCTTCTTCTGTCGGCTCAAAGCCTAAAATTTCTTTATGGAAAGCTTTAAATAACGTCATATCATCCAATTGTTCTCGCTGAATTTTAATATTCTCTTCAGCACTTTCAATTCTTTGAATCGTTTTTCGTTCCACATGCATGGCATTCGGGTAAACAGTGCGAATTTGTTCCATCGCTCCTACAACTGGTGTTAAATCAGTCAATCGTACGAATACATAATCTTCACAGTAATCATGTTTTAAAATTTCTTGAATGGTGCCTTCAATGATGCGCAAATCTCGTCTCGGTGTGAAATTTCGTTTTTCAATAGAAACTTGTCCATTTTCATCTAAATTGACTATTAAAAATCCTTTTTGATGATTCGCTTCAGATGCCGAATATTTTAATGGAGATCCCGGATATCGTATCGTTTCATTTAATACGTAATGAGCTTTGTGTAAATGCCCAAGGGCTGTGTAATGAAATGCCTGGAAATAATGAGCATTGACACATTCAGATCCTCCAATTGAGAGCGGACGTTCAGAATCGCTTGTATTTTCTCCCTTTTCTCCAGAATGCGTTACAAAGGCATGTCCAACGAACACATGACGCTTCGTTCTATCCATATTTTCTTCTATTTTTTCAATGATAGTTTTCATGGCATCATCGTATGTGTGAATTGATTCGCATTGAAATACATTTTTCACAGTGGAAGGTTCTGCAAATGGTACAAGATGAAAATGCACTTCTCCAAATTCATCCTGTAAAATAATCGGTTTTAATTGGTGATCGAGTTCGCCGACAATGTACAATCCGCTCTCTTTCATCAATTTGCTCCCAAATTCAAGACGTGTAGGGCTATCATGATTTCCTGCTATGCTAAGTACAGGCACGTTTCGTTTCAGCACGATTTCGGCAAAAATTTCATCAAGTAAATCTACCGCTTCCACCGGGGGAAGAGCTCGATCATATAAGTCTCCAGCAATGATAACAACGTCCGGTTTTTCTTCATCAATTGCTGTTATAAATTGATTGAGTACATAACGCTGGTCTTCTGTCATGTACACCCCTTGCACAAGCTTTCCTAAATGCCAATCTGCCGTATGGAAAATTTTCAAATTCAATCGACCTCCGCTTTTTGCTATGCATCTATTTTAACACGAGTTCAATTGAGTGACTACCAAATTTACGAATATATGTTCTTATCGATTTTGGAAAATTCTTCATCAACTTAAAATTTTCGTATTAATACTTGCAACTTCGTTAAACAAAAATTTTCATCCTCAACCTGAAAAACTTTATTCCAAATAAAAAAACCACATCTCTCATAGAGAAAAGATGTGGTCAAACCGAAATTAAAACGCCCAATTCCCTTTTCTAAATATCGGTTCTCTAGTTCCATCTGACAAAATGCCATCAATATCCATCTCAGCACTGCCAATCATGAAATCCTCATGGGTAACTGAAACATTAATTCCGAGCGATTCTAATTGCCCTTCTTCTAATTCCCGTCCACCTTCGTAACAAGTTGGATAGGCTTCCCCAATCGCTAAATGATTGGAGGCATTTTCATCAAAAAGCGTATTGTAATATAAAATGCCTGACTTTGAAATTGGAGATTCATGTGGGACTAATGCCACTTCCCCTAAATATGCAGCACCTTCATCTGTTTGAATTAACTCCTGCAACAATTCATTGCCATGCTTAGCGTCTGCCTTTACAATTTTTCCGTTTTCGAATGTGAGTGTAAATTTATCGATAATATTTCCTTGATAAACGAGAGGCTTCGTATTGCTTACATAACCGTTAACCCCGAATTTTGATGGGAGAGTATACACTTCTTCAGTCGGCATATTCGCAATAAATGTAACTCCTTCTGGCGTTTTGCTTGAACCAGTGCACCATACATGCTTTTCAGGAAGTTCAATTGTTAAATCCGTACCAGGTGCTTTATAGTGTAACTTCGCATATTTTTTACTGTTTAATTGTTTTGCTCGATGTTCCAACTCGGCAAGATGTTTGCGCCAATTTTCAACTGCATCTCCTTCACCGATGCGAACGGTTTTAAAAATTGCTTCCCAAAGCGCCTTCATTTGTTCGTCTTCCGGTAAGTCTGGAAATACTTTTGCAGCCCATTTTTTTGAAGGCACAGCTATAATTGACCAAGCAATATCATCGTTCATAATTGCTTTTCGATAATTCACGAGCGCCTCTCCACTAGCTTTTTGCTGAGCAGTAATGCGACGCGCTGGAATCCCGCTTAACAAATCAGGATCTTCTGCGTCAATCCAAAGAATAGCCCCTTTCCGTTCAATACATTCATCCCGCTGTGCAACAATCCATTTTGGAAACTTGCTAAATTCATCTTCCGCTCCATATTCATAAAAAGCACGGGTAATTTCTTGGTCAGACAAATTGACATGTACTCTTCCTGCTCCCGCTTCGTACGCTTTTTTCACAACGATTTTAGTAAAATCTAATGTATCTGTCGTTGTATTAATTAATAAATATTGCCCTTTTTGAATGTTTACACCGACTTTGACAGCCAATTCCGCATATTGTTCTAATTTTTCTTCAAATGTCATAAACTTTCCCTCACTTTTTAGCGATGGTTTTTGAATTCCCTTCAATTAATTGACCTTTATAAATTATCTTTTGCACAGGTTTTTGTCCTACTTCTCTTAATAATTTTTTATAATTTTTTTCATCCTTATATGAAAGAAGCGTTATCACTTCTCCATCAGCACCCGCTCGGCCAGTACGTCCAGAACGGTGCAAATATTGTTCAACTGTATGAGGCAAATCAACATGAATCACATGAGTAAGCCCTTCAATATCTAATCCTCTTGCGGCTAAATCTGTTGCGAGCAAAATGCGGGCTTCACCTTTACGGAAATTATCCAAAGATTTTTTGCGCTCTTCTTTATTCATATCTGCATGAAGGGATACTACTTTTGCATCTTTATATTTTAATTTCACTTCTTTTAATAATAATTGATCCAAATTATTGATAAAAGCAAGGCCTCGTACCCCTTCCATATTTGCGAGTCTTCTTAACACATCCGTTTTTTCTCGCTCATCCACTTTCACAAAGGAGTGAACGACTTTCCCCACTTTTACCATATCTTCCGGTTTAATTTGAATGTTGATAGGATCTTTCATCATTCTGCTAGCAACTAACCGAATCTCATCAGTTATCGTCGCTGAAACAAGAACGACTTGTCGGTTTGGAGATGCTCCTTCAATAAAGGATTTCACGATGACCCGATAATCTCTGCTCAATAATTGATCACATTCATCTAATACAACGATTTCGATTTCTCTCAATTTTAATTTGTTCGCTCTTACTAATTCATTTAATCGACCCGGTGTCCCTACAACGATGGTCGGTTTTTTCTTTAGTTTCTCAATTTGACGAGCCATATTCGCTCCACCAATGAGCTGTTGGACGGTAATATCTGTTCCAACAATCCATTCTCGAATCACTTCTACAATTTGCATAGCCAATTCTTGAGAAGGTGCGACGATTAAAGCTTGCGTGCTTTTTTTTGAACCGTCCACTTTATTTAATATAGGTAATACATAAGCTAATGTTTTCCCTGAACCCGTTGGAGATTCGGCAACAATATCTTTTCCCTCCAACATCGCTGGAATCATTTGCTCTTGTACTTTCATTGTTGTTTCAAATTTCCACTTTTTTTGCAATGATTCATTCAATAAATTGATAGCTGACATCAGCATTCCCACCTTCCCAAATTTATTTTACCACATTTCGGAAAATATCAACCGTTGTTACATCCATTCTTTCCTAAAGTGTTCAAGTTATTTATAAATAAATAGCAACCTTATTAGCGTTCACGAAAAAAGAATTCGCTTAAGTACTAGTTATAGCCTCCCCAATTGAGGCTGCCTTCATATAAGCGAATTCTTTCTGTTCATTTTATTTTTTTACTTCATATCCACAGCTACGAATTGCTGTTTCTGCAAGTACGATTAATGAGTCTATGTAACGACTTCCTAATTGCAAGTTTTTATTTACAACGGACAACTCTGTACATCCTAAAATAATGTAGTCACAATTGAGCGCAACAACTGCATCTTCCACTTCATTCCACCGTTCTCTCGTAACTTCTTTACCCGATTTTACATCATCATAAATAATGGACATGACGAGTTTTTGGGTATTTTCATCTGGAATGACTGGCTCTATCCCCTCTTCAATCAGCGCCTCTTGATAAACATTTGATTGAATAGTGCCATCCGTTGCTAATATTGCTACTTTCTTCGCTTCAAGTTTTCGTGCCTGTTTCGCTGTTTCCTTAATCATATGAATAACAGGTATAGGCGAACCTTGTTGTATTTCATCATAAAATGTATGCGCTGTGTTGCATGGTATACATACTAAATCAGCACCATATTCTGCTAACTTTTTCGCATCTTGAATAATAATGGGTACTGGATTTCGATTGGATTTACCTAAAATAAAGGCTGTACGATCCGGAATTGATGTATCATTGTCAATAATCGTATGAATGTGTTCTTGATCTGATGTTGCCTTTGTTAGGCGGACGATTGTTTCCCCAAGAAACATCGTTGCAAGTGGGCCAACGCCGCCAATAATTCCTAAAGTTTTTTTCATTATTCTGCCAAACCTTTTTTATTAAAGTATTTTTTATATTTTCGGTAATAATTTAATTTATTTAATGTTAGTTTCATCCAACGTTTTGCATTCATATCATATGAATAATATAGGGAGTTTGTCCATTTGCCTTCTCGAATTAATTTTTTCGCTTCAATTTTTAATTTTTCATTTGTAGTATATTTAAATAATACGCCTTTAGGAATAACAAGCCATAAATGTTTGTTATCGGCATATGTTAACTCTTGTTTAATATTAAACACATGATCATCCGCAACATATTTCATAAGATTATATCCAGCAGCTGTTACAAAATAACTTGAACGTCCATTTCGCAAATTAATTTCAAATAAATTGTATTCTCCAGTTCTCGGATCTAATTTCATATCGAAATTGGCAAAGCCCGTATATCCGATATCTTCAAGGAAATGACGTACACGATCCATTAATTCCTTATCGTATGTAGTAATGATCGCTGCGTAACTGCCAATCCCTTCAGGTGAATGCTCCTCTAAAATCGGATTGCCTAAACACATTAATTTGACTTTCCCGTCTTTTCCTACATAAGCATTTAAAACGCGCATATAAGAGTCGTCGCCAGGAATGAACTCTTGAATAATTAAATGATCTTTATAAGTAGAGCTGTAAATAGCATCTAATATAGCATTTTTTTCTTTTTCATCGTGGGCAACAAATACCTTTTTCTTTCCCGGGAAAGAACATGCCCAATAGGCTACAGAATTAGATGCTTTGATGATAATTGGATAATCGAATGGAATTTCAAACTCTTTATAATTTTCATAGCTAATAATCGTTGTTTTTGGATATTTAAAGCCATATTTATCGCACATTTTATAAAAGTTTTCTTTTAATAAGATTTGATCCATTAAAGATTCATCAATATATGGAACAATAAAGTGCTTTTGCAATTCAGGCTTATTTTTAATGATTAATTTTGCATAATCGTCTCCGCAAGCAAGAAGCAATAGTTTTATATCTTTATATTTTTCTGCAATGTTCTCTAATGCTGGTAAAAAGGCTTCTTGCTTATTAAAATTGTCCACTTGTTCAAAGATAATGATTTTGCTGTCCTGTGTTGCTGTTAAGTGAGAGCGTCCCACTACGATTGATTTTATTCCATATGCTTCATGGAAGGCGCGTGCCATTCCATAGGCATTCATATCTGAACCACATAATACAGGTAAAAACGGTTGATTCATTGCTTCTTCATCTCTCTTCATCTTTACTTTTTATTTTTACAGACAAATTTCTTGACTAAAATGAAAGTAGCACGAAATGGTATCAAAATCAATTATTTGGATAGGTAAAACCTAACTAATATCATTCGTTTGCAATAAAGAAGTTGATTGTCCAATACGGCCTTGTGCCATCAAAGGCTACCCCCGTAAAAGCGTGTGTATATTGCTTAAATAAAATGTTTTCCCGATGCCCTTTACTATTCATTAACGCTTCATGAGCATAAATCGTGTTATATGCACCTGCTGCTAAGTTTTCTCCTCCACCATGGATAAAATTCATACCGTCAGCAAGCATTCGCTCTAGAGCATTTTTTCCGTCGCTACCTGTATGAGAAAAGAAATGATTTTTGACCATATCCATACTATGTTTTCTCGCCGTTTCCCTATATTGTTGTGCGCTTTTTAGCGGTGGTACTCCAAAAATGACCCGCGCTTGATTCATTAGCTCAACCATTAAATTTTCAAAGCCTTCTTGACGAGCTTCCACGCGATAATTACCATAAAAACCTTCTTTTTTCATCTCGTATTCTTCTTCTATCCAAAGTATTGATCTCACTACATCACTTTGGAATTGATCAAAAAAGAAAGTAACATATTTACCTTCAATTAAGTAGATTGCATGTCCATCATCTTTTGCTAAAATATAAGGCGTATTATTTTTTAATATTGCTTCAATCCCTTTCCCATAAAGCCGTAAGACGTCCTCTTTATCACTTTCTCCAATTGTAATGTCAAATAACTCCTTTCCTATAATTGTGCTGTAGAAACCAACAACTTCATTTTTTTCATTGACTCCCTCCAGCTCTAACTGTTCGTTTTTTCCGATCTGATTCCAAACAAAATCGTACTCTGACGGGAAAGTTGCTAATACATTTTTACTTGCTAGTTGCTTTTTTTCTTTAAATTTAGGTTCTTTGGAGGCTAAAATTTCATCTAATCCTGTAACTTGCATTGTTCGATAAATGAAACTAGCAAATTGGCCATTTGTTACAGGTTGATTTGGCATAAAGTAGCCGTTGCTTCCTTTCGTAATTCCTAGTCCGTATAATGTATAAATATAGTCATATGCCCAATGTCCTTCAGGAACGTCAATAAATGATGGAGTCTTACTAGAAGATTGTAAATTAAATGTATTGACTAGTATTTTTGCTAATTGAGCTCGATTTAATGATTCCTCTCCTTTAAAACGACCATGATCTCCATCAAAAATTCCTACTTCATAAGACCAAATAATAGATTCATAGTAAGGATTCGTTGATAACACATCAATAAATGGTTGCTCCTCATAATCCCTAATTTTCTTTAACTGGTCTTTGAATAATGTATGTATTACTTTTGCAACATCGCTTCTGGATATACTTTGATTAGGATAAAATTGATTCCCTTCTATATAATCATAAACGTTTAACTGATTTAAATAATTCGTGCTTTCATAATGATCATTAAACACATCTGTATCTATAAATACTTTCTCTGCATGGACATTAATAGGACTTAAAATTAATAATCCACACAGAACCAATGTATGAAGTAGAATGATAAAATGTTTCATTAATATCTTTTCCCCTTTCAAAGTCCCCGTCTGACTCTATTATAAGATTAAAAGATTGTGATTTCTGTAAATTTTTATACAAAGTTAAAAGGTAGTAATCTTTACCATGGAGATTTTAAAGTAAATAAAAAAGATGCAGTTTGCCACTGCATCTATGCATTATCAAAATGTTCTTTCTCATCAGGAGATTCTTTTCGAAACACTTCTTCTAAAAGTTCATCTCCTTCAGCTTTTACCCGTTTATTTAATTCGTCCACCGCTATCGCGTCCACCGTTTGCATGTCTTCATGCAAATCAAAAAGGCTGATATTATCTGATGGTACGCGGTCGGGTTTTTCTTCATAAGGCATTTCAGCAAATCTCTTTTTTGATTCTGGAAGCGATTCTTTTTTCATATCAACAACACACTCCTTTTTTGTAGTATGTGTTGATTGTGCTTCTTTATTCAAAATCAACGTCACGCCATTAAATAATCCAATTTTTCAGCAAATGTCACATTATTTGGATTCCATTTTCTAATTGGACATTGATACACTTTATAAGGCAAGCCAATTGCTCTTACGAATTCTACAAATTTCCCATCAAACCAAGGTGGAGTCCATGCTCCCGAACGACAAATATGAATAACATTCGTTTTAATTCCTTCATATAAATCTTCAAACTTCAAATATTGAATATTAAAAGCTTTATTAATTTCATTAAAAAATTCTGGTTTTTCTTTTGTAAAAGGACTGTAAATAATATATGCTTTTTGAATTATTCGATTTTGCAAAAGTTTTCCAAGCCAATTTGCACAGTTAACGTTAAATTGTAAGGAAGCAAGTCCTCCATAGCCTAAGTCAGAATGAGCATCAAATAGATATACTTCATCGACTTCAAATTTTTCTGCAATTTTGTAAGATAACGCATGAGAATCTGACACATATATTCTCACTTGCTGATCCCATCGGAAAATTTGTTTAATTTTATTCCAGAATTGATCGACATCTTTTGAAAGAAAAAAAGACTTTTCAAAATCTTTCCCAAAAGATTTGTATTGGAAGTATTTTTTGTACCATAAGTCATGAATAGTTCTTTTATTTTCAACACTTGAAGTAATTTCTTGATTTTCAGCGGAAATAAAATAGTCCCAATCAATTGACAACAAACTTGCCACTACTATCCCCTCCAAAAACCATATAAGTGTTGACAATAAAATCGTAATACTCAAAAAATTAAATTTCAAACAATCCCTCTATTTTTTGAAAAAATAGACAAATTTTTAGAGAGTATGCTTGTATTTTGATAGAATGATAAATATAGAAAAGGAGGTATCTTGTAATGTATGATGTAGCCATTATCGGTGCAGGACCAGCTGGAGGAAGTGCTGCAATTTTTACTGCAAAGGCAGGTAAAAAAACAGTTATTTTAGATAGCGACCAAGGTGTTACAAAACGCGCAATGCTTTACAATCACTACGGCGTTAAAGAAATAACAGGTCCAGAATTAGTGAAAACGGGAATTGAACAAGCGAAAAACTATGGTGCTGAACTAATCGAAGCAAAAGTAACTGGTATTTCCAAAACAGACAAAGGATTTAAATTGCAATATGAGAATGGTGAAGTGGAAGCGAAACATATCATCCTTGCAACTGGATTTTTAACAGACTTAGCTGAAAGTGTTGGATTAGCAACAAAACCTGGCACTGAGCCAAGAGTTAAAACAATTTTTGATGTGGACAATGAAGGCAGAACAAATGTAGAAGGGATTTGGGCTGCAGGTACTTGTGCAGGTGTGAGTGTCCATACAATCATCACTGCTGGCGACGGTGCAAAAGTGGCAATCAACGTCATTAGCGAATTAAACAGCGAACGTTATGTTGATCATGATGTTTTGAAATAAGTTTAAAGAACCCTTTAAGTTAAAGAGGCTGTCTAAAAAGTGATGTTTAGACAGTCCCCTTGCAATAAGAATTGTGGAAACTGGTTTATACACTTAAGCAAAGATAATATTATGATGATGTAGAGGTGGAGGAGTCTGGAAAGTTTTCTAGGCTCCTCTTTTTTCTACTAGTTTATATGAAATTTTATTAATCTTCCTGTCTGCGGATATTAGTCATTCTAGGGAATTTATTAGCCATTCGGAGCTCGATATTAGTCAACTTCATCCATATATTAGCCAACGAAAAAATTTGGGGCTTCCAGTTTGCAGATATTAGTCATTCTCAGAAACTTATTAGTCATTCGGAGCACAATATTAGTCAACTTCCTCCATATATTAGCCAACGAAAAAATTTGGGGCTTCCAGTTTGCAGATATTAGTCATTCTCAGAAACTTATTAGCCATTTGGAGCATTATATTAGTCATTCTCATCCAAATATTAGCCAACGAAAAAATTTTGAGCTTCCAGTCTGCAAATATTAGTCATTCTTGGAAACTTATTAGCAATTCGGGACATGATATTAGTCAATCCCATTCAAATATTAGCCAACGATACTCAACCATATTGGTACTTCCGCAAAACTTGATGTATTGTTGTACAAAATGATAGAGGGTTTCCTGCAAAGGCTATAACGCAAACAGGAAACCCTTTCTCTATTCCTCTTTAGGCTTTTCTATAGTGCCATCAGCAAATTGGGCAAACCTGCCCGCATTCCTTTCGTTAACGGGATCCTGTCTATCCCATTTCCAGCCTCCAAATTTTGTCTTATTATATTCGGCAAAAGTGGCATAAATCTCTTCTTTTTTATTCATTACAAACGGGCCATATTGGGCAATCGGTTCATTTATAGGTTCTCCTTCTAAAAGGAGTAAGGAGCTGTTTGTATTACCGTTGTGGATAACAATTTCTTCATCTCCAACAAGTTTACAACGGTAAGAAGCTTGAATTGTTGCCCCTTCAATTTGAATTGTATTGCCTTCGTAAAAATATAAGTTCCTGTTAATAGTACTTGATACTTTAGGCAGTGTAAATGTTGCTCCTGGTGCCATATGTATCAAATAAATTCCTACATGATGCGACTCTTCTCTTGCCCATGAAGCTAAATTTGGCTCTAATGCTTTGATGCCGTACATTTCACCCGCAATAATTTTTACTGTTGTTTTGTTGCCATTGTTAAGATTCTCAATTACAGGTATATCTTCTTTCCAAAACATTCGATATTCCGGTTCTGCCTTTTTTCCATTTCGGTCTAGGTTTAACCAAATTTGAAACAATTCAAGTGGATTCGACTGTTCTCTATTCACAAGCGGAAACATTTCTGAATGTTGGCACCCCTTGCCCGTCGTTAGCCATTGAACATCGCCGCTAGCATAACGACCAAAACAACCTTTAGAATCAAAATGATCAACAACACCTTGAAGAACAATCGTTACTGTTTCAAATCCTTTATGGGGATGAGCGGGAAATCCCGGAACTGATTTTCCATGATACATACGAAATCCATCTTTTAATTCAAAATCTTCCCCTAAGTTTCTTCCTGCTAACCTCTCTTTGTCTACCCCTTGTTCATCGTTGCCTGGTGGATAATGATCTTTGTGATATACGGTTAAAATAAAAGGGCTTTCTGTAGTCCATTGCGTTCCTAATTTTTGTAAACCAATAATTTTTCGTTTTTCCATAAAAATCACCTTACTAATTTTTCCTACTATTCCCATACTAACAAATTTTGTTTTAGATAAATTATTTTATATGGTACAAAATGATGAAAAACGCCTCAAATGAAGAGGCGTTTTTTATTTTATTGATTAGGCTGATTCTTTTTGTTACGTTGTTGCGGTTGGAATCCACTTTCCTCTGCAATTTCTTCTCTTACTTGTTGAATATTTGTTCCAGCCGGTGTTTTAGCAGGCGTCGGATTTGGTTGCGAATTTGGAGTTGCAAAACCGCTTTCCTCTGCAATTTCTTCTCTCACTTGCTGAATATTTGTTCCAGCTGGTGATTTCACTGGCGTCGGATTTGGTTGCGAATTTGGAGTTGCAAAACCGCTTTCCTCTGCAATTTCTTCTCTCACTTGTTGAATATTTGTTCCAGCTGGTGATTTCGCTGGCGTCGGATTTGGTTGCGGTTTATTTGGAGTTGCAAAACCACTTTCTTCTGCAATTTCTTCTCTCACTTGTTGAATATTTGTTCCAGCTGGTGTTTTACCTGGTTGACTTGGTTGAGCAAAAGTTTGGTTTCCAAAACCACCTTCTTGAGCTATTTCCTCTCGTACTTTTTGAGGATTAGTACCGAAAGTTGAACTACTTTTTCCTTGTGCATTTTGACGTTTTACTTCTTCAATATCTGTTCCAGTTTGAGTAAATCGTTTATTGTTATTAGCCATAAAAACACCTCCAAGATTGTTATGCCTTTATCATGCTAAATTTGCAGTTAATTATTCGTGTAATGTTCCGTATATTTTTTTCCAAATGGAGCACTTTATATTGAAAAAAATCTTTGTTCGAATGAATATCGTTATTAAAGGCATAGCAATAGAGGGTCTTTTTGCTTTCAACATGATTTATCATTTTCTTTTTTTCCCTTTCATACAATAGTGCATGTCCTAATGTGGAGGAATGTTCATGTACTATTTACAAAAGGGACTAGCTATTATGATTGGCAGCATTTTATTGGCAATTGGCATTAACCTTTTTCTTGCACCTTATGAAATATTGGACGGTGGGATTATCGGGCTATCCCTTATTTTGCATTATCTTTTTAACCTCAAAATCGGATTGATGGTCATTGTGTTAAGCACGCCAATTTTTATTTTGGCATGGTTCAAATATAGACGATATTTTTACAATAGTGTTCACGGTTTACTAACTTCTTCTGTAATTATCGATATTTTCAAGCCCCTTCGTTATCTCTTAGACATAGAAGCCTCTTTTGCTGCAATCATTGGTGGGATATTTGTGGGGCTTGGTATAGGCATAATGCTTAGATATGACACAAGCACTGGTGGAACTGACTTACTAGCTCAATTCATCAGCGACAAAACAAAAATCAATGTTGGATTAATTATTTTATTTATTGACTCCATTATTGTCTTGATCGGAGGGCTTTTACTATCTGCAAGCACCTTGCTGTTATCAATTATGGCCATTGTTACTGTTGGAATCACAACTAGTGCTGTAACCAGCAAAAGATAAAAGGTTTACCTTAAATTCTTTATATGTCCTCCATCGCCTTTCTTTTGAAAAAGTCAGGCTTTGTTTCTGCTAAAATGATGGCCAATAATATTAAAATTGCTCCAATAATCATTCTTCCAGTTAATACTTCACTTAAAATCAAAACAGAGAAAACCATTCCCCATAACGCCTCTGTTGATAAAATAATTGCAGTTTTTGTTTCGCTCGTATATTTTTGCGCCGTCGTTTGAAAACAATACGCGAGTGTCGTCGAGAATACTCCTAAATATAATGTGGATAAAATACCTTCCCATTCCAGTGAGAAATAGATTTCTCCTTTTCCAATGACAAAAATCCATGCAAAGAGTGCTGCTACTCCCATTTGCACAACGGTAAGCAAGATTGGATCTTCATCTTTTACATATTTGGAAGTGTAATAAATTTGATAAGCAAAGCCAAAAGCACATCCCAATGTTAGCAAATCACCTATATTAATTTTCCCCACTGATAATTGCAACGATAAAAAAGCAATTCCGATAATGGCTAAGAACGCTCCGGACATTTCAAATTTATCGATTTTTCTTTTATCCATAATTAATGCAATAAAGGGGACTATCACAACGTTAATAGCAGTAATGAAAGCATTTTTTGACGGTGTTGTATATTGTAAACCAACCGTTTGTAATAGAAATGCCAAGTATAATAGAAATCCTAATATAAAACCTCTCAATAGAGTCGATTTCTTAATGTTTCTCAGCCTCTTATAAAATATAAAACTTAAAATTAATACACCAACGGAAAATCGAACAGCTAGTATTTGGTAAGGGGTTAAATAGTCTAACGAAATTGCGCTGAACACAAATCCGCTCCCCCAAATAATCGCTGTAGTAAAAAGCATTATTTCTCCAATATATTTACTCATAGCCGCCTCCATAAAGACATTTATAAAATCAAACATTATTTATCCATTTTAGCATGTAAAATGTACTAATTTCTAAATATTTATATTTTTGAAGAATAATGAAAAATTTCAGAACATGCATTTATTAAATAATCATTGTGGTAAAATTATGGATGGTTTATAAAGTTGAGTTCATTATGAAAGGATGTACCCCTTTTGATTCAGTCTGTCCTCTCCAATATAGCTGTAATTTTATTAATGCATTTAACCATGACCTTCATATGGGATTATCAAAAAAAAATCCCGCCTTTCTATAGGAAAGTCATTTCAATCTTTTTAAATTCTACTTGTGTAATTGTACTTTTTTATTTACCAATCCATTTAAATGAAAACTATTTCGTCGATATGCGATTAGTTCCTTTAGCCTTTTTAGCATATTTACAAGGATGGATTGCAATACCAGCATTATTAATTGCTTCTACATGGCGCTTCTTCATGGGGGGAGATGGAATGGTTCCAGGAATTTTGTATGGCATGATATTGCCGACGTTCATCGCCCTTATCTTCCACCATCGCTCAAACATCAAAAAACACTATATAGAAAAAATATTTATTGTTCTTTTATGCTGGTTCGTTTCAGATTTCCCTATTATATTTATCGTACCGAATGGATGGGAGATTTTTAAAGACACAGCAATATTACGAGTATCCTCCATTGTTGTTACCTCAATCATTCTATATACATTCATTATGCAAGATCGACAACGCAGATTTTTGAATAGTCATCTAGAAAAAATGGCTGATGAAGATCCGCTCACAAAACTAGTAAATAAAAGAAAGTTCTATGAATTAGTAGAAGAGAAGGTAAATACTTTAAAGCCAAATCATTACATAGCGATGATCGACATTGATCATTTTAAAAAAGTAAACGATACTTATGGTCATTTATTTGGAGATAAAGTATTAGTAGAAGTGGCTAAAATATTAAGAAAATATGAGTGCAAAAATTTAGTCGTTGGTCGCTTTGGTGGAGAGGAATTTATTGTATATATAGGAGAATCGGATTTGATAACTGCTAAAAATATACTGGAAAAGATACGAAAAGATATTAAATATACTTCCTTCCCTTATAGCACCGTTGAGAAAGTTAACATCACAGTTTCGATTGGCTTATCACAATTTAAGGGCGAAATGAATTTAATAGAAACAATTTATCATGCGGACCAAAACTTATACAATGCGAAAAGAAATGGAAGAGATCGCCTCGTTTACTCAACATAATGACCTGGTAGACATTGCATACCAGGTCGTTTTTATTCTTCAACAATTGTTGAGTTAGCGACAATTCCTATTGTACTTTTTCCTTTTTTGATTTTTTAGCACCGATTATACCTGGTACGAATAATATGTGTTTAGTTATTAAGGGCTGGAGGTGTTATCGTGATTCATTATGTGAGACCTGGTGAGACCCTTGTACAAATAGCAAGAGATTATCGAATCGAGTATCTAGTACTTTTGGAAAACAATCCTCAAATCACAAATCCGGATTTGTTATACATTGGTCAGCCTATTAATATACCAGGTTTGCCAGATCCAAGTACAATTCCATATGAAATCGATATTTCAATAAATAATCGTACATTATCCTTATATAATAATGGCATCTTAGTAAAAACTTATCCAATTGCTGTAGGACGAATGCTTTTTGAAACACCAACAGGAAATTTTGTCATTGTTAATAGAGCACCTAATCCAGGCGGCCCTTTTGGTACAATGTGGTTAACTCTTTCCAAAGAAAGTTATGGAATTCACGGAACGGATGATCCAAGTTCAATAGGCTATGCTGTTTCAAGGGGTTGTGTTCGGATGTTAAATGCAGACGTGGAAGAATTGGCAAGCATTGTACCAAATGGAACAGCTGTATATATTCATTATTAATTCATTGGGGGCGTCTAAAAAAACCGATGAGATGTCCCCTTATTTTGTACCATAATTAAATTATGTGGCCCGCTTATCAATACTTGTATAAAACTATTATAGTTTTTCAATCTCTAGCTACTTTGTTTCTCATTGCTTTGTTATTCACGCATAATTATCAAGATTACGCATGTTTACATTCTCGTAATTTTTGTTGGAAAAGACGAGAAGATTAATGATGAACCCAACTATTTACCGCTACCTTTTCTCGCTGATCTCGTTTAATGATAATACTAAATTTCTTATGCCAATTTTTACATTCTTCCCAAATTTCCTCAAATTCTTCTGATTCAGTATCAATGCCTCGCTCGTCCTCATAAAACACAAATTCAATAAGCGGATTGGACAAATCATCAACAATTAATTTTAAACTTAATTTATTTATAACATCTTCTTCGTCAACATCATCATCACTATATAATTCTTCATCATCATTTAATATTGACCATCCATGAATACCACCTTTTGATATTAAAGAATAGATATTATCGTTAACACTAATGGCACACTCATAAATTTCATCAAATGCATAACTTTTCTTTTTAAAGTTAGACTCAACATCTTTTCTTTTCACATAGTAAAACGTTTTTGAATAATCGTCTAACAAAATAGCTGATAAACAATCTTCTGATACAGCTCTTCGGTTATGGGGAATTCGTTCCAACTTTTCAATCGTATCCTTTTCGATTTTTTCTTGATAGCGTTTTTCTTCCTCTCGCCTTTCAATAATCCACCAAAGGAAAATTCCTAATGCAACAAAGAAAAAAATATTGTTTCCAGATTCCATCCATAAAAACAAATAAACTATTTCCAACACGCATATTATGAGAGACATTCAATATCACCTCTATTAAAGTCATTAACCAAAACTTCAATCTTTCTATTAGTTATTAAACATACTATTCGCTGAATTCTTATTTATGATTGTTAATTAGAATTTTTATCTAAATACCCCATTCGGTAAACGAAATTTATTTTGAATCCTCCATTTTCATTAGACATATTTCTCGATTAAATATAATATACTCATAGGGGTATTTTAAAATTAAAAAGGGGGAGAATATATTGAAGAATGTCATAGTTTATACGACAAATAGTTGTCCTTATTGTGTGATGGTGAAAAACTTTTTGAATCAACAACGTATTCCTTTCGAAGAAATCAATGTGGAAGCGAAGCCTGAGCTAATGTTAGAGCTAGTAAATAAAACAGGACAAATGGGGGTTCCTCAAATAGAAATCGATGGTCAATGGATTGTTGGATTTAATCCTAATGCCATTATGAATGCATTAAATAAATAAATTTATTGCCTGTATCCTTCACTAAAAGAGGATGCAGGCTTTTTCTTTTTTCTACTGTATATGAAATAAAAGAAAAACCAATACTGTTAAAAGAATTTTAATGGATTGAGGGGATGATTTTGTCATCTAAACATATGCTCTCTATATTTGCATTAGGTGGTATCAATGAGATTGGAAAAAATATGTATGTAATTGAATATGGAGATGATTTGGTTATTGTCGATTGTGGGGGGAAATTCGCTGATCGAACATTTTTAGGTGTTGATTTAATCATTCCTGACTTTACCTATCTGTTAGAAAATGAACATAAAATTCGAGGAATCATTGTTACCCACGGACATGAAGATCATATTGGTGGCATCCCTTATTTATTGAAAAAAATCAATGTTCCTGTATATGCTACACGCTTTACATTAGGATTAATTGAATTAAAGCTGAAGGAACATAAAATTTTACGGGAATCAACATTGATTGAAATTCATTCAGAATCTGAATTGAATTTTGGACAAATCCAAGCAACTTTTTTTAAAGTGAGCCACAGCATTCCTGATTGTCTAGGAATTGTATTCAATACGCCAGAAGGAAAAATTGTCCATACTGGCGACTTTAAATTTGATCTCACACCAGTGAATAAGCAATATTCACAAATTCATAAAATGGCGAAAATTGGAGATGAAGGGGTATTATTACTCATCTCTGAAAGTACAAATGCAGAACGACCTGGATCAACTCCTTCTGAAAAAGAAGTAGGCAAACATATCGAAGAAACATTCTTTAATGCATCAGGAAAAATTATTATCTCTACTTTTGCTTCCAATGTAAATCGAATTCAACAAATTGTAGAGGCAACAATCAAAACAAACCGAAAACTTGCACTTCTTGGCAGAAGTATGGTAAACGTCGTCAGCGTTGCCAAAAGATTAGGTTATATCGATATTCCTGATTGGCTGCTTATTGATGCACGTGACGTTAAACAATGGCCATCTGAAAGGGTGGTTGTATTATGTACCGGCAGCCAAGGAGAACCCCTTGCTGCTCTTTCACGTTTATCGACGAATAGCAATCGAGATGTTCGAATAGATCCTGGAGATACGGTCATCTTTGCAGCATCACCAATCCCTGGCAACGAAAAAGACGTCACCAAAATCGTTGATAACTTATTCCAACTAGGTGCCAATGTTGTTTACGGTGCTGCTAGCAAAACAGGGATGCATGTATCCGGACACGGCTATCAAGAAGATTTAAAACTAATGTTGACATTAATGAAACCGAAATACTTCATTCCGATTCATGGAGAATATCGCATGTTACATCTGCACGCTAAATTAGCCGAAGATGTTGGGGTAGATCGTAAAAATATTTTCATATTGAATAATGGCGATGTGGTGGATATTCAATTTCAGGAAGCTCGCCAGACACGAAAAATACCAGCAGGAGACGCATATGTTGATAGCTTTGGTGAAGAAGGAATTGAAGATATTGTTTTGAGGGATAGAAAACAACTTTCAGAAGAAGGCATGCTTGTCATTGTCATCACCATTAATAAGTCGGACGGTAGCCGAATTTCTGAACCTGATTCAATTTCTAGAGGGTTCGTTTATGCGAAAGAATCGGAACAACTTATTCGTAATATTAACGAAATCGCAAAAGGGGCTGTCGATGCATTTAAAGACCCGAACATTTTTGCGATGAAGAAAGCCATCAAAAAGGAAGTTGGTCAATATTTGTATGATAAAACGAAGAAAAAACCGATGATCTTACCAATCATTATACCAATATAAGGAGTGTTAACCATCATGACTAACAACCAAGAAAAACAACTTACCAATATTGAAAATGATGATACATTAACAAACCGACAAGGTCATCCAATCACAAACAATCAAAACATTCGTACGGTCGGGAATCGTGGTCCAGCTACGTTAGAGAACTACGATTTTATTGAAAAAATTAGCCATTTTGACCGGGAAAAGATACCAGAACGCATCGTTCACGCTCGTGGTGCCGGTGCACATGGTTATTTTGAAGCTTATGGTACAGTAGGTGATGAACCAGCTTCTAAATATACAAGAGCGAAGTTATTCCAAGAAAAAGGAAAAAGAACACCAGTGTTTGTTCGTTTTTCAACTGTTGTTCATGGTACACATTCTCCTGAAACCGTTCGCGACCCTCGAGGTTTTGCAGTAAAGTTTTATACTGAGGATGGCAACTGGGATTTAGTTGGAAACAATTTAAAAATCTTCTTTATTCGGGATGCAATGAAATTCCCTGATATGATTCACGCCTTTCGCCCAGACCCAGTGACAAACATACAAGATGCAAAACGATTCTTTGACTTTTGTGCAAATTCTCCTGAAACGTTTCATATGGTAACTCTTGTCTATTCTCCGTGGGGAATTCCTGCTAACTATCGCATGATGCAAGGTTCCGGAGTAAACACATATAAGTGGGTCAACAGCGAAGGAAAAGCAGTTCTTGTCAAATACCATTGGGAACCAAAACAAGGCATTAAAAATTTAACGACAAAAGAAGCGCAAGAAATTCAAGCGAAAAATTTTAACCACGCAACACAAGACTTATACGAAGCAATCGAAAAGGGAGATTACCCTGAGTGGGAACTGTTCGTCCAAATTATGGAGGACGGGCCGCATCCTGAGCTTGATTTTGACCCACTAGATTGTACTAAGCTTTGGCCAAAAGATCAGTTTCCTTGGTTACCGGTTGGTCGATTAGTATTAAATAAAAACCCAGAAAACTATTTTTTAGAAGTTGAACAAGCCGCCTTTGGAACAGGAGTACTCGTAGACGGATTAGATTTTTCAGATGATAAAATGCTCCAAGGAAGAACATTCTCTTATTCTGATACGCAGCGATATCGCCTGGGAGCTAACTATTTGCAATTACCAATAAACGCTCCAAAGAAGCGGGTTGCAACGAATCAAGAAGGCGGATTCATGCGTTATCATAATGATAAAGGCCCAAATCAAAACTTGCATGTAAACTATGAACCTTCAAGCATGGGAGGCTTAAAAGAAGCAGAGCAAGTTGGAAAAGAATATACGCCTATGATTGAAGGGAATCTCGTGCGAGAATCGATTGATCGAACAAACGATTTTAAACAGGCTGGAGAAACATATCGTAATTTTGAACAATGGGAAAAAGATGAGCTTATTAACAATCTCGTTAATGACCTATCCATCTGTCCAAAAGATATTCAAGAAAAAATGATTTCTTATGCTGAAGCTGCCGATGAAGAATATGGTAGACGTTTAAGAGAAGGTTTAGAAGCCAAAAATAAAGAAAAACATCATGAAGAAATTGCAGAAGAGTTTCATCCACTTGGCGCTTACAACGCGAAAAAAGCGGTAGAACAAGCCATTCAGAAAGGAAAAGATACAAAATCTTATTAGGACATTTCCAAAAAATAATCACCTTTCAATTGTATAGGTGATTATTTTTTCCGTTTTTCGTTTCGTCAGACGTTTTCCGAGGAGCCCATCTTCACACTCCTCGGAGCTTTGTATTGTTTGACGCTTTTCACACAGGAAATCTTTGTGACTGTCACTTATTTTTCATCGCAGATAAATTGCGACTAAGCGTGCGCTACAGAGAATCGCCGCTTTCATTTCAGATAGCCTATGCTCTAAAAGAAAGTTTGCTGAATACTAAAAAAATTAAGCCCATGAATCTAGTTTTTCATGAGCATTTTTTAGAAACCATTATAATGTCTTCCTTGTATTTCGTTTTCCATCATATGAATAGAGAATAGGTTTATTTTCAACAACTGTTTCTAAGTGAACAGAACGGCCCCAAAGTTGATAAATATATGGCAACACATTTTCTAAATAATGAGGGTCTAATTCCATTCCTTCGTAACAATGTTTTAAATACAATTCTCCATTTCTTAAATAATCACCATCTTCTACAACGATGTACGGGAATCCTCCATTCACCCTCATTGAAACTAGTTGATCTCGAATATTTTCATAATCCTTATCGGTAATTTGATACGTATTCCCTTTTTTCTCAAATAAATACATATCTTCTTGATCCACAAGTTCCTTTGTTAAATAATTTCGAATGAAGGAAATATCCGATTCAATTTCTCGCACTTCAAAGATTTTTTCCCGACCTGATCCAGGTTTTACGCCCATCTTTTTCATTTCTTCTGTCGGATTGTCATAACGTCTTTCAATATCTTCAAAGATTTTCAATCCTAAATAGTATGGATTGATTGACGTTCTTGATGGTTGAAGTACACCAGCATTGAGTTTTGCATATTCAATGGTTTCTGCCGTCGTTAAATCTAATTCTCTCATAATTCGTTGGTGCCAGTAGGATGCCCATCCTTCATTCATAATTTTTGTTTCAAGCTGTGGCCAGAAGTATAACATTTCTTCTCGCATCATTGTAAGAATATCCCGTTGCCACTCATCTAACTCTCGGCTGTATTGTTCAATGAACAACAACAAATCCTTTTCCGGCTTCGGTGGGAATTTCTTCTTTTTTATTTTCTTTCGATTTTCTTCTTTTTTCCCTTCTAATTTTTCATCTAAATTCCATAAATCATCATATGGGGTTTGAATAAGGATGCTGCTCTCAACTTCATCTTCTTCCTCTTCGTATATTAAATGTGGACGAACTAAAGAGGGATCAATATGTTCTTGAATGGACAGGACCGCATCTAAAAATTGTTCCACTTCATATTTTCCGTACTCCCTCTCATAGCTAGCAATGCGTTCAGCTGTTGCTGTCATGCTTTCAACCATATCTCTTCTTGTATTAGAAAAGCGAATATTATTTTTAAAGAAATCACAGTGGGCTAATACGTGGGCTACAATTAATTTGTTTTGCGTTAGTGTATTGGACTCTAACAAAAAGGCGTAACAAGGATCCGAATTGATGACAAGTTCATATATTTGACTGAGACCTAAATCATACTGCAATTTCATTTTGTAAAATTGCTTTCCGAAACTCCAGTGGGAAAATCTTGTCGGCATTCCGTATGCACCAATTGTATAGATGATATCCGCAGGGCAGATTTCATAGCGCATAGGGTAAAAATCTAACCCGAATCCAATAGCTATTTCCGTAATTTCATCAATTGCTTTTTGAAGCTCTTTATCCAAGAAAACTCACCTCTCTTTGGAAAATCAAGCATTTGCTTCTTGTTTACGGAACATGCTTTTTAACGCCTCATATACATCGCTTTTTTGACGAATAATATAGTGGCGAAATTTCGGGTTATCGATTTTTTTATACGTATTCATTAAAGTGGAATAACGATTTAAAGCGTTTACTTCCCCATATCCAAACATTTGGGAAACATCCATTAGTTCGTTTACGAGCTTTAAACATTTTTCATTGTCACTGGACATGTTTTCACCATCTGAGAAGTGAACTGGGTAAATATTATATCGACTTGGACTATACTTCATTTTTATAAGTTCAATGGCTTTTGAATAGGCAGATGAACAAATTGTTCCACCACTTTCACCTTTTGTGAAAAATTCCTCTTCTGTCACTACTTTTGCTTCTGTACTGTGGGCAATAAACTCTATTTCAACTTTTTCGTATTTTGAACGTAAAAAGCGAGTCATCCAAAAGAAGAACGTGCGAGCACAATATTTTTCAAAATTCCCCATTGAACCACTCGTATCCATCATCGCTAAAACTACTGCATTCGATTCTGGTTTCACTACTTCGTTCCATGTTTTAAATCGCAAATCTTCATCTGTAATCGGTGCGATTGCTGGTTTCCCTTTTAGGGCATTTCGTTTAAATGCTGAAAGAATGGTGCGTTTTTTATCAATATTTCCCATTAATCCTTTTTTACGAATATCGTTAAATTCAATTTTTTCTGTTGTAATATTCGATATTTCCTTTTGTTGCAAATTTGGTAATTCTAATTCGCTAAATAGGATGTTTTGTACCTCATCAAGACTAACTTCTGCTTCATAGTAATCCTGCCCTGGAAGGTTCCCTGCTTCTTTCCCCTTTCCAGGCCCTAGAGCACCTTGGGAATCCCTTGCAACAATATCACCAATTTTGCTATTCCCTTGCCCTTGACCAACATGTTTAGACTTCCCATAGTTATACCGGATTTTATATTCATCGAGAGAGCGGATTGGAATTTTAATCACTTCACGACCGTTTGACATGATGATGCTTTCTTCACTAATTAAATCTGGTAAATTATTTTTAATAGCTTCTCTAACCTTTTCCATATGACGTTGTTGATCTTGATAACCTTTACGATGTAATGACCAATCTTCTCGAGAAACAATATAGCTTTTATTATCGTTTTTACCCATCTCATCATCACCCATCTTTCATGACTTTCCTTAATCTATCTGGAAAATCACTTTTTTTATCATATGCGGGAGTTTTATGGAATTACCACTTCATTTTGAAAATAAAAAAGTGCTAAGAAAAAATCTTAGCACATAAATTAATAGTTTCTTTCTTCATTATTCATCTGTTCAACAAGCTTCCAACATAACGCAATAATTCATTGGCTGAAGTGGAATTATAACCATATTCATCAATTAACCTAGCAATCACTTCATTGATTTTTTTCAATTGTGCCTCATCAGGAGTTTTTGTAGATGTTGTAATTTTTACTACATCTTTCAAATCAGCAAATAGTTTCTTTTGAATTGCTTCCCTTAATCTCTCATGAGAATTGTAATCGAATTTTTTTCCTTTTCGTGCATAAGCAGAAAGTCGAATGAGAATCTCTTCTCGGAATGCTTTTTTCGCATTTTCTGAAATACCGATCTGTTCTTCAATAGAACGCATTAATTTTTCATCTGGCGGCATTTCTTCTCCTGTTAACGGATCTTTAATTTTATTTTTATTGCAATAGGCTTCCACATTATCTAAATAGTTGTTTAATAATGTTTTTGCTGATTCTTCATAAGAATAAACAAAGGCTTTTTGTACCTCGTTTTTCGCGATTTCATCATACTCCCGTCTTGCGATAGCAATATAGTTCATGTATTTTTCCTTATCTTCTGGCGTAATAGAAGGATGTTGATCTAGTCCATCTTTTAATGATCTTAAAACGTCTAATGCATTAATGGATGGTACTTCCTTGCGAATAATAGCTGATGATATACGGTTAATGACATAACGAGGATCTATGCCTTTCATTCCCTCATTAGGATATTCTTTTTTTAATTCCTCTACATCAACTGAATTAAACCCTTCAACAGTTTCTCCATCATACAACCGCATTTTCTTTACAATATCGATGCCTTGTTTTTTCGGCACTTCAAGTCTCGTTAAAACCGAGAAGATAGCAGCAGCTCTTAACGCATGTGGTGCTATGTGTACATGAGCCATGTCGCTTTCCTTAATCATTTTTTCATAGATTCGCTCTTCTTCACTCACTTTTAAGTTATACGGAATTGGCATCACAATAATTCTTGAATGAAGAGCTTCATTCTTTTTATTTGCAATGAATGAACGATATTCCGTTTCGTTCGTGTGAGCAACAATCAATTCATCTGCGCTGATTAACGCAAACCGGCCAGCTTTGAAGTTTCCTTCTTGAGATAATGATAATAAGTGCCATAGAAACTTCTCATCGAGTTTCAACATTTCTTGAAACTCCATAATTCCTCGGTTTGCTTTGTTTAGTTCTCCGTCAAATCGATATGCACGTGGATCGGATTCCGAACCGTATTCAGCAATTGTTGAAAAATCGATGCTACCTGTTAGATCAGCGATGTCTTGTGACTTTGGATCGGATGGAGTAAACGTTCCAATTCCTACACGTTTATCTTCTGAGAAGAAGATTCGCTCCACCATTACATCTTCAATGCGGCCACCATATTCTTGTTCCAAACGTAATTGATTTAATGGCGATAAACTTCCTTCAATACGTATACCGTATTCTTTATAAAAATCTTCTCGCAAGTGATGAGGGATTAAATGCAGTGGATCTTCATGCATAGGACAACCCTTAATTGCATATACCGCTCCTTCATCGGTGCGAGTATATTTTTCCAATCCGCGTTTTAACAAAGTAACAATTGTTGATTTACCACCGCTGACAGGGCCCATTAAAAGCAAAATCCGTTTTCGAACGTCAAGTCTTTTAGCAGCCGGATGGAAATATTCTTCCACTAAACGTTCAATTGTTGATTCTAATCCAAAGATTTCATTGCTAAAAAACTTATAGATTTTTTGTCCATTTTTTTCCTCAATCCCTGCACTTTTTATCATATTGTAAACTCTGGAATGAGCAGTTTGTGCAACTTCTGGGCGTTTTTTCACTATTTCTAAATACTCAGCAAAGGTACCTTCCCACTTCAGCTTTTCTTCTTCTTCTCTGTACTCTTTCACTTTCTTTAAAATGTCGATAGCGCCTTCCCTCCATTCAGGGCTAATTTATAACATAGTATGATTACGTTTTGTTTATGATACCACTGATTTTTAATTAGCTAGTTTTGTAAACGAACATAATGAGATAGAAAAAAGCTCTCCTAAGAGCACTACTGCTTTAGGAAAGCTTTTGAAGATTGTTCAATAATCATGTTATGTTGTTGCATTATAAATATGAATAAATTTTATTATCCGCCATAATAGAAACCTGTTTCTTTCATTGTTAGCGGATCTCCTTCACGGTGTACACCAGCATTAATCACTTCACCAACGTAAATATAGTGGTCACCTTTTTCAATCTTGTCCACCACTTTACATTCAAAAAAGCTTAATGCATCTTTAAAGATTGGACACCCTGTTTCTTCAGTGTAAAATTCGTAACCCGCTAGTTTATTGCCTTCAGGTTGTAATGATTTAAAGAAAGCCGTTACCATATCTTTCTGACCAGTTTCTAAAATATTTACACTAAATACCCCACTTTCAGCAATTTGTTTTTGAGAGCGTGTACCTTCTTTGGCAGCGATGGCAACGAGAGGAGGTTCAAAAGAAGTTTGTGTTAAAAAGTTTCCTGCGAAGCCGTTAACTCCTGAGTCATCGTTCGTTCCAATAATATACAGTCCATATGTGATGCCTCTTAGCGCAGTTCTTTTTGCTTTTGGATCCATTCCAACCCCTCCTATGATTCTTTTTTCTAATTCAAATTATACAAACATTAGCAATATTTTTTCCACATTTCAGAACATATTTGTTCAGAATACTAATGAAACTAACTTCAATTTTTTAAAACAATAAAAGGAAATAAATAAGAAAAAAGCCGTCTAGTTTTTAACTTTTCTAGACAGCCCCACAAAACTACTTTTTACTTTTTCTTATATATAAGATTCCTAATGTGTTTGGTCCGCAGTGAGTTGAAATGGTACAACCGGCCGTTGTCTCAATAATCTCTTCAAATGATGCATATTGTTCAATTGCCTCTCTTACTTTTTGAACCGTTTCGGGTGAACAATAGGAATGAGTAATAAACACTCTTGAATAATCGATGTCATCATTATTTTCAAAACGGTCTTTTACATAATTAACGATACAGCGATCGAAGTTCCCACGATATTTTTTTCCAACAATCATTTTACCATCTACAACTTCAATGGAAGGTTTAATTCTTAACAATGTAGCACCGAAAGCTTCAATTCCGGAACAGCGTCCGCCTTTTCGTAAGTATTCCATCGTATCAATCACAAAACTTGCATCTACCTTAGGAATAATCTCTTCTAAATGTTTTATGATTTCTTCTGGTTGTGCTCCCTTTTTTGCCAAAAGTGCCGCTTCGTAGACAACATGCCCACTTCCAGTAGAAAGGTTGCTTGAATCTACAACGAACACATTATCAAATTGTTCCGATGCAATTTTGGCATTTTGATAGCAAGAGGAAAAACCAGAACCTAAACTAATATGTATCACAGCATCGTAATGCGGTGATAGCTCCTTGAATAAATTTTCATATTCAAATACATTTACCGCAGCCGTTTTACAAGTTTTTCCTTCTTCACTTACATAACGAAAGATATCTTTTGGCGTAATATCAATTCCATCGCGAAAATCTTCCTCGTTAATTAACACATGTAATGGCATTAATGAAATATCTAACTGCTCAATAATTTCAGGAGATAAATCGCAAGTGCTATCGGCTGTTATTTTAATCATACGGCTCACCTCTATTTTCATAATCCCAACAAAATTTCTTCAATTATAACATAATTCTATATTAGAAAAATAATCATTGAGAAATGATCATCAACATTCCGCTGAACTCTTCTTTGTTCTTTATCTGTTCGAAAAGTTTTGAAATATCTTTGAACTCCTTTCTAATGCCTTTTATTTTATGTTTTTTGGAAGTACAATCTCAATAAAGAAATGAATTAAAGCTTTAGCTGATGAATGGCTCAACTATCCCGCTTAGTTGCTCATGTTTTTAAACATGTTCAAAATATTCACAACCCCTTTCTTATCTATAAGGTGCGAGAATAACCCTCGCATCTCTTTTTTTCTAGCTTTTATAACCCTTAATAAGAATTCCTTTTGCCAAATAATTTGATAAACTAAATGAAATGATTTCGTTTGTAAGAAGTTAATGAAAGAGGGATGGTTGTGAGTATAAAGAAGGTATCAATTATCGGTTTAGGTGCATTAGGCATTATGTATGGTCAACATTTTTCTCAAAAACTTCCGAAAGAAAATGTACGAATCATAGCCGATAAAAAACGTATTGAAAAATATCAAACTGAAGGGGTATTTTGCAACGGAGAACGATGTGAATTCCACTTTGTAACACCTGATGAGCATGTAGAACCTGCAGATTTACTTATTTTTACTGTTAAGTTTAACGGTTTAGAAGAAGCCATTCAATCTGTTAAGCACCATGTAGGTGAACATACGATAATCATTTCGGCATTAAATGGCATCATCAGCGAAGAAATGATTGGACAAGTTTACGGCTTTGAAAAAGTACTTTATTGTGTCGCTCAAGGAATGGATGCAGTAAAAATTGATAACAAATTAACATTTGAACATAAAGGAATGCTCGTCTTTGGTGATAGAAAACCAGGAATCCTTAGTGAAAAAACAAAAAGATTAAGCGAATTTTTCAAATCTGTTGAACTTCCACATCAAGTGGATACAAACATGACCCATCGAATTTGGGGCAAATTCATGCTAAACGTTGGAGTCAATCAAACGGTTGCCGTTTACAATAGCAATTATGGGGAAGTACAAAATGAAGGTGAAGCAAGAAATACGATGATTGCTGCTATGCGAGAAGTTATTGCTATTTCAGATAAAGCTGGTGTTCCATTGACAGAAGATGATTTAAATTACTGGCTTGATGTATTAGATACTCTCAGTCCAGAAGGAAAACCATCAATGGCACAAGATGTCGATGCAAAACGACTAAGCGAAGTTGAATTGTTTGCTGGAACTGTATTAAAACTTGGCAAAAAGTACGGAATTGATACACCGGTAAATAAAATGCTGTATGAAAAGATTAAAGAAATTGAATCTGAATACGTTTATTGATTAGAAATATTCGTGTTATAAGAGAGAGGACTGTGCAAAAGTTGATGACAGTCCTCTCTTTATCATTTCTCATTTGAAATAAGGCTTAGCTATAACACTTTCGATTCATGGAAACTGATAATAGCCAAAATCAATCACTTAATAGTCAAACTAAATTGGATTATAGTCAAATGTGTGAACTTAATTGCCAATCGATTAAATTTCGATTTAGGGAAAACCGATATTAGCCAAAATCGATCACTTAATAGTCAAACTAAAATGGATAATAGTCAAATGTGCGAACTTAATTGCCAATCGTTTCAATTTCGATTCGAGAAAGACCGATATTAGCCAAAATCGATCACTTAATAGTCAAGCTAAAAAAGATATTAGTCAAAGTTTGCAAAATAATAGCCAATATGGATAGTTATTATTAGACTATGATTTGCCCATTACCTTCCGCTTCCCATTTCGCTACTTCTTCACGTACAATTGGTGCAACTTCTTTCCCTAACAATTCGATGCATCTCATCACATCTTCATGAGCCATTGAACCAACTGGGCAGTGGAGCATAAAGCGAGTAACTCCAACATTTTTACGCAAGAAAATAATTTTATCTGCTACCGTTTTTACATCGCCACAGTACAATGCTCCTTCTAAACTTCTAGCATAATCAAATGTCGCTTGCGTATATGGTCCCCATCCTCGTTCTCTACCTAAAACATTCATTGCGTATTGGGTTGGAGGGAAGAACTTTTCAACCGCCTCTTCTGTCGTTTCCGCAACAAATCCATGGGAGTGAGATGCTACTTTTAGTTTGGAAATATCATGTCCTGCTTCTTTTGCTGCACGATAATATAACTTCACTAAAGGAGCAAATTGTAATGGACTGCCGCCGATAATCGCTAAACATAAAGGTAAGCCTAACGCACCTGCTCGAGCTACCGATTGAGGCGTTCCACCACTAGCAATCCAAATCGGAACTTCATTTTCTGGTCTTGGGTATACTCCTCGACCATTAATACTTGGACGATGTTTACCGTTCCAATGAATGATTTCTTGTTTCTGTATTTGTAGTAATAAATCTAACTTTTCCTCGAATAATTCATCATAATCCTGTAAGTCATAACCAAATAACGGAAAAGATTCTATGAAAGAACCCCGGCCTGCCATAATTTCTGCACGCCCGTTCGAAATTGCATCCAATGTAGCAAATTGCTGATACACTCTCACTGGATCATCTGAAGATAATACAGTTACTGCGCTCGTTAATTTAATATTTTTTGTTTTCGTTGCGGCCGCAGCAAGCAATACAGCAGGTGATGAACAAGCATAATCTTTTCGATGATGCTCACCTACTCCATAAACATCTAATCCCACTTCATCAGCTAGTTGAATTTCTTCTACAACTTCTCGAAGTCGCTCCGCATGACTTATCACTTTTCCCGTTCTTACATCTGGCGTCGTTTCTACAAATGTCGTTAACCCTATTTCCATCCTCATTCCCTCCACATACAAAACATATTATCTCGAAATTGAAATATTTTTCTTTGTAATCATACACAAATATTAGGATGATTATCAAATATTCTGTTTTTAATTCTCATCCTTTTTTAGAATATATTCAGCTCCAAAAGTTAAAAATAATATAAAAAACAAGGAATGAATGTAGATGAAAGAAAGAAAATTTGAAAGCAAAGTAATTGAATTTTTAATGATTTTGATGTTCAGTTTTGGTATTGTTATCACATTATTCAGTTTGATTTCTATTGAACTAAATGTATATGATATTAAATTGTATTTCATGATTTTCATTACTTTGGTGATATTCTACAAGCCTTTTAGAACTTCAAGTTTTCGTTTTATTTTTTATTTAATTAATCGTACATTGCATTTAATAAAAACCGTTCACACTGACAACGATCTTTTACAGAAAGAACTTATACAATTGAATAATTTGCCAGAAACGGAGTACATCCATCTATTAAAAAAACTTTTTGAAAAACATCGTTACGTAGCACTTATTACAAAGGACATTGAAACTTTCAATGTGGATCTTATTTTATGGAAAGGTACGAGAAAATATATAGTACAGATTATAAAAGGGGCAAATGCAGTTGACATCCGAAAGGTTCAACAAGTTGCTGTCAATATAAAAACATACAGTGCAGATGGCGCAATGATTATTACAAATCAATCTTTTACACCATCTGCCAAAAAGTTTTCTTCCTTAAACCATATACTTTTAATTGATCACGATGAATTAATAAATATGATGCAGGATGAAAATAAAAAGTTCGTTTTCCAAACCGCATTATATTTATCACAACATAAATAATAATAAGAATTCGCTAGCTAAATTGAAAGGAGCTAGCGAATTTTGCATTCATAAAAAATATTTCAATCATCTACTTCTAATGTTCTTTTTTTACTCGATTCATTAAATACTCAACAAACACTTCATCACGTACTAGATAGGCTTCATACATCCTCTTTAAATATTTTTCTGCTTCTTCAAAACTTGCAAAAGTTGTTTCTATTAATTGTTCTGATTTTTCAATCATCCAAACGCCATCTTTTTGTAATATAAAATAATTGTTATCATCGGCATCAGCATACATCGTACCAAAAGAAGATTCCTTTACATTATACCGATTATATTTCGCATCTTGAGGCATTGGATCAAGCTGAAAAGTATTTTGTACAAATATTTGATATGTTTCCTCTGTTAAGTTACAACCCGCTGCCTTTTGATGTCCTCCTCCGCCATACACTGCTGCGATTTCCGAAACATCCACATGGTCATGAATAGTGCGGAAAGAAATTTTTTTACTTCCCATATTCAATATAGCGATATAGTCAAGATGAGGATGTTCTTTACTTAATTCGTTTCCTAATTCTGAATGATAAGATTCCGCATACACAACTCCAGCAAAATACTCATCATTTTTTATTTGCACTACCTCTCTTTTTTTGCGACGAATATATCGTTCTATCCGATCTTCTTCCATATTCAACAGCTTTTTTTCAAATTCATCAAAATCGAAGTGTTCAGAAGAAGTTAGTCTGTCAATCATCGTTTCTTCAAATTCATCGATGGACACTAAGAAAAACAATGAATTTAAGAAATGGGCTTTATGATTATCGTTTTTTTCCCACTCCCAAGTATCATATTGTCTTACGAGCTTCACAAATTCATCAATTGCCTCTGTTGGCTTTAATAACTCGTTTGCAACTAAAAACTGATAAAATAATGAAGTTGCACTTTCTAGCTTCCCTTCCTCATTTTCGACTAATACCGTTCCCCAATCATATTCATTAAAATGCAACGCTGTTTTATGATGATCAATAAGTTGAATATTTTTATATTGTTTAAAATGTGCATTTAATCTTTTTTCATTTTCTTCACTAGGTGATAAATCTGTAATAAATAAAAAAGTATCAGGCAAATCATTTTCTAAAAAGTATTCAATTTCCCGTTCAAGTGAAGCAATTGAATTATATCGGACTTTTACATCTTGTCCAAAGGCAAGTTTCGCTAAAATGCCACATCCAACCCCATCTAAATCATTGTGGGACAGCAATTTATACATTCTATTTCACCTCAGAAAGTAGTATGGATGCTTTTTATAAAAATAACAGCATTATTATTGCAAAGAAGTTAGAATTCCTTTTAAATTTTCAATTTAACAAAATTTTCGATTGAAAATTCAAAATTTTTCTGCATATTGTATAAAATTCAATCATAAATGATATTTAAATACTTAATTGTTATTGCTTTTCCAAATAAAAGGAGCTACAATTATATACAATTATCCATCGACTTATTTCAATATTGCTTTGAAGTAAGGATAGAGGCGCAAAAACCAAGAGTACACAGTTTGAGGATAATGAGGTCCAATGATAATTGTGGAAAGGGGGATTTGCCGAAGTCTCTAGAAACTCATTTTTCTAGGGGCTGGTTCTGCATTGAATAAGTGTAGGACTGTCATATAGGAAACTATATGGAGGGCTATCTTACGCAAAAAATCTTCCTTTTTGCAACAACGAGGCTCTTCGTTGTTGCTTTTTGCGTTTATAAAGAAATTGCCCTTCTCCATTAAAAAACATTGAAAAGGATGTGGAGAAGAATGAATTTCGGAAGAGTATTAACAGCAATGGTAACGCCATTTGACAAAAATGGTGACGTAGATTTTGAGGCTACGGAAATTCTAATTCAACATTTAATTGCAAACGGTACAGACGGATTAGTGGTATGTGGTACAACTGGAGAATCTCCTACTTTAACAGATGAAGAAAAAGTAGAACTGTTTAAATTTACTGTGAAGACTGTAAATGGTAGAGTTCCTGTAATTGCAGGTACGGGCTCTTATAATACGAGAGCTTCCATTGAGCTTACTAAAAAAGCAGAAGATGCCGGGGTGGATGGCATCATGCTTGTAACTCCATACTACAATAAGCCAAACCAAGAAGGAATGTATGAACACTTTAAAGCAATTGCACAAAATACAAAACTGCCAATTATACTCTATAACATTCCTGGCCGTAGTGTCGTCAATTTATCCGTTGATACGGTAGTTCGTCTTGCGAAAATACCGAATATTGTTGCAATTAAAGAGGCAAGTGGAAATTTAGATGCAATGGCACAAATTATCGAAAACACGCCAAATCATTTCTCACTATATAGCGGGGATGATAGCTTAACATTACCAACATTAGCAATTGGTGGTACAGGAGTAATTTCCGTTGCTTCTCATATTATCGGCAATGAAATGCAATCTATGATTAAAAATTTCTTCATTGGAAATATTCAAGAAGCTGCAAAAGAACATCGAAACCTGTTACCAATTATGAAAGCGATGTTCATTGCACCAAATCCTGCTCCTGTTAAGGCAGCATTAAATATGAAAGGCATAACAGTTGGTGGTGTTCGTCTTCCACTAGTGCCATTAAACGAAGAGCAACAAAAAATGCTAGATTATTTATTAAGAAATACACAATTACAATTGATTTCATAAATATTCTCCTGCCATGAAAATGGCAGGTTTTTATTTTGATAAATAATACTTGGTGGAAAAGTAAATAAAATATTCGATAGGAAAATGAATAGTGATATAATAGCATTTGTGAATTTTAGGCATTTAACTAAATTCATAAGTGCTTATTTTTTTTATCTTCAATATGTCACAATTCAACTTTGTTGGAGGATATGATTTTGCTCAATTTACTATTAGCCATTTTAATATTTATCATCACGCTCATACTCGTAATTCGCCAACCAAAAAATATCAATATCGGTTGGTCAGCCTGCTGTGGCGCAATAGTTGCATTGATTGTTGGAGTAGTGGATATTAATGACGTCTTTGAAGTTGTAAACATTACTTGGAATGCGACATTATTATTTATTGCGATTATAATCATTTCCTTAATATTGGATCAAATTGGTTTATTTGAATGGTCTGCACTGCACATGGCTCGCATAGCAAAAGGGAACGGTATTAGAATGTTCATTTACGTTACAGTTCTTGGAGCTTTTGTTTCAGCCTTCTTTTCAAATGATGGTGCAGCATTAATTTTGACCCCTATTGTTCTTGCAATGGTTCGAAATTTAAATTTTAATGAGAAAATGATTTTCCCTTTTATTATGGCTAGTGGTTTTATAGCTGACACTACTTCCCTCCCTTTTTTAATAAGTAACTTAGTAAACGTAATCGCAGCAGATTTTTTTGGAATCAGCTTTATGGAATACTCTTTACGAATGATTATTCCTAATTTCTTTTCATTAATAGCAACCATTATCGTTCTATTTTTATACTTCCAGAAATCTATTCCATCAAAGTATGATGTAATGATGCTAAAAAACCCACGGGAAGTCATACGGGATGAAAAGATGTTTAAATTAGCGTGGCCGGTAATGGCAATTTTATTAACCGGTTATTTTTCAGCTGAATGGATTCATGTACCCGTTAGTATTATTGGTTGGATTATGGCGATATTCTTATTGGCGATGGCTCGAAAAAGTTCAGCAGTCAATACAAAAGCCGTAATAAAAGGAGCGCCATGGAATATTGTATTTTTCTCCATCGGTATGTATTTAGTCGTTTATGGATTAGGAAATGCAGGTTTCACGAAAGGACTAGCCTATGTTATTGAATGGACAGTGCAAGGAGGATTATTCACTACTACGATTGGAATGGGGTATATTGCAGCCTTCTTATCTTCAGTTATGAATAATTTACCTACAATTATGATTGACTCATTAGCAATAGCGGAAACTTCCACGTCAGGTGTAATTCGCGATTCTTTAATTTATGCCAATGTAATCGGCTCAGATTTAGGTCCCAAAATTACACCAATTGGTTCACTTGCTACGCTTGTGTGGCTACATGTACTCTCAAACAAGGGGATTAAAATTTCTTGGGGAGCTTATTTTAAAATGGGGATTATCCTGACACTTCCAATACTATTCTTCACATTAGTTGGTTTATATTTGACGTTATTATTATTTTGATTCTTTATTTTTATATGAGTAAAATTTAATTATAATGGTTACAATAATAACACACCTAAGAACATTTGAACTTAGGTGTGTTTATTATTGCCAATTATTCTGAGTTTCCTTTCAATTGTTGTTGAGCCATTTGCACAAGACGTTTCGTAATTTCTCCACCAACTGAACCATTAGCTCGGGAAGAAGTATCTGGTGAAAGGTTTACGCCAAACTCTTGTGCAATCTCATATTTCATTTGATTCAATGCAGCTTCTGCCCCTGGGAATACTAGTTTGTTAGAACTACGATTTGTCATGTTGTTCACCTCCTTGTGCCATTAGAATGCTCAAGCTATAGCTTTTAATACTTTAGAAATGTAGGGAACATTGAGATTCACTGGAAAAAACAGATTATTTAAGTTGTAACATTATTACAATAGTGTCATATATTCTAATTTTTTCCTCCTAATCAGTATGTTAATATGTTAGTTAGTTAACGTTAACTTTAGGAGGAGCATTTCATGTATAAAATACGAGGGCATCATTTATTTTGCCTTGTTGGCTTTAGAGGTATGGGATATTCTAAAGAATTTGCGGAAAATATGAAGCGCATTCACCAAGAACTTAGGAAAAACCCCAAGACCTTAATTCACATCATCGAGGGCATCGATCAAATTTGCGAAAAATACCCAAACTGCGGAAAATATCATTGTCAAGATGAAAACATCTACATAAGAGATAAACAAATTTTGGAAAAGTTAGGGATACAGATTGGTCAAACTCTCACTTGGGAAGAAATTGAGTCTCGCATACAAAAATTCGCAACTCCTGAAGATATAGATATTCTTTGTGAAAGTTGTACATGGCGTTCCTATGGTGTATGTAAAGCAGGCATCCAAAGAATCTTAAATGGCGAAGGTTTATGGGAAGTAAATAAATAACCATTTATAAAAATCTCCTGGTGAGGAGATTTTTTATTTTATCTAAATATAAATACTATTTACATTTTTCCGAAATAACAAATTTCTTTGGATTTTAAAAATTCGTGCTAAACTATATCTATCTTAAATGTCCTTTTGGTGTAAACATTTGTATTCATAAGCAAGATTTTAATCTTTGGAGGTTTTTATGAAAAAACTATTTCATACATGGAGTCAAATTAGCTTAGTCAAACGAATTTTAATCGGTTTAATTTTAGGTATTCTTCTAGCTATTACAATACCTGATACTTTCAGTTGGGTATCCATTTTCGGAAACTTGTTTGTCGGTGCATTAAAAGCCGTGGCACCAGTACTCGTATTGGTATTGGTTATTCAAGCAATCGCAAACCATCGAAGCGGAACAAAAACCAATATGAAAATGATTTTAATTCTTTATGCTATCGGTACTTTTTCCGCTGGTGCAATCGGTGTCATTGCCAGCTTCATTTTCCCAACGACACTGACATTAAAAATGAGTGCTGAAGATGTGTCTCCTCCAGAAGGTATTGCAGAAGTTTTTGAAACGTTGCTTTTTAATGTTGTTAGTAATCCGGTAAATGCTCTTATGAATGCAAATTACATTGGCATATTGGCTTGGGCTGTTCTTCTAGGAATTGCGCTTAAGAAAGCAGCAGACTCAACAAAAACCATGATTGACAATCTTTCAGAAGCAATTTCAACAATTGTGAAATGGGTAATTGAATTTGCACCTATTGGTATTATGGGGCTTGTCTTTGATGCGATAGCAACAAGTGGTCTTTCCACATTAGTTGAATACGGAAAATTGCTAATCGTTCTTCTAGGCTGCATGTTCTTTGTTGCGTTAGTTATAAACCCGCTCATCACATTTATTTTTACAAAGCAAAATCCATATCCGCTTGTATGGATGACATTAAAAGAAAGTGCAATTTTTGCGTTCTTTACACGTAGTTCTGCTGCAAACATTCCAGTCAATTTGGCATTATGTGAAAAATTAGGTTTAAATAAAGATACTTATTCTGTATCTATTCCATTAGGTGCCACAATTAATATGGCGGGAGCTGCAATTACAATCTCTGTATTAACGCTTGCAGCAAGCCATACACTAGGAATTGAAGTAGATGTAATGACCGCTATCATATTAGTAGTACTTTCTGCACTTTCTGCTGCAGGAGCTTCTGGTGTCGCTGGAGGATCATTGCTTTTAATTCCTGTCGCTTGTAGTCTTTTTGGAATTTCCAATGATATTGCTATGCAAGTTGTAGCTGTTGGATTCATTATTGGCGTATTACAAGATTCTTGTGAAACTGCATTAAATTCATCATCCGACGTATTATTTACAGCAACAGCTGAATGGGCAAAAGAGCGTAAATCAAATTAATAATAGAATATGTATAAATTATTAAGGCACTGCTCTCATTTCTTATTACAGAGCAGTGCCTTTAATCAAATTCGTCTATATCACCATATAATTCAACATGTTTTTCCAATTCCTAAGTTGCCTCCCTAAGTAATCTTTTATTATTTTCCAATATCTTAATGACTTGTTGAAGGATTTTTTCTTCTACCATAGGGGTCGAATTAATTTCCTTCCTTATGATTTTGTTTAATTCTAAAATGGTACTAACTTCGAGACGATGCTTTTCAGCTAACTGAAATGCCCGCTCTAACTGACCGGTTATCATCAGCATTCCTCCTATTTTCGTTTTAATTATATTTTATGATGTTTTTTTATTTTTTTCACCTGTAATTAAAAGAATTTTCTTTAATATGAATAAATTATATCAAATTTGTTATAACCATTTAACTCCATTTACCAAATAGTTACAGAAAAGCTGAATACATCTCATAAATTGTAAGAAAATTGAATATAGAAATAGAGTAAATTCGTTTTATAAAGGGGGCCTTTCTTTGTATCGAAAACTAATTGGAATTACATTAACCCCATTGCTCTTCTTTGGTGCTCACTCAATTGGTGGAGGTGCAGCAGCCCATGCAAATGAAGAAATTATCCCTGGAGCACATTCTGTAAAAGTTACTTATTTTGATGGACAAGATGATCGTTGGCTCACAACATTGAATCCTGAACAACTTGAAAAAGCTAACCTTTATGGCAACAATATAATAGCTCCCATTTATTGGGGTGACCCAGAAAAGGAAACAGGTTGGTTTCAAATGTATAAACCTGCAAAAATAACAGGCACTCAAGTAACCGGTGCATTTGATGATGCACAATTTGTCATTCGAGTACCTGACCAGTGGAATGGCAAATTAGTCGTTTCAGGCATTCCAGCAACAAGAAATGAAACCTCAACAGATCTTTTATTTAGCGATTTTGTTCTTGAAAAAGGGTATGCTTTTGCAGCGATTGATAAAGGAACTCAAGGCACTGAAGTCGAAGGTGATCCATTGGCAAAAGTGAAAAATGCTTTAGTTGATGAAGATGATTCTGTTCGAGAATGGCATCTTCGTTTTAGACAAATTACTAAAGCTTCACATCAATATTTGATAAACAATTTTAGCGACCGACTTATTAACCCGAATGATGCTTCAAATCCTGCAAGCAAATTAATTCGGCCAGATCATAAAGTGCCGACATATGCCATTGGAATCTCAAATGGAGGTTATGTTGTTCGTTTCGCATTGGAAAATGATAACCCTGAAAAAACCGGAGAACCGCGACTTTTCGATGGCGGTGTAGACTGGGAAGGTGTTCTTTGGACAGAAAAAGCCCCTAATCTCATAAGTTCGTTAGTTTCTGTTGTCAACCATGCAGAAGAAGCCCTTTATGGTAGCGGAAAAGCAAAGGAACAAGCGATAAAAGAATTATTTAAAGCAGGCGTTCCAAAAGGATCTGAAAAATTATGGGTTTATCATGACCAAATATATTGGTTTGTCACGTTAAACATTTATCGTGACCATTTTGATCCAACTGCACCTAATCGGATAGAATGGCCAAATTACTTAAGATTTGATGAGAACGGCTTACGTGATCGATCCTTTGACCATATTTTCAAAAACTATCAGTATAATCAAAGACGAAAATTAATCAAAGATAATATAAAAGAAATCGAAAATACAGGTAAGATTGAAGTCCCGTTAATCAGTATTACAGGATCATTAGATACGCTTATATTCCCAGAAATTCATGCAAAAGGATATGAAAAATTAGTGAAACGAGCGAAAAGAGAACATTTACATCGATTATATATTATAGAAAATGGTAATCATGTAGATGGACTCGTTTGGAATCCAGCAACAGATCCAGACAAAGAACTTCAACCATTGTTGCCGTATGCGCATCAAGCATTTAATTTGTTGGTGGATTGGGTAGAACAAAATATCCAACCACCAGAAAGCAAGACGATTCCTGCTCCTCTTCATAATGAAAAAGTTATCGATATCAAAACAGGTAATGAAATTGAACCGTGCATAAAATAAGAGACCCAAATGATTGGGTCTTTTTTGTACTATTGGAAAAGCACATTTATGTCCTAATAGTGAATAAACTGTACTAATTCAATAACAACTTAAGAAAGGTAAGATCTCTATGGAGAGCGATCGAATAACAGACGGAACCTTTCAAAATTTGAGTCAAAAGAACATGACTTTCGAGCAAGTTTTCGACGCAATTGTACAGTTTATGAGAAAAGAACCAACCGGTAATTTTGTTTTAATGTTTGGAACAGATTCACAAGTATTTAGTAAAGAAACAAAATTTATTACCGGAATTGTCATTCAGCAAAAAGGAAAGGGCGTTTGGGCATGTTTTCGAAAAGTCATTGTCCCAAGGAGAATGACAAACTTACATGAACGTATTTCTTACGAAACCTCTTTAACCGAAGAAGTCGTTTCTTTATTTACAGAAGAAAAAATAGAGCAGTTAATAAATATCGTATTACCTTATGTATATAAAGGAGCTAGCTTCACCATTGAAGGACATATCGATATTGGAAGCGGAAATCGAAACAAAACAAGCGTCTTTGTCAATGAAATGATTGCGAGAATGAACTCCCTTGGAATTGAAGCAAAGATTAAACCAGACTCCTTTGTTGCAAGCACCTATGCGAATCGTTTTACAAAGAAATAACCATACAATGTATTCCTTGAATCATTCTATTATGAATATGATAAAATTGGAAAAAACACATGTGGAGGAATAGATATGTTACAAAATTTCGATGAACTCTTAAGAAAATATGCAAAACTATTAGTGTCAAAAGGAATAAATGTTCAATCTGGTGATTGGGTGAAAATAACAATTTCCGTTGAGCAAGCTCAACTCGCTCGACTTATTACAGAAGAGGCTTACGAATTAGGTGCTGAAAAAGTGATTATCAAATGGAATGATGATGAAATTACTAAATTACATTATCTTCATCAGCCTACAGAAGTACTAACGGACATTCCTCCATATGAAATTGAGGAATCAGAAGACCATGTGTTAAATAAGCGCGTTTCGAGACTTGCCATCCTTTCTAGCGATCCAAGTTTACTTGATTCAGCGGATCCAGCAAAAGTAGCTGCATTCCAAAAAGCAGCTAGTCAAGCCTTCCAAGTTCAACGAAAAGCAACACAAAATAACGATTTGAAATGGACCGTTGCAGCAGCAGCTGGCAGCGCTTGGGCAAATAAAATGTTCCCTCACTTAGAAACTACTGAAGCACAAGTCGATGCTTTATGGAATCAAATTTTTAAAACTTGCCGGGTATATGAGGACGATCCAATTGCTGCATGGGACAAACATATAAGTTTATTAAATGAAAAAGCAACAAAATTAAATGAATACCAATTTGAAGCCCTGCATTTCAAGGCGCCAGGAACTGATTTTAAATTAGGGTTGCCAAAAAATCACATCTGGACAAGTGCAGAAAGTTATAATCCAAAAGGTGAGCAATTTATTGCCAACATGCCAACGGAAGAACTTTTCACAGCACCCGATACTCGCCGCATGGACGGAGTCGTTCGCAGCACGAAACCTTTAAGTTATGCAGGACAATTAATTGAAGGCATTGTAGCTCATTTTAAAGACGGAAAGATTGTGGATATTTCCGCAGAAAAAGGCGATGAAGTTATTAAAAAACTTGTATTTGAAAATGAAGGAGCTACCGGCTTGGGAGAAGTTGCACTTGTACCTGATCCTTCTCCAATTTCCCAATCGGGCGTAACATTCTTCAATACATTATTTGATGAAAATGCTTCAAATCACATCGCGATTGGTTCCGCCTACCCCTCTACAATAGAAGGTGGTACAAAAATGAGCGAAGAAGAATTGCGTGCCCAAGGTTTAAATATTTCAAACGTTCATGTGGACTTTATGATTGGTTCTGCAGAAATGGATATTGATGGAATAACACGAGATGGCTCCATCGTTCCTATTTTCCGCAAAGGCGATTGGGCATTCTAATACAAAAAATGAGACAGGGGAATTTGGGTTTACTCAAGTTCTCCTTTTATTTACTCCATACAATATCCATAGATTTAACTCATTATTCTTGAAATCACCTTTTTGTCAGTATATTGTTTTTATAATGCTTTTCACATTAATTTTGAATACATAGTGGAGGAAATTTAATGCAGCATTTAATCGATATTGGAGTTAATCTATTAGATAAACAATTCCAAAATGATCGAAGTGAAGTTATTGAACGTGCACTTCAAAATGGAGTAGTTCAAATGATTGTTACTGGCACTAGTTTAAGGAACAGTAAACAGGGTTTAGAAATTGCAAAAGAATATCCAAATGTGTTGTTTTCAACTGCCGGTATTCACCCCCACGATGCCAAAACTTTTACTAATAACACAATCGATGAGTTGGAACAATTAGCACAGTATGATGAAGTCGTTGCCATTGGTGAATGCGGTCTAGATTTCAATCGAATGTTTTCTCCCCAAGATATTCAAGAAGAGTGTTTTGAAGCCCATCTACATTTAGCAAGAAAACTTTCGATGCCTCTCTTTTTGCACGAACGTGATGCTCACAATCGTTTTTGCGAAATTTTTGCAAACTTTATGGATATGACCGAAAAATCGGTGGTCCATTGTTTTACAGGGAATAAAGAGCAAGTGAAAAAATACGTATCGATGGGATTCTATATAGGAATCACCGGCTGGATTTGTGATGAGCGCAGAGGGCAAGCCTTGCAAGATGCAGTAAAATACATACCACTTGACCGATTATTAATCGAAACAGACGCACCTTACCTTCTTCCTAGGAATATGGAAAATAGACCAAAAAATCGGCGAAATGAACCTTCCTTCTTGCCTCATATCGTAAATGAAATCGCTAAATTTATGGGCGTCAAACCGGAAGTGGTTGCGAAACATGCAACAGAGAATACACGTAAACTTTTCAATTTACCGGAACCTTCATTGGATATTTAGCAAATTCAAATTGATTTAACAAACATGATTGGAATAATCAGTATAATAAGCATCTGTTTTTTAACAAATTAATGAAGATAATCGAGTAGGAGGGAGCGATTAACTCCCGTCCTCTCACACCACCGTACGTACGGTTCCGTATACGGCGGTTCAATTAAGATGATTGACGCAAGTCTTTATAACTTCCGTGAATAGCTGTTCTCTTTATGCCAGTGGTCACTCCACCCTCCAAGAGGTCCCCCACGGGATTCACCGCTTCCTTCCTCAAGTGAGGTACTACGTTTTCTGTGTTCATCATGACTCACTGAATGCCAAGGGCTATTCTCTCTTAATTGTTCGGTCCTTCTTAGTAGTTCTAAACCAACTAATACTATGACCTCTGCTGACTTCTGACGGTTCAGCTACTTATCACTAAGTAGGTTATGAAGCGTACTTCACATATCCGCCAGACCTCCCCGGGTAAGAATGTAATCTTTCCTTCCATCTATCTGCTTCATTTACTCTGTACCACCTTTGGCAGAAAGGACTTTGTTTTGTTTAGCAAACTCATCCAATGATACCTAGCCTTATATGAAGTTCGTGTTCCTCAGACCGGAAGTTTGCCGCTCGCTTCCTTCAGATTCCGCGTCACCACGGACACCCTTGCGTTAAGCTAACTGTTACTTCTGCCTTCACAGTTCGGGACTTACACCCTATAGATTACACCCATGCCAGGCGCACTAAAAAAGGAGAATTTGTTTTTTGTTCAAATTCTCCTTTTTAAAAATGTAAACTTATTTTTACTATATAACCGTTTTGGAATCCGTCCATACTGGTTGACGCTTTTCAAAGAAAGCGCGAATTCCTTCTTGAGCATCTGGATGCTTACTATTTAGAGCAATTACTTCTGTAGCATAATTAAGTGCTTGGAAATCTTCCATATTAATTTGCTGATAAAATTGTCGTTTCCCAAGTTCAATGATATTTAAGCTTTGCTTCGTTACTTCTTTTGCTAATTTTTCTGTTTCGATATCTAGTAATTCAGGGGGAACCACTTTATTAACCAACCCATGTTGAAGCGCTTCTTCAGCAGAAATTAAGTTTCCTGTAAACAACATTTCCACTGCTTTTTTCCTTCCAATATTGCGGCTTAAAAATACTGCCGGGGTACTACAAAATAGTCCACTATTTATTCCGGGTGTTGCAAACTTAGCATCTTCACTAGCGATAGCCATATCACTTGCAGCAACTAATTGGCAACCAGCCGCAACCGCTGCTTTTTTTACCTTTGAAATAACAAGTTGCGGCAACTCTCGTATTGTTCGCATAACTGTTTGACATGTTTGGAAAAGTTTGAGTACTTCATTCTCTGTCATCGATTCAATCTCTCGCAAACTATGACCCGCACAAAAAACTTTGTCTGAACCTTCAAAAACTACTACTTTCACCTCACGTGCTTTGGCAATTTGCTTCAAAAGATTGTCCAATTCTTCTAATAATGCCATCGTTAAGGTGTTAAACTCCTGCATATTATCGATGGTAATATAGCCAATCTCCTCTGTTTGGCGGTATTGTAGATACCTCATTTCTCCACCCCTTTTCATTGATATCTTTATTTTGAATCTTCTGATATTTGAGGTCAAGATAAATCAGTTTACTTTTTTCTACAATTTTATTCTGTTACTTAGATTACTATATTGATTAAGCAGAGATGTCCCAGTCCTCGCCTTTTCGCCTCACCCCTTCCCCTTTATTCGTGAGTATAAATCGATTACTCCATCAATATCGACAAATGAACCCCTAATCAATTCATGAATATATTACTATTGTATGTATGCCTAATCTTACGTACGTTAGAGTTTATGTGGAGGGAGCGTATTCTATGTCAATGCCTAACATTCCAGACATCTCACCTAAGATTCGTATAGATCGTGAAGATGTCATCAACCTTTTATTAGCTTCTATTGCTTTAGAAGAAATCGGTTTAGCTCACATCATTAATGCAGAAGGTGAAAAAATTCAATTTGCAATTGAAAAGATGAACGAATCATGTTCTCATCTTCCAACTACTGCTGAATTAATCCTGAAAATTAACGACAGTGTTAATCATACTTTAATTACTGCAATCAAGAAGGAACTTTTATTAGATAATAAATTAAAACAAGTAATCGAATTACTGAAGAATAAGCATAGGTGTTATTAATTTTTCAACTTTATTGTAATAAAATCTATGAAATTTGTTTATTGAATTAAGAATTGGGTTTTTCAACGCAAATAGGCTTTTATTCCTTATCTCCTTTTCAAGAAAGAATAGATTATTAACGACTGTATTACCAATGGTCATTAACTATTTAAGGTTCTTAGTTAATGCCATGGTGAGACATTTACATTTTAAAGGAAAGGAGTTATGGAATGTCTCAGCCCAATCTACCAAACATTACCCCCAATATAACCATTAGCAGAGCTGATGTCATAAACTTATTGCTTGCTTCCATTGCAATGGAAGAATTAAGTTTAGCTCATATTCTTAATGCTGAGGGTGAAAAAATCCAATATGCGTTAGGAACAATTCCGGGTATTTCTGGGCTATCACCAGCAGCAACGCTTGATGATCTGTTACAAGTTAATAGCAGTGTTCATGATACAATCGCAATGTCAATTAAGAAAGAATTATTATTGGACAATAAACTAAAGCAAGTTACAAAGTTAATTTCAACTGAGGGACCTACAGGACCGCCTGGACCTACTGGACCTACTGGACCTACTGGACCTACGGGCGCTACTGGACCTCAAGGCGACATTGGACCAACGGGGCCAACAGGACCTCAAGGCGCTACTGGACCGACTGGGCCGACTGGACCTCAAGGCGCTACTGGACCTACTGGGCCGACTGGGCCTCAAGGCGCTACTGGACCTACTGGGCCGACTGGACCGACTGGGCCTACGGGACCTCAAGGTGCTACTGGACCTACTGGACCTACGGGACCTCAAGGTGCTACTGGACCTACTGGACCTACGGGACCTCAGGGCGCTACTGGACCTACGGGACCTACGGGAGTATTTGATCCAAATCAGTTCTTATTCTATGTGCAAGGTAATTCAGGTATTGCCACAATCCGTTTAGGTGAAACCTTAACTATTAGATCTGATACATTGGATATTGAAGTTACTGAAGGTTCTGCAATTGTAGATATTAATTTACCTTCAATTCCGACAGGGCCAACAGGACCTACGGGACCTCAAGGACCGACTGGACCTACTGGGCCTACGGGACCTCAAGGACCGACTGGACCTACTGGGCCTACGGGACCTCAAGGACCGACTGGACCTACTGGGCCTACGGGACCTCAAGGCGCTACTGGACCTACGGGACCTCAAGGACCGACTGGACCGACTGGACCTACAGGACCTCAGGGCGCTACTGGACCTACGGGACCTCAAGGACCGACGGGACCTACTGGACCTCAAGGTGCTACTGGACCTACTGGACCTCAAGGACCGACTGGACCGACTGGACCTACAGGACCTCAGGGCGCTACTGGACCTACGGGACCTCAAGGACCGACGGGACCGACGGGACCTCAGGGCGCTACTGGACCTACTGGGCCTACGGGACCTCAAGGCGCTACTGGACCTACGGGACCTCAAGGTGATACTGGACCAACTGGACCTACGGGACCTCAAGGTGCTACTGGACCAACTGGGCCTACGGGACCAATTGGACCGACTGGACCTACTGGGCCTACGGGACCTCAAGGCGCTACTGGATCTACGGGACCTCAAGGTGCTACTGGACCAACTGGGCCTACGGGACCAATTGGACCGACTGGACCTACGGGACCTACGGGACCTCAGGGCGCTACTGGACCTACTGGGCCTACGGGACCTCAGGGCGCTACTGGACCAACTGGGCCTACGGGACCAATTGGACCGACTGGACCAACTGGGCCTACTGGACCAACTGGACCTACGGGACCAATTGGACCGACTGGACCTACGGGACCTACGGGACCAACTGGACCTACGGGACCAATTGGACCGACTGGACCTACGGGACCTACGGGACCAACTGGACCTACGGGACCTCAAGGTGCTACTGGACCAACTGGACCGATTGGACCTACTGGGCCGACTGGACCGACTGGACCAATTGGACCAACTGGACCAACTGGACCGATTGGACCTACTGGACCTACGGGACCTCAAGGTGCTACTGGACCAACTGGACCGATTGGACCGACTGGGCCGACTGGACCTACGGGACCAATTGGACCGACTGGACCAACTGGACCTACGGGACCGACTGGGCCGACTGGACCGACTGGGCCGACTGGACCTACGGGACCTACGGGACCAACTGGACCTACGGGACCAACTGGACCGACTGGACCGACTGGACCGACTGGACCAACGGGACCGACTGGACCTACGGGACCGACGGGACCGACTGGACCGACTGGACCGACTGGGCCGACTGGACCTACGGGACCTACGGGACCTACGGGACCTACGGGACCTACGGGACCGACGGGACCGACGGGACCGACTGGACCGACTGGACCGACTGGACCTACGGGACCTACGGGACCTACGGGACCTACGGGACCAACTGGACCGACTGGACCAAACTTTGCAGATGAAGGATTCTCGGCAGTTAGAACAGCAGCTAGTGTATCCACAGGTACTCAGCTTGGCAACTGGAGTGTAGCTCCACCATACTTTAATACAACTAGCTTTGATCCTACTACTGGTGTCTTTACAGTTCCAGCTACTGGAAGATACTCAATCGCAGCAACTATCAGTTATAGTACAACTGTAGCTTTATCTATATCATTTGCTGGCAACCCGGCATTTGCAGTACGTAATATTACTACCGGCGATGATTTAATCGTAGGACTATTCCCAATTTTGAACATTAGTTTAGCATTAGTTAACATAAGAGGTGTTCTTGGTAATGGAACGGTCACATTAGCAGGAGAAGTGGAACTTACTGAAGGTGATGTAATAGGCCTATTCTATATCGATGATGGATTATCAATTACCATAGACCTTGGCGGTGGTGGTGCTCCAATCGTTTGGTCCATCCATCGAATTGCTTAAGCCAATCCATTTAAACTGCAGACTCACTTGAATGATTCAAGTGGTCTGCAGTTTTTTTTGAAATCACTCATTACAACATCAATTTTACTCAGTTTTAATTTGGAAACTAGTGACAGGCACTCTGAAATTAATGATTCAAAAATGAACGAAATCATTGAAATTAGGCACAAATCCAGCTTCGTTTCAATAAACTAGAGGGTGTATGAGAGTACATTGAGCCACATGGATGGTTATCTATTTAAGGAGGTCACTTTCAATGTCTTTGCCTACCATTCCCGATATTACTCCTGAGATTACATTAGATCGATGTAAGACCATCAATTTATTGCTTTCTTCAATTGCATTAGAAGAAATTGGACTTTCCCATATTTTGAATGCTGAAGCTGAAAAACTTCAAATGTTTATTAAAAAGTCTCCTTGCGATTTTCATAGCTACTTAAAAATCAACGAAAGTATTAATCAAACATTACGTACTGTTGTGAAATCACAAATCTTACTTCAATTTAAACTTGAAGATGTAGTAACACTAAATCAAAAATCTTGCTGTCATCCACGAAAACATCATAAATGTAAAGAATGCAAGGAAGACAAAGATTGTAAATGTAAACATCATCACTGTAAAGACTCGTTCGATTCTTCATTATGCTATTGCCCAAACAAAAAGAAAAAGGATTGTCATTGTTCAAAGTGTAAATCCGAAAAAAAATACGATCATTAATCGATATGCATTTTACGAGGGGGGTGAACAATGCAAGAAAATCATCAAGTTGAGTTGTTACAATCTTCACTAAACTTTTCAACATTCATTTATTCTTTTGCCCAATTCCTAATAAACTATTTTGAACGTCGCAATCAAACTCAAGAACTATCGGAAGAAGAACTACTTCAAAGTGAAACACAAGTAATCCAATCATTAGTATTAATTGAAAAATTACACATGCTGCTCTTTCTTCACTTTTATATTTATCGAACATACTTTTCTTACGAAGTAATAACACCTTCGTTTACGGACTCAAATAGAGAACTATTTGAAAAAATGCAAATGTTATTACAACAATATCCTTTTCTTCTTGAAGAACATCAAATGATTTCAGAAAAAACGGTTGCTCAGATTTTGAACTATTATTACATTCGTATTCATGAAGAAACCTATGAAGAATCAAATGATGACGAATCAAATCTCGTAACAATCATTTTGTCACCCTTACCTCCACCTTGGTTGGCAAACAATATGCAAATACCTCGGAAAAAGGAAGTGTAGGTTTATTGTCTTCCCCTTCAATTTCCCTTTGTATGATTGTTAAAGATGAAGCGGATTTTATTGAACAATGTTTAAAAAGTGTTCAAAAGATTGTGCAAGAAATAATTATTGTTGATACTGGTTCAACCGATAAGACAATAGATATATGTAAAAAATATAATGCGACCGTGTTTTCATATGCATGGAATGATCATTTTGCAGAAGCGCGAAACTTCGCCCTATCCAAGGCAACAGGGAATTGGATTTTATGGCTCGATGCAGATGAGGAATTGGAAACTGGCCATGAACAATTGCTAATGGAAGTTTTAAAGAATTCCACTACTACAATGTATTTAATGCCAGTAATGAATTATTACGGTGAATCGTTTCCAGTTGATCGGGAAAAAGCTTTTATATATTATCAACCACGTTTATTTCAAAACCATAAAGGCATCCAATTCTATAATCGGATTCATGAAACCCCTATTTTTCCTAATCCTCATGATTCCAGTTACACAACCGATTATTTAGAGATTCCAATTCATCATTATGGATATATTGACAAATTAACCACCAAGCGTAATAAAGCAGAACGGAATCTACAACTTATTCAAGAGGAGTATAAAAATCCAAACCATAGTCCCTGGATTGAATACCATTTAGCAAATGAATATTATCGTAGAGGAGATTATAATAAAGCTTTTGATTATTTAAATGAATCCATTTTTCGTTTTTTACTAAACGGAATTAAGCCTCCATCTATTCTCTACCGTTTAAAATATGGGATTCTCGTTGATACAAATAGTTTGGATAATGCATTAGAAGGAATAGAAAAAGCCATTGCTTTATATCCTGATTATGTAGATTTACATTTTTTAAGAGGATTAATATTTTATCAAACCAACAATTATGAAGAGGCTTTAGCATGTTTTGAAAAATGTCTCGAGCTTGGGGAACATAACTCTAAATATTTAATATTAAAAGGAACTGGAAGCTTTAAAGCAGAACATTATAAACAACTTTGTTTAGAAAAATTAAGACAGTCTCAAAAACAATAAATAAAAAATTTAGGCTGTATCGATTTGATACAGCCTGTTTTATTTTTCATTGTTTTGTTCTTCGAAATACTTCTTGAAAAATTCTTCATTATAAAGCACTGATGGATCATTCGGACGATATTCTTTTGCTTTTTTATTATATTCGACTGCCAATTCTTTATCCCCTTTATGCCAATGACAAACGCAAAGCTGTAAGTATGGATACCAAGTAGAATATGGTTTTTGTACAATGCCTTGTATGTTTGATGTGTCTACCATTAAAGCAAACTGATACCACATAATCGCTTTATCGTAGAGTTTTCTTTCTAGATACAAATCACCCATTCGACAAGATACTTCTGGTCTTGGTACATCGTATTGTATCGAACGGATTAACGTCTCGATTTCTTTTTCTATGTTTCCTAAGCTTCTATAACAAAAAGCCATATTAATACATGCACGGATTTTTTCTTCTTCCCAACCATCTTCATGATTTATAAATCTTTCGTAATATTCAATTGCTTTTTCATACTGGCCGTGATCTTTTAATTCATTGCTATAATAAAATAGATCTCTTGGTGTGAATTTTTCTCCTTTTTCTAAAAGTTTTTCATAAATTTTTATATTCCGATCATTCCGTTCTTCCTTTTTTTCTTTCCGATGAGTAATCGCAACATCAGATTGGAGTAATCGCCCTCTAACTTCTAAGTATTCATGAACAGCTCCTTTCCAAACAAAATTTTTCTCTCTTTTGGCTAATCGAAATCTTCTAAAGCTATAGATAGGGTTATTGTACTCATCAAAAGCAAGATGATACACCATTGACACCGCATCAACATCGCTTGTTAATTGTTCTTTTAATTTTTTAAATTTTTGTCGGTCTTCTTCTAACATGACATCATCGGCATCTAGCCAAAATATATAATCCATTGTGGCATGTTTAAAAGAAAAATTTCTCGCTGCTGAAAAATCATCAATCCACTCAAAATCTAATACTTTATCAGTGAATCTTTTTGCAATTTCCTTTGTGTTGTCGGACGAGCCCGTATCAACAATAACGATCTCATCAACAAGGTCTTTTACGCTATTTAAGCAACGCTCTAGTACGTTTTCTTCATTTTTGACGATCATACACAAGCTTATTGTAACCATGCATCAACCCTCCACATTTACAGAATTCATATTAGTATATGAATGAGTAAAATGATGTGAACAGGCTAATTTTTCAATTCTATAGGCATTTGTTACAATTCGTTAGGGGTGATGTGGTAAGTATTTTTTTAGAAAGTCACTTTACAAAAATGCTAACCCTTCTCAATTACCAAAACCGCAATCATAATCACAAAAAAGGACATAGCCCAAAAAAGCTAAGCCCTCTGTATAATTTTATTCCTCATTACACCATTTCTTCCATACTGCTGAAGATATTGCATTCTATATCTATAAATTGGTTAAAATTTTTCGCCCCTCCAACAGCAGAAGGAAGCTTATCTTTCATACGTTCTGGATAAATAGGTTTCGGCTTTACAATCTAAAACTCTTCTTTCCCTTATATCATCAGCTTGATGACAAATTCCTACTCATCAACCATTTCTACTCTTGTTTGACTGAAGATGAATCCTATCGCTCGCATAATGAAAATGGCTGTTTCATCTTCATCTCCTTGAAGCATTGCATTTAACGGACGATATTGAGTCAGAAGTTAAAAAATTAAATCAGTTTTTCAATTAGTTCCCGATTTCGTTTATAGAAGACCTCATTATGCGAAGATACCATGCCAATAGCTTCTGCATCCGGTTGAACAAACACTTTAGCCTTATTTACTGCGTTGATTGCATCTTGAAATGCACCAGCGATCATGTGAACTTTTCCTTCATAATCAACTGCATCCCCCACTGCATAAAGCCCTGGGATGTTCGTTTCACAATATATATTCGCTTTAATGTAGTGCTCATTTGCGAATTCAATCTGTAACGGACTATTTTCAAGTAAAGTTTTTTCTCTTACATATCCATGATTCACAACCACTTCATCTACATTTAAATAAGTGATTTCTCCTGTCTGATTATTCGTTAATTCCACTTTCTCAATGGACATACCATCTTGGCTTGGAATTAATTTAGTGATTTCTGTATAGAAATAACATTCAACCGAGCTGTTCAATAATTGTGATACTTGTGCTTCATGGGCATTCAATTGACCTTTTCTATATGTTAAATAAACTTTTTTCGCAATCGGCTCCAACTCATTGCACCAATCAACTGCTGTATGTCCTCCACCTGAAACGATTACAATCTTATCTTTAAATTTTTTTAAAGATTTAATTGTATAATTTAAATTGGAACTATAAAATTTAGAAGCCCCTTCCACTTCAAGCTTCTGAGGGTTGATTATGCCACCTCCAATTGCTACGATTACCGTTTTTGAAAAATGAGTATGTCCTTTATCTGTTTTTATTTCGAATATACCTTCTTCATTTTTAGAAATTTCCGTTGCTTTTTCTCCTATCACAACAGTTGGATCAAAAGTCGTTGCTTGTTCTATCAATTGTTGAATTAATTTCTCACCTGTAATTGGCGTTAATGCACCAACATCCCAAATTAGTTTTTCAGGATAAACATTTATTTTACCCCCTAAGTAGTTTTGGGATTCAATGATTTTCGTTTTCATTTCTCTTAAACCGCAGTAAAATGCGGAAAATAAACCACTAGGTCCTCCCCCAATAATTGTCACATCATATAAATTGTGTGTTTCCATTATGTATCCTCCTGGGTGAAATTAAAAACGATAATGATTATCAATTTCGTTTAGAATTTTATCACACAAAAATAAACTTTTGAATGGATAATTTAAGAGAAAATGAACAATATTAAAAGGAATTTTCTCCTAATAAATAATCAAACCTTAGTGAGTTCTTGCTTATTTTTTGCATTATTCAATTGTTGATTCCTCTTTTTGTATAATCATTAACTTTTTTTCAACAGGCTACTACCAATAAATTTCCAACATGTCCCTTCATTACAAGTTGTCCGCAATAAAATAGCTGAACCTTTATTGATTCAGCCAATCATCTTTATATTAATAAAATAGATTATTCTTTTCCGTTTTGGTCTCTCTTTGTTAAATAATTGGCTTTATGGAATAAATCCTTTACAATCGCAGCTGCTCCTGCTACTAATATCCCTTGAATCACCGCTTCAATAATAAATCCATAATACCCGATACAAAATGCAATTCCGAGAACAACTTGTACCCAAGGAGTGACCCATGGCGGAACTTTTGGCGTTCGATTCAAAAACAATCCAAGTAGATAAAGTACCGGAATGATAATAACTGACTCAGGATATATATAATTTTCTAATATAATAATATCCATCTTTCATCCCTCTTCTTATTGAAAGTTAATAGAGTAAAACCTATAAAGTTTTCCTCTTATCATTTTATGTGTAAGACAAAAAACGGTTTAGGATGATTCACTACTTACGAACCAGAACATAGAAAAGTTATTAATTCGTTAGAAGGATGAAAGTTTTTGAATCAATTTTTATTAGTCAAAATTATAGGTTTCATTAATATAAATTTCTTCCTACTAGGTTATTACTTTTTCAACTATCTCCACACAAATTCACTCCAGAAAATTTACTGAATTTTTCAATTTTTTAATACTACCACTCATTGTGACATGATTAAACGAAGGTTACAATGAATTTATGAAGGAAAAATGTAAACGATTCTTATGAGAAGATGACTATTTTCTGGTACAAATAAACCATAGCAATTTAAATTGATTTAATGCAATAATACTCATTTAATAATACAGATTATCCAAAATTTTTCATATATTTCCTTAAAGTTAGTCTAATTTGCTGATATAATAGAATTACAATTTATGACATCTATACTCGTTCAAAGTATAGATGCTAAAAAGGGTATTTTTAAATACATACAAAGGGGATTATGCAAGGATATATATCCAGGGGGAGTGAATATGAGTAAATTATTACGTTCAAATGTTGCAAAAAAGGCACTGATGAAAGTTCAAAATGTCGCATCCAAAGTTAGAAGCGTCTGGGACCATGAAAAAACAATTGAAGAACAAATAAATCAAATTCGTACTGTATTGGATCAAGAACTTGCCCGAGATGAATACCTTGTTATCGTTGATGAAAATGGTTTAGGTTATATTCATACGAACCGCTTAAGAGAAGGTTCATCCTTCACCGATGAAGTGGGTTTGGCTGCTGCCAAAACTAATACAGGACTATTGCAAATTTATCCAAGAGATACGGGAGAAATACTTATTGATGCATCTTGCCCACTGTTAACAGATAAGAATGGGAAACGCTTTAATCTGAGAATGGGTAGACTAGTTCAACGACCTTTTATTGGGGCAATATTTGGAAGTTTAATTACTTTGTCCAGTATAGTTCCTGCTATCATTGCTTATTTTTTAAGCAATGATTTATCTATGACAACAAGTGTCCTCATTGGAACAGCAATTGTTACGGTTATTTTTAGTTTAATTTTTTATACTATCATAATGAAAAATTTGCGAGAATGGTATAGCGTTACAAAAAAAATATCCTCTGGCAACTTGAGTGCACAAATTGAAAAGGTAGGTCTTCGCAATGAATTTCACCAAATCGGTTATGAAATCAATAAAATTATTTTAGGGATTCGTGCGATAATTGATGAATTTAAACATGCCGCGGAAACTGTGGAACGAATTAGTAAAGAACAAGAAAAAGAAACACAACGCATTTCGACAACTTTTGAAGAATTATCAGCAGCTGTCCAAACTTTCCGTAGTGGTGCAGAAACACAACGTTACTCAATCACTAACGCCAACGAAATGGTAGAAATGATGATGAATCAAGTACAAGAAATGCAAGAAGAAGTTGAGAAAGCTGTGGTAGGTGCAGATGATGCATTACAAGATGCAAGTAAGGGACAAGAAGCCATTCAAATTGCCCACAGCCAAATGGCAAAAATTCAAAATGAAGTTGCAAACTCTGCAGCGAAAATCCGCAAAATCACTCAAGAAGCAAATGCTGTGAAGGATAAAGTTGCCTCCATTACAAGAATTGCCAAACAGACAAATTTACTTGCACTTAACGCTTCCATTGAAGCTTCTCGGGCTGGTGAAGCGGGGAGCGGTTTTGCAGTTGTCGCGAATGAAGTTCGAAAACTCGCTGAAGGAACGAATGAATTTGCAGAAGAAATTATGACATTATTAGAAAAAACATATAAAGATTTAGAAACTACTGTAGCTCAAGTTGAAGATAATGTGAAGGCTATTCATGAAGGGATGGAAGCCGTTTCTCAAACAGATCAAGTCATAGAACAATTAATTCAAACAACGCTTTCAACAAAAAATTTAGTATTAAATAATAGAAAATTTGTTGATCTTGTTCATGAAGACGGAAATAAACTACAGGAGATTATGCAGCAAGTGAATACAATTGCAGAAGATTTTACAAATATGGTTGTAGCTACAAATGAAAGCGTAGATATACAAGTGGAAGGCATAAATGCACTCGCTCAAAATGCTACAAAACTAGCGGAAGAAGCTATTCATCTTAGCCGCATAATTAATCGTTTTCATTATTAAAAAATGCCAGGTACATGCCTGGCATTCTTCATTTCCTTGCAATCTATATAGATTGTTAATTCATTTGTTGTTTTTGAACAAATTCCTTTACTTTATCTTGGATTTCTTCTGCTAATGATGAAAGGGCATTATTTTCTTCCTTTTTTCCTTTAGAACCGTTTTTATTCTCCTTCGATCCTTTTCTTCCTTGTTTTTTGTTCCCTTTTGAACCTTTCTCTCTTTGCTTATCTCCTTTTGATCCGCCGCTTTTGTTCCCTTTTGAGCCTTTGCTTCCTTGTTGTTTATTTCCCTTTGAACCTTTCTCTCTTTGCTTATCTCCTTTAGAGCCGTTTTTATTCCCCTTTGAGCCTTTGCTTTTTTGTTTATCTCCTTTAGAACCTCCACTTTTATTTCCTTTTGAACCTTTACTTCCTTTTTTATTTCCTTTGGATCCACCTTTGCTGCCATTCGATTTCTTATTTTTTACCGCGATTGTTGTTTGAATTAACTCTGGGTCTTCAATTGGATTGTTATACATATATTGAATTAAATCATTCTCTTTAGCAATTTCAACTAGTTTCCTAACATCATCAACAATTAAAGTACTAATGATAATCCCCTCCAAACACAATGATTTGTTCTTTATAGTTTATGTAATTTATTTCAAACACTTTAGGTGATTTACCAATATAAAGAGGCATTTTCAGGAGGCATTTGTGTGGAAACTTATTTTATTGAAATATCAAAAAGCGATTTGAAAAAACTATATAAAAATATTTGGACAGAACATTATTTTTTTGCCCAACTAACAATCAATAGCCAAAGTTATGACATTCAAATTAGTTTGAGAGGAAATCAACTTCGAAAACATAAAAAAAAGTCTTATCATATCATATTTGAACATCCCCATCTAATGGACGGTCACCATGAAATCCATTTAAATGCGGAGTTTAATGATCCTTCTTTGATTCGAAATAAATTATCTTTTGATTTCTTTCAAAAAATCGGTGTTCTCTCTCCAAATTCCAACCATATTCAATTGTTCATCAATGGGAAAAGTGAAGGAGTATATCTAGCCATTGAGTCTTTTGATGAGTACTTCTTAAAGAAGAGAAATTTGCCGGATGGTTCAATCTATTATGCTACGAATGATGATGCCAATTTCTCTTTATATACGCCTGAAGGATATATAAAAAAATCATTAATGGATGGTTATACAACAAAATATTCCTTTCAGGAAGAAGAACATCTAATAAAAATGTTAGTCATTATTAACACTTATCCTAAAGATAAATTTAATGAAGAAATAGTGAAAGTATTAGATATTGAAAAATATTTACTGTGGCTTGCTGGGGCAGTTTGCACGCAAAATTTTGATGGATTTATTCATAATTATGCTTTATATCATAATAGTGAAACTCAACTATTTGAAATCTCCCCATGGGATTATGATGGTTCATGGGGAAGGAACTTACACGGAGAGCCCCTTGAACTTGAATATGTACCAATTTGGGGATACAACACATTAACTGCTCGTATATTAGAAAACGAGCATTTTAAACAAAAGTATCGTCGGATTTTAGAAAGCATACTACACAAACAATTTATTCCTTCTGCAATTAAACCCCAAATTGAACAACTGCAAGCTCTAATTCTGCCCTATATCGAAAAAGATCCATATATAAAACATAACGAAAAAATTTTCATGAGTGAAAAAGAATATATTCTACAATTTATTGAAAAGCGTAATCAATTTTTATCGGACCAACTTGAATCACTATTATAAGCATTTCTCCTCCTCTAATTAGGATGAATTCCTTAGCAACTAGAGGAGGAGCATGAATATGAGTGTAATTTTTAATTTCCTACACCTCATCATTTCATTCAGAACGCTATTATAAGATAAGAAGTATCCACAAATATAAACTGAGCAAGCTCACCATGAGTGTAACTGGTATGATTAAAATTGTAACGCTAATATATTTTCCCCAAGTTATTTTAATTCGATGTTTTTTTAGTAAAAACATCCAAAGAAGTGTAGCTAATGTACCGATTGGAGTTAATAATGCACCAATGTCGCTTCCCATAACATTAGCTAGATATGCAACTTGCATTAATAATGGATTCAATTCCATTTCTGTAATCGAAAGTGTTCCAATCATCACGGCAGGCAAATTATTAAAAATATTGGAAAGAGCAGTAGTTAATAATCCCATAATCATTGTTGCATTAAATGTACCTTGTTCAATAAACTCTTTAAAATTTAAAATAATCAATGTGTTTAATCCTACATTTTTCAATCCATATACGAGTACATACATGCTAAAGGCAAAAATTAATATATGCCACGGAGAATTGATAATTACATCTTTTATTCCGACTCTCATTTTTAACCAACGAATCGTAATTAATATGAATGCTCCAAATAATCCAATCAACTCTAATGGAATACCAAATGGTGAAAGAACAAAAAATGCCCCTCTTGTAATGACGACTACGGCAATGCATATTTTAAATAAATTTTTGTCTAATTCAGATTGAGCTGATGGATCAAGGGGATGAGTAAAGATATTCGACGGTTTATCATTGAAAGTTAGTAATCCTAATTGTTTCGGAATATGGTTTCTAAAAAGTAAATACAATAATAAACTCATTGTTAAAATGCCTATCATCGATGGAATAAACATAATTTTTACGTAGCTATTTAAATCTAAACCAACTATTTTTAATGCGATTAAATTCGAAATATTGCTTACAGCAATCGGCGCACTAGATGCTGTTGCAATCAGCGCCCCAGAAATTAAATAGGGGATATACTGAGGTGGTTTAAGTGCTAAATACTTGATGATGTGGATAATGATAGGAGTTGTTATGAGTATGCTTCCATCATTATTAAATAACATAGTCATAAAAAAACATAACAAATTGGTATATATATAAAGCCTAAGCCCTGAATTATTCGATTTTAATATGATATTTTGAGCAATCCACTTAAAAAAACCAATACTCTCCAATACAATGGACATCATAATAGTAGAAAGTATTGTAAGTGAGGGGCCACTTACAATACTTAGTATACTTTTAAGATCTTCATAGCTTACAAATCCTAGTATGACAATAATCGCAGCCCCTATTGTAATGGGAATCGTTTCATTGATTCCTTTAGGTCTCCATAGCATTATACCTATGGAGATTAAAAAAATGGTTAACATTAATATTGTAGAATAATCTACCATTTAAACAGCCGCCTTAGATTGTTCATAAGTTGATTGATCTGTTTCTATCACTGTTTCTTCTTTTACTGGCGAAGGTGGTTGCAAAAATAATTTATAAAATAAGACACCCACAATTGAGAAGTAAAGGAGCATCATATTCGTTTTCCCTCCTTCTCCTATCAACCTTAATAATAACTTCTCTCCTTTAACTGCAAATACATCTTCTCAGCATGTTTCATGATCGCTCGATATTGGTTTTCGATGTGATACATTCTTTCTGCAAATTTCATTAATGCATAGTACTGATATTTTAAAAGTCGCTTATTATCTTCCATTAACATTTTTACAGGTTCGTGTATGAATTCTGATTCTTCACTGGAAGATGTACACTCAATTGGTTCCATGATTTCTTCAAAGATTTCTTCTGCATCATCTATTTGTTGGGCTGCAATTATCTTTCCGGATACTGGTTGAATTTCATACACATCTTCAGATAATTGTTGTATTTCTTCCGACGGTTCTAATAAATTTTTGATTTCGAAATCTTCTTTTTCTGCAATCTTTACAGTATTTTCGATTAAACTCATTTCTGTTTTTTTTAATTCTTGATCTTCATAAAATAATTCAGTTTGTTCCTTCTCTTTACTTGGACTATGCGATTCCATCGTCATATCTTCCCAAGTACATTCTTGTATTGGAGAATTGAATTTTACCTCATGGAAGAATGGTCTTTTTTGGGTTTTTTTGGAGTTTTTGCTTGAAATAGCTAATGTGTTTTCTTGCTGTTTTGTTGGATTGTTTTCGATATTTTGGAGGGTCGCTTCTAGTTTTGATGGTGGTTCTTGGAGGATATTTTTCGATGTTGCAGTGATTTGTGCTAACCTTTCGTCTTGGAGGGTTTCTTCATTTTGTGATGGAGATGATTCTTCAAGTTGATTTTCTTGTGTTATTGTCGCCGTTAAATCGTCTATATTCATATCTGATGTTGTATCTTGCTGTTCATCTTCATTTGTCTTTGGAAAAAGCTGTTTTACCTTTTCTTTAATTGCATCTGATATAGCTTTCTTTTGCTCCTCAGTTAGTTGCCCATCCTCTGAAGTCAAATTGGATGTTGGTAAATTAGTCAATGCTGTATTGGCAATTCCATTAGCCTCTAGATTTATAATTTGGTTTTCATCGATTTGTTCATTGAGAATACTTGTAATCTGTGACTTTAAAATATAGTATTGATTCTCTCCGTTAATCAACACGATATAATCTTCATAAACATTGCTGAGCACTCCTGAAAAGCTTTTATTGCCAAAACTATTAACAGTAATCCATTGTAAATACATTGTTTTTAATATTTCTTCCAACTTAAATCTGTTAAGTGAAGTGTTACTAAATCCCTTATTTATGACACTTGATTCTTTTGCGTTTTTCGATAATGCTTTGATTTGGGTGATAGGGAAATATATTACATTTTCGTTGACTTTAACAATTAAATGGTCTTCTTGAACACTTAATAAAGTACCTTGAATGGATTGATTTTCAGCTAAAAATAAGCCAATCTCTAAACCTTCAAGACCTTTTATTGTATCTAACAAAAATTCAGCATTCAACATTAGGGCCTCCTTTTTAATGCAATCCGCACGAAGTCTCCCCTTTTAATTTGTTATTAGTTATTTTCTTCATCTTGCTTTTCAGGTTTCTTTTCTGGTTTTGGTCCATAACTCACATTTCGAATATGGAACATTGCCACGCGGATTACTTCTTCATTTTTTACAATTGTTATAAAATCATCAAATACTTCTTCTAATACACCTTCCACTGACTCAGGTCCACCGCGGTTAATTTTAACCCATTTATGACGTAATTCATTTAATACGGATCTGAAATCCATGAAACTAGCAAATGGATAATCTTCAGGAACTTCAACATTCAACTTCATGCCATTTCTTGAATCTTGAGTAATACTCTTGATATGTTGATATTTGTAAAACACTATTCCATCTTCTTCTGTCAACAATGCGAAATAATCAGATTGAGCAGAAAATACTTTACCAACCCTAGACTCAGGCCCACCGCGATCTACTCTAACCACTTTGTTCAATAAAGAAAGCATTAACTCCCTATTCATTCTTGTTCCTCCCATTATAAAATTCATTATTATTTATACGTGTAAACGTAAAAAGGTAATTAGTTATCCGCCTAAACATCGTTGATTTATTGAGGATTTGCGTTATGTTATTGTATGAAAGAACATGTAAATCTGACAAAACAAATTCAAATTAATTAAAGAAGCTGGGACAAAACTTAAAAACATCATTTTCTCTTTTGAGAAGGGTAGTGACCCCTAAAAGTTAGAGTCAAAATCTAACTTTTGGATGCAGAACCTTTCTCTTTTAGAAAATGATGTTTTTTTTCTCTTCTAGTAATTTCTATAAGAAGTCAATTAACTTTCAATTATGAAAATAAACAAAAACTCGTAATATTTACCCAAGTATCATTTCATTCCTTACATATTCTATTTTCAGATAAATAGAAAGGAGGAGTATTTTTGAGTCGGCGTAATCGAAGTTTAGACTCCATTACTAACCAGAGTGTGAATCTTTTAATAGATAGTGTCCTAAAAAGACACGGAGTAAAACTAAGAAAGCCAAGATTAAGCGCACAAGAAAAAAGAAAGTTAAAAAATTTACTAATGGATTTAGAAAGTAATGTGAACAAACTAGTAAAAACAATTAAAAAATAGCAATCTACTGTCAAAAAGGAGGAATGAATGAATGGGTAACAGCAAAGTATGGCGTGGAAATATGCCTTCTGTTGAAGGTATTGATATGACGAGAAGAAATGAACATAGAAGATGAAGTGCTTTAGACCCTTCCTCTGCACATCCATTAGATCGTGATATGAATAATTTGGAAGGTGCAATCGAAAATATCCAAGAATCATATGAGCAAATTATTGTCATTGATTCAGCTGATGTAGAAATCACTACAACAGATACGCAAGCAGCATTATCTCTTCAAGTTGCATTGCAAGCTGCAATTAGCTTAGTTATTAGCATTTCAATAGGTGGCAGCAGCAGAGATGCTGAAAGAATCACACAAGAATTAATTGCCAATGTAAAATCAAAACAAATCAATAGACAACAAACTTATGTTGAAAATTCTAGAGGTGTAAGAATTACAACTACTGATAATGATTTAATTGTTAACATTCAATTATTACTACAAATTTTAATTGCTTTACTAGTAAGAATTGATGTTCTCTAATTTCTAAAATAAGGAAGTAGCAAAGTTAAATATGAAATAAAACATTTATAAAATGAAAGTGCAGCACTTTGCTAACATCCGCAAAAGCTGCACTTATTTATTGCAAGTGAATAGAAAGAATTTACTTCAAATGGGTGAAGTTAAAAACGGGTTTACTGATCTTCAATTATGATATAAGTTGCTTTTATAGGTCCGTGTACACCAACAATTAACACCATTTCAATATCGGCTGAATTGCTTGGGCCCGACATAAACAATATACACGAAGGAATTTGTTCTCCCTGTTCAACTTGTTTATGAAAAATTTGTGCCGCTTGTGTTATCCGTGGAACAATTGTACTTTTTGGTATAAGCACGATTGTTTTTTCTGGCAATAAATTTAATGAACGTCCTCTATTTGGATGGCTATATAGTACGACAGATGCGCTTTCAGCTAACGTCATTTCACTAATTAATATCGCTATACTCGCTTTTTCTGCTAGTTGGATATTTTGTTCGCGATTTTGAGGATGCCATTCGTATATTTCGATTCCCTTAGACTGCCATGACTTAAACACTTCTGTTAAACCAAAATATTTGAGTCGGTCATCTTTTGGGATCATTACTGAAATACCACCATAATCCTCTACTACTTGTTGCAATGTGCTTGCTAAATTCGCAGTCGTCGTTTGCAAACAAACTGTATGGATATTATGGCATTGTTGTTTTAACACGTCTATTAGTTCTTCTTGAGTTGCATGATTTAAGATTTGAAATTGTGGCAAGTGTTTCCATACTGGCCGTTCTACTTTCGTTTTCATAGGACGGCCAAGATGTTTAGCAATATTCATTAAAAATGATTTTCGATTAGTTATAGTCATCCTTGCTCCCCCTTTTGTCTTTCTTTTAGCCAATTGCGAAAGCTTTCTTTATTTGGTGCAGGAAAATCCCGATCTTCTGTCCATGCTTTCAATGGTCTAGGGCCGCTAGGAATTTTATCTTCCTTTACAAAGGGAGACATCATTGACGATGCAATTTTTGTTGCTGTACTAAAGAGATGAGGGCTAGAAGCACCAAAACCAAACGCTCTCATTAATAATCGTTCCGAGATGGGAGCCTTTCCTTCTTGTTCTACTATTTTCTGACGATGTAAATGCAATAGTTTGTGTAATGGAATTTTTACTGGACATACTTCCGTACAAGCTCCACAAAGAGTTGAAGCATATGGCAATTCTTTGAAATCGGCATAGCCTCCAAGAAGCGGTGTTAATACAGCTCCAATTGGACCTGAATAAATTGAACCATAACTATGCCCTCCAATATGTCGATATACAGGGCAAACATTGACACAGGCTGCACATCGAATGCACTGTAAAATCGGTTGAAAATCTGTACCTAATATTTTGGAACGTCCATTATCAACAATGACCAAATGAAATTCTTCTGGTCCATCAGATTCTTCTTCCCCTTTTACGCCGGTAATCATTGTTACATAACTGGATATTTTTTGGCCAACTGCACTCCTTGTTAATAAACTGACTAACACATCTAATTCTTCAAAAGTAGGTACAATTCTTTCCATTCCCATAACAGTAATTTGGATTTTTGGTAAAGCCGTAACTAAATCGGCATTCCCTTCATTTGTCACAAGGGTCACCGTTCCACTTTCCGCTACTGCAAAATTGCAGCCGGTGATCCCGATATCAGCAGTTAAAAATTCTTTACGTAACTTTTCACGAACGTAAAGAGCCATTTCTTCAGGTTTTTCGGAATTTTTATAACCGATTTTTTCAGCAAAGATGTCTCGAATTTGATATCGGTTTTTGTGTAGTGATGGCGCAATAATATGGGAAGGAGGTTCATGATTTAATTGAATAATATACTCTCCAAGATCCGTTTCAATTACTTCACAACCTGCTTCTTCAAGTGCCGCATTTAAATGAATCTCCTCAGTCACCATGGATTTCGATTTTACAATTTTTTTAGCCTGTTTTTGAATTGCAATATTCTTTATATATTGGGATGCCTCTTCAGCTGTTTGAGCAAAAAATACATGTCCACCACGTTTCAAGACATTTTCACTTAATTCATATAGATAAGCATCTAAATTATCAAGCACATGTTTTCGTATTTCTTCACCATGAGCTCGCCATTCTTCCCAATTTTCTAATTCATTCACTCGTTCTTGTCGACGGGATTGAAATCTATTTTGTGCAGATGAAATTGCCCCGCGCATAAATGAATCATTTAAATTGTTTGCTACCCGATCTTTAAATTGTTCAGCGCTTGTTTTCATTGCCATTTCTAAATCCCCCTATCGACTATTTAATACTTCTGCTATGTGCATAATGCGAATCGGTTTTCCTAGGCGACTCATACGACCACCAATATTCATAAGGCAACCAGCATCTGCACCGACTAATATATTTACTTCTGTTTCTTCAATGTCACGTACTTTTTCATCTACCATTTGTGTAGAAATGTTCCCCATTTTCACTGAAAATGTCCCGCCAAAACCACAACATCGCTCTTTTCCAGAAAGCTCAATATACTCCAATCCCTCTACATTTTTTAACAGTTTGATAGGTTCTTCTCTAACACCAAGCAATCGAGTCATATGACAAGAAGTATGATATGTAGCTTTACCTTTCAATCGTGCACCGACATTTTCAACTTTTAACACATTGACAATAAATTCCGTTAATTCAAAGGTTTTATTGGCTAATTGTTGAGCTTTTTCTTCCCACTCTTCATCTCCTTTAAAAATGTGGGGATACTCTTTAAACATGTATGCACACGAACCGGATGGGGCAACGACATACTCAGCTTGCTCAAAAGCTTTAATCATATTTTTCATTGCATTCTTGGATTGTTCAACATAACCGCTATTATAAGCAGGTTGACCACAGCATACTTGTTCAGTCGGAAATTTTACTTTACAACCAAGTCTTTCTAACAATTCCACTGTCGATTTCCCAACATTTCCTTGAAACATATCGACAAGGCAAGTAGCAAATAAGGAAACTTCCATATTCATCCCCCCAATAAACTTCTTTTCATTCTTTCATCTAAAACTTTCTAGAAAAAGCTATATTTTATAATAGATATGCTTTCAACACCTATAAGCATGACTATTTCAACGATTGAGAGAAATCAATTGTTGCCTGAAATTATGTAAAAAAAAAATCGGGATAAACCCGAAAAACAAATTGATATATTAACGCAATGTGAGTGAATAGCTTTCTATGACTGGAACATTTAATTGTTTATCAAGATGTTTTGCAACTGAAGCAGTACCTAATACTTTACCGTAAATCTCCACCTGATCGTTTATACTGACCATATGATCCTGTTCTTTTCTTTTTACATAAACCACTTGATTTTTGTATGGTTCCGGTGACATGTCGATCAAAATATAATCACTGCCATCTAAAAGAAACACTTTTCCAGAGAATTTAACTAATTGATTCCTTTGGCTACCATAACGTTCAAAAGCAATGTGATACAACTTGTCATAATCTACTTCAATGGCATTATTTTTTAAAAAGTTAAGAGAGTACGAATCAATAACTGTATGATCACTCGACTCATTCGTCAATGCAATCATCATTAGCATTCCTATCAATAGTCCACCTTGAATTAAAATAGATTTCATTGCCTCTCCGAAACCACTTTTTGAAAATGTCAACATGATATAATACATTCCAAAAAATAAATGAATCAAAAAGATGGTTGTGATGACCCCATTGACACTTCCTTCTTCTCCTCCAATAGAAATAAAACATGCAATTCCCATTATGATAAGTTCTAGGATTACAATAACTTTTACATTTTCAATAAACTTCTTCCATTTAGAAGCACCATTATTGTTCATATTAAGTGTCGTTGATTGACTATCTTGGTATCGATGGCCACATTTTATACAATAAAAAACATGATTGCTATTTTCTTCATGACAAGAAGGGCATATCCAATACATTTTATAATTTTTGATATCCTTTTTAAAAAAACCACATTTAAGGCAATATGTCGCATGACTATTATTAGAATGATTGCATTTTGGACAATTCCATTTAGGCAAAGCCAACACTTCCTCATAATCATTTATAATATAAACACCTAGAATTTACAGATAAATCTGACATTCCCCACTAAAAGAAAAAGGCAAGAATGAATAGAATCCTTGCCTCTTTACATCTTTACTTCAGTTTATTTATTTTCAATACATCTTTCAACAAATTCCCATCAGAAGGAGATTGTATTGCCCAAACCTATTCATAACCCTAATTATTTTACAATATCTGTCAAATCAATTTGTTTTTCAAATTCATCCAGCAATTGCCGCACCTCATTTGAAGATTTCGTGTTCATTAACCGATTTCTTAATTCACTTGCTCCACGGAAACTTTTTACATAAATTTTAAAGAAGCGATGAAGAGCTGTAATGGAGCGCGGAATTTCTTCAATGTATTGATCATGAAGATCTAAATGGTATCTTAGTAAATCTAAATATTCCTGAACACTATGCTCTCTCGGCTCTTTTTCAAACGCAAAAGGATTTTTAAAGACTCCTCTCCCAATCATCACCCCGTCTACTCCGTAGCGTTCAACGAGTTCAAGGCCTGTTTGACGATCAGGAATATCTCCATTGATTGTTAAGAGCGTCTCAGGAGCAATGCGATCACGAAGCTTCTTAATTTCAGGAATAAGTTCCCAATGGGCAGGAACTTGACTCATTTCCTTTCTTGTCCGCAAATGAATCGAAAGGTTTGCAATATTTTGTTTGAGGACATGAGTTAGCCATTCTTCCCACTCGTTCACATTTGTATATCCTAGTCTTGTTTTAACACTAACAGGAAGTCCTCCCGCTTTAGCAGCTTCGATTACCTGACTCGCCACATCTGGACGTAAAATCAGTCCGCTTCCTTTTCCTCGGGAAGCTACATTCGGGACAGGACATCCCATGTTAATATCAACACCTTTAAATCCTTGTTCCGCCATACCTATACTCATTTGTCGGAAGTATTCAGGCTTATCTCCCCAAATATGGGCTACGATTGGTTGCTCATCTTCGGTGAATAATAAACGCCCACGTACGCTTTTTTGACCATCTGGATGACAATAGCTATCTGTGTTTGCAAACTCTGTAAAAAATACATCCGGTCTACCTGCTTTGCTAATAACGTGGCGAAACACAACGTCCGTTACATCTTCCATTGGAGCTAACACAAAAAATGGCCGAGGTAAATCCAACCAGAAATTTTCTTTCATTTAATACTCAATTCCTCTCATGATGAATAATCTTTAAATAGTTATTTAATCATTTATTTACTCTTATATCATGATTTTAAACTGTTTAACAAACATAAGAATATAATTAAACGTTCAATATATAAATGGATTCATATAAAAATATAACTCTTAATACATCTCTGTTATATAAATATAATATAAATTACATGAAAGAAAAAAGTCTGTCTATTTAACCTTTCATGCAAAGCAATTGAAAAAAGAGCTTCTCATAGTGCAACACTACGAGAAACTCCCCTTAATTTTTAATATTTAAATGTAGATATAGCATTTTTTAATTCTTCTGCCATTGATGAAAGGGATTGGGCTGAAGCCGAAATTTCCTCCATTGAAGCCAATTGCTCTTCTACTGAAGCTACTACTTCTTCTGATGTTGCAGTGTTGTTTTGTGCCACAAGTACAATATCATCTAATTGTGCCGTTACATCTTGTATAGCACTTGACATTTCTTCAACTGCCACAGAAACTTCCTCCATTTGTGGCGAAATATCTTTCGTTGTTTGGAGTATATGATTAAATTTCTCAACTGCTTCGCTTGTAATCTCTACTCCGTGCTCTACGTCAGTCGTAATTCGCTCCATCATTTTTACGGTATTATCTGTATCATCTTGAATCTTCTTAATAATTGTATATATTTCCTTCGCTGAAGCTTGTGTCTGTTCAGCAAGACTCCTTACTTCTTCCGCTACAACTGCAAATCCTTTACCATGCTCACCTGCACGAGCCGCTTCAATGGCAGCATTTAATGCTAATAAATTCGTTTGGTCCGCAATATTTGTAATGACGTTCAAAATTTCACTTATTTCTTTCGAGCTTTCATATAAAGATTGAATTGTATCTTGTGATTCACTTACAGATGAATGAATCGATTTCATTTGTGAAACGGTTTTCGCTACCGCCTTACCGCCTTCATCTGCCTCAACAATTGCTTGGCGGGAAAGATCTGTTACTTTTGATGAACGTTCAGCAATGTTACTAACTCCGTTCGATACTTCCTTAAAAATAAGGGATACCTTATCAACGGAATTTGTCTGTACTTCCGCATTTTTTGCTACATCTTGGATGGAAACAGATACTTGCTCAGACGCTGCATTTGTTTCTTGTGAACATGCAGATAGTTGTTCTGCAGTGGCCGCAACATTTCCAGCCGTATCATCTATTTTTTGAGTTAGTGTACGAAGACCATCTATCATTTCGTTAAAAGCATTTCCTAACTTTCCGACAATATCATTGGTTTGTATTTCTGCGTACTGTGTTAAATCTCCGCGACTAACATTAACAGCTAATTGGCCTAATTGTTTAATCGGTTTTGCAATTGATTTAATAACCAACATTAAAGCAACTAGCCCAAATAATATGGAAAGAATCCCCACAATCAACGACGTATGTAAAATAGGTGAGTTTGCTTCGTTAATCTCTTCTGTATAGATAACTCCGCCTATTTTCCATCCAGTCAAATCATTAGTTATGTAGTCCAAAATAATGGATTTTCCATTAAAAACTTCATTTAATTGTCCTTTACTTTCTTTGTATAAGTTGTCATACAGTGTGCCTTCTGCTACGCTGCCTAATTCAGCGGTAGGATGTGCTAAATATTTTTTATTTTGGTCTAATATAAATCCATATCCTTCTTTACCAATTCGAATATTCTGCACTACTTCTTGCAGTTTATTTAGGTTAATATCAATCCCTACAACGCCGGTACCATCATCTATTGTTTTTGAAAGAGTGATTACCATTTCACCAGTACTTGCAGCAACGTATGGTTCAGAAATTATTACTTCCCCTTTCCGTTCCATTGCCTGCTTATACCAATCTCTTTCTCTAGCATCGTACCCTTCAGGCACCCCTAGCTCAGCCGGCTCCATTACATATACTCCATCTTCATTACCTGTATAGACAATATCTACTTCTGGATGTGTCACTTGATAAAATTTTAATAACTTTTGAATTTCAGGGCTACTTGTTTCCCCGTATTGATTAGCTGTAATGCGATCAGCCAATGCCTCGATATCAAGGATTTTCGGTTGAATTGCATCTTCAATTGCACTATTCAGTATTTCTACATTTTCATTCACACTATTTAATATTTGATGTTCCAACTCATCCTTAGCAGTTTTAAAAGAAAATAATCCAATCAATAAGACTGAAATGATTAATATTGTAGTGAAAGAAGTAAGTAATTTCACATGAAAATTGCGAATACTAAACTTACTTATTTTTGAAATATCTTTCACTTTGCTACCTCCTTTATATTTATTTAAAAAAATAAGGAAAGCAGAATAGGTTTTGAAATCACTAAACTTATTCCATGTATTTAAACCTATCAAGGCTATCCATCACATTATGAACTCATTTAGTAGAACTGGGAGGAAATAATCACTTAGAGCTGTAATAATTAAATTATTTTATTAAAATAATTCTTGATATCTACCATGTGTAAACAAACTTTATAAAAATTGGATATTTTTAATAAAAAAATAAACGAAATAGTAAACTGGGACAAGGTAATGGTTCCTTGTCCCAATGCAAATATTGGCTCAATTGGATTTATTAAAACCTACAAATACCGTATTAGTATTTGTCAAAGAAGGATTGAATCTCTTGAGGATCATTCGTCACAGTTAAAGCAAGCATTAATAAAATACGTGCTTTTTGAGGATTTAAAGAGTCAGAAGTAATATATCCTTCTTTTGGTGAAACCGTTCCTGTACCAACACGAGAAGATAGTACTACTTTTACACCTTTATTCATTGCATATTTTACACCTTCAACGGACTTTGCTGATAATGTTCCATCTCCAGGTGCTGCAACAATAATCCCTTTTGCTCCGTTTTGTACAGCAGCTTTGTACATGTAAGTTGGGCTGTTTTGATATCCATAAATAATATCAACTTGTGGCAATTTTTTAATTTTTGAAATATCGAATGGTGTTTCAGTTGTATGTAGACGTTCTACATTATTATAGTAATAAGGTTTTCCAGCAACGATTGCTCCTAAATATCCGTTTTCAAAAGATTTAAATGCGTCAGTTGCTGTCGTATTTGTTTTCGTAATATTTCTTGCAGAAGCAATACGATCGTTAAGTGTTACAAGAACACCTTTTCCTTTTGAACTTTCATGACTAGCTAATAAAACAGCATTATACAAGTTGAAAGGACCGTCTGCACTCATTGCTGTTGCAGGACGCATAGCAGCTGTTAAAACTACTGGTTTATCACTTTTTACTACTAAGTTTAAGAAGTAAGCAGTTTCTTCTAGTGTATCAGTACCATGCGTAATTACGATTCCATCTACATCATCGGAAGCTAATAATTCATTCACTCTCTTACCTAATTTAAGAAGAATCTCATTTGTGATATCTGTGCTGTCAACTTTTACAATTTGTTCACCTGTAATATTTGCAAGCTCCTTCATTTCAGGAACTGCTTCAATTAAAGTTTCAATACCTAAATCACCAGATTTATATCCAGTCGTCTGTGTTGATGAAGAACCTGTACCTGCAATCGTTCCCCCAGTTGCAAGAATCACGACATTTGGAAGTTCTTCTTTTTGTTCATTATTATTTTCATTATTGACTGTTACATTTTCGTTATTTGCTTTTGCAGAAAAACTAGATGCAATAGCAGAGATTGCAACAATAGCTGCTACAAATAAAGCAACATAAAGATAGAAATTTTTCTTCATTTGCTTAACCTCCAATAAAGTTATCTAACTTAAATCCCTATAATGAACCAAAAAAAGATTAATTTAAATAAGGTCACAGTTAGTAAACAGTAGCCTCCAAAATTAGCACACCCTATTCAAATTAATCTCACTCATTATTTCGACAAAACAATAAAATTATTTAGTTATAATATTATATTTTCAATTTTTACTAACTTCTAAATTTTCCCAATCTTCTTTTTTCCTAATAATACATTTTTCCCCAAAAATAATAACGACGAATCTGCTTGGAGAGTCGTCGTTTAGTCGATTTAATTCGATAATTCAATTGGTAAAAAATCAGGCAATCTACGTGGAGGTTTGTCGAGCATAATCTGTTCCGGTTTAATACCTTCCTCTAACAACACCTGAATGTTTTGTTTAAGGAAATCATCACTGCCGACAACATAGTATAGGCCATTTTTATCTGTAGAAAGCTTTTTTATTCTATCATAATATTCTTCACGGTTATCTACAAAATGAGCGGTGAAATTTTTATCATGATTTGTTTTAAAAATATTAGTAAATAAATAGTTTTTTGAAGAGTCAATGTTCAAGGAATGAATTTGCGGAACATTTTCTGGTTGCTCAAAATATTTCAACACGATTGGTCTGAAAGTTGCTAAACCTACCCCTGATGACAATAGGTAAATGTTTTTATTTTCTCGTCTAAGCGGCACATTGGAATGAGTTTTAAAAATCGCCACTTGATCTCCAACTTGTAGATTTCTTAAAATCGCTTTAAACTCTGAGCACTGTTGTCTAATACGTGTTGTAATACCAATCGCATTTTCATTCGGCAAAGTAGATATTGACATATGACGGACTAGACTTTTGTTTGGCTTTTCTCCGACATTAAAACCTTCAAGAGCTAAGTGAAGATGAGCCCCTTCTTCCCAAGAATATCCTTCAGGAATTTCAAGGAAGTAGGTTTTTATATCAGGTGTTTCATCAACGATTTTTTTAATTTTGATCCAATGAATTTGCATTTAAATTCTCCTTACTCATAAAATGTTTGCTATTTTAAATATACAACAAATGAAAATCATTCTCAATTAATCTTTCAATAGAAAATGTTTACTATATAAGTTATGAATATATTCAGCTTTTTTTGTAAAAAAAATAGTAGTAAATTCCGTATATAAAGATGTGCATATCAAAAAAACATCATTTTCTCAAAAGGAGAAAATGATGTTTTTTAGTCTTATTTTGGAGAAACAAGAATTTTTATTTGCTGTTTATCGTTAACCAATGTTTCAAATCCTTCTTTCACAATATCATCAATTTTTATACGTTTTGTAACTAATTTATCAGCAGGGAAGTATCCTTTTGTCATTAAATGCATCACTGCCGGGAAAATGTCTCGATATGCGATAATTCCTTTTACAGTGCGTTCTGATAACACAATGTTATTTGGTTGGAGTGATGCTTCTTTTTCCCAAATAGAAACAATTACTGTTTCACCCTCAAATGTTGTTGAATCAATGGCTTGTTTTAATACTGCTGGTACACCTGTTACTTCAAAGGCAACATCTACTCCACCATTTGTAAGCGCTTTAATTTTATCTACTACATCTTCTTCTTCAGCAGGATTCATTACAGCAGTTGCTCCGAGTTCCAAAGCTTTCTCTCTGCGCTCTTTTGAAAGTTCAACTGCATATACCTCTGATGCTCCTGCCACTTTTAATGCTTCAATTACTAATAAACCAATTGGTCCCGCACCAAATACAACCGCTTTATCTCCCGCTTTCAATTTACTCATACGAACTGCATGTAACGCTACTGCAGCTGGTTCTACTAAAGCACCTTGCTCAAGTGATAACCCTTCTGGCATTTTGTGCACCCAACGTTCATCCACTACAGTATATTCTGAGAAGCCTCCACCGCCTCCGGATAGACCATGGAACCCCAAATGTTTACAAATATTATATTTTCCTTTTAAACATGCTGGACATTGACCACAAGCTAAAATGGGTTCTACTACCACTTTGTCTCCTACTTTTACCTTTGTAACTCCTTCACCTACTTCAACAACTGTTCCTGAAAATTCATGTCCCATTATAATTGGAGCCATTTCTTTACTTATCGGATGAGGTTTTTCAACAGGAATGAAAATTGGACCCGCCACATATTCATGAAGATCACTTCCACAAATGCCTGTCCACGCAACTTCGATTTTTACACGTCCTGGTGTTACTTTAGGTTCATTAATGTCTTCTACACGAATGTCTTTTGCATTGTACCAAAGTGCCGCTTTCACGAGTATCACACTCCAATTAAAATATTCACTACCAAAAAGTAGTAATTATATTTTACAAAACATTCCAATGATTATCTGTGGATAGAATGTTAAATTTTTTTAATATTTTTTAAAAATCATTGTTCTCAAGAAATTCTGCAAGAAATGTTTTATTCACATTTAGAGTTAACGAAAAACGAAGCTGTGACGATGATTCAAAAAAACTATCAAATGGATATCGAAATTTTCGATGAAATTGAAGGGGAAATTTTAACTATGTCAGATTATATCGCAGCGGGGATTGTTATGCAGTTTTATTATCGTTTTCAATGTCCATATATTTATTATTTTGAATTCCTTAGTTATTCATTGAAATTTCTTCATTATTTATAGGTATTGGATACTTAACCTCAGAAAAGTTTTTGATTAGTAGTTCCTCTTTGACCATTTGTCCGGTTACTTTATCATATGTCTTTTTCCAAATTTCATTTTGACGATAGTTTTTTCCGTCCTTTTGTAAAAATTGATGGTTTCTTTCTTCGATATGGTAGGAATATGGCATTTCTTCATTACTAAAAATAGCACCTTTTAAATGTTTATCTGTTACCCATACTTTTATTTGGAAAGATTGGTTAGTTGGATTATAAAAACGTAAATCTACGTAGTTATAAAAAACACTTGCTCCGCTTCCAAAAGGCAGTGTCCTCCCGGAGTCAGGAAACGGGTCAAAACTATGGTGATGTCTTTCAATAACAACGAGAGGAGTATGTAAAACCATCCAATAAAGTAAATTAGCAAGCTGGCAAATTCCACCGCCAATACCCGTTTTCACTTCTCCCATTTTGAGCTGCATGCCTTCAATATAGCCCTTTTCTTTTGATGTTCGACCAACTAGTTTCCAAAAAGAAAAAATTTCACCCGGTTTAATAATCACACCATCAATTTCACCTGTTGCAATTTTTAAGTTTGTAATTTTATTTTCTTGTAACTGAGGATCGCTATTTCCTAATTTCCTTCTCAATAAGGATTGATGTTTTTTACAAGTGAATGGAAATGTATTCGTTAAGTCCCTTTGCTTTGCAAATCGATTTCTGTCTTTTAAATCTGTTAATGTTCTAAAAAGTCTTTTTTGCTCGATTCTTGCATGATAAAAAAATGGATGAATTTCAGATAGTCTCAAAATGCTTCCTCCTTAAACACCTTAAAATAACTGGTAAAAAAATCACATTCAAACAGCTCCATATTTCCTTGCTATAATTTAAATCTAACCACGAAAACTCATTCTTTTTTCATAAGACCACCCCCAACTTATGTATTAGATGAATTTCAAAATAATAAAGCTTCAAATCCACACGTTTGGACTTGAAACTTTAAGTTAATAAGTTCCAATAGTGCCATTTTATAAATTGGACTCTTTAAACCATGTAAAAGTTTCAAAAGAAATTGGCTAAAACAAAAATAATTGCACAATATAAATCAGCTGATATAATCATCAACCAATTATAAATAAAGATTAACTTTGCATTTATATCCGTTGTTAATACAGATTCATCTTTAATTTGTGTCTTCGATGAAGCAGCATCAACAGTCTTGTTCCTTTGCCTTAAATTAGGATTTAGATAATCAGCCTTTAAAAATCCATATTGAGGATTGACAATCGACAATATTTCCCTCCTCTGTAAAAGCCTCATTCATATAAATATGTTTGTTTAAATTAAAGCATTCTACATGTGACTAATTGATTTTATTATTGGGAGTTCTACGGTGTTCACTTTTTGTGCTACCTTAAATATGGAGAATTTTCGTTAAGGATGTGTAAAACTATGGATTTTTCAAATAAGACGGTGATTGTAACCGGCGCTGGACAGGGCATTGGAAAAGGAATCGCTTTGCTTTATGCAGAAAAAGGTGCAAATGTTGTGATAGCGGATATTGATGAAATAGCCGGATTAAAAACAGTTGATGTAATTAAAGAAAAAGAGGGAAACGCGCTTTTTGTAAAAACCGATGTAAAAGATGGGGATGACATCATCCGCTTAATGGAAATTGCAAACCTTACATTCGGTCAAATTGATATTTTAATCAATAATGCAGGGAAATCAGTATTTAAGTCCCCTTATGAATTGTCAATCGAAGAATGGGACGATATTATCAACACCAATTTACGAAGTGTTTTCTTAGCATCAAGGGAAGCCGCAAAATATATGCGAAATAATAAAGAAGGCGGCTCCATCGTTAATATTGCCTCCACACGGGCCATTATGTCTGAACCGAATTCAGAAGCCTATGCAGCAACAAAAGGTGGAATTGTTGCATTAACTCATGCGCTTGCAGCATCATTTAGTGCAGATCGGATTACCGTGAATGCTATTTCGCCAGGTTGGATTGAAACAGGCGATTATTCCCAATTACGCAAAATTGATCACGAGCAGCATTTATCAAAACGTGTAGGGAAACCAGATGATATTGCGCGTGCTTGTCTCTATTTAACAGCGAAGGAAAACGATTTCGTGACAGGCATTAACCTTGTTGTGGATGGTGGAATGACAAGAAAAATGATTTATGAGGAATAGCAAAAACGAAAAACAGGCTGGGACAAAACTAGCTTCAAGATAGGAAAACGAGAATTTGATCCAACTCAAATTCTCCTTTTTCCATTTCTCTCCATTATTTTTGGTCAGTTGATCTTTGTTGGCCGTGTATTTTCGTAAATTCACAGCCATTAAGGCAATTCCGATTTCATTTTCCACCTTCGATTTTCCTAGTACGGAAAATCGAGTGAAACGCAAATTAGCCTTCAAGAATCCGGTCCTTTTGCACATTTAATAAATAAAATAACAGAATGAAACTGTCGAAACCAATCTTATTTTAAATTAAAGGTTTTTTTCTTTAAATGTTTTTCAGGATTCAAATCTTCTAAATACCATGTAAGAGGAACTGCGAAATTGTCTTTCTCTAATTCTGTTACATTATTGTCTCCACTGGCATCAACTAAGAAAATTTTTTCCTCTGATTCTAAACCAAAAATATTTTCTGATGAAACATATCCCTGTAAACTAGTATATCCTATGAAATTACTTCCATCTTGAGATAATGACTTGTTCAATCCTTTAATAGAATTTCCCACCTATCATCCCTTGCCTAAACTCTTCTTTTCAGCAAAGTATCCCCTTTTAAAATTGCTAATATCTTGTTCTTCACCGACAGGAAGTAAAGATTCATCAAAGTCCCCTGCAGTAAATTCATCGGAATAGCAGTAATCAATCCACGCAACAAACTGGAATAGATGATGTAGGGACAAAATCGCTTCATCACGCGTTAGCAGTGCATTCGTATGAACCGCTTGATTGCCGAGCTTCACTACATACTTCATCATTGGTAATAAGTCTTCATCATAATCCCTAAAAATTCTCGATCATGAATTAAACTGGATAGATTATCTTGATAAGGAACTTTTACCGCACTGTCAAAGCTATAAACCCATTTCATCGCAAGCTCCAATGCACGTCGAGACTGAATGGCGCTGACAGCAGGGCTTACAACCAATCCTTTTTCTGCTTCAAAACAAGCCTCTGCAAAACTTTGATACTGTTTCTTATCTTTTAAAAAGCCAAAATTGGAAATATTGGCACTTCCCTTTTATTAAATAATTGACACTTCCTCTTCTGAAAATAATTCGCCTCTAAATGATTTTTGCAACAATGCATGATATAAATTTTCTAATTCTAGTAAGCTAGATTCAAATACCTTCCTTTGTTCTTCAATTTTTTCCACTTTTTCATAAAACTCATTTTGTAATTCTAGCGGTGGATATGGAACCATAAATGAATTTAAATTTTTTTGATTTAGTTTAGGTTGGGCAGATCCAGTAATCAAATGTGAAATATCTTGTAAATTGATAACGTATTTAATAAAACGCTGGGTGGATAAATGTTCAAACTTCAATACGTGGGCATGATTATTAACCCAAATTTTTCCTTTCACTTCAAATGCTATTGGCGTTACTCTAGATAACAGATTGGCTCCATCTTCTGAAACTAGTAATAAATTGTCATCAAAAATATAATCATCAACATAATCTACGATACCTGAAGCTCCATAATATGGATAAATACCTTTTTTGCGTTCTGATGAAGTAATTGGAACCCTCTTACTATCTAAATTTTGACAAATCTCACTTAACTTTTTATATTCCCATCCATTAGGGTTTGTTTCCGGATCCCCAAACATCTCGAAAAATATGCTTTGCGTGAATTGATCTAATAAATCGATTTGGGCTTTGCGACATTTAATTACATCTTGAGTCTTATTTAATAATGCCGCTATTTTGCTTTGTATCTCTAATGATGGAATGGGAATCATTAAATCGTCTATATGTTCATTTCTTAAATTATTAATATTTGCCCCATTAATAGACTGTAAGATTGTTCGAGAATAATAATCTGTATTAAAAAAGTGTCTTAAATAATCCGCATTAATATTTTGTTTTGGCCTAATTAATTTACAAAAGGCTCCAAAAGTATATTCACAATCTTCGTTTGCTTGTCCCGACTTTCCAACAACTTCTTTACTGCCGCTCGATGCTGCAATTAAGATATCGCCTTTTCTTAATTTTTGTTCCAATTTTACGAGAGAAGAATCTACATACAACACATCCTGATAGATTATTTCTCCATTTTGAATATTTGTGGCTCTTAACAATGGTATATATCCATCGATTGTTTTTTCTGATATTTGATTTTTTTTGTAAGATACCCCTCTAATTTGATTAATAAAATTTTTAAGGGGATAACATTTATATTTCGAAATCATTCAATTAGCCCCTTTTATTAAATTTTCAATTTCTTTTAAACCATCCATTATTTCTTTTTCATAAGTTCCAATTTTTTTGAGTATTTCCATAGGATTCTCATATTCAATTTCCTCATACTCAATCTCTTTATACTTATTAATCGACAAGTCATAGTCATTTTCCCTTAGTTCTTCAACAGGTACAAAGAAGGATTGTTCTGTCCGTTTCCGTTCTTTTTCTGCTTCCAAATTGTTAAAGCGTGAAATAATATCCGGAATATCATTTTCTTCAATTGGAGTGCGTTTGTCGTCTAGAGAGAATCCGTCTGCTTTCATGTCATAGAACCAAACGTGATTTGTACCACCTGCACCTGTTTTTGTAAAAATGATAATCGCCGTAGATACTCCTGCGTACGGTTTAAACACTCCGCTAGGCATGGAAATAATGGCTTCTAATTTGTGATTTTCAATAATTTCCTTGCGTATAGCTTTATGGGCTGTCGAACTTCCAAAGAGCACACCGTCTGGAACAATAACTGCTGCACGTCCACCTGGTTTTAAAATTCGAATAAATAAAGATAAGAACAATAATTCCGTTTTCTTCGTTTTAGCAATTTTCAATAAGTCGTTTGATACTGCTTCATAATCTAATGATCCTTTAAATGGCGGATTTGCTAGCACTAACGTATATTTATCTTGATCTTTATTCATTTCAGATAAGGAATCCCGATATTCAATATTCGGATTATTTACACCATGCAGCATCATGTTCATGGCACCAATTCGAAGCATTGTTCGGTCCATATCATTTCCGTAGAACATGGTATTATGGTAATGTTCTTTTAAACCTTGAACGAGAAATAAATCCTGATGATGTTTCCGTAAATATTCACTTGCTGCAACTAAAAATCCAGCAGTCCCCATAGCAGGGTCAATAATAATATCCTCTGGCGTTGGTTTCATCAATTCAACCATCATTTGAATAATGTGTCTTGGTGTGCGGAATTGCCCGTTTGTACCAGATGTTGATAATTTGGAAAGCAGATACTCATATAAATCCCCTTGTACATCCCGATCATCTAAAGGAAGATTGTCAATTCCTTCGACAATTTTTGCCAACATGTTCGCTGTTGGGATTAAAAACATTGCATCGCTCATGTATTTTGAGTATGCAGAATCTTCTTGACCATGAAGATTTTTAATGAAAGGGAAAACCTCATCCGATACGATACGATACATTTCTTCTGGGGAACCAAGATTTTTAAAACGATGCCAACGTAAATGTTGTTTATCTTCTGGAAAGATTCCTTCAAAAGGAATACCAAGAATTTCTGCTTCCTTCTCTTTAATGGTTTCTGCTTCATCCAAACTTTTTATAAATAAAAGGTAGGTAAATTGTTCGATTACCGTTAATGGGTTGGTGATTCCACCCGTCCAGAACGTCTCCCATATTTTATCTACCTTATTTTTGATTTCACCTGTAATCATCTAGCTTCCTCCTACTTCTACACATATAACTTCATTATATCTAAATATATCTCTATATTAATATGGAAATATTGGGTACCCATCATATTGAAATTAAAACTCCCTAAATGAATAAACGGCTTAAGCACCACAGTGGCTCAAGCCGCATAAATACGCAACAATCAACATGTTACTTCATGTTTATAGATTTCTATTTTGTAAAATGCTTACTTTTGTTTTTTTAGCTTTTCGCATTTTGAATATTGGAATTAAAATTTAAATGTGATGTTCAAATCGTCTCTAAAAATTCTATCGGGATTCATTTTTCTTCAAAATAAATTAGGTTAATAGTGTAGTGTATTGTTTTTTTCCAATTTGTTCTATTAAGTTCATTTCAAATTAGTATTAAATATAAAATTTCTTATTTCTTTATATTTAGGGATTAGGTAAATTATCTATTAATTATTTTTACATAAGCACCACATTTGCATCTTCCATGACCATTTTTCTTTTTACTTTTCTATTACATGAAGGTCATTTAATTATCATGACTTTCCTCCAAATAAGTTATTAACACCTCCATTTTTGACTTGGAATAATAAAATTATACTAGGACACAATGTCACTTGGAATTTTATACATTATAAATAAAAATATGTCTTTTTCCATTCAAATTTTCTGTTATTGTTAACAAAATTGTTTATTTATTAAAGAAAAAAACGACTTCCGTAATTTGGAAATCGTTTTTTCTTTATCCTCTATTAATTTAATTTCGCTAAAATCTCACGAATAAATGCAGGTTCATCTTTCGGAGTACGGGATGTGATGATGTTTTCGCTCACAACGACTTCTTCATCACGATAGTCTGCACCAGCTAGCTTTACATCATCTCGAATGCCGATATAGCATGTTGCCGCTTTTCCTTTTAAAATGTCCGCACTAATCATCACTTGAGGTCCGTGGCAAATACCCGCAATTAATTTGCCTTGTTCATTGGCTTCTTTTACAAAGCGAACGATATCATCATTGACGCGCAATGCTTCTGGAGAACTTCCGCCTGGAATCACAACAGCATCAAATTCATCTGCTTTTGCATCTTTCGCACCGATCTCTGCTGTATATGAAACTGTTCCTTTTTTACCTTTGCACTCTGCTCCTTTTTCCAAACCAATGATGACTGCTTGGTGTCCAGCTTCTTTAATTGCCTCATATGGATTTTTCATCTCAGAATCCTCAAAATTACTTGCTAGTAAAAATGCAACCTTTGCCATAACAAATACCTCCTATGCAATAAATCTTACAGGATTAGTATAATTGATATGCAGATAGAATAGCAAAATATGTGATTTTTTCAGTTAATTATAAATTTATTGAATCATCTATTTTTCTTTATAAATATAAAATCCTTTACTATGTTTAATATAAAAACACATAAAGGATTTGGAGCATTGCAGCTATAAAATGTTACCCATTACAAATTTTCCACTGCTTATTTTTATGTTCTAAAAACCGACTGAATTTCGCTTTACGCTTATTACGTTCAAGATTGTTATACATTTCATCCATATCTTCATAGTGACCTATTACATAAAATCTTAGCCCAATTGATTGACTATCCCGGTAAATATTCGAAAAATCGATTAATAAACCTTCTTTTGTCAATTCAAATAGTTGATTTTTTATTTCCTCAGCCATTGGATAGATTTTTCTTCTTTTATTTGTGGAAACAGTTCCAATGATTTTATTTGCGAGTATTTCCTTAAACACTAAAATATCTCTGCAATATAGTTTGCAATACCATCCATCATCGTGGGCGAGATAAACAAATTGATTTTTGATTCGATCAAAAAATGGCGAATTTAATGGCTTGCCAAAATGAGACAAATACAATACTTCCGCTTTCTCTTCCGGGGTACATTGGTTTAAATCTTCTTCATTGTTGTAATCAATCCAATGAAAATTACCTAAACCGTAAATATCTTCTCTTGCTAACTCTAAAATTCCCTCTTTCCCCACTGCCGTTTCAAAAAACCAATGATCATTAAAACCGTTGGCAATATATTGCCCATCTGTAATTAGTAAATTTTCTAAGTTTACCGGGCAATACTGAATAAATTCATGAAATTCCATTCCATAGTAAATAAAATATTGTTCTTCTAAATTGGCATTGATATAAAATACATCTCTTAATCTTCTCATATCTTAAATTTCCTTAACTCACACAGATTTAGATATTCATTTTCTTTGAACAATTGCTGCAAATAAATTTGCCTTCAAGATTTAAATACGCTTTAATTTCAGTGATTCCTTTTCTCTTAGGATATCGAAGTTGTATTAATACTTCTTCATCATCTTCTATTACTTTATTGCATTTCATACATTTTGGAGTAATTAATGACATTTTATATCCTCCTTATTCGGAAATTCCCCAAATCGAATCAAACAATTCGTTAAAATCATCTTATCTCAAACTTGTTTCTTGCTTTTATCTTAGAAAAATACAAAAGTAGAAAACATATAAAATAAGCAATACATGGAGCAAAAAACCAATGGAAGATTCCTGGTGTTCCCAGCATATACAGGCTTATTGGCAAAGACCAAATAAAAGCGATTAGCATAAGGTAGTCTTTTTGAATTATTAAAGCAATTATTGCTAAACAGGCTGGGAGGCATAACATCAGAAAAGTATTAATTGCTGGACCGGCTTCAATAACTGTAGACGAATAAGGATTATAAAAAACAAAGACAATCCACAAACCGATGCTGAAAATCCCAGCGATTCCCCCTAAGACTAATCCAGTCACCCTCAATTTTCGTTTCCTCCTTTCATAAATCATACCATTAATTTCCGCTATACGAAAACTTATCGTTCATTTCGGATGTACTTCTTTTTATGCATTAATTAATCCTGCTCCCCAAGAGAAAAAATCGTTTTGAAACATTTTCATGTACTTTACACCTCTACCATATAATGTTTTGTGTATGCTGAAAAAAGAGGGAAATCTGTGCTGATAAAAGAAATGCGTTTACAGCGTATACAACGTTTAGCTCATGAAATTATGTATGAAATAAATTCACAAGAAGAACAAAAACAATCTGAAGATTTGAACTTTGTGATTGACAACCTTTCTCGTGCTATTGGAGAATTAGCGGATCCATTCGGTTGTTATTCGTTAGACTATATTGAAGATAAAGTGGAGAAATCCTATTTTATGCTTATTAAAAAATTTAACAATTAGAAAAGCTAAAAATAATTCAATAAAAACGAATGAAAATGAGAGTTATTATCAATACTATAACTATAAAAGGTAACCAATTTTCATTGGTTACCTGATAAAAATTAATTCTCTGGTGTAAATGTTTTGCAATCTGTTTCTTCACTATTGGATGCTTCTTTTCCTTTTTGACTTACTACATAGATTCTTTCAGCACTACATTTGTTTCCATCAGCCCAATACTTGCAGTTATTTACTTCGCAAAGAATCTCTTGTTGCATTATCTCACACCTCCTCTTTTGTTATCATTGACAGATTTGAATTGGTTAATACTATCTTTGTCATACTAAATTTCAAATATTTTACACAAACATTGATCGGTTTCTATATATTTTCTTCTTCAATACCCTTTCAATTATGAAATAAATCAACAGATGAAAAAGGACTTTATCTCTTTTCAAATGCATAGTTAAGACACCTAATGACACACTAATGTCATGGAGGTGTGATGATGAGTAACAGAGAAAAGAAAAACTTAAGTGGCAACTTCAGCGATGAGCAGGCAGTAAGAAAAGAACTATCAAGAGAATTTGATCATGAACTTGCAAACGAACCTTTAACACCGCAAGAAAAACATAATAATAAGAAAACGAAGAAGCGACAATAAGTTATCCTCGGCTATTCATTCAATAAAAATAATTGTTGAACACATGAAAAAGAACGAACTTCTTTAACCGGAAATTCGTTCTTTTTTTATTTCAGCCTTTGCTGTTAATATTCAACTGTTAGCTTAACTTTAACTACTTAATAAATTAATTGTAAGAAATCATCCATCGTTACGCCGCCGAAATATCTGGAAATAACAACATCCGCCAAAGCTTCTTCAATATCTTTATTAGCATAGCGTACACCAACTAAACGTTGCTCGATTTCTTCTACGTCTTCCATGCCAAAGAAATCACCAAAAATCTTAATTTCTTCAATGATTCCTTTGTTCACTTCTAAACGAATATCAATTTCCCCAGATGGGAAGCGCTTTTGCTTTTGCATATTAAAGCGCGGTGATTTTCCATAGTTCCATTCCCATTTTTGGTAGCGTTCTTTCGATATTGTATAAATATTTTCCCAATCTTGTTCTGACAGCTCGTAATATCGGATATTCTCCTCGCCACCGAAAATCGATTTCAAAATTTCCATTCGGAACTGTTCTACCGTAATTTTTTCCGGCAAGAAATCAATGATGTTTGCTACACGTGAACGTACGGATTTAATTCCTTTTGATTCAATTTTGTCTTGCTTTACTTTTAATGAATTTACCACCGCATCAAGATCTAGATTGAACATCAATGTGCCGTGGCTAACCAAACGGCCGCGCGTTACATATTGCGCGTTTCCTGAAACTTTTCGTCCTTCCACTAAAATATCATTGCGACCAGAAAGTTCCGCGTTCACCCCTAATTTTGCCAATGCATCTACTACAGGCTGGGTGAATCTTTTGTAATTGTGGAAGCTGTTTCCGTCGTCCTTCGTGATAAAGCTGAAATTTAAATTATTTAAATCGTGATACACCGCTCCGCCACCAGAAAGTCTCCGAACGACGATAACTCCATTTTCTTCAACGTAGTCTGTGTTAATTTCTTCATATGTGTTTTGATTTTTACCGATAATAATGGACGGTTGATTGATATAGAACAGTAAAAAATCATCCTGCTCAACATCCATGTTTCTTACAAGATATTCTTCAATTGCCAAGTTCACTCTAGGGTCTGTAATGCCTTTATTATCAACGAAATACATGTGCATATCCTCCTTTATGTCCATATTTATTTTACACGAAAAAAGGATTATTTTGATTTTTTTAGTACGATAGAATTTTTCATCAAAAAAAACGACAACTATTATCGTTGTCATCAAATTAAAGTAAGCTCGAATCAAGTGAGACGAATAAAAAACTCCTGCTCTTTTAGGACACATGACAAATAGCCCTTCAATCACGATTTTTTCGGACTGAGGGCTATTTTTATGATTGGCGTAGATCTTGTATTTCGATTTTATTGAAGGAGATTTTTCAAACGACGGATTTCTCCTAAAATCTCATTGTATTCTATCTCTAAAAGCTTGGGGTCATCCTTTTTGGAAGGCATAGAAATTTTACTTATTACCTCCGTCAACCGAGTTTCTAATCGTAATATTTCTTCCTTAATCTGCTCTTTTTTCCTGTCTTTAACTTCAGTCTTGCTAGCCATATATTCATCATAGCTGCCCTTGAAAGTTTTAAGTTTGCAGTCTTCGATAATCATAATCTGATTAGCTACTGAATTTATAAAGCGCCGATCATGAGAGACAAAGAGCAGGGTGTGTTCATATTCTCGTAGAACTTCTTCCACCACTTCCAGAGAGTTTAAATCTAGATAGTTTGTAGGCTCGTCAAGAATCAATAGGTTAAAGCCACTACATATTATTTTGGCAAAGGAAGCCTTAACTCGCTCCCCTCCGCTTAAAACCCTAACCTTTTTATACACGCTATCTCTTTTGAAAAGAAGACGAGCCAATAATATTCGAACAAAACTCTCCTCATAAACGCTTTCTGCCATCACATTGTCGAGGATACTCTTATTTTCATCTAAGATACTTAACTCCTGACTGAAATAACCAATCCTTACGTTAGGAGCAATTTTGATTGGGGACTCTTGGTTCAGAATCATTTTTAGCAGAGTAGTTTTTCCACATCCATTGGGACCTATTAAACCTACCTTAGCTCCGTTTTCTAAATGAAATTGAGCATCTTTAAAGATCACTTTATCCCCAAAACTCTTGTTAATCCCATTTCCTTCAATGATTACTTTGCTATATATTTTCTGTACGTCCCCAATGTCAAATTTGATTTTTTCGATTTTTGGTGGTTTCTCCTTAACTTCTAAATGTTGAATTCTTGCCTCCACATTTTTAATAGCGCGATCCAAATTCGCTTTTGCTCTTTGATTGCCCATCTTGTGGAGTCTAGCCTCAGAGTTACCCATCCTTCGGGGAGTTTTTCGAATGGATTTTACTTTTTCTCGTGTAGAAATTATAACCCTTTCTAGTCTCTTCTTTTCCTTAACATATTGCTCATATTCAAATTGTGCTAGCTCTCGCTCTTCAGTTTTTTGCTTAATATATTCACTATAGTTACCGGAATAGGTTTTGATTTTCCCTTCTTCTATTTCGATTATTTTGTTACAAAGGCTATCTAGCAAATCTCGATCGTGAGAAATCAAGACTAGGGCACCAGAAAAGTTGGCAAAGGAATTTTCGACTAATTGAATTCCTTCAATATCCATATTACTAGTGGGTTCATCAGCGAAAATGATGGCATGATTTTGACCTAGGCTGGCCGCCAGCTTAAAGCGGTTTCTTTCTCCTCCGCTCATACTCTCCCGATAGGTTTGGGGAACTTTAAATTTTGAAGCCGTCTCTTGTTTTATTGTTTTTTCTTCAGGGGGCTCTAGTTGGGAGATATAGGCGCATTCCCCATAAAGTTTTACCCATCCTTCATCAGGTTCTATTCTTTGGCTTAAAAGGTTCAATAGTGTTGTTTTTCCTGCCCCATTTACGCCCACAATACCAATGCGATCTTGATCATATATGCAGAGATTTTCAATATCCAAAATAAGACGATCTCCAAAAGATTTTTTTAGATTTCTACATTCGACTAATAAAATAAAAACCCCTCCTAAATTTACCGGAGAGGATAGTATCTATCAGACCATAACCATACCAAAAAAACTATATCTTCTATTGCCCATGCCATAAGCCAAAAAACAAAAAATAAGTACTCTCTCAGGCAACAGAATCTACAGCAAAGTATAGTTATCGAAAGCTATCTACAGAAGTCAGTACTATCCACTCACTGGTAAAAAATGCATGATTGTTAAGCCGTTTTCCAACGACTTTCTCAAAACTTCATTACATTTTCCTTCCTAGTTAAGTGAATTAGTTGTACATTTTCTGCAGATACCTTACCTTTCTTAAATTTTTTATTAGGCTCTTCATTAGCCTATAGCCTATTGACTGCAATTATAATAAATATTTAACTTTTCTGTCAAGTTTCAATGTAACATAGGTTATTTAACTATCACACCATTAAATGCATTTAGTTAATAATTTCGCCTTTGTTTTTAGCTGTTTTTTCACGCCATTCTTGTCGTTCAGTAGTTGTCATTTTCGTGTTTATGGCAAACTAAAAATGTAACGTTTGGCAATTAATTTATGCAGGTCCTATAAAACAAAAAACCACTTGCCAACATTCCCCAAATACACTACCCTCCTAGTTGGACAAAACAGTTCAACGGGAGGTATTCAAGGAGATGTTAGCAGTGGCTGAAATTCATTATATCAGATATGAAGCAAACCAAAAAGGATGTTCCTATTCCGATATTGCCAAAAGAATGAATCGTGATCCAAGAACAGTGAAGAAGTATGCGGAAATGGAAGACTTCAATCCCTCAAAAGTTAAACAAACGAGAAAAGCGAAAGTGATGGATCCAGTGAAACCGATATTGGATCAATGGATTAAAGAGGACTTGACAAAGAAGAAAAAATATCGAAGAACTGCGAAACGAATGTATGAAATCTTAAAAGAAGAATATGGATTTACAGGTTCAGATCGTTCTGTTCGGCTCTATGTATCAAAAAGAAAACAAGAACTGCTCGAACAAAGTGAACCAGCTGCGTTACCTTTAGAATCGAAACCTGCAACGGCTCAAGTTGATTTTGGAGAAGCTCCTTTTCTCTATCAGGGGAAATATGTCGATTTTCCTTACCTGGTCGTTTCATTCCCTTACAGTAATGCGGCCTATGTGCAAGTCATGCCAGCTCAAAATCAAGAATCTTTCTTGGAAGGATTAAAACGAATCTTTCACTATATGGGAAGGGTTCCAAGGGTCATTCGTTTTGATAATCTCTCCCCTGCAGTAAAAACGATTTTGCCAAACGGAGAAAGAGAATTGACAGAGACATTTCAACGATTCGTTTTACATTATGGCTTTGAATGCGAGTTCTGCAACCCAGCCAGCGGAAATGAAAAAAGGGAATGTCGAATCAAAGGTGAAATATATTCGAAACAATTTCTTTTTACCTGAACAAACAATCTATCAACTAGAAAGTTTTAATGAATCTTTATGGGAAAAATGTGAGAAGGACTGGAATCGTCCGCATTATGAGAAGGAGCGACTCATCGCTGAATTATTTGAAGAAGAACAAGCGTTATTTCTTCAATTGCCAGCCAAAGAATTTGAATGTGTCCGATATGAGCAGGTCACGGCTGATAAGTACGGTTTCATCCATTTAGAAAACAATTTATATTCCACGTCTCCCCGTTTTGCCAAACAAAAGGTTTTGGCAAAGATCTCTTATCATGAGATTGCCATTTTAACAGAAGAGCATGAGCTGATTATCAAGCACGAGCGTTTATATGGCACAAAACAAAAATCAATGAAATGGCAACCATATCTTACGTTAATGGCCAAAAGGCCAAATGCATTAAAATATACGGATTTCTATGAAAAGATGCCGGAAGAATGGAAAAATTATTTTTCCAATTGTACCGTTCAAGAAAAGAAGGAAGCATTACAACTACTAGCTGTTTTACTAAAAGAACATGATTTCGAAGTTTCGACACAGGCTTTGAGGATTGCCTCCCAGTATGGTCATCCGAAAGTAGAATCGATTAAACAGGTATTTTATCAATTAATCAATGGAAGAGGTATACGAGAGCCAATTCAACCGAAAAAACACGTTCCAGATATGCCGGAAGCCATCCGAGGAGTAAGGCATTATGACCGCCTATTCGAATCCCAAGGAGATGTGGCATCATGGAACAAATGATTAAGGAATATGCCAAAAGACTAAAATTAAGCTGGATTCCAGCCAATTACCATACCATCCATGCGGAAACAAATGAGGAATTTTTACTGAAGCTGTTTGAACGAGAAGTGCAGCATCGAGATGAGAGAAGGATAAATTTACTACTAAAACAGGCGACATTGCCGAAAATTCCAAATAAACCTTATGATTGGCGGGAGATTCAACTAGCCCCAGGCATCACAAAAGATTATATTTTAGAAGGTGAGTTTACGAAAAATCAGGAAAACCTTATCTTCTATGGCGGAGTGGGAACCGGTAAAACATTCCTTTCCACTCTCATCGCCCTCAATTTGATGAAAAAACAAGGAAAAAGAGTGAAGTTCTATACGGCCGCCTCCATTGTCAATGCTTTATTGGAGGCCAATGAAAAAGGTGACCTTGGTAAATTTCTCAATCAAATCGAAAAGTTGGATCTCTTGATTCTTGATGAATTGGGCTATATTCCATTGCATAAACAGGGGGCAGAGTTATTATTTCAAGTTATTTCCATGTGTTATGAAACCAAAAGCATCATTGTGACAACCAATTTACCTTTTAGCCAATGGAATAATGTCTTTGGCGATCCCATTTTAACAGAGGCCGTCATTGATCGGCTGATTCATCATTCTCATTTAATCATCTTCAATGGTGAAAGTCACCGATACAAAGACTCAATCTCTCAACGTTAACCATGGAATTTGGCAAGTGTATGTATGCATTTTTAATTGCCATTTCATACATTTTCTACTTGCCAAAAACACTGAGGACATCAAACGAGTGATGATATATTGACTTTTCGTCGAAACAGCTAAATGGGCTTTATAACCAAACCAGAATGTATTTTTTCCTTTACTATTCTTTTTCACACCCCATTTTGGCTCAATCGGTACATCCTTCCAAAGGGTTTCTAATGGGATATCCAGCTGTTCTTTCAGTTCTTTTTCATAGGTTGATTGATTTCCTTTTTTCTCTACTTGTTCGGCTAACCAAACAGCTCGTTCAGCTTTCGTTTTACGACCACGTTTTTTAGGAGTTTTAGGTGCTTTCTTTTTTGATGGTGTGAAAGCATCACGAGCTTCAAAGTGACTCGCATCGATGGCGACATGTTCATCATGTAGAAAGCCTTCCAACATCGCTGTTTTGATGAGTGTATCGTTCATTTTATCTAGCACATCTGATTCACTAATGACTTGAATCATGCGTGAATAAGAGCTTTCAGATGGTACGACATCAGACACAAGGAATCCACAGTCGAAACGAAATAAAGGATCATGAACCAAACGTTTGACTAAATCCTTGATAGTTGGAATACGTTCGACAATACGTATAATCAGCGATTGAATCATTGCACCATCATTCAATTCACGTGGTGCACCTTTCAATGTCTTTTTAGAAAACAATTGAAATATAGGCTGAATGTCGATCACACTAAAAATGGCATCATAACGATGGGAACTTTCCATTTCTAATAATTGATGGATGTCAAAAAGAGAAATTTGTTTTACCATAGTCATAGGGTACTCACCTCTTTCGTATGGTTTGTTTGGTTATCTACCATTATAACGAAATTTGGGGAGGTACCCATTTTTTATCGTCTTGAATCCCTTGAAAATCAAGGGGTGAGAATTATGAAATTAACTCAATTGATTAAAAATTTTTTTATTATATAGATAAAACAACAATCATTCTCCTAAAATATGTAATAATAACCATTTTATTATATCGATATAAATAGATTTCTATTTTCTAATTTCCCCTCTTTTTTTTATAAATGTATGAAAAAATATCGCCCTTAGCTTCAAAAGCTAAAGGGCGATTTTTATCAAAACTATCACTATCTTTTTTCTTCTTTTAACATTCCATATTTCTTCTTTACTCTTAGTAAAATTCTTAACCAAATACTAGAAAATATAGTGATGAAAAAGACATTTGATAAAGCATGAGCTAAATCAAAATAAAAACTTGCCGAATATATTGTAACGAAGACTTTCCAATTGATTTCCGCATAAAATCCGAGAATCATCCATAAGTTCATTAACCACCCAAAAATAAATCCCCATACAAATCCAAATATATTTCTTCCTATTAAGCTTTTCATTAATACCGTATTTTTTAATAGCCCAGCAGTGAATCCCATCATTCCCCAACCGAACATTTGCCACGGCGTCCAAGGACCTTGACCTAAAAACATATTCGATACAATTGCCGCTAAGCTTCCCACTAAAAACCCTACTTCTGATCCAAACACTAACGCTGACATTATAATCACAAAAGATGTTGGTTGGACACTAGGCAAGGGTGCAAATGGAATGCGACTCACTGCGGCAATTGCTGCTAACATGGCAATTAGTACGATTTCTTCAGCTTTCAATTCTTTTCGTTCAAAGCGTAAAAAGAAAGGGAACATCGTTAATAAAATAATTATAAAACTAATTAATAAATATTGCTCTCGTAACAACAGTGCAACGACTAACATTACAATTATAAGAAGCAAACTAACTACATAGACTGTACGTTTAAATTTTCCCATTGATTTAATACATCCTCCAGAGAGATGGCGTTAGGTAAAATATGGTTCACTGTTCGATGAATATTTGTCGTGTAGAAATAATTATCCTTTAAGAAAGATTTTGTATCTTCAACAGACAATACTTCTCCATTAAATAACAATCCACATCTTGTCGCATATTGAGCAGCAAATTCTATATCATGACTAACCATTAAAATTGTTTTTCCTACTTCTCTTAAACGATTTAACGTATGTGCTAAATGAATTTTAGACAAAGGATCTAACCCTTTCGTTGGCTCATCTAATACTAAAACTTCAGGTTTCGTCATTAAAGATAGTACAATGACAACTTTTTGCTGTTGTCCACCACTAATATCAAAAGGATGCTTGTCCAAAATGCTCTCCAATTCAAATAGCTGAATGTATTCATCTAACTGATAACTAGATACCTCTTTTACTCTTTCAAACCGTTCTTGTAATTGTTCTCTTACCGTTTCTTTTGTAAAATAGATTGCTGGATTTTGCGCTACATAACCGATGTACTCACTTCGTTCCTTTGCTGACTCCTTTTTTAATAATTGACCTTTGTAATAAATCTTGCCTTTCTGCTGTTTTAAGATTCCTACAATATTTTTTAATAAAGTTGATTTGCCAGATCCATTTCCACCGAAAAGGGCAAAAAATTCACCTTTTTGAATCGTTAAATTTAGTCCTTTTAAAATAAGTGGTGTTTGTTGATCATATTGAAAAAATATATCTTTGCATTCAAGGATCGTTTGTTCACTTCTCTTAATAGATTCAAACTTATTTACTTTACGAAATTCCATAGATTGTAGTTTCCCAAAACGATTTAACCACTGTTTCCCTTCCTTCACAGTAATGGGAATATCCTCTTCATCTCTTCCCATAAGACTTAAATATAATTTAGGAATGGTAGGAATATAGTGTATGAAAGTATTGTCATGTTTCCTCCAAATTTCTTTTAACACTTCTTGTGAACTACCGGAATATGCTATTTTACCTTCATTTAACATAACTACCTTCGTTGCAATTGGGAATAATTCTTCTAAACGATGTTCACTAATGATAACTGTTACAAATAATTCTTCATTAATCCTCAATAAAAGTTGTAAAAATTCCTTTGCTGCAATTGGATCTAGTTGAGCAGTAGGTTCATCTAAAAGTAGCACCCGTGGACGTAACGTCATAACAGCAGCTAAATTTACAATTTGCTTTTGACCACCAGAAAGCTCATGAACCGATAAATGAAGCCACTCTTCTATCCCAAAGAAATTAACGATTTCTCCTAACCTGCGTTGAATTTGTTCTGTTGTGTATCCTAAGTTTTCCATTCCAAAGGTCAATTCTTGCCAAACAGTATTCATAACAATTTGATTATCAGGATCTTGAAAAACCATTGCAATTTCTTCTACGGATGTAACCGAATCTACTTCATCTAGTGGAATGTTTCTGTAATAAACGATTCCTTCCTTTTCACCCTCTGGTTGCACTTCTTTTTTTAATAGTTTTAATAATGTAGATTTTCCCGATCCAGAAGGTCCGCAAAGTAAAACAAATTCCCCCTCTTCAATTTCGAGATGAATACGTTCTAATACGTTTTTTGATATATCTGGATATGCAAAACTTACATTTTGGATTTGATAATGAACCACTCAATCCTCTCCTTTGCAATGAGAAATAGCGGGATTAATGAACAAATGAAAAAACAAAGGAAATGAAAAATCATAAACGTTGTAAGTTCAACCTTTTGTATTTGAGGATAAACTTCGTATCTGCCAATTCCCAACAATCCACTAATCAGAACAAACAATCCTACAACAAACAAAACCCCCATAATGAGAGCATCCTTTTTACCCATCTTATAGTGAATGGCACTACTCCTTTTTCCGACACCATAACCTCTTGCTCTCATAGAACTTGCTGTTTCCAATGCTTCTTCTAAAGACCAAGTGACTAGTGTATGTAATGTTTCCATACCTTGTTTCATTTTTATCCTTTTTTTATCCTTTTGTTGAAAAGAGCCATGAATCTTTTGTAATGATATAATTTCTACTAATCTTCTTTTTAATAAGGGAATGAATCGTAGAATAATTGTCATGATAAAAGCTGTTTTTGGTAATACAGAACCGAAAATATATAAAAACTTATCTGGAGTAATAACTAAATGATAAGCAGTAAATAAAAATAGAATCGTTAATAACGAAATCGCAAGTTGAACACCGTAGACAATCGATTCAAGGGTTACTGGTTGGTCCATTATATAAAATAAAATGGTTGCACCTCTTCTTGAGAAAAGGGGATTTAAAACGGTTATAACAACGGCTATGAATAAATAACCTTTGATTCCCTTATTTAACACCTTACCTCCATCCAATGACCAGTTTAGTAAAATGGAAATAATGAAAAGCGTATACAAATAGATTGGATGGTTAAATATCATGCTAGCTACGATTGATCCGATAAAATATAAAAAACTTGGCACTGGGTGTATTTTTGAAAATCCGTTTTCCATCATACTCACTTCCAATTATGTGTTTATCTACTTGCTCCTAAATCTCGACCTAAATCTTCTGTATAGAGCCATCGTATATCATCACCAGGATTCACTTGAAATACCCCAGCACTAACATTTGGAAATACGCCATTTACACTATACATCCAGCCACTTTCAGGTCCTCTATCGAATTCATATATATTATGAATTCCTTCCACATAAGCAGTTGCGTTTAATCCTCTATATTCCATATGAATACGTCTTTCTTTTGTCGCTCGTTGTAAAATTTCAAGTATCGTTTTGGAATCATTAATCTCTATAGTAGTTGTATTTAAAATCGTTCCTACATCTTTAGGTCCAACAATTGTAATTCGAACAGTATACTTTGGCTTTTCTTGCGCAATTGTTTCTCCTTGTACTTCTGTATTTAAACTAGTTGTCGTTTTACTGTCGTCATTCTTTTTACTATTACTCTGCTCAACTTCTTTTGAAATTTTGGGAAGTTCTTGCTTCTGTTTAACATGATTCTCTTGATTCTCATTTTTGTTATCCGTTTGCACTTCTTCTTTGATTTCCGTTTTTATATCTTCTGTCTTTTTTTCTTTTACTTCCTTTTGTACAGATGGTTGTTGTTCTGTTTGAGACGTTTCAAGTACCTCATCTTCCGCAATTATATTCTCGTTATCTTCATTCTCTTGTACATGTAAAACATCTATATCTTCAGTAGCGATTAATGCTTCTTTATTCGAATGATTAATAAATTGGTTTAAACCGATAATAGAAAAAATTCCAATGGCAATCAGTACAGCAAATAATAACAGCTTATTAGAAAACCTTTTTTTCATTTCATTCCTCCACAAATGAAAACGAGGGAAAGAAGGAAGTATCTTCTTTCCCAAATTTTCATCATTAATTATTTGTTAACTTCATTGCACGTGATAAAAATACTACGAATTGAACACGCGTCACTGGAGCATGTGGATCAAATTCACCGTTCGCTCTTCCTGTAGTAATTCCATTTTGATATAAAATTTCTACACTTTTACGATGGGTTTCGGATACTTGATCTAAATCTGTTAAATTCACTTGTACATCTTTTGGTTGTAGATCAAATGCGCGTACTAAAACGGACGCCATTTGCTCACGAGTTAACGTATCTAAAGCTCCAAATGTTTTTCCATCGTTTTTCCCATTAAATATTCCCGCTGCTTTAGTCGCATTTGCAGCATCAAAGTAAGGACTATTCGGAGTCACATCGTCGAAGTTATGTGTTGTTGTTGAAACTTCTAATTGAAGAGCTCTCATAAATAAGTTAGCTGCTTGTCCACGATTAATACTTTGATTTGGTCTAAATGTTCCATCTGGATATCCATTAATGACACCAGCTTCAACTAATTGATAAATTTCATCTTTACCAAAACTATTGTCTGTAACATCTAAGAATGTAACTTTATTCGTCTCTAAATTCTTGTCGCTCATATCAAAAAGATTGTTTTTACTTTCGATAAAACGTTGATAAGCTGTAAATGCCATTAATCCTTGTTGTGTTGCCATATAATTACTTGGCTCTTTCCGAACGTGTGAAATCCCACCATCTTCATTAACAAATGAATTAAGAGCTGAAAGTAAATCTCCTTTTTTCTTCACAAAACGAGAATCATCTAAATCGATTCCTAGACTAGTTAATGCAATAATAACTTGGGAAATCGTTTCACTATTTTCCACTCCATATACTTTGAATCCACCATTATCAATTTGTTGTTTTGAAAGCCAAGAAACTGCTTTATCAATGACAACTTTCACTTTTGGATTATCTTGATAATTGGCTAATGCTTGGAGAGCCATTGCTGTAACATCCACATCACTCGGACCATTTGACGCTTTACTTAGCGGGAAGCCACCGTCCGCATTTTGTTGTTCGATTACCCAATTGACTAGCTTTTCTCTCGTCCAAAGAGCATCTGCAGGAACTTCATAATTTTTCGCATCCAACACAATCAATGCAAAGATTGCTCCATTTGTTCCTTGGTTCGTCATTCGCTCATTTTGATAAATTTTTTCAATAAAATCATATCCAGCGATATTGCGAGGGTCTTTTCCTAACGCTAATACTGCTAACGCCATTCTTTCATAATCTGTGATAAGTCTAAATGCTCCGTTCTTTTCTTTAACATAAGATTCAAGTGTGGTGTAATAGACAGTCGGAACATTCTTTCCAGCTCTTTGTAATGCTAGGGCGCTCCAATCATTAAACTCATCATGTACTGTGAAATCTACATTTTTCAATATCCAGTTGGCTGATTTATTAATACTCTCTTCTAGCGCAGCTATTGCAACATTCGATTCACCGTTATTTTTCGGTTTAGCGGAGCCACCACCGCCACCACCACCAGATTTTCCTTTATTCTCTTCAGTAGGATTTGGAACATATTTATCGCCAATATCTTCCCCTAAATTTGTTGTGTATTGGAATCGTATATTGTCTCCGTCTTTAACACGATATTCTCCTACACTTTTATTTGGGAATTTTCCATTGACAGAATACATCCAACCACTTAAAGGTCCCTTATCAAATTCCATTAATCCGTTAATTCCTTGGATATAAAGACTCGATCCAGAACCTGTATAGTCAATATCGATTCCTTTTTCATCTGCTATTTGTTTTAAAACATCAAATACGGTATCACCATCATGGAATGTAACTTTTGTTTTGGAGAGAATATCTCTTTCACCAATCGATCTTTTTTCAATGGAAATATAGACCGTTTTATTTTTAGTTGATGGACCACCTGAACCTCCTGATCCGCTACCCGAACCATTATTTTGTTGTTCATCCTCTGGTTGTTCCTTTACAACAGCTTGATAAGCTAAAAATTCTGTAAAGTGTTTTGTTTCAACGATTAAGTCTGACTCTTTTGCGTAAGCATATACTTCTGGTTGAGGTTGTATATGTTCATTTACTTTTTGAATAGGTGTAAATACCCCAGATTGATCAATAAAACCGGCTTCTTTATCACCAAGACCTTTAAATATTAAAGTGACATGTTGATTAAAATCGATTCGTATATTTCCGCCGACTTTAATATGGGCAGTAATTTCTTTTACTTCCTTACCTTCCAGTTTTGAATTGATTTTTTTATATGTTTCAGTAATATTCGTTACGATATTACTTGGTATTTCTAACGATTTATTCCAATCGTCAGTTACCACTTTAGTCCCTGGTGGAATAAATAGTATTACATTTCCACGATTGGCTTCTAATTTTGGTAAATCATTTGTATCAAAGTTTAAAGTAACGACGTTTGTTGGTTTTTCACCGTTAGAGATAATCTTTATTTCTTGCTCATTTGCTCCGACTTTAATCGTTTTGTTTTCTGAATCACTAATTTCTTGAACGACATCAATCGCTATTGTGTTACTAGAATATTCTCCTTCAATCCCACCAGGTAAAGCTTGTATAGAAATTGTGCCACCATTTGCTTTCCCATTAAATTGTAGCTCTACTTTTTGATTATCAATTCTCACAATTGATTGTAATTGTAAGGCGGTATTTCCAGTATCAACATTCCAGTAATCATTGTTTTGTGCGTTTTCAGTAAATCGATCTCCTTTTAAAGAGATAGTTATAGAAGGATTGTCAATTTGATATTCAATGAATGAGACAGTTGAAATGTCTGCCCAACGACCATAATAAAATTGAATCGAATCTCCGTCTTTTACTTTATAGTCACTTGCTCCCACTTGGACTTCTTCGCCATTGACTTTGTACATCCAGCCATCCCAGCCACCAAGACTTCCAGCTTCTAATCCATCAATCGAATTTACATAGGGGCCAAAACTTGAATGAACAATTTCGTATGGGATATCACTTCCTAATCCTTCTTTAAGAACATCTAATGCCGTTATTTGACCGTCAATAATATCAACTAATTTTTCTTGAACAATTTGTTCATCAATACCATCTACAGTTAATGAAGCTGTAGCAATATATTCATCTTCGAGGTCATTACCTAAATCTGTCGTATATTGGTAACGTATAAAATCTCCATTTTGAACTGTAAAAATACCTGAACTTACACTAGGAGTTTCATTATTTACAGCATATATCCAGCCGCTTAATGGACCATAATCAAACTCCCATAGTCCATCGATTCCTTGAATATAAATTGATTCATTGGAACCTGTATAGTATAAGTCAATTCCTCTTTCATTTGTCACTCGTTGTAAAATAGAAAATGCTGTATCTCCATCTTGTAACGTCACTTTTGTTTTCGGTAAAATATTACCTTCACCAATTGCTCTCTTTTCAATAGAAATATAGACTACTTGTTCGTCTGGATTAGTAGAGTCATTGCCCGAACCATCCTCTTCCTTATCGTCTGATGGTTGTTCTGAATGATTTTCTTCTTTTGTCCATTCATCTGCAAACCTATGCCAAGTTGATTGATTGTTTTGTATATCTAGTAAAGAAATCAGCGCTTGTTCTGTTGCTGCACCATTCGTATTTGTATCATCTGGCTTCCATTTAAAAGATCCATTTTCTAACTGAAAACGTTCATAAGTATCAATGATTGTTTGATCTTTAATCCATTCATTTGCAGATAAATCTTCACCTACAGCAACTAAACCAGAAACAGCGGCAGCTAAACTATTCGCATTATCACCGCTACCCCAATCCCCATCTGAAATAAACCCGCCATTGTCAAGCTGCTTTTGTTTTAATATAGCTTTTGCTCTTTCAATCGTCGCTTGCACAGCAGTGTCATTTTGATATAAACCAAGGGTAAGAATTACCATTCCAGTTATATCCGTATCAGGATAATCCCCAAAAAGAGCAAAGCCTCCGCCACTAATTTCTTGATTCAATAAAAATTCCAGTGCTTTTTGTTCTTTTGCATCATCCCATGAATAATGCCCTAGTTCTTTCCCAGTTTTTAAAGCAAGCATTGCAAATAAGTGTTTATTAATTCCACCTATTGAGCCATTTTCAATTTGCTGTGAAGCTAAATCTTCGTACAAATTCGTATTTGTTTCCCATGCTTTTGAAGGGTCTTTCCCCGCTGCTAAAAGTCCGAAAATGTATTGTATTTGTTCAGTTCCATAACTATTAGCTTTATAATTACTAGGTTGTTTTGTAATCCATTCAGGTAATTCCCATTGACTTAAATCTTCTCCAGCACCCCATAGTGCTACAAGTTCTTGCCAACTAGTTAACTTGTTCTTCGATAGGTAATAATCAATGGTTTTTTCTATCAATTGGGATAGTTTTTCCTCTTGGGAAATAGACATAGTTGTAAACAGTTGTTGATTAAAGTTTTCAATTGTTACCGTATCAGGTGATGAAAGTTGTGCATTACTATCCTGTTCTTCTGGTAGAAATGCTTCATTCGTTTCTCCTTCAGTCGTATTTGCAGAAACCATTGCAATCGAAGGACTGCATAACGACAAAATTAAAATAAAACTTAGTAATATAGCAAAAACTTTATCCACTAGTTTTTTAGGTCGATACATTTTTTAACCTCCTAATTTGTATGTTTTAAGTTAATATTGATTTTTTTTGCGCAATAGTTGATCATAAGATTTTATTAAACTTTCAATATACTTACATCACTCCCCATGCTCAAATTAAAGTTATAAATCTATCCAATTAGCCTACGAGACAAATAAAAAACACCCCGCTCATTTGCAGGGTGTTGTGTAGTCAGAAATTATTACAATAAATAAAGTGATACAAGTATAAAAATATACTTGCTTCCTGTGCCACACTCCACCTGTTCTCGCAGGCTTAAGGAGCTTTAAAAATGGTAGGTCTCCTGGCTTATGAATCATAGATCCCTTGCGTCTTCCCATTTCAATTGAAACAGTGACTTTATGCAAGTTCTCTCCTCATTTACAGTGGCGGAACCGCGCCGGATTTTCACCGGTCTTCCCTTTTAAGCTGAAACAATAACATTTCAGCACCATTTTCATACAATGTAGACGATATTTAACTTTAAAACATATCATATCTATTATCCAAGAATTTGTCTATATTCTTTTATACCTACTACTCTCAAGATTAAAAAAACTCACTGATTTTTTTACAACAAAAGATATTTTTATAGTAGTTCAATAGAACGTAATTCATGTTCTTTGAATTGTTAAATAGTTTTCAATATTTAGATACAATTCAACTTATACAGTATTTTACTTTTAAAGTATAATAATACTGTAAACTAATATTGGAGGCGATAACATGAGAGGTTGGTTATTCTCAGGTACAAATAAACCACTAGAATTAATTGAAAAAGAAGATCCGAAAGCGATTCCTGGTCATGTTGTGATTGATGTAAAAGCTGCAGGGCTTTGTCACTCAGACGTTGCTGCTCTACAAGATCCAGGTTGGATGCCTCTTTTCCCGAATGGTCCTGTTATTATGGGTCACGAGTTTGCAGGAGTTGTTATTGAAGTTGGTGAAGGTGTCGAAAATGTAAAAGTGGGAGACCGCGTCGGCGTAAACCCAATGAATAGAGAGACAAAAGTTACTGCAGGGTATAACTATGACGGTGGTTATGCAGAAAAAGTACGTGTTCCTGCTGACCAGTGTGTTATTATCCCTGATAATGTATCCTTTGTCGCAGGTGCTGCTTCAACAGATGCTGGAATTACATCTTATCGTGCAATTTTCAATATTGGACAAGCTAAAGAAGGTACGAAGTTAGGTATTATCGGTGTTGGTGGACTTGGCCAATTCGGTTTACAAATGGCGTTAATTAAAGGCTGTGAAGTGTACGCTACTGACGTATCTGCAGAAGCAAGAGAACTAGCAAAAGAACTAGGGGCTCACAAAGTATATGATTCAATTCTTGATATGAAAGAAGCTGAATGTGACGTTATCGTTGACTTTGCTGGTTTCGGTCAAACTACTGCCGATGCAATTGAAGCTGTAAAACGCGAAGGAACAGTAGTTATTGTTGGTATGGGTAAACTAGAATCCAACATTAATACTTACCTTATGATTACAAAAGAAGTTAAACTTTTAGGAAGTAATGGTGGATCAGTAGAAGACTTACAAGGTGTATATGACATTTTCTCTACTGGAAAAATGAATCCAACTCTTACTACAATTCCATTCGAAGAAATTGATAAAGGCTTAGAAAAACTGAAAAACCATGAAGTTAAAGGTCGCTTAGTCGCTGTTTTTGACGAAGAGTAAAATAAAAAATAGAACAGTACAAAAAGACAAAATTATCGCTAATCAAATTGATTGAGCGATAATTTTTTTGATTTTCGTTACGGCGGTCTGCCTTAAAGCGAAATTTCAATATTTTCCGAGCAAATTTACTCTAAAAATAGAAATAACATACTTTTCGCCCTTCTACTAAAATGTCTTCGACTAATAAAATAAAAACCCCTCCTAAATTTACCGGAGAGGATAGTATCTATCAGACCATAACCATACCAAAAAAACTATATCTTCTATTGCCCATGGCCATAAGCCAAAAAACAAAAAATAAGCACACTCTCTCTGGCAACAGAATCTACAGCAAAGTATAGTTATCGAAAGCTATCTACAGAAGTCAGTACTATCCACTCACTGGTAAAAAATGCATGATTGTTAAGCCGTTTTCCAACGACTTTCTCAAAACTTCATTACATTTTCCTTCCTAGTTAAGTGAATTAGTTGTACATTTTCTGCAGATACCTTACCTTTCTTAAATTTTTTTATTAGGCTCTTCATTAGCCTATAGCCTATTGACTGCAATTATAATAAATATTTAACTTTTCTGTCAAGTTTCAATGTAACATAGGTTATTTAACTATCACACCATTAAATGCATTTAGTTAATAATCTTTTGCTTCTTCTTTTGTAAATCCATAAGAAAAGCGTTCTTCTTTGTTTTCATCATTTAAAATTGATAATACATGATTTCTATTTATATCAAATCCAAGGGTTTTCCTTAATTTAATGTTTTTCTCCAATTCCATTTGAGTCGGATTTCTATTAATCTCGGAAGCCATTACAAAAGATGTACTAGTGAAAAAAAGAAAAAAAGTAACAAAAAATACTAGTAAATGATTAATTAATCTCATCTCAAATACCTCCCTTTTTTTACCTAAGTGGTATAATATTGGTATATAGAAATCAACAAAAAATTTGAAAATAGGGTGATTAAATGAAAAAAAATTTTATTTAATTATCATTATATTTTTTATTTTATTTTCTAGTAAGCTTCTTCATAAGGAATATGTATATTTAGGTGAAGAGAATGGGGTTTTAGTTGAAGTAAAAATTAATAATTATTTACTATTTATCACCACATTTCAAACAAGAATTTATAATCAAACCGATGATGAAATTAGGGTGGCTAAGCCTATCACAAAATTATATATTAGTTCTGGAATTAACGTACCGAGCGGAATACAAAATGATGTAATTAGATATGTGACAGTGAAACCAAATAGTAAAATAAATGGAAAAATCCATTTGAAGCTGATTTATCCGAAAAATAGACATTTTGCAACAAGTGTTAGTTATCAAATAAATAGTGAAGGATATACAATTCATATTGCTGATAAAATAAAATAATCAAGTGATGGAACTTTTCAGACACACCTTTCAAAAAGAAAGATCTTGGAGGAAGTGAAACATAAGAAAAGCATCTACCCGATTACAATGTAGATGCCTATTTTTTATTACGTCAAATAAAAATATTAATTACTATTCTTAATAAACGTTGCTACTATAATCTAATAATAGAATAATGCCATTTGCACATCCGAAAATAAAGTTCATTTTTCTATCATTATTTAAGTTTAATTTAAAAGTTTCCACTGTTGTTGGATATCCTTTTCCTAACAATATCTTTTCGAATATGGCCTTTAAAACGAAATAGCGCTTCCCTTTATTCTTCAAGGAAAGAGCCATTTTCATCAACTTTTATTATTGGTTCATCTTGATTTGGTTGGCGGACTAAACACACAGTACCAGCGATTAATAATAAAATACCTTGAATCGAAATAAATCCGGAAATCACACCAGAAATAATAAAGAGAATTCCAGCCAGTTTGCTGTTACTCTTTAATTTAACGAGGGCAATAATCGTAAGAACAATTGCAATAATTGTTAGTATCCCAATAAACCAACTGAATCCACTAAACCATGCCAAGAAATCATTTGCAAACTGAAGATAGATCCGCTTCAGTAAAACCGGTTGAATATAACGCATCTTCTAATTCTCTTTCAAACATTGGATCATCTGCAATCCCATTTAAAAAAATAACATAAAAAAAATCGGAACTGCCGATAAAATGTTAATTATCAGCCCGATAATCCCTAATAATTTTTCTACAGTTCTATTCATATTTATTCCTCCATTAATATACTGATTGAAAAGGTATGGTGCAGTTGATTGAATTGTAGTCAAGTTTTGTCATTTCTTTATTAATATGACGTATTCAGTATAGGTAACAATTATGAAGAGAAAGGAAGAGAGGATCTGAAGATTTTCTTAGGAATTTTTTAAGGCAAGATAAGGAATCTCATTTTGCCTTATTTTTTTACTTTAAAATCATCTGAAATACACACTCAACGTGATGCATTTCTTTTTCAAAAATCATTTCCATCATTAGTGGGAGAAAGATGTAAAAATTTAAACCAGTACTTTCTTAAACATCACCTCTTATTTATATCTATTTATTGATAATGTTACATTATTTAGGATTAAATGTAAAAAATTTGATTATCTTCTATAATTAGTTTTTTATTTACGGAATTATTATAATAATCGGTTTTGTAATTCCAGACTGTGACAGATTGCTTCTTTTGGGAAACCTTTATTTTCCGACGGAGCATTGTATGCCAATGACATGATGACAGAACAAGAACACGGCTGGTACATAACTGGCTTCAAGAATCGAGTAGGAGGGAGCGATTAACTCCCGTCCTCTCACACCACCGTACGTACGGTTCCGTATACGGCGGTTCAATTAAGATAATTGACGCAAGTTTTCATAACTTCCGTGAATAGATGTTCTCTTTATGCCAGTGGTCACTCCACCCTCCAAGAGGACCCCCACGGGATTCACCGCTTCCTTCCTCAAGTGAGGTACTACGTTTTCTGTGTTCATCATGACTCCCTGAATGCCAAGGGCTATTCTCTCTTAATTGTTCAGTCCTTCTTAGTAGTTCTAAACCAACTAATACTATGACCTCTGCTGACTTCTGACGGTTCAGCTACCTATCGCTAAGTAGGTTATGAAAAGTACTTCACGTATCCGTCAGACCTTCCTGGGTAAGAATGTAATCTTTCCTTCCATCTATCTGCTTCATTTACTTTGTACCACCTTTGGCAGAAAGGACTTTGTTTTGTTTAGCAAACTCATCCAATGATACCTAGCCTTATATGAAGTTCGTGTTCCTCAGACCGGAAGTTTGCCGCGCGCTTCCTTCAGATTCCGCGTCACCACGGACACCCTTGCGTTAAGCTAACTGTTACTTCTGCCTTCACAGTTCGGGACTTTCACCCTATAGATTACACCCATGCCAGGCGCACACACAACAAGCGATGGCAATCCTTTTTTACCATCGCTCATTGTTCCTTATGTGATTAGACGTAAATGCTTTCGTCCATTCCCAACTCTTGCAGAATCCTTCGCTGCTCGTAGGTGAGCGGTTTACCTAACGCGCGTTGGATTTGCCCATCCGGCAGCTCCAACAGGACGACTTTCACATACCAGAACAACTGAAAAATCGCCTGCCCGGTCGGACGGGTCAGCTTGCGGCCTCCTGCGCCCTTTAACGGGCGCTCCGGCGTAATAAACTGACGCACCCGGCGCTGGAAGACGCGGTAAATGGCCAATGCGAGGAGAAACAAATAGCCCAACACCGCCACTCGTTCCGGTTTTTTCACGTAAATCTCGTCCGTAAAGAACGGATCTTTCAGGAAGGAGAAGTTCATTTCCACCGAGATCTGCCCTTTATACAGCTTCAAGATTTCTTTCTCGTCCATTCGTCGGTCCTTCCATTCCTCCGGCACCGTCGTGACGAGAACAAACCGGGAGGCTTTCCGTCTCGCCTGTTCCCACGCGTCTTGGTCGAATTCCAGATCTTTAATGGCGGACAAATAGAGCTTTTGCCCATTAAAAATTAAATAAGTAATATCTGTAACCCACTTCTCGTTTGGCTTTGACGCGTGGAAATCTCGGTTTAGATGGTTGTCCGAAATCACATAAGGCTCTTTCTTTCCGTAATAAGGCCGTTTCTTCCGAATCACCGCCTGCATTCCCATCTCCCTCATCAGCCTTTGTACTCGTTTATGGTTGATATCCAGTTGGTATTTCCGTTTCAGCCAAACTTGAACTCTCCGATACCCATAGATTCCTTTCACTTCTTCATGGCACTCTTTGATTTTTCCTTTAGCTGCTCGTCTTCCAAGTGCTTCTGAGAAGGGTGTTCCTGTCGTTTTACCCATTTGTAATATCCGCTTCGAGACACGCCTGCAATCTCACATAATTGTTGAATAGAACCATAACACCCGGCCATTTCTTGAATGATCGCGAACTTCTTGTGGGCTGGTACTGCTTCCATTCCCCCTTTCACCTCTTTAAGAGCTTTTTTAGCATCTCTACTTCCGCCTCAAGACGCTTGATTTTTGTTTCAGGATCTTCCAGACGAGTTCTCGGTCTTCCTTTATTTGGTCCTTTCGCTTTACCACATTTTTCCTCCAGACCTTGTATTCCTTCCTTTTCATAGCGTTTCACCCATCGATGTACCATGGAATGACTAATCCCCAATTCTTTCACCACCGTTTTGTATCCCATGCCCTCTTTCAAATATAAATCCACAGCTTTCTTTTTAAACTTTGCATCATATGTTTTTCGTATTTTCCCCATAGAAAAATCCCCTCCATAGTAGACAGATTAATTGGCTTTCTTTTTTCTGTCTATTATAAGGGGATCATATCAAAAAAGCTTAGCCTTCTTACAACATCATATCATTTCATGAAACATAGATAGGTTTGTGCCTTATTATTCCATTGTTATTTCCTGAATTTTTCTGGATATAGCCCTTCAGCTAGTGTCTTTAATGCAATTGGAGCACGAATTCCTTCTGCTGCTGCTGAAAGAGGAAGAATAATAAATCGCTTGTTTTTAATAGCAGTAACATCAGCAAGTTCCTTTTTAGAAAGCAATAAATCTTGTTTCTGTTTGACTGTTGTATCTCCATAGTCAATGATGACAATTACATCTGGATTACGGTTTACAACTTCTTCCCAGCTGACGTCGGCCCATCCTTTTTGAATATCATCAAAGATATTTTTAGCGCCTGCTATTTTGATTAAATGAGTTAAATAGTTGTTAGCTGCTGTGAACGGTTTATCAACTCCACTATCATACACAAACACCTTCAGCGGTTTTTCAACTGTTCCAATTTGCTTTGTTATTTCTTCTATGTCTTTTTTCATTTGATTTATCACTTCATTTGCTTTTGCTTCCACTTGAAAAATACGTCCGATATTTTCGATATCTTTGTACACATCTTCTAATGTTGGTGCTACCTTATTTGAAGATTCTTGAATATACGTTTTAATGCCTAACTCTTCGAGCTCTTCAACTGTTCCTAACGTTTTCTCTGTAAAAGCACTTTTCCAACCTGCATACGCAAAATCTGGTTCTTTTGCTAAAAAGACTTCCTTTGATGGGTACTGCTTTGAGAGCACAGGAATTTTTTCATAAGCATCCTTGAACTTTGGTAAAATTTGATCATCCAAGTAAGCTGTTCCAACCATCGAATCTTGCAATCCTAATGCAAGCATAATTTCTGTTGCATGTTGATTTAATGTGATCGCTCGTTTTGGAGGTTCTGTAAACTTAACAGTACGCCCCATGTTATTGATCACTACTTCACTGTATTCACTGTTGTCTTTTTGTTGCTTTTCTTCTTTGGCAACAGATTCATTTGAGCTGTTACAAGCTGCCAACATCATCATTACAAGTAAACAAATACTTAGCCAAAACATGTGGTTGTTTTTCTTTTTCTCCATAATTTTCCTCTTCTTTCCAAATTTATATATGTTTCATTGCCATGTTTAAACGTGTGTTAAAAAAGTGATATAAGGTTTTTTAGTTAAAGGATGAATAATGATTTCTGTTTCTACTCCAAATACCTCTCTGATTCGATCTTTTGTTAGCACGCTTTCTGGTGTGCCAGACATAACAACTTGTCCATTTTGTATTACATATAAATAATCACAATAATTGGATGCAAGGTTTAAATCATGCAATGCCGCTAAAACAGTGACATTAAGTTTTTTTACAAGGTCCATTAATTGAAGTTGATGACGGATGTCAAGGTGGTTTGTCGGTTCATCTAAAATGATAAGTTTCGCCTGCTGAGCAAGCGCCCTTGCGATCAAAACTCGTTGTTTCTCACCCCCTGATAAACTCATAAAACTTCGCTCCTCATATCCTTGCATTCCAACACGCTCCAAAGCTTCGTTGACAATGCGAAGGTCCTCATCTGTATCCGATTGAAATAACCGCTTATGTGGATTACGCCCCATTAAAACGATTTCTTGAACAGAAAAATCAAATGTTAAGGATGTTTCTTGACTAACCACCGCTATTTCTTGAGCTGCTTTTTTAGGTGACAGTTCATATAAATGTTGACCATCTAATCGAACGGCACCAGCATTTGGTTTCAAAATACGTGAGGCGATTTTTAAAAGTGTTGATTTTCCACTGCCATTTGGACCAATTATGCCAACAAACTGTCCATCCTTTATATGAATGGAAATATCCTGAATAATTGATGTTTCCATAATGGTACAGGATACATGTTCAATGGCTAGTTTCATTTACTGTCACCTCCAAATGAATACGTACTGCGACGTAAAAGCCAAATGAAAAAAGGGCCACCAAAAAGCGCTGTCACTACACCAATAGGAAGCTCTTGAGGGGCAAGTACCAAGCGGGCAAATACATCAGACCAAATAACGACAATCATTCCAATTAATATACTCGTAGGAAGCACTCGTTTATGGTCAGATCCGACTAGCAAACGTGAAAGATGTGGAACAACTAAACCAATAAAACCAATTGAACCACTGACTGCTACAACTGTTCCTGTGATAAGCGATGTGATTATGATGAGTCCTTTACGAAGCGTATCGATATTGACTCCAAGTGTTGCTGCAACGTCTTCTCCCATTAATAAAATATTTAAAGAGCGATATTGAAATAATAGATATACTAATCCAACTATCACCACAACACTTGGAATAGTTAAGTACTCCCATTTAGCTCCAGCTAAACTACCCATAATCCAAAACGTTGCTTCACGAATGCCCGATTCTTTTGGTGCGAGCGTCACAATAAAATTTGTTAAAGCTGACATGATGAAAGAAACAGCAACCCCAGCTAACAGAAGGCGTGTTGTCTGAATTCTTCCTCCAACTTGAGCTAACAAATAAACAGCCACCAACGCTAACATTGCACCGAAAAAAGCTCCAAGCGACAAGGCATACTGACCGAAAAATGGTAGTGCGCCAAATAGAATTACAAGTGTTGCTGCAACAGAGGAACCAGAAGAAATGCCAAGTATGTACGGATCAGCGAGTGAATTACGTACTAATGCTTGAATGACTACTCCTACAACGGAAAGTCCAGCTCCTACAACAGCTCCAAGTAAGACACGAGGTAATCGAATATCCCAAATAATTCGTTCTTGTGCTTTGCTCCAATTTACTTCAATGTGATCACCCAAAAAAGAAAAATGTGATAGAGCAATTTTCCATACTGTGAAGGGAGACATTTTGACCGGACCAAGTGTAACAGCAAATGTAATGGACAATAAAAGCGCACAAAAAAGAAACAAAAAAATCAAACGAAACCCTCGTTTATGGTGGTAATCTGAAAATGGAACTTGTGGAACAATTTTTTCTTTTTTCTTTAAATGATCCTGAAGCAAACGAATCAAACCTCCCTATCTGTAATCCTCTTAAACATAGAGTACCTTCATACACATAAAAAATCCTCATTCCTATGGATAAGAACAACGAGATCGTACAATACAAAATAAGATAAGAATCATCTTTTCATCTCTCGTACACCCCTCCTTCCCAAATATTATAAATATTTCCCAGCAACATACTCTTACAAAAAGGGGCAAAGCCCCTTTACTTATGACTTTTAAAACCGTTTTCTTTTAGACTCACGCTATACATGTAACAATCACATGGTAAAGTCATTTAATACCGATGATTCTTTCTGTTTCTGCAAGTCTTTTCTTGTTATAAATGAAAAAAATTAAACACTATATCACTTTTTCACTAATACGGAGGTTTGTGCGCTCAACCATTCTCATCCATTGTTTCATTTCTTCCACATTTCGCGGGATGCGCGTATCGTGTGGAAACATATTTTCCATACAAAAGCAAGCAGCGGAACACCAAGACGCCATTTTTGCAATTGATGCTGCCTTGCAAATACGTCTTGCGGTGATCCTTGCATGACAATTTGTCCGTCATGCATGACAAACACGATATCTGCCCACTCTAAGACAAAATCAAAATCATGAGTAGCGATCAAAACTGTCGTGCCAGCTCGATGAATATCGTTGTTCTTCTCGACAAACCTCTCGATTTGCAGGCAATCTAAATATGCCGTCGGCTCATCGAGCACTAATAATTTCGGATTCATCACCATTATGGCGGCAAGCGTCAGCCATTTTTTTGACCGAGACTTAAATGATGAACGGGCTTGTCCAACCATGAACGTAATCCAAACTCGTCCAGCGCTTTTTCAATGAGCTAGTCCATCTCATGTTTTTTCATTCCTAAATGGTGCAGGCCAAACGCCAGCTCATCACGTACCAACGGCGCCACAAGCTGGTGTGCCGGATTTTGAAAAACGATGCCGACCTCTTTCCGCCATTTTTGCAATGTTTGACGCCGATAATCCATCTTCTCTCCATTCCAATAGATGTCTCCGGAGTCGGACCGCAACAGCCCGTTCGCATGTAAAAATAACGTTGTCTTGCCGCATCCGTTATGACCGATAAGTGCGCATTTTTTTCCAGTGGGAACATGAAGACTTAATCCTTTTAACACGCATGGTCCGTTAGGATACGTATAATATACTTCGTCCATTTTCAGCATTGCCTGCTGCCCTCCTATCATCCAAGCCGTAGAAGCAAACATATGCCGATGGCTGCTTCCCACAGATAACGTTTATTTTTTCGTTATATGTTTCCACATGAACATAGGTCATTTCATCGGAAACTCCGCGCGCCCATAAAGCAAGGCGCAACACTTCATAGGAATGCCATATTTTTTAAAAAAGCTGGAACACCAACATCCCACCATGCCGCCAATGGTTTCCTCCATTTCTTGCTTTCATTGCTACGTATAGCTCTTCTGCTGCTTTCTCGAAAACAAATACAAACCGATACATAAAAAACAACAACTCAATGATAATGGATGGTACTTTCATTCGTTTGAGCACATACAATATCTCTGGAAACGGGGTAGTCATCAAGAGGAAAAATAAGCAAGACCATGCCGCGACCGAACGAGAGAGCAAAGACATTGCGATGAAAATTTTCGAACGGTCAATGGAAACATGAAAAGATTTGTCTATCGAAACAAGCAAAGCTGGAAAACTCATCATCAGAAACAATGCCACGACTCCGAGGGCTTTGGCGTACACCTTCCACGAAACACGCGCATAACCGATAATCCAAATGGCAAGCCAAATCGTCATCATTACTTGCGTTTTCCAGTTTCCTGTGATGGCCATCATTAATAACAGAAGCGCAAATATCACTTTTTGTTCGGGGCGTATTGTCCGCAGGCGGTTATCGTAAGCGATGGTGTCAAACTGCCGGATCATTTTGCTTCCTCTTTTCGGTTCGCCCGGCCTTTATAGACGCCGATAATATAGCCAATAATTCCGGCACCGATTGCCGCCTGCACAGAAAACAGCAACGTTTCCACCTCTCCGCCTGGCGGCTCAAATATGGTTTCCATCCAAGGTTGATAATGAGGAGCGAGCTTCTGAATCATTTTTTCCGCCTGGCCATCCGTGCCGCCAAAATCAGAGTGATGAATGAACAATAACGGCGCTACTACCAGTAAAACAGCAATAGCAAGAAGAAAAAGACTTCGCTTCATATTACACTCCCCTCTCTAACTGATTTAGTTCGCCGCTACTGTAAGTGGTTAAGAAATTCCAAACGACGACCGTAAGCAGCCCTTCTGTAATCGCCAGTGGTATTTGCGTGATAGCAAAAATGCCGGCAAATTTGGCAAACGAAGCGAAAACCCCACCTGTCGCATCCGGGAACGCCAGCGCTAATTGCAATGAGGTGACAACATATGTGCCAAATCAGAGAAAAATGCAGCGAAAAAAATCGTCCAGCGTCGCGATATATTCCATTTTTTTCAAAACGATAAATGCCGTAAGCCACAAGCGGGCCGACGACTGCCATGGACATGGCATTTGCCCCTAATGTCGTCAATCCGCCATGTGCCAGCAATAACGCTTGAAACAGCAATACAATGCTTCCCATCACTACCATCGTTCATGGGCCAAACAGCACCGCACCGAGTCCTACCCCCGTTGGATGTGAGCTGTTCCCAGTAACGGATGGAATTTTTAAGGCGGACAGCACAAACGTAAATGCCCCGGACAGCGCAATGAGCAGCTTTAGTTCCGGATGCTCGCGTGTAATCCGAATTAGTAAACGCATACCGATGATCAAAAATGGCAAAAAAACAAGCCACCAAAAAATCGCCCATCCAACAGGCAAAAATCCTTCCATAATATGCATCGCAAATGCCGATGTGCTGCCGGTAAACGTAAAATAGACGACTAAACCGCAAAGGAAAAGGGCGACTTTCCATTTTTTCATGCTTTCGTTCCTCCCGTTGCTTTACATAATTTCGAGATTCCTAGAGGGGTGTTTGATTGTTTTGTCATCATCAATCCTTGCTTCTCTTCATAACGGTACGTTATCGTTTCTTCCAACCATTCCCCATCTCGCAAATGCCTTTGCACAAGCTCCCTTGCTTTTTCCGGCGTCACACCGTTGTACCATACGCCTTCAGGGTAAACGATGACTACACACGCGTCTTGGCAACGGCCATTGCAGCGAGTCCGCGTCGTATGTACAATGCCATCTAACTCCAGCATCGCGATTTCTTCGCGGATGGCAAGCGTTACTTCTTCTCCCCCTTTACGCATGCAGCTGCCTCCATTGCAAATCAGCACATGATGTTTCATTCCGATTAAGTTCCATGTTGTCATGTTGAGTCTCTCCTTTTTTGCAAAATAAAAAGCACCTCTATACGCAGAGGTGCAGAAAAATGCATACAAATATAGCAAAAAAAGTATACCATTCTCCCGCACGTCTACCTATAATCCCGTAGGTATCCGTCCGAACAAATAAGGCAGGTCTCCTGACTTAGGATCATCGCTTTATTGCGCCTTCCCGAAGTTTCCTTCAGTGACATGATGCAACAAAGCTCCCCATCACAGTGGCGGGTACCGTGACGGATTTTCACCGTACTTCCCTTTTAAGCCTATTCTCTAATGAGAAAGGCACCTTATTTGTTTGGCATATAATGTCGATTTTTCAAAGAACATTTCTGTTATTCATAGTAGTACAAATTTTCAAACATCGTCAACCACTTTTTTTCAATAAGTCCGTTTTCGCCAATACAATCCCGTCTTGATCAGTGTACACATAGGCGCCTGGCTCCCAACGAACGCCGCCAAATTCGAGCGCAACGTCCCGTTTTCCCTTTCCTTCTTTTTTGCTTTTCACCGGGCAAGTGCCAATCGCCATCACCCCAAGCGGCATATTGGCGATTTCTGCGGAATCGCGAATGCATCCGTGAATAATCACCCCGGCAAGCCCGCGCTCACAAGCGATCTGGGCAAGACGGTCTCCGAGCAGCGCGCAATTTCGCGAACCTTTTCCGTCTACGACCAATACGGTGCCCGCTGGAACAGTTTCGAGCGCCTCACGAACGAGCACATTATCTTAAAATACATCGACCGTCGCGATCGGTCCGGAAAATTCCGCTTTGCCGCCGTAAGATTGCATCGGCAGCTGGCATACTTGCAATTCACTTAAAAATTCATCGCATAAATCAGCTGTTTTCATCACAATCTCCTCCTTGCCATGTCTTATATTTGACATCCTTTGTCAAAACTCCTTCTGCTGGACTCCACGGTATCGTGTGAAACGAAGACCGTGGAGTTCTTTGCTTTCGGCGAAACTTCGCTCAATCGTCGATGGACGTACCGATCGCAACACTTTTCCTCTCATCGATAATCGTTGTTTCCGCATTCGTTCGTAGATATCTTGATGAACGGAAACTCGAAATACACGATCCTTTGCGCCTTTTGCGGCAGGACATCCCACACAACTTCCTTTTACTGCTGGTTTGTACTCATGATATCCAGAACGGGTGGACGTGGAATACGTGAACTTTACACCACAGGGACACGCATACACATCGTCTGTGACTTGCTGGAACTTTACGGAACGACAATCGGGATGTTCCTTTCGATGAAAACGTCGATACGACATATACGCCAAAATCCCTTTTTTCTCTAATTCTCTTGCTAGTCGGGCGTTATAATAGCCAGCGTCTAACACGATTTCTTTAGGAGAATATCCTACTCGCTGTTGAACACGCTCGATTCGCTCCATCAAAATACGATGACCAGGCACGGTGGCGGCAGTCACGTAAGCTAAATCTTGCCCAGCATTTTTCATTGTTGCACCTGCAACAAGTATACCTTCCCCTAATTGCTGTACATCTGTGTTGGACTTTTGTGATGTCTTTGCCATTTTGTCCATATACAAATCCATATCAGCAATTTCAAGACCTAAGGCAGCCATCGAGTATGTCACTAAATCAGATGCTCTTGCTAAATCCATATCACCCGCGGCAGCAAGTGTAAGCACACCTGGAAGTTCTCCTATCGCCTGTTCTGTATCATATCCCGCTAAAGCTAGATAATTTAACGCTTCGGCTGATTCATATGCCGAGAAACGTGTACTTGCTCCCGCATCTTTTGCTGCTTGAGATAATTTATTAAAGGCTTCTTCCCCTTCTTCGCCTGTAAGTCCCATTGTTGCCTGAACTTGCTTCATGGCATCTTCATATTCACCGTAAACATTTAAAGAGTCCTTAATAAATTTACCTGATGCGACTGCCCCAGTTCCAATTGCCGCCATGGCAGCCGCAGCTGCTTTTAAACCTGCCACCAATACTTTACCCGCAATTTCACCAGCTGTTTTTAAACCATTCACAAGTTTTTCTACTTTTTCTCGATTAAGATTCTTTACTTCTTCTTGTAAGTCCTTCAGTTCACGTTCTAAGTTATTTAACTCAGCATTCGCATTATTTAACTGGGTTTGCCAAGAAAGTGTTCTTCTATCATTTTCTCCAAAGGATTCAGCAGCATTGGCAAGGGCCTTTTCTAGCGTTGATATTTTTTCCTTTTGTGCATCAATTTCTTTATTCAATACTGCATTTCTTGCTGTTATTGCTTTAATAGATTTATCATTTCTATCGAATTCTGATGTCACTAATTTCATTTCTGAGCCTAACACTCTGAAACTTTGGTTAATTTCCCGTAGAGATTTCTTAAATTCTCGTTCCCCTTCAACACCAATTTTAAGACCAAAATTGTCTGCCATACTGCCACCTCCTATCCATAACAAGTAAAAAAGCACCTCTTTGATTTGAGGTACTAGTAGAAACTTTATATTTAAATACCATATGGAATAACTTCATCAATTGAAAGTTCATTTTTAGGTTTTGTGAGACCTGTGAATTGTTTGTGGATTTCCCATTGATCAAGTAAATGGCCAATAGGCATTAACCACACTTCTTCTTTAGTCCTTTTTAGCTGCGTGACTCCATAATAAATAAGTCGAGCAAACATTTCTTCATCGTTTACTCGACCACTTCGTTTTTTGTATCGGTTTCCTCCGACTCAATATATCGTTTTGTCCCTTTAAACATTGCTTCCATAATTGCATCTTTAAAAGTTGCCATCTCAGCAGGAGATGTTAACAGTTCCACATCATCTTCCGTTAACAATTCTTTCTTTTCTTCGTTCAATCGATTATGGATATAAATACTTTGATTGGCAAGTAAGGTAATTAACCAGACAATTTCATCTAAAGCCATCTCAAAGTTTTCAGCTTTCATTAACTTTTCACCTAAATCTTCTAGGCCCCCATACCTTTTTGCAATTTCCTTTGTCGCTTTAGTTGTTAAGATTAATTCATAGTCCAAACCACCGATTGATATCTTTGCACTTCTTTCACTCGTCATAATTGTTCACTCCTTTTATCCTTCAGTTCCAGCAGCAAATACTGGTTCATACACTTCGCTATACCAACCGGTGATAATTTCTTGGTTTACCCCATCATCACCTTCGCTCACTTCAGCTTTCCATGGATGCTTTCCTTGCCCATCAAGTTTGTTTCTCCGTAAAACCGTGCCTTCAATTGTTGGAGTAGAGAAAGTAATACTATCTCCTTTTGTCGCAAGGTTTGTTGCTGGAATACCAAATTTCACTCGGTATAGCCAAAAATATCGGTATTTTCCATTTGCCTTTTTCGCCCTAAAACCAATTGCAACTGGATCTCCACCATCTTCACTTGTTGAAATTAAGACATGGTTATCGTCAATTGTTGCCCCAGTTAAATCACTAGCTGCGGCCACACCGATATCATCAATACCAAGCGATAATGTTCCACTTTGAAATTCTTTAATCACTTCAGCCGCACCATCGTCTGCATATAAAGTTGCTTCAGCTAACTCAACAGATAATTCAGCGCTAATCGCCTTTGCTAAAGGAGTAGGAGTTTCATAGGTTTCATCACCATTTTCTCCTTCTGTTATTTTTGCATAATAAAGTCTATCCAATCCGATAGTTGCCATGAATCATTCCTCCATTTCAAATTCATAATATTTTGCTACATCAATTGCTAAATGGTGATAACCAGTATCATCTTCATGCCCGATATATCTCCTATCTGTAATAAAAAAGTCCGCACCCAAAAGAGTACGGACTAAACTATTTTTAATTGATGTATAATTCTTTTTTGAAAACAACGAAACTCTAACCTCCTGAACATCGTACTTCGGGAAATTATCCGCATGTAATTCAAACATCTCTACAATCGGTGTTATGACAATATATAAATCAGGAGCAGTATCAGAAAAGATACCGGTTTCAACTGGAATACCACATTGTTCTGCAATTTGAGTCACTTCGGCTAGTACACTCATATACTTTCCACTTCTTCTTCCAATTTTTTAATCATTGCTTCCATACAAGGCTGTCTTGATGTTCTTCTTGCAGGTTTTAAAAATGGCTTTGCAGGTTGTCCAGATTTTCCATATTCGATGATGTTTGCTAATTTAGCATTGCTCACCCCGTCTTTACTCGGTTCATTAAACCCTACTTTAACATTGTGGTTTCCCCTGCGGTCAACTAAGGCGGGTGATACTCCTAATGCAGATACTAATTCACCTGTTGATCTACTTGGCAGTTTTGTATCTTTTCCAATTACCGAACTTAAATTGGACTTCATTTTATCTAATACCACTTCTCCCCCTGCTTCTAGAACCCTCGGAACGATTTCATCTGTCTTACTTCCCAATCTAGATATCTTCATCAAGAATTCTTCTGGCATTTTAATATTAACTTTAGCCATCTGCTGCCACCACCTTTTTTGTTAAAACCTCGATATACATATTTCTATTTTTCACATTATCAACGCTTACTACTTCATATCGCCCATCATCACATACAATAAACATTTTCGGTTTAATGGTTAAATCGGGAATGTTTCTAAAACGAAATAACGAATTCGCTTCAGAAAAGGCTGCCCTATTTGCCCAAGTCTTACTACCAAAGCGTTCTTCTTTGTATGCTGTCACAGATGCTAGGATTATATCGGTTTCTTCACTGAAAGACTCTTCATCTTTTACAATTTCACGTGTTACGATATCGATAAATGTACGCATTTTACCAAAACTCATACGCTATACCTTCCAATCTCTACCTAGCCTTAATAAAAGGTTGACTGTTTTCCAAACTTGCTCTCCAGCAAGTGCGCTATCTGCGAAAAATCCACCTGTACTGCCATCTCGACTTTCGTAAAAGTGTGATGCCAACATGATAACCGCTTGTTCCGTTGTCGCGGGCATATTCTCATCTAAATATGTGCATTCTTTAATATGTTGATAACTCTCTGCATAAGAAATGGCGGCAGTGATGTACATTTCTATTAAAGCATCATCTTTATCATGTTGGAGTATTAAATTAGCCTTTACTTTTTCTAGTAATGTCATTACTTTCGCCACCTTTATTCTTCTGACATATAACCAGATGTTTTTAATTTCGATAGTAATGCATTAAAATCCGCAACTAAGTCTTCTATTGTTTTTGCTGTACTATCAGATTGATTTGCCATTTTTTCATTTGAAGAAGAAGGAAGGCCAGTAACCTTCGCTCCTTCTTCAATAACAAGCTCTCCACCAATAACCGTTTTCTCTCCGCCTTGTTCTGTATAATTTTTAGTGTTATACCCCATCGCACTCTACCCCTTTATTATTTTTGTTGTAAGACTTTGATTGCTTCTGGCAAGATCAACTTTCCATCGACACGTTGACTGGCTAAGAAACCAACTTGACCTGTCGTTGCAAATAATTCGTTTAATCGTTTGAATGAACGACCTTGACGATCCGCAATCCAGTAGTAACCAAAATCACCGAAAGCAATCGACTTCACTCCACTCGCTATTGTAGGTGCATAAGCTGATGTATAGATTGGACAATTCAATAAAGTATCTGGCGTACCCGCTGTTAATGATGGTTGCCATAAATATTGTCCTTGGCCATCCTTTAATTTTCTAATTGCTTTTACTGTTGCATCATTCATAATGAATACTGCATTTTTACGATAAGGCGCCTTCAAAGAAAACACTAAATCAATAATCTCATCTGCAGTAATAGCTGTGGTAGATGCTGCTGTTACTCCAAGTTCAGCACCGCCAGTATCATTAAAGATTCCCGTCGGTTTTCCCTCGCCATTACCTACAAGAAATGCCTCTTCCTCTTTAGCACCAATTCTTCGAGCAAACTCAGTTGAAATATAGTTCTCTAAATTAAACACACTATCATTTAACAATTCATCTGAAACCAAATGCTTTAGCTGCCTCCCATGCTTTTGCTCTCTTCTCTCGTAATTCTAAAATTTTATTCATATTGATTTCCTCCTAATATTTCAATAAATTAAGCCGCTCATAAAGCGGCTCAACTGATTGTTTTACTTGTGGTTTTTGTATTTTGTTTAACAGTGAATTTGTAACTGCTCGCCTACTAAAAACGAAACTATTTTCAGGTTGGTTTTCATCTTTACCATTTGCGAACATAATGGCATCCGCAAATCCCAGTTCAATTGCTTTATGTGCATTCAGCCACGTTTCAGCATCCATTAATTCCGATAGTTTATTTCTTGATAAACTTGTTTTAATTTCATAAGCGTTAATAATGCTTTCTTTTACTTCATCAAGCATATACACCGTCTTTTTCATTTCTTCACTATCACCAATTGCAACAGTAAACGGATTATGAACCATCATTAGGGACGTTGGTGACATTTGAATTTCAGTGCCTGCCATCGCAATCACAGATGCTGCCGATGCGGCAATGCCGTCAATTTTGACTGTGACATCACCTGGATACTCCATTAACATGTTATAAATTTGTGCAGCTGCAATACAGTCACCCCCCGGAGAATTAATCCAAACTTCGATATCACCTTTGCCTTGCACGAGTTCATCCCTAAAGGCAGATGGTGTGACTTCATCATCAAACCAACTTTCCTCTGCTATTGCCCCATATAAATGAAGGGTTCGTTTGTCAGTTTCATTATTCTTTGTCCAGTTCCAAAACTTCTTCATCTTCGGTTTCCACCTTTTCATATTTCTTTGCAAACACACCTGCGTCTTGGAGTTTCGTCATATTCCCATTGATTAAATATAAATCTCCTCCAAGTTCATCCGGTATTCGGTCTAAATTCTCAAGTTCACGAATGTCATTAGCACTCATCCAGCCATTTTGCCTTGCTGTTGCATAGCCACTCATTCGTGAAGCATAATCACCTCTAAGCAATCCATCTACATTAAATTTCACAAAGTATGCTTTCTTTTCACTTTTAGTAAACAGTGAACGACTAATTGCTTGTTCCCACCGAATAACCCATGGATCAAGTGTGTATTTAACGAATTCTAATGATTGTTGCTCTATATTAGAAAAGCTCGACTTTTCCAAGTCACCGACCATATGTGGTGGCACTCGGAAAATTCGAGCAATCTCGTTAATCTGAAATTTTCTTGTTTCTAGAAATTGTGCTTGATCGGGTGCAATTGCGATTTCTTGATACTTCATCCCTTCTTCTAATACAGCAACTCGATGGGCATTACTTGAACCTTGATAAGCTTTATTCCAACTATCCTTTACTCTTTGGGGGTCCTTGATAGTTCCTGGATGTTCTAAGACACCACCTGGTGCCGCTCCATTAGTAAAAAACTTTGCACCATATTCCTCAGTGGCCATTGCTAGACCGACTGCATTTTTAGCCATCGCAATTGGTGAATATCCAACTAAACCATCAAAACCAAGTCCGGGTATATGAAGTACATCTTCAGCTTTTAATGCAACAGTTGTCTCCTCCGACCCGTTCATTTCTTCAAATGTTTTTGTGTATAAATAATATAAATTACCTCTCGTATCTCTTTCGACTGACATTTTATTTGGCATAAGTGGATAAAGTGCAATAACCTCCCCTTTTCCATTGCGAATGATCTGAGCATACGCATTTCCCCATAATAAAAGATGAGTCATTAATGTTTCTCTAAACACAAATGAACTCATCTCAGGATTTGGTTCGTCATGAAGTAAAAAATATAAGGTATGGGATATTGCTTTTTCCTTCCCACCTGTATCTGTGTACTTATATAAGTGCAGTGGTAAACCTGCTACCGCTTCAGCTAGTATACGTACGCATGAATACACTGCAGTCATTTGCATCGCAGTAAATTCATTAACGGATTTTCCACTACTAGAATTTCCGAAAAAGAAACTATAGTTACTTCCAAATGAATAGTTTTGTGGTTTGTCCCTTGCTTTAAACAAATTTGTAAACCACCGCATATGAACATCACCTCCTTAACGTTAGAACACAATCAATCCTCTACCATCATAAACAGAATCACTTGTTCCGCTTCTTCTTATCGCTCGGTCAAGTGCCATAATTGTTGCCACCGCACCATCAATCTTTTCCGTTGATTTTTCTTTATCTGGTTTAATGTTTCCAGCTGGATCCGTCCGAACATGAATGTTATCCATCATCCAACGTAAAACTGGGTGCCCACCATGCGCTAGCTTTTCTTCTAGTGTTAACTTCATTAATTCTTTTGATGATGGACTCATATCTTTAAATCCCTGTCCAAATGGAACTACTGTAAATCCTAACCCCTCTAAATTCTGGGTCATTTGAACTGCACCCCAACGGTCAAATGCGATTTCCTTAATGTTGTACTTATGCCCTAATTCTTCAATAAACTTTTCAATATAAGCGTAATGAACAACATTTCCTTCCGTTGTTTGCATATATCCTTGTTGTTCCCACACATCATAAGGCACCCTGTCTCTATCTACACGTTGCCTGATGTTTTCTTCTGGTATCCAAAAGTATGGCAATATCACATATTTATCATCTTCATATTCTGGTGGAAAGATTAAAACAAATGCTGTGATATCTGTTGTTGATGATAAGTCCAAACCTGCATAGCACCCCCTGCCAATTAAACTTTCAGGATCAACTGGTAAACCACACCTATCCCACTTTTCCATTGGCATCCATCTGACAGATTGTTTTACCCATTGATTCAGTCGCAACTGTCTAAACAGGTTTTCCTCAGCAGGATTCTGCTTCGCACTTTCACATGCTTGTTCGACCTTCTCAATATCAACTGTAATTCCTAGTGATGGATTTGCCTTCTTCCAAACCTCTGGGTCCGTCCAATCATCATCTTCTTCTGCGCCATAGATAACGGGATAAAATGTAGGATCTATTTTCCTTCCCTCAAGTATATCTTTTGCTTTTTGATGTACTTCATAACATATTGAATGTTGATCATTTCCCACTGTTGTAATTAAGAAGTACAATGGTTGTTTCCTTGCATCTCCTGAACCGTGGGTCATAACATCATATAGCCTTCGGTTTGGCTGTGCATGAAGTTCATCAAATACAACCCCATGAACGTTCAATCCATGTTTTGTATAAGCCTCTGCAGATAACACTTGATAGAAACTACCCAATGGCTTATATATCAATCTTTTTTGTGAAAGAACCGGTTTAAATCGTGCCTTAAGTGCGGGTGATTGCTCCACCATATCAACCGCAACGTCAAATACAATCGATGCTTGTTGCCTATCCGCAGCACATCCATACACTTCTCCACCATGTTCAAAATCACCACATGTTAAAAGTAAGGCAACCGCAGCGGCGAGTTCTGATTTTCCCTGTTTCTTAGCTATCTCAATATAGGCTGTATTAAACTGTCGATATCCATTCGGCTTTATCGTTCCAAACACATCCCGAATAATCTGCTCCTGCCAATCTATCAAGTCAAAGTTTTTTCCAAACCATTCACCTTTTGTATGCTTTAAACAGTTAATAAAGTTTACTGCATGGTCTGCCGATTCTTTGTCATAGTATGATTGTTCCGCTTTAAAAATCGTTGGCTTGTATACTTCTAGTTTTCCGATTACCATCACCTCCCACAAAAAAATATTAAGTTTATTTATGAGATTTTGTACGAACAAAAACCCAGATTATTTTCTGGGCTTCAACAAATTATTTAATTGTTCTACATTTGTGCTCAATTGCAAAATATTATTTATAATGATTGCACAAAAGAAATTAGTAACTCGTTAAATTCTTCATAGTTATCATAATTTGCATTATGCGATGCATTACTTATTTCCTTTAACGGATATCCCGTTTTCTTTGCCCAGTTATGACAATATTTTTTCACGTAACCTGTCTTGTCATACTCTCCATAAGTAATTAAGACTGGACAATTGAACTGCACTTCGTCTTCAATTTTTAAAAATTCATCATAAGCAGATTCTATCTGTCTGCTCACAGGCAATCAGTGTGCTTCCTGAACCACCAAAAGGATCAAGCACGATACAATTAGAAAGGCTTCACTCATCAGCCTTGCAGCATTTAAAGGTGCCTAAGTTGCCATGGAAGCGTCATCACCTTCAAGGTAGAGATATCCGAAAAAGATATTGCGATGAAACATCATGTTTCTCATGCCACTGTCAGTCGTGTCATTGACAGCTTTTATAGCTACTATCAACCAAATGTTCACTACCTTCCAAAGCATTTGTGTTTTGATGAGTTTAAATCGCAGCTGGAGCGATGTCCTTTATTTTCTGCGACTCTGAAACGGGGGAGATTGTGGATATCGTGGAGGACCGAAGATTACATGTCCTCAAAGAGTATTTCTTACGGTATTCCAAGAAGGCGAGAGATGCGGTAAAAACGATTGTCATCGATATGTACAGCCCTTATATTTCCTTAATCCAAGAAGTTTTCCCTAAAGCGGAAATCATACTCGACAAATTCCATATCCTCCAACTATTTAGCAGAGCTTTAAACAAAACGCGCATCAACGTCATGAATCGGGATAAAAAGAATTACAATAAATTGAAAACATACTGGAAGCTCCTTCTGAAAGATCAAACAAAACTTGATTATAAGAACTATACATATCATCGTTGCTTTAAAAAGCATATGTGTGAGGTGGAGATTCTCCACTATCTCATTGATTTAGATTCTGAATTAAAAGCGTCCTATGAGTTATATCAATACGTGCAACATTGCATCAAAATCAAAGACTTTGAGCTCCTAAAGAAAACATTAGAGAATAAACAAAATATCGTTTCCAGCTATATGAAAACCGCCATCAAGACAATCAACAAATACATCAATTACGTCGAGAATACGCTAAAGTACGATTATAATAACGGCATTTTAGAGGGGATTAATAACAAAATCAAAGTGATTAAACGCATTTCTTTCGGTTATCGATCCTTCTATCACTTTAGAAACCGAATATTCATTACCCAAAACTTAGCGAAAATAAAAACAGCTTAGGGGAATCTCGAATTTCCCCTAAGCCATCCGATTACATATTACCAAATAATGTCACTAAAATTTATTCACCAACACCATTTGACAAAGAACCTATAATTATTATGACTTTAGTTTTGCTTTTAACTCTTTTATTTTTGTTTCTATTGTTGATATTACTTTTTTAAATTCCTCATCACTCTTACCTGTAGGATCATCCAGCCCCCAATCTTCCCTGTGTTTACATGGAAGGTAAGGGCATTCCACATTACACCCCATTGTAATAACAATATCTACTGGAGGTATTTCATCAAGCAACTTTGAATATTGAGTTTTCTCCATATCTATATCATAAAGCTCTTTCATTAGGCGCACAGCATCTTGGTTAATTTGAGGTTTTGCTTCTGTGCCAGCAGAGTAGCTTTCAAATACATCTCCTGCAAAGTGCTTACCAAGTGCCTCGGCTATTTGGCTTCGACATGAATTATGAACACATATAAATGCGACCTTTAGTTTATTACTCATTAAGCATTACCTCCTTTCTAGCTTTTTTCTGGAAACCAGTGCCTTGTATTATTCGCTATCTTTACTAATATCAACATAACAGGCACTTCTGTTAGAACCCCTACAATGGTAGCAAGTGCAGCTGGGCTTTGTGTTCCAAACAATGCAATCGCAACGGCAACTGCCAGTTCAAAAAAGTTAGAGGCACCAATCATACCAGCAGGCGCTGCTATCTCATGAGGTAGTTTTATAACCTTGCTTGCTAGATATGCAATGAAAAAGATTAGGAAAGTCTGAATAATTAATGGTATAGCAATTAAAACAATATGAAGTGGATTATTCAGAATTACATCGCCCTGGAATGAAAAGATTATTATTAATGTTAGCAATAGACCTATGGTAGTGATATTCCCAAACTTCGGTATAAAACTCTTTTCAAAGTAATCGAGTCCTCGCTTTTTTGTGATGTAATTACGGGTAATTATACCACCAGTCAGCGGGATAACAACAAACAATACTACAGATAAAACAAGAGTGTCCCAGGGTATGGTTACACCGCCCACACCTAGAAGAAACGCAACTATGGGCGTGAAAGCTATGAGAATTATAAGATCATTTGTTGCCACTTGCACGACGGTATAAGCCGCGTTGCCTTTGGTCAAATAACTCCATACAAATACCATCGCTGTACACGGTGCAGCTCCAAGAAGTATTGCTCCCGCAAGATAGTCTTGTGCCAATTCTGCCGGAATTAGAGATTTAAAAATTACAAAGAAAAACAGCCATGCAATGCCGAACATAGTAAATGGCTTTATCAACCAGTTGGTTATCCATGTAACAAAAAGTCCCTTGGGATTTTTGCCTACATTTCTTATGCTTTGAAAATCTACTTTTAACATCATTGGATATATCATAAGCCAGATTAAAATAGCCATAGGTATTGAAACATTTGCATATTCAAAACGCCCTAAAAACGCTGGGATTCCGGGTAAAAACTTTCCAATCAATACCCCTGCAAACATACATAAAATCACCCATACGGTTAAGTACTTTTCAAAAAATCCAATTCCACTATTTTGTTCCTTACTCATGTTAAATCAATCCTTCTTTCTTTCCAAGCTATCAAAAAATGTAATTAAGTTTTGTGGGATTTGTTGGGTAGCTTTTGGTTTTTACAATTTCACCATCTGCCAGTGTTACAGGAAGAATATCTGCTCCTTCCTTTTGTAGAATTTCACTTATAACTTTATTGGAGAAAAAATCCTGAGGTTCACTTGACAAACCATGCCTTTTTATAATAATCCTTTTTCTTTAAGCGAATTAATAACAGTTGTTACTCTTAACAGCTCTGGGTCATTAGATGGTCCACAAACTCCTGTCGAGCAACACATTGCTGGGTCAAAAATCTCAATATTTTTCATTACTAAATCCTCCTTAACAACACTGATTATCAGATTTTTTATTTTTGCTCTTTTTACAAATACAATCTTCTTTATCGTTTGTTATGCATGTAAAGAAAGCTATAACCTCATCCGTTTTTTCTTTGTTTAATGTATATCTCATCCAAGCCCCATCACGTACTGCATTTACAAGACCGCTTTCAGATAATATCTTCATATGATAACTAAGAGTGGATTGAGAAATACTTCGCTTGTGTAAAAGGATTTGTATACTTCTGAATTACTTGTCCTATGGTATCTTTTTAATTATCTATCCTGCCTTCTCAACCCCTATAAAAAATCTAACCTATCAACTCAACCCCTATCACTTTCATGGTAGTTGACATGTTTCCTCAAAGAATAAAAATAAGGGTTTCCCGACATTAACGTCCTCGTCAAAGATGTCATGAGAAAAATTCAATGTCAGGAAACCCTTTATCTATAAGTGCTTAAAGTATCTTTATTTCTCAACCCTTGACATCAATACTACGCACTCCACATGCGTCGTCTGCGGAAACATGTCCACTGGGGTAATCTCCATCGTTTTATATCCCCCGTCTTCCAAAATGCGCAAGTCCCGCGCAAGGGTGGAAGGGTTGCAAGATACATAGACTACCCGTTTTGGTTTGTATTCGATAATCGTGTTGAGCAATGCCTGGTCGCAGCCTTTGCGTGGTGGGTCGACAACGAGGACATCCGCTCTTTTTCCTTCGCTATACCAACGAGGGATTACTTCTTCTGCAGGCCCTGCTTCAAAATACGTGTTTGTAAAGCCATTGAGTTCAGCATTCCGTTTTGCATCTTCTATCGCTTCTTCCACAATTTCCACACCCATCACTTGTTTCGCTTTTTTGGCTAAAAACAGCGAAATCGTTCCGATACCGCAATAGGCATCAATTACTGTTTCTTCACCCGTTAACCCTGCATACTCCAACGCTTGATTATATAATACTTCTGTTTGTACAGGATTCACTTGATAGAAGGAACGAGCAGAAATTTCAAATCGGATATCGCCGATTGTATCTTCTATTGTCTCTTTCCCCCAAAGCGTCATCGTTTCTTTTCCTAAAATGACATTCGTTTTTTCGCTATTCACGTTTTGAACGATGGACGTCACATTCGGAATAAGCTTTCGAATTACTTCGACTACTGCATTCTTTTGAGGGAACTTACGATTTTTTGTTACGAGCACTACCATGACTTCTCCAGTTTCTCTACCCACTCTTACAATCACATGACGGAGCATTCCTTGATGAGTCGTTTCGTTGTAAGGTTGAATGCCGATTTTTTCTAACTCTTTTTTCAAATTGGCCATGATGATATCCGCCTCACTCATATGAATGAGGCAGCGTTCCATATCGACGATTTGATGGGTTCTCGCTTTAAAGAAACCTGCAATTGGACCTGTTTCACTCATAGCAAAAGGAATTTGCGATTTGTTGCGGTAATTCCATGGATGTTCCATTCCTTTGATTGGTCGTACTGGTGCATCAATTTTTCCAATGCGTTTCATGACATTGCGAACCATGTTTTCTTTCCATTGCAACTGGGCTTCATAAGATAAATGTTGCAATTGGCATCCACCGCATTTTTCAAAGTAAATGCAAGGCGCCTCTACCCTGTCCGGTGAAGGTTCTTTCAATTCTACGATTTTTGCAAAACCATAGCTTTTTAGTGTTTTCAACACATGCACTTCCGCCGTTTCTTTCAAAAGCGCTCCATGAATAAATAAAGGATACCCATCCACCTTCCCCACTCCAAGGCCTTCATGGGTTAAATCTTCTATATAAACCGTCACTCGATCATTTTTATTTACGGGTGCTGTCATACATTCCGCCCTCCATTTCGTTTTTCTTTGTCGTACGGAGAAATCAAACAAATATTATTCTACCTCAAAATAGAAAATGGATATATTTATATTTCAACTTTTTTCGAACCGCTTGTAAAATAGAACTAACAATATGTATCGGGTGGATGATGATGGACTTTTATCTTGTCGCATTGTTTTGTTTTGCCATTACCCTTCATAACATGGAAGAAGCCGTTTGGTTGCCGAAATGGTCACAACAAGCTTCGAAGTTTCATAAACCCGTCACCCCAAGTGAATTTCATTTTGCAGTGTTTGTCATTACTATGCTGGCTTATTTATCCGCATTTTATTTTTTCTATAAGCCGGCATCAGAATTGGCAAAATGGTTTTTCATCGGATTTTTAGGTTCCATGATTGTGAATGCGATTTTTCCGCACCTTATAGCAACGATTTTAATGAAAAAGTATGCACCGGGACTTCTCACTGGTTTATTCCTAAACATTCCAATCAATTCATTCATCATCGTTCAAATATTCCAAAAAAGTTATTTTACATGGAAAGAGCTTATCATATCAACCATTGTGGTTGGAACTCTTTTATTGTCACTGATACCGTTATTATTTAAAGTGGGAGGAAGAATCGCTTCTTCCCGTGAACAAAAATAAAATACTCTCGCAGCTGCGCGAGAGTTTATTTTTCTTCTTCCCTAACCCCTTTATCTAGTGGCGCTGTGAAAAAGGCAATAATGAGAGAAAGTAGAACCGTCAAAAACGGCGCTACAAATATCATGAATTCATTCATGGCAACCCCTCCTATTAGGCATGAAAATCCTTTTGATTCCCAGTAAGGTATTCTTTATTAAATAAAAACAATCGAAACAGTAAATAGAGTGACGGAATAAGCAAACATAGTCCCGCAATAAAGGCAATCACAAGAGAAATGGCCATTTCTTGATTCGTAAACCCTTCATAGATTGTTAAATACGGATAGAGTAAATATGGATAATGGGAAATACCGTATGCAAAAAATGCAAATAAGAATTGAAGAATCAACAACCCCACTGAAAGCCCTAGCCCCCGTTTCTTCCAAATCAGCCAAACCGTCATCAAAAATAACATCGCAGAAATGCCAAACATCGGCCAAATGGAAATCATATTTCGAAATCGGTCCGGGTTATGCTGTTGCATTTGTATGATGATTGCAACGGCCATAAAAATTAACGGTCCTGCCCAAATGAGCGCATACTTTCTCATTAATTCATGAGCTTCCCAATCTTGCGCTTTCCATGCATACCATGTTAAAAACACGGCAGATATATATAACACACTGGCAATACTTAAAAGAACGATGCTCCAAGTTAAGGGACTTGTAAACAAAGCCCAAAAATCTAACTGAGGGCGATCATTGATTATCTCAACAAATCCACCTTCTGAAATCGTCAACACAACAGAAAGTGATGAAGGAATGAGTAAGCCTGATACTCCATAAGCAAATGCATAACCTTTATGGCCTCTTGATCCGTACGATTCAAAGGCATAATATGAACCTCGTACCGCTAATAAAATGATTGCGATACTTACAGGTACAAGCAATACCGTTCCGTAATAGAAGGCAGTTTGCGGAAAAAATCCAACTATGCCGACAAAGAAAAATACTAAAAAAACATTCGTCACTTCCCATACAGGGGATAAATATCGTTGAATAATATTCGATAAAATATGTGATTTGTTCGTTAATAAACTATAAGCGTTAAAAAATCCTGCTCCAAAATCGATTGAAGCGACAATGACGTACCCGAAAAGGAAAATCCATAACACAATAATTCCTAACACTTCTAGATTCATCGTACGCCCCCTTCCACTTCAGCCATTCGGTCTTGGATCTCCTGTTCAATTGGGTTAGCACGGTACATTCTACTTAATACGACAATGCTTCCAATTCCTAAAACGATGTACAAAATACAGAATAAAATAAACATCATATCGACATGTTCACTCGTTGTAGCTCCTTGTGCAGTTCGCATATATCCTCTTAAAATCCATGGCTGTCTCCCTACTTCTGCAAGCCACCAACCAGTTTCTATCGCAATAATGGATAATGGTCCTCCTAAAACGGTCAACCATCTGAACCATGCCTTTTTAATGAATTGCCATCCTCTCCATACACCAGCAACATAAAGTATTGAAAGTAACGTCATAAACATTCCAATAAATACCATGATATTAAACAAATAGTGGATATAAAGCGGAGGAATTTCATCTTCAGGAAATTCATTTAGACCAATCACTTCTGCCATTGGATTTCCATGAGCTAATATGCTTAAAGCGTAAGGAATTCGAATGGCAAGCTTTATATTTTCCTCTTGATCCATAAATCCTAACAATATAAGTGATGCTGCTTCTTCTGTTTCAAAATGCCACTCTGCAGCAGCCAATTTTTCAGGTTGATATTCTGCTAGAAACTTTCCTGAAAAGTCCCCAATCACCGCTGTAGCAATCGAAAAGATTAGTCCCAATTTCATCATCAAAAACAACGATTTTTTATAATAGATGTGGTTTGAACCTTTAAGTAGACGAAAAGCGGCAATGGATGCTAGTAAGAAGGCGGATGTCATATAGGCAGAGGCTAATACATGGGCTACTTTTGTTGGCATTGATGGGTTAAACATCGCAACAAGCGGTTGAATATTTACTAGCTCCCCATTTACCAATTCAAATCCTTGTGGCGTATTCATAAAAGAATTCACAATGGTGATAAACACTGCAGACATCGATGCACCAATCGCCACAGGGATAAGGAGCAGCATATGTTTTGTTTGATTATCAAATCGATCCCACGTATATAGATAAATTCCTAAAAAAATAGCTTCAAAGAAAAAGGCGAAAGTCTCCATAAACAATGGTAACGCAATCACTTGTCCAGCCAATCGCATAAAGTTAGGCCACAACAGTGATAGTTGCAACCCAATTGCCGTCCCTGTCACGACGCCAACTGCAACCGTAATGACAAACCCTCGTGTAATACGCCTTGCAAGCAAAATATAATGCTCATCATTATTTTTCATCCCTACCCATTGAGCAATCATAATCATAAGCGGAACGCCGACTCCAATGGTTGCATAAACAATATGAAAGGATAATGTTAATTCCGTTAACATTCGACTCCAAAACACAGCGGACTCGTTCATCAAAAGTCATCCTCCTAACTACCGAAAATCCTTCCAATCATCGAAAGAAACATAATGATAGCCACACCAAAAGTTAAATACACCAACCATTTTTCTTGCTTTTTATACATTTCATATAAACTCCTTTCATCTCCAGTTATTTTGTGTAAATAAAAAAAACCTATGCAAATGCTTATGTAACATGCATTTGCATAGGTGTAAGGACTCTTAGCACATTTTTTTCGAGTCAAACTAAACGCGATCTTGTTCGCGAATATCATCAATTGGTACAAAAACTTCAATATGTCTTTTTAGATTTTTAAATGTTACTGGCGCTTTTCCACCTAATTCCCCATCTAAATTAATCAACACGTCCTCATCCGATGATACTTTCACGACATTTGCCTTACGATAAATTACATGTGGATCACTTAAATGTTCTCCTCGAAGTGCTAGCGTAAGGACTTTAATGAAATCAGCTAAACTACATTTTTTTAAAATCATCATCGTAAATTTGCCATCGTTAATACTTGAATCTGGAGCAATTTTTTCAAACCCACCGACTGAGTTCGTGAGTGCACATAAAAAGGCCATCACTTCGCCTTCATACACTTCTCCGTCCATTTCAAATCGCATATTGGTTGCTTTGATGGAAGGAAGCATTTCAATTCCTTTGATGTAATATGCTAGTTGCCCTAAAACCGTTTTCATTTTTATTGGTACTTCATAGGTTAACTCTGTGATGCGTCCACCAGCTGCTATATTGATAAAATAGCGTTCCTCATTTAATAATCCAACGTCGACTGGGATTGTATCACCTTTTACAATTACATCAACCGCATCTTCAATTTTCCTAGGAATATGAAGGGCACGAGCAAAATCATTTGTTGTTCCCATTGGAATGACACCAAGCTTTGGACGTTTTTCAAAAGAGCTGATTCCCGAAACGACTTCGTTTAATGTCCCATCTCCACCAGCAGCAACAACTATATCAAATCCACGTTCAACGGCTTTTTCTGCAGCAGCTTTTGCATCACCTGCGCCAGTTGTTGCATGGCAAGATGTTTCATACCCAGCAATCTCCAGCTTTTCTAGCACTTCAGGCAAGTGCTTTTTAAAAGTTTCTCTACCTGATGTTGGATTATAAATAATTCTCGCTCTTTTCATGTTTTCGCCATCCTATTTATTCTTTTAAATTAAAAACGTTTATGTATCTTTGAATGTTCCTTATGATGAATGAAATTAACAAGAGAAAATTCCCAATCCAACGAAAGGGAATTTTCTTAGTTTAACAAACTTTGGTTTGAAATTAAGATAACATTTCCATTATAACTTTTTTCATATCTTCATATACCCACTTTGCACATTGTGGATCTTTTACAAATTTCTCCTGCAAAGTAGTATACAACTCTTTTTGTTTTTCTTCAAATGTTGGGTTATCTTTAGCCGGCAATTTTGCTCTTTCTTCCACTACTAATTGTTGCAGCTCTGGAGCTCTAGGTCCCCATTTTCCTATGACTTGTCCTTCTTCATTTAGGAATAAATAAATTGGAATCGCTCTTCCTCCGTTTGTTAAATAGCGGTCAATTAAGTCTGTATCTTCGTCTCGGAATACACATCGAATGTCCAACCCGGCTGCTTCAGCAATTTTACGCATGATGGGATTATTGAGCATGGCATCTCCACACCAATCTTCCGTAATAGTTAAAATATGTGGCTTTTTCTCTTTAAGCAGCGGGATCAGTTCGTCATTTTCATCGATTTTGAAGTTGTGATATATTTCAAAACTTCCCTCTTTTAAATTTGTTTTCATTTGCTCCATGTATTCTGCCATGGAAATCCCCTGTTCGAAATATTGTTGTTCTGTTTTCATGTCATCAACCTCCCTTTTGTTACTATATTGCATGGAAAAGTTTAGAATTACAATGTTTTTGATTATATAAAGGGATGTTGCATCTGCAAAAAATGAAGTGCTATGACTTTTGCACACCCCTTCCGCACATGTTGATTTGCTCATGCTCCTATCCGCACATGTTCATTCTCTATACACACAAGCAGTACTCCTATCCGCACGAATGAAACTTTATCCACACAAGTGATGCTCCTATCCGCACATGGTCATTCTCTATACACACAAGCAGCACTCCTATCCGCACGAATGACACTTTATCCGCACAAGTGATGCTCCTATCCGCACATATTCATTCTCTATACACACAAGCAGCACTCCTATCCGCACGAATGACACTTTATCACAAGTGATGCTCCTATCCGCACATGTTCATTCTCTATACACACAAGCAGCACTTCTATCCGCACGAACGACACTTTATCCGCACAAGTGACGCTCCTATCCGCACAAATGACACTTTATCTACACATGTTGATTCTCCATATGCACAAGTGGACACCCTATCAGCTCATGTTGAAATCTATCTCACAAATGAACACCTTATCAGCACATGTTAAATTCTCTATACACACAAGCAGCACTCCTATCCACACGAATGACACTTTATCTGCACAAGTGATACTCCTATCCGCACATGTTCATTCTCTATACACACAAGCAGCACTCCTATGTACATGTAGAAATCATATCTGCACAAGTGTACATCCCATCCACACAAATGGAAACCCTATTTTCACAACTAGACACCCTTTTGCACAAGCATCTCATTCATGCTGTAACCACTAATATAAAAATCCGCATAAGCCAAAGAAGCTTATGCGGCACATATTATTTATCGTTTATTAATTTCTTCAAGTAATATTTTATTAACCATTGGTGGGTTTGCTTGTCCTTTTGTTGCTTTCATAATTTGACCTACTAAGAAGCCAATAGCACGATCTTTACCATTTTTAAAGTCTTCGATAGATTGTGGGTTATTGTCAAGCACTTCAATAATAATCGGAAGAAGTACGTTTGGATCAGAAATTTGAACCATACCTTTTTCCTTCACGATTTTTTCAGCATCTCCACCGTTTTTCACTAACTCATTAAATACTTTCTTCGCAATTTTGGAAGAAATTGTACCATCAGAAATAAGTTTTACTAATCCAGCCAAGTTTTCAGGCGTTAATTTTGTTTCTGTAATTTCAATTTGTTCTGCGTTTAAGTAAGCGGAAACGTCACCCATTAGCCAGTTAGCAGAAAGTTTTGCATCTGCACCGAGTTTAACCATTTCATCGAAGAAGTCTGAAATCGTTTTATTTACTACTAGTACATTTGCATCGTACTCTGTTAAACCAAGCTGTTCAATGTAACGTTTTTTACGAGCATCTGGAAGCTCAGGGATGGAAGCTTTCACGCGCTCTAACCATTCATCATCAATTTCAAGATGAACTAAGTCTGGCTCTGGGAAGTAACGATAATCCTCAGCAGCTTCTTTTACACGCATTAAGATAGTTTTTCCTGTTTTTTCATCGAAACGGCGTGTTTCTTGCTTGATTACCCCACCGCTCATTAAAACTTCTGCTTGGCGTTTTTCTTCGTATTCAAGCCCTTTACGAACAAAGTTGAAAGAGTTTAAGTTTTTCAATTCTGTTTTTGTACCGAATTCTTTTTGTCCGTATGGTCGAATGGAAATATTTGCGTCACAACGCAATGAACCTTCTTCCATTTTCACATCAGAAACGCCTGTATATTGGATAATGGACTTTAATTTTTCAAGGTATAAATACGCTTCTTCTGGAGTACGGATATCTGGTTCAGAAACGATTTCTAAGAGTGGCGTTCCTTTACGGTTAAAGTCAACAAGTGAGTAGCCATCTCCGTGTAATAATTTACCAGCATCTTCTTCCATATGAAGACGTGTAATACCGATTCGCTTCGTATATCCAGGTTGTCCATCTTTTGCAGGTACTTCGATTTCAATCCATCCATCATAGCCGATAGGTTTATCATATTGAGAGATTTGATAGCCGCTCGGATTGTCTGGATAGAAATAGTTTTTACGGTCAAATTTTGTATGCTGATTAATCTTCATGTTTAATGCAAGAGCAGCTTTCATTGCATATTCAACAACAGTTTTATTTAAAACCGGAAGTACTCCTGGATAAGCAAGGTCGTAAACTGTTGTATTTGCGTTTGGCTCTGCACCGAATTGGTTAGGTGCTGCAGAGAAAATTTTAGAATTTGTTTTTAATTCAACGTGTACTTCTAAACCAATAACTGTTTCAAAATTCATGATTATTTACCCCCCAATCTAGGAGATTGTTTATGGTAATCTGTTGCTTTTTCAAATGCGTAAGCAGCGCGATAAACTGTTTCTTCATCAAAGTGCTTACCAATGATTTGTAAACCTAGTGGCAAGCCGTTGTCAAAGCCACAAGGGATCGAAATTGCAGGTACACCCGCTAAGTTAATTGGAATTGTTAAAATATCATTCGCATACATTGTCAATGGATCATCGATGTTTTCACCAATTTTGAATGCTGGTGATGGTGTTGTTGGACCAACGATTACATCATAATCTTCAAATACTTTATCGTAATCTTGCTTAATTAATGTACGAACTTGTTGTGCTTTTTTATAGTAAGCATCATATGTTCCTGCAGAAAGTGAATACGTACCAAGCATGATACGACGTTTTACTTCATCTCCAAAGCCTTGTGCACGTGTTTCTTTATATAATTCCATTAAGTTTTTCACGCCTTCTGCACGGAAGCCGTAACGAATTCCGTCGAAGCGAGCAAGGTTAGATGAAGCTTCAGAAGATGAAAGGATGTAGTAAGTTGCTAAAGCGTATTTAGAGTGAGGAAGTGAAACCTCTTCAACTGTTGCACCAAGTCCTTTGAACACTTCAAGAGCATCTAAAACTGATTTGCGTACAGATTCACTTACACCCTCACCTAAAAATTCTTTCGGAACTGCGATGCGAAGTCCTTTAATATCTCCGTCTAATTTAGATACATAGTTTGGCACTGGCACATCGGCACTTGTAGAGTCATTAGGGTCCACGCCAGCAATCACTTCTAGTAATAACGCATTATCATACACATTGCGTGTAATTGGTCCGATTTGGTCAAGAGATGATGCAAAGGCAACTGCACCAAAACGGGAAACACGGCCATAAGTTGGCTTCATTCCGACTACACCACAGAATGCGGCAGGTTGACGAATTGAACCACCTGTATCTGTACCTAATGCGAATGGAACTTCTCCTGCTGCAACACTTGCTGCTGATCCACCTGAAGAACCGCCTGGTACACGTTCAAGATCCCAAGGGTTTTTCGTCTTTTTGTAATATGAAGTTTCCGTTGATGAACCCATCGCAAATTCATCCATGTTGAGCTTGCCAATTGTAATCATGCCAGCTTCTCGAAGCTTCTTCACAACTGTCGCGTCATAGATTGGAATGAAACCTTCTAAGATTTTAGAAGCACAAGTCGTTTCAAGTCCTTCAGTCACGATATTGTCTTTAATTCCAATTGGTAGACCGAACAATGGGCCGCGTTCGTTCTTTGGTACTTGATCCTTTTCTTTTGCTTCCTCAAGCGCTTTTTCTTTATTTAAAGCAAGAAACGCTTGCACATCTCCATCAACTTCTTCGATTCTTTTATAAGATTCATTCACCAAATCAACAATTGTAAAATCGCCATTATGTAAACCTTCTTGTAATTCTTTAGATGAACGTTCTAATAACGTCATGAAGTTCCCTCCTTTAATATGGGTATATTGAACAATGCAAGCCTCGCTAGTGACTTACACAAAAAATAATGGCTTTTGCCATTAACAAATCCATCCATTAACTTTTATTCTTCTAAAATTGGTGGAACTTTAACAAGACCATCTTCATGTTCTTTTACATTCAATAACACTTTTTCCCGATCCAATCCTTTTTCAGCTACGTCTTCTCTCATTACATTAACGATCGGTAAAACGTGTGACGTTGGCTCTACATTTGTTGTGTCTAATTCATTTAATGTTTGTACATATTCCGTAATTTTTCCAAGCTGTTCAGCAAATTTTTCAGCTTCTTCTTCTGTAATTGCTAAACGAGCAAGGTGAGCTACGTGCTTTACTTCTTCCTTCGTCAATTTTGACATTGATGATTACACCTCCACATTTCGTAAACCTGGCAATAATAATACCATTTTTTTATTGAAAAATCACACTTTTATAGGAAATTCCCTTCAGTTAAATATTACTTTTCAATTATCTCCAAAAACTGCATATTTTCAAACATCACTATCAAAGAGAAAACAACCAATTTGAAACAGTGTTACGCAATCGTAACACTGTTTTTCATTAATAATCATAGATATGAACAAATGGCTCCTGATCATTGCGATCTTTTAGAATAAGTGCTTCCGGTCCATTAATGGAAGTAATGCTCACTTCAATATCAAGGCTATTTGGGAATCTTTTCATTAATACGCCTGTTAAATATTGAGTAAAACCAATTATTTCCGTCGTTCCATAAAATTGGATCGGCACTTCCACATTTAATCTGACTAATTGGTCGTTCTGGTAAAACCCTCGACCGATGACGCTTGTATAATTTGAAAAATAATCTTGAATATCTTGTTTGAAGTTTAGGAAGTTTGTATTGATTTCTCGATAAATATCCTCTGGATTTGTCATAGGGAACGTTACATATTTTTCATTGATAGACGTCCATTCTTCTAAACTATTTTGTCCTGGTTTGGATAGACTATATGCAAAATAAGTTCCCGGAACGATGGAGTTACGCGCTTCCTGTTTAAATAATGCAATTAGAATAGGAATATCTTGTAACTCTGGACGGGCACGTAAACGACGAATTACCTCTTCCGCTATTTCTTTTCCTTTTTTCTCTAGTTGTGCAGGAGGTATTGGTTCATCATACCATTCGCCATATTGTTCTTTCTGATAGTAATAGATAGAATTTAATGCTAGTCCAATGGAGATTCCGCCAAGTGTCACTTTATTGTCATTCGTCTTTGTTAAGTAGTTTTGCTCGATAATATGCGCTAAGTATACAGGCGCTTCTTTTGCCCGTTTTACAGGATCCATGTCTTTTTCAGCAGGGGGATTTAACCCGTCTTCAGTTTGATTGCTTCGTGCAAGCCAACTGCTGACCGTATCACTATCTAAATATTGTCCTTCTTGGAAATAATACTTATCTGTGCCGAATTCGTTTTGCGAAATACGCATTAACCCTTCTTCTGCTTCTTTAATGTCGTATTTCGTATAAATATTTGATACGACGAGACCTCTGCTTGCACTCTCTTTATATGGAATCAATGTTTTATAATATCTTTCGTCCAGTTGCATATTTGGGATGATAGTCGTTTCAACTTCTGCTTCAGATTTTTTATTTGGTCCTACTACTTCCGTATCTTCTCGAAAAGAAGGCGTACAACCGCTAAGCACAGCGACAACGACCATCGCCGTTATCCAGCGAAATCGGTTCATTGTATGAATCCCCTTTACTTTTCTAATTGTTCAATAAGGCGGTTTTCGTCCCAAACTTCTATACCCAATTCTTGTGCTTTCGTAAGTTTAGAGCCTGCATCTGTTCCTGCAATAACAAGATCTGTCTTTTTACTGACGCTTCCTGTCACTTTACCACCCAACTCTTCTATTTTCGCTTTAGCTTCATTGCGTGTCAATCTTTCCAATTTTCCAGTTAAAACAATCGTTTTCCCTGCAAATAGGCTATCTGAAATTGCTGCTTGAGACTTCTTCTTCCCTTTATACACCATGTTGACACCGGCTTCTTTGAGTCGGGCGATTAATTGTTTCGCTTCATCTTTTTGGAAATAAGAAACAACTGATTGAGCGATTTTTTCACCGATTTCATGAATATTCGTCAGCTCTTCTACTGTTGCCTCCATGATGCGATCCATTGTTTCAAATTCTTCCGCAATGAGCTTTGCTGCTTTTTCACCAACATGGCGAATTCCAAGGCCAAATAATAACCGTTCTAATGAATTTTCTTTTGAACGTTCGATAGCATTGACTAAATTTGTTGCAGAAAGTTGCCCCATACGTTCCAATTTCGCCAGCTCTTCTACTTGTAAATGATATAAATCCGCTACATCACGAATATAGTTTTCTTTTAAAAGTTGTTCCGTTATTTTCTCTCCCAACCCATCGATATTCATTGCATTTCTAGAAACAAAGTGCTTAATTCCTTCAGCAATTTGAGCAGGACAGGCAGGATTTACACAGCGAATTGCTACTTCTTCGTCAATACGAATGAGTTCGCTGCCACAAACAGGGCAATGATCAGGCATTTTATATGGTACAGTACCTTCTGGCCGCTGTTCTAAAATGACGCTAACGACTTCCGGAATAATGTCTCCTGCTTTATGAACGATGACCGTATCACCAATTCGGATATCTTTTTCACGTATTAAATCTTCATTATGAAGGGAAGCTCGACCCACTGTAGAACCTGCAATTCTGACAGGTTCTAGAATTGCTGTAGGAGTTACAACACCTGTGCGTCCTACTGTTAATTCAATATCGATGATTTTCGTAATGGCTTCTTCCGCTGGGAACTTATAAGCGATTGCCCAACGAGGACTTTTTGCTGTAAAACCGAGTTCTTCTTGGTGAGCAAATCGATTCACCTTGATTACAATACCATCGATTTCATAGGGCAAGTTTGGGCGTTCCGCTGTCCATTTATTTATAAACGCTAATACATCATCTATTGTTTCACAAACTGCTCTTTCTTTGTTGACACGGAAACCAATCGAATCTAAGTATTCAAGCATTTCTGCATGGCTATCAATACCGTATGCTTCTCCATCTCCACCAATTGAATAGATAAATGTTGCTAAGTTTCGAGAAGCGGTGATTTTTGAATCGAGTTGGCGCAGTGATCCAGCAGCTGCATTCCGAGGATTAGCAAAAAGATCTTCTCCATTTTCCGCTCGCTGTTTATTTAATTCTTCAAAGGATTTTTTAGGCATATAAGCCTCTCCGCGCACTTCAATTGTTACCGGCTCTTTTAATCGCAATGGTATGTCTTTAATGGTTTTTAAATTTACTGTAATATCTTCGCCGACTGTACCATCACCGCGGGTAGCGCCTTGTACAAATATTCCATTCTCATATCTTAATGCGATGGCAAGCCCATCTATTTTCAGTTCACAAACATAGTTGTATCGATCGCCAATCGCTTGACGAATTTTTCGATCAAAATCCCGCAAATCATCTTCGGAAAATGCATTCGAAAGGCTTAACATCGGGTATCTGTGAGTTACTTTGTTAAACCCTTCAAGCGGCTTTCCACCAACCCGTTGAGTAGGTGAATCCGGATAGATGAATTCCGGATGTTCCTTTTCGATTGCCATTAATTCTTGCATTAGCTGATCATACACCGCATCAGGAACTAAAGGCTTGTCTAGTACATAGTAGGCATGAGCATATTCATGTAAAAGCTTATTTAGTTCAGCTACACGTTTTTCAAGGTCTTTCATCGTAATCCTCCACTAATTGTTAAGTGAAATGTTATTTAACCTTTTGTAATTGGGGCAAACTTGGCAAGTAGCCTTTTGATGCCTTTGTCTGGAAAGGCAATATCCAGCTCCATATCGTCACCTTCACCTTTTACACTAACAACAACACCTGTACCCCATTTACCATGAATCGCCTTATCTCCAACTTTCCATTGGAATTGTTCTCCACCAGTCGATTGGAGAGTAGCAATTTGCGATTTTGATTGAACAACACCAATTTTTCTTTTGTAACTTGAAGCTCTCTGCTGACCTGCGAAAGGCAATTTTTCTTCCACATCACCAAAGCTATATGATTTCGAAATTGGATAAATGATGTCATCCGAAATTTCTTTGATGAAACGGGACGGTAAGTTTGAATTAGAGCGGCCAAAAAGCGTGCGATAAGAGGCACAAGTTAAGTATAGCCGTTCTTCTGCCCGTGTGATTCCCACATAAGCTAAGCGGCGTTCTTCTTCCATTTCAGCTTTATCTCCAATTGAGCGGGAATGAGGGAAAATGTTTTCCTCCATACCGATAATGAATACAACCGGAAACTCTAATCCCTTCGCGGAATGCAACGTCATTAATACAATGCTCTCTTTTGAATCGCTTTCTTGATCTAGCGAATCAATATCTGCAATCAATGCGAGATCTGTTAAAAATGCAACGAGGGATTTATCGTCGCTTCTTTCTTCAAAGGCTTTTGTTACAGATAAAAATTCTTCAATGTTTTCTAATCGACTTTGAGATTCAATCGTATTTTCTTTCTCAAGCATTGCACGATATCCCGATTTCTCAATGACTTCTTCCACCAATTCCGTGACAGATAAATAATCTTGCATTTTCGTCAATCCTTCAATTAATTCACGGAATTTTTCAATTGCGTTCATTGCCCTAGGTGTTAACCCGATGGAGGAAATGTCATTGAATGCTTTAAAAATGGATATATCGTTTTCAATTGCATAAGTCGCAATTTTATCGAAAGTTGATGGACCAATGCTTCGTTTCGGTTCATTGATGATGCGGGCCAGTGATAAATCATCATCATTGTTGGCAATTAATCGCAAATAAGCAAGTAAGTCTTTAATTTCTTTACGATCGTAGAATTTCGTACCCCCAACAATCGTATACTGCAAATTAGATTTCACTAAAACTTCTTCCATTGCACGGGATTGGGCATTTGTGCGGTAAAGTATAGCAAAATCTTTTAAACTACGCCCTTCTTTTTCCATTAATTCTTTAATTGTTTTAACTACAAATTGCGCTTCATCTCTTTCATCACGAGCGGTATAGAATACAATTTTTTCGCCTTCAGGATTATCTGTGCGCAGCTTCTTTGGATAACGGCTTTCATTGTTTGAGATGACATCGTTTGCTGCTTGCAAAATTCTCTTTGTGGAGCGGTAGTTTTGTTCAAGCAAAATAACGTTTGCATTCGGATAATCTTTTTCAAAAGATAAGATGTTTCGAATGTCTGCACCACGCCACTTATAAATGGATTGATCAGAATCCCCTACAACGCAAATATTTTTAAATTTTGAAGCGAGCATTTTGACAAGTTTATATTGAGAATGGTTCGTATCTTGATATTCATCGACGTGAATGTATTGAAATTTATTTTGGTAGTATTCTAATACGTCCGGTACGCGTTCAAACAAAGTAATCGTCATCATAATTAAATCATCAAAGTCAAGGGATTGATTTTTACGAAGGGTTTTTTCATATTCCTCATACACATCTCCTACGATTTTTTCGTAAGGATTATGTGAATTGGTTATTTTTTTATATTCTTCTGCAGTGATGCATTCATTTTTAGCAGAACTAATCGTGCTTAAAACCGTTCTTGGATCATATCGTTTCGTATCAATATTGAGTTGTTTAAAAACGTTTTTTATTGCTGTTAATTGGTCGGATGAGTCAAGAATCGTAAAGTTTTTTGAGATACCGATGCGATCAATATTTCTTCTTAATATGCGAACGCACATGGAGTGAAATGTAGAAACCCACATGCTTTCGGATATACCGCTTCCCAGTAAAGCATCAATTCGATCACGCATTTCCCTTGCAGCTTTATTCGTAAAGGTAATCGCTAAAATATTTGAAGGGTATACTTGTTTTTCAACAATTAAATATGCAATCCGGTGAGTCAGCACTCTCGTTTTTCCTGAACCTGCACCAGCCATAATGAGAAGGGGACCTTCCGTTGTTTTGACCGCTTCCTTTTGTTGTGGATTCATTCCATCCAATAAATTTTTTGTTATGTGTTCCATGGTGCACCTCACTATTACAAACATTTGTTCTCAATTATACTACAAAGAGATCATTTTCGCACCGTTTATCTTGTTACACTTTTTACTGCCACAACGGTTTTTAGCGCTTCTTTTAAATCCTCATAAATGACGTTTCCAACGATAACAGTATCTGCAAATTTGGCCATCTCTTTTGCTTGTTCAGCGTTGCGGATACCTCCACCATAAAATAGTCGAGTTTCTGATAATACTTCTTTTACCCCAGCAACAATTTCTACGTCACCATATGTACCGCTGTATTCTACATAAAAAATAGGCAATTTAAAGTAATTTTCAGCAAGTCGGGCATATGCAATTACGTCTTCTTTTGTTAAATTTGTATCGGCCTCCGTTGCTTTTGCTACTTTGCAATCTGGATTTAATATACAGTAGCCTTCTGCAACTAGTTCATCCCATACCATGACATCACCAAATTCTTTAATGGCCGCATGATGAAGGTCTTTTACCCATTTTGTATTCGTACTATTTAAGACAGTAGGTATCAAATAATAATCAAATCCAGGGGTAATAGATTCAATTGTTGATATTTCTAAGGCAATTGGAACAGAATATCTTCTGATTCGAACGAGTTGTTCGAGCACGTTATCTAAAGTAATCCCATCTGTCCCTCCTACTAAAATGACATCTGTGCCAGATTCGCACACCTTTTCTAATGCTTCATCTGAAAGTTCTTTTGAAGGGTCAATTTTAAATACATGTCTCCAATTTTTATAGTCCATAAAGTCCTCACCTATTCCTATTTATTTTGTGCTTATAAGTATATCTCAAAGTAGCTTTTACCGAAAACTCCTACCTACTTTCCTGTAAGTGAAATCGCTGTTTATATAAGAAACTTTTCTCAATCCTCGTTCAGTTGTCCTTGACCGAAAAAGAGAGTATGAGGAATGAAGAAAGCATCCACGAAATCGAAAATCGACAAACAAAAAATTATCACCCAATTAAACTGAGTGATAATTTTTACTTCTAAACAATCCCAATTTTAACAAACTTATCTTTTTGGTTCATATGGTTTTTCATTTGGATAAAGTCGACTTAACATTTCTTCATAAGCATCATTGCCATAATCGAAACAACGACGCACCCGTGAAATGGTTGCAGTAGAAGCTCCGGTTTCTTTTTTGATTGTTTCATAAGTTTTTTTCAAACGTAATAGATGAGCTACTTCAAATCGTTGAGCCATCGATTGAATTTCACTAATCGTACATAAGTCATCGAAAAATTTATAGCATTCTTCAAGGTCTCTCAATTCTAATATCGCTCTAAAAAGCTGATCTGTTTGAGGACCACGAATTTTATCTACCTGCATTTTCTTCCTCATCCTTTCAACTTTGCTGCTCAGAATTTGAATAAGTTACAGAAGTAGCAATTCCCGGATTTGTTGGTACAAAATGAATCCATGTTTTACCTGGCATAAGTTTTGCTTCACTGCCGTCGATTTCTACCGCTGTTAAAACGCCGTCAATATTTTCCCAACGCAGTTCTCGCATCATCCCTTGTTGGAAAATATAAGCTCTCCCACCAGAATAAATATCAATCTCTCTACGGCCTTTGTTGTCAATCACCTGATGATCCATTTCCAAGACTAACACATTGGATAACTTTATCGGTTCTCCCGTCAATAAATCTGTTGTTACCGTTCCACCAGAAGAGCGGGAATAAGTGTTGCTCACTGGATCATATGAATAGGTGCTGTTAAAGTTTTCATTATTACTATAACGGACATGTATACGATCTGCTTGCGCACCTACTTTAACACTTTCCTCATCATCATAATAAGTATACGATACTTTTTTCTGATAGAGAAGTGAAGCATTCACTTTTTCTGCAGCAGCTTCTAGGTTATCGCTCATAAAATATGAGTTATGTGGTGCAACCCGATCTTTAGAACGTTTGAAGAAGGAACCATCGTAATACATACCGTTAATGTTATCAACGATGCCATTTTCGAGCATCTGTTTTGCTTCTGGACTGAAACCGTGTGCAATGTAAAAGGCGTCAAATCCATCCGCTAATTCAATAAAATAGGATCTTGCACTACGAATTGGTCCGATGCTATCAGGAATTTCCGATTGGAACAATGCCAAAAATCTTGTAACATCCCCTTCTGCAAGCATTTCATAAACTACATCAGCACTTGCAATACCAGATTGCGGACGGGCAGCAGGGTGATTGTTAATCGTAGCAATAACAGGCCTCATTGTAATCTCATTAGAAATCAGTTCTCCAGTAAATGGTGTCGGATATAATATTTCTTTCGGTTCTTCTTGAACTGGTTCAATTGGTTTATCACTTATGCTTTTTTCACTACCATCTCCACATGCTGCAAGAAGTGAGATACTTGCTAAGACACAAAGCAATGTTTTTTTTCGAAACATAATCTTCATCCTTTCAGCTAGCGCATCACTGATGGAATCATTACTTCTTTTTTCATGACATCAACAATTCCATTTTGTGTGATTCGGATATAAGGTAAATGAGTTGATTGTAAGAAGAACAATGTATAAATCGCATCGCTATGCTTATAACCTCTTTCTCGCAATGCCGCTGTTAATGCCGCCTCATTTTCCATTAAGTCTTCCATCTTTCCAGTGAAAAAGTTACCTGCTCCAGTCAATGGTAGAGACATAATAACTTCATTGTCTTCTGTAAGGACAATGCCGCCCTTCATTTTTTTCATTTCATTAAAAGCAAGCATCATATCTTGCTCATTTTTACCTATTAAAATGATATCCCCTGTATTAGAGTACGAGGAAGCAAATCCTTTTACATTTGTTGCAAAACCTTTTAAGATTGCATTAATTCGCCATTTTCCGTTTTTATCTATAAGCATTAATAAACTTTCATCGGAATTTACAAGAATTTCATTTTTATGCAATTGGAAATTCACAGAGTATGGTTTTGTTATGACATCGTTAACCAATTCAATTCCAATTGGTGTAGATACTTGGAAATCTTCCTCGTTTAACTCAAATTCTAGTTCAAGAGATGGATAATACTTATTCCAATCGATTTCTGGTAATGTTTGTACTTTTTGTCCATCTTTTTTTAACCAAACACCTTTTGATAATACCGATTCCGGATTTGGAGTAAATTCATCTTTTAAAATATTTAAAGTAGCAAATCTTCCTGTCGCAATCAAACCATGTAAATGAGATAAATTATAATACTTCGCGATATTATATGAAGCCATGTTATATGCATCAATAGGGTCGACTCCTACTTCAAGTGCAATTTGGATGCATAAATTCATGACACCTTCACGATGGAAACAAGGTGTTGAACCATCTGTTGTCATCATTAAATGGTCAAATATATTTAACTTTTTATCTAGTATTCCTTTTAATAGATTTGGAAGATCAGGACGGATGGAAGAATATCGTAGCGTTACACCATAACCATGAAAAATCCGTTTTTCAACTTCCTCAACCGTCATTGCTTCATGATCACCATCTGCTCCAAGTAATTTCATTCTGACAAGGGTTTTATCAGATGCACCTGGAAAATGTCCTTCAATTTTCTTCCCATTCTTCTTTGAAGACTGAATCCAATAAAGCATTTGGTCATCACCACGTAAAAGACGTGGCCAACCAGTTAACTCGCCTCCAAGTAAAACGTCATCTCTTCCAATCCATTCAAAAATAGATTTATTCGTAAATATTTGATCTTCATTACCCAATTCGGTTTGCGCATCATAACGAGTCCACCAATAATAAGAAAACGGCATCTTTTTCAATTCATCTAGAAGTGAAAACGCTTTCGTATTAGGGAGTTGTAACGCAAAATGTAGATTATCGCTTATAAACATTGTTGTTCCAAATTGTGCTGCGTAATCTGCAAATGTTACAGGATTATATAATTGAAACGGATGGACATGGGGTTCAATATAACCTGGTACAACCGTTTTTCCCCCTAAATCTATTACTTCAGTATCTAGTAAATTTTCTGGCACTTCATTACCAACATATACGATTCGATCATGATGAACCCAAATATTACCGAAAACCCATTGTTTTAACATGCTATGTAAAAAGCGTGCATTTTTTAAAACAATGGTTGGTGATAGCTTTCCTTCTATCACAGCAATTTGATTTCGGATTTCTTGAATCTTCCAAATAGATTCTGGCATATGTTACACTCCCTTCTATTATATAAAATATTTATTTCGTTTAATCGAGTTTTATTCGCACATACTAACAATGCTGAAAAGCAAGCATATCTGATTTTATCGTAACACAGCACTTTACTAAATTAAAGTTCTTTCAATCAGCACATTTGAAAAGGAGTGATTTTGATGTTGGAAGAAAATATTTCTGAAAAAAGTGGCTTCGTTCGACTTGCTTTAGGCATTGGGTTAACAGCTTGTGGAATTAGTCATTTAGTGAAAGAGAACGGAAACAAAACTTTAGGAATGCTATCAATTACAGCTGGTTCATTAAAAATTGCTGAAGGTATCTTTTTATACTGCCCTACCAAAGCAATGTTCAGCAATAATGTGAAAAATGCCGTTACAACATCCATGCAAGAATTTATGGATGGCGATAGCTTAATGACTGCTTTTAATTCAAGATATAATAGCGGAAATCAAAATTCCAATGGCGGCAATGGCTCCACTATGCAACAAATGACACAAACTGCAGCTAAAGTTGCAGAGACAGTTGCTAACACAACCCAATCGGGCACAATGATGGAGGAAGCTGCCAAAGCCATTCAAGGTGTTACAAATAATGCAAATCAGAAGAAATCCAAATAAATAAAAATGTTTAACTCAGAAAAAGCACAAACCCCATTACTCTTGGTTTGTGCTTTTTATTTCATTTTATCTCATGGAAAAATTATTTAAATGTTCTCCATCCAATATCTTTGCGGTAGAAGAAATGATCCCAAGAATACTTATCTATTCCTGCATATACTTTTTCTTTCGCTTCTTTTAAAGACTCTGCTTTTGATGCCACTAATAACACACGTCCACCATTACCTACATATCGTCCATCTTGAAGTTTCGTTCCTGCATGATATACTTCATATTCTTTACTAAGCTCATCTAAATTTGGAAGTGGATGTCCTTTTTCAACTGTTCCAGGATAGCCTTCTGCCGCAATGACAACTCCTAGCATTACTTCATTAGACCATTGTAAATCAAAGAATTTTTCTTCCATTAATGCTTTCATGAATAATCCAAAATCAGAAGTCATGCGAGGAAGCACTACTTGTGTTTCTGGATCGCCAAAACGTGCATTAAATTCAATAACTTTTGGACCTTCTTTCGTAAGAATTAATCCTGCATATAAAACTCCAGTGAAGGATGCGCCTTCTTCTTCCATAGCTTTTACAGTTGGTTCTACAATTTCTGTATATGCGCGAGATACCATTTCTTGCGGAATTTGCGGAACCGGTGAATATGCACCCATACCACCAGTATTTGGACCTGTATCGCCATCATAAGCTCGTTTATGATCTTGAGCAATCACCATTGGATAAATTTGCCCTTTATGTACAAAGGACATGAAGGAAAATTCTTCTCCTTCTAAATATTCCTCAATCACTACTTTTGATGAAGATTCACCAAAGCGTTGATTCCCAATCATATCCGTTACAGCATCAATCGCTTCTTGTTCTGTCATTGCAACAACTACACCTTTACCAGCTGCCAAGCCATCTGCTTTTACAACAATCGGTGCCCCTTGTTGTTTAATATATTCAATCGCTTTATCCATTTCAGTAAACGTTTCATAAGTTGCTGTTGGGATGTTGTATTTTTTCATTAATTGTTTTGCAAATGACTTACTACCTTCAATTTGAGCTGCTTGTTTTGTTGGTCCAAAAATGACAAGACCTCGTTCTTGGAAATAATCCACAATTCCCTCAGCAAGAGGTTGTTCAGGACCGACAAAAGTTAAATCAATACGTTGTTCTTTTGCGAAGTTTGCCAAGCTTTCAAAATCCATTGAATCAATCGCAACCAATTCTGCACAATCACGCATTCCATCATTTCCAGGTGCTACATACACTTTTTCTACGGATGGAGAAATGCTGAATTTTTTTGCGATAGCATGCTCACGTCCACCGCTACCAACTACTAATACTTTCATACGATCGATGCCCTCCTACAAATTATTGGCATATATATTTCAAATGAAGTTAGAAATAATTGCAACTTCCAAAAAAATATTTTAACTTTAGAAAAGACGGCTACGAAACGAGCCGTCTTTATTCATTAATGTTTAAAATGTCTTACTCCTGTTGTAACCATGGCAATACCAGCCTTGTTCGCCACATCGATGGAGTCTTGATCGCGAATAGATCCCCCTGGATGAATGATTGCTGTAATTCCAGCTTTGATTGCTTCTTCTACTGTATCTGGCATTGGGAAGAAAGCATCCGAAGCCATTACCGCACCTTTCGCTTTTTCACCAGCTTGCTCTAATGCGATTTTCGCTGCTCCAACACGGTTCATTTGACCTGCACCGATTCCTAATGTCATTTGTTTATTGTTTACGACAATAGCATTTGACTTCACGTGTTTCACAACGGCCCAACCAAGTTTTAAGGCTTCCCATTCTTCCTCCGTTGGTTCACGGTCTGTTACAACTTTTATATCGGCATCGTTAAAGCCATATGTATCGTCTTCTTGGACGAGTAAACCACCTTCAACGGAAACAACTTTGAACGGATCTTGTTTTTCTTGAGAGAAATTGATTGTAAGCAAGCGAATGTTTTTCTTTTTCGTTAAAATTTCTAATGCTTCTTCTGTAAATGAAGGTGCTATGATAATTTCTAAGAAGATATTGCTTAATTTTTCTGCAGTTGGTGCATTTACTTCACGGTTTAACGCAATGATTCCACCAAAAATTGAAACTGGATCTGCTTCATAAGCTTTGTCAAATGCTTCTTCAATCGTGCTACCAGTACCAACACCACATGGGTTCATATGTTTTACCGCTACGGCAGCTGGTATTTTAAATTCTTTTACAATTTGAAGAGCTGCATTCCCATCTTGAATATTATTAAAGGATAATTCTTTTCCATGTAATTGAGTAGCATAGGCAAGAGAAAAATCTGAACCTAAACGTTTTTTATAAAATGCAGCTTTTTGGTGAGGATTTTCACCGTATCGCAACGTTTGTTGTAATTCGTAAGTAAGTGTTAAACTTTCAGGGAATGATTCTTCTGTTAAGTAGTTTGAAATATATGCATCATAGCTTGCTGTATGGCGGAATACTTTCGCTGCAAGTTTTTTTCGCGTTTCAAAAGTAGTTGTACCGTTCGCTTTCAATTCTTCAAGAACCGTAGCATAGTCATTGCTGTCAACGATTACTGTTACATATTGATGATTTTTCGCAGCTGCACGCAACATTGTAGGGCCACCAATATCAATATTTTCAATTGCATCTTCCCAAGTGACATTTGGTTTTGAAATTGTTTCTACAAATGGATATAAGTTTACACAAACGATTTCAATTGGTTCAATTCCGTGTTCTTGCATTTGTGCTTGGTGGGAAGGATCATCAAATTTCCCTAATAGACCACCATGAATCATGGGATTTAATGTTTTTACACGTCCGTCAAGAATTTCAGGAAATTTTGTTACTTCATCTACACCAGTTACCGGTACGTTATTTTCTTGCAATAACTTTTTCGTACCACCAGTAGATAATATTTCATAACCAAGCGCAACTAATTCTTTCGCAAACTCTAAAATTCCATCTTTATTTGAAACACTAATAAGTGCACGTTTTGCCACAGTTAAAGCCTCCAGTTTATACTCTATTTTTGCAATTATTTATTTTCAAATAATTTTTTTAACGTTTTTGGATAAAGTTCATGTTCTACTTTGTGAATACGTTCTTCCGTTGCTTCTCGATTACCATCCACAACTTCTACCGCTCTTTGTGCAATAATTGGACCTGTATCCATCCCTTCATCAACATAATGAACAGTAACCCCAGTGACTTTCACGCCATGTTCCATTGCTTGTCCAATCGCATCTTTTCCAGGAAAAGCTGGTAATAGAGAAGGATGAATATTAACGATTTTATTAGGATATTCAGTAAGTAATGTGTCGCCAATTAAGCGCATATACCCAGCTAATACAATCCATTCCACCGCTTTTTGTTTCAATATTTTTACAATTTCAGATTCATATGTAGCTTTTGAAGCATAATCTTTTGGTGAAAATGCGAAAACTGGGATGCCGAATTTCTCCGCTCTTTTAACCACATATGCATTGGGTTTATCTGTTACTACAACTTCTATGTTTGCATTTAATTCTCCACGTTCGATGGATTCTTGAATCGCTTGAAAATTCGATCCACTTCCTGATGCAAACACTGCTATTTTCGTTGTCATTGGCTCAAGCTCCCATCGTGTTTTCCATTAAATAAAACCCCTTCGCCTTTTACAACACGCCCAATTTGATACGCTTTCTCCCCGTGGGCTTCTGCAATTTGAATTATTTTATCCGCATCTTCAGGAGAAACGGAAAGAACAAATCCAATCCCCATATTAAATACGTTGTATAAATCTCTGTCTGATAGCGAACCTTTATCCTTCAAAAATTCGAAAATTCGAAGAGTTTCCCATGATCCTAAATCAATTTCTGTTGCAAGTCCTTCTGGCATCATTCGAGGCAAGTTTTCATAAAATCCACCACCAGTAATGTGAGCCATGCCGTGAACGTCCACTTGCTTTAACATCTCAAGAACTGGTTTGGCGTAAATTTTTGTTGGTGTAAGCAAAGCATCACCAATTGGCCCCAAATCTTCATAACCTTCAATCAATTCATCATATTTATAGCCGCAATTTCCAAATACGATTTTGCGAACTAAGGAATAACCATTGGAATGCACGCCGCTAGATGCAAGTCCAACAAGGACATCCCCTTCAACAATTTTTTCCCCAGTAACGACACGAGATTTTTCACAAGCCCCAACCGCAAAACCAGCTACATCATATTCATTTTCATCATACAAACCAGGCATTTCAGCAGTTTCCCCGCCGATGAGTGCAGCACCTGCCTGAACGCAGCCATCTGCAACGCCACTTACAATTTGCTCGATCTTTTCAGGGTCTGCTTTCCCAATTGCAATATAATCTAAAAAGTATAACGGTTCTGCACCTTGAGCAACGATATCATTCACACACATCGCCACGCAGTCAATGCCAATCGTGTCATGTTTATCGGCCATAAATGCTAATTTGAGCTTAGTCCCGACACCATCTGTACCAGAAATTAGAACAGGTTCTTTTAAATTTAATGAAGATAAATCGAACATGCCACCGAAGCCACCAAACGTTCCCATGACACCAATTCGTTTTGTTCTTTCTACATGGGATTTCATGCGTTTAACAGCTTCATAACCAGCTTCAATATTGACTCCCGCTTGTTCATATGCCTTTGACATGATTCTTCCTCCTTAATGTGAAAGTTCTTTAATATGTGGTAAGACAGTGTCTGGGAAAATTTCAGTTGGATATTTTCCAGTAAAGCATGCCATGCAAAGACCGCCATTCTCATCGTCAAAAGGTCTTGAGATTGCTTCTACTAATCCGTCTGGAGATAAAAATGTTAAGGAATCTGCACCAATTGCATCACGGATTTCATCGATTGTTTTTCCTGTTGCGATTAGCTCTTCATCTGATGAAATGTCTATTCCATAGAAGCAAGGATTCGAAATTGGAGGAGAAGTGATTGCTACATGCACTTCCTTTGCTCCAGCTTCTTTTAACATTTTGACAATTCTACGAGAAGTTGTTCCTCGAACGATGGAATCATCCACCATGACTACTCGTTTTCCACGAACGACTTGAACGACAGGAGATAATTTCATTTTTACTCCGCGTTCACGCAATTCTTGTGTCGGTTGAATAAATGTTCTTCCCACATAACGATTTTTGATTAATCCCATTTCGTAAGGAATGCCAATTTCTTCTGCAAAACCAATTGCAGCTGAAATGGAGGAATCCGGAACACCTGTTACAACATCCGCATCGATTGAACCCATTTCTTTTGCTAATTGTTTACCCAAACGTTTACGAGCCATGTGAATGTTGACATAATCAATATTTGAGTCAGGACGTGCAAAATAAACATATTCCATTGCACACATTGCTCTTTGTTCCATTTGAGCATAGCGATCTTCTTCGATACCTTTTTCTGAAATAACAACTAATTCTCCCGGCTCCACTTCCCGTATAAACTCCGCACCAATCAAATCAAAGGCGCAAGTTTCAGACGAAGCCACCCAAGCGTCCCCTAATTTACCAATTGACAGTGGACGTAAACCATTGCGATCTCGAGCTAGGATCATTTTATCTTTCGTTAAAATAATGACGGAGAATGCACCTCTCAATAGAGAAAGAGCTTCTTTTACTTGCTCACGGAAGCGAGGCTTTTTGCTTTTTTTAATTAAATGCACAATTACTTCCGTGTCTGAAGTAGAATGAAAAATACTACCTGATCGTTCAAGATGTTGTTTCAAATGATTCGCATTGACTAAATTACCATTATGAGCCAAAGCAATCGTGCCAGTTGAGGAACGAACCAATAACGGCTGTACGTTCTCTATTCCTCCGCCGCCTGCAGTTGTATAGCGAACATGAGCAATGGCAGAAGTGCCTTTCAAACTTTTTAATTTTTCTTCATTAAATACTTCATTTACTAAACCTTCACCTTTTACCGCTTTGAAGTACTGGCCGTCAGTAGCGACGATGCCAGCACCTTCTTGACCGCGATGTTGTAAAGCATGTAAACCGTAATAGCTTAAATGAGCTGCCGCTTCATGTCCCCATATCCCAAAAACACCACATTCTTCATTTAAGCCTCTGATTTCAGCAAGCATGGGATAGCTCCTTTCCAAGCAGAACAAAATTCTTCCACAGACCCCTCAATTAACAAGCCTGATTCGCCTTCAATTGTGATTTTCCCATCATTTGTAACAAGTCCGATTTTCTTTGCATCAGTAATCAATTCTTCAAATTGCTTCACGTTTTCTTCTTTTACTGTGACGATAAAACGAGATTGAGATTCACTGAATAAAGCAGTTACAGGTGATCCTTCTAATCTCACATGAAGTCCTAACCCTTCAGTTCCGAAAGTCTTTTCAGCTAACGCAACTGCTACGCCGCCTTCAGATACGTCATGAGCAGATTGAACAAGTCCAGCACGAATTGCAGAAAGTAATGCTTTTTGGCGCGCTGCCTCCACCTCTAAATCGATGCTTGGCGCTTTACCAAAGATTTTGCCATGAACTAATTTTTGTAGTTCTGATCCACCGAATTCTGTTTTTGTTTCACCAAGTATATAAACAACGTCACCAGCTTGTTTAACTTGTTGTGTTGTCACATGTGATAAATCTTGAATTAAACCAACCATACCAATTGTTGGAGTAGGATATACAGCTTGACCTGAATGTTCATTATAAAGGGAAACGTTGCCGCTAATAACTGGTGTTTTTAAAGCTGTACAAGCCGCAGAAATACCATCCGCACTCTTTTCTAATTGCCAGAAGATTTCTGGCTTTTCTGGATTACCAAAGTTTAAGCAGTCTGTAATTGCTAGCGGTTCGCCACCTGATGCAACAATGTTGCGAGCAGCCTCTGCCACCGCGATTTTGCCACCTGTTTCTGGATCTAAATAAATGTAGCGAGAGTTGCAGTCAGCTGTCATAGCAAGTGCTTTATTTGTACCTCTAATGCGCAATACTGCCGCATCTGAACCAGGAGTTACTACTGTATTTGTACGAACTTGATAGTCAAATTGATTGTAAACCCATTCTTTTGAAGCAATAGTCGGTGCTTGAAGTAATTGTTTCAACGTTTCTTTCAAGTCACTTACTTCAGGCTCCGCGTTTTCCATTGCTTGGAACTCGCTAAAATAAGCAGGTTCTTTAGAAGGTTTATGATAAACTGGTGCATCTTCTGCTAATGCATCAGCTGGAACTTCAGCTACAACTTCACCTTTATGAATCAGCCTCAACATTTTATCGTCTGTCACTCGGCCGATTGCAACAGCATCTAATCCGTATTTTTCGAAGATTTGTTTGATTTCTTCTTCGCGACCTTTTTTCACGACTAAAAGCATTCGTTCTTGTGATTCTGATAACATCATTTCATAGGCAGTCATGCCTGTCTCACGTTGCGGCACTAAATCTAAATTCATTTCGATACCTGAACCAGCTTTTGAAGCCATCTCTGCTGAAGAGGAAGTTAAACCTGCAGCTCCCATATCTTGTATACCAACGAGAGCATCTGATTTTACAACTTCTAAACAAGCTTCTAATAGAAGTTTTTCCATGAATGGGTCCCCAACTTGAACTGCTGGACGATTTTCTTCTGATTCTTCACTTAATTCTTCAGAAGCGAACGTCGCACCGTGGATACCGTCACGCCCTGTTTTAGCACCCACATACATGACAGTATTGCCTACACCTTTAGCCACACCTTTTTGAATATCTTTATGGTCAATTAAACCAACACACATAGCATTTACTAAAGGATTTCCTTCATAGCAAGGGTCAAATTGAACTTCTCCACCAACAGTTGGGATACCGATGCAGTTTCCGTATCCAGCGATTCCTGCCACTACTTCTTCAAATAAGTATTTCACTCGAGGCGACTTTAATTCACCGAAACGTAAAGAGTTTAACAGTGCAATTGGACGAGCACCCATGGAGAACACGTCACGAATAATCCCTCCAACCCCTGTTGCTGCACCTTGGTAAGGTTCAATCGCTGAAGGGTGGTTATGAGATTCCATCTTGAATACAACTGCTTGCTCATCACCTATGTCAACAATCCCCGCACCCTCTCCAGGACCTTGTAATACGCGAGGTCCGTTTGTTGGGAATTTACGCAATACCGGTTTTGAGTTTTTATAAGAACAGTGTTCAGACCACATAACAGAGAACAAACCTGTTTCTGTCCAATTTGGAAGACGGCCTAAAATTTTCTCAACCATCGCAAACTCTTCATCACTTAACCCCATGTCACGATAAAGCTTTTGTTCCTTAATTTGTTCTGCAGTTGGTTCTAAATTAGACATGTGATTCCCTCCACTGTTTCACAATTGATTTGAATAATGCTAGTCCGTCTGCACTGCCAAGTAATGCATCCACCGCACGTTCAGGGTGTGGCATCATACCAAGAACGTTACCACGCTCATTCACAATACCTGCAATGTCTGATAGACTTCCATTTGGATTTTCACCTGAATAAGTGAAAACGATTTGATTCTTTTCTTGTAATTTTTTTAATGTTTCCTCATCACAGAAATAGTTTCCTTCACCATGAGCGATTGGAATATTAATGATTTGCCCTTGCTCATATTGATTTGTAAATAGCGTATTGTTATTTTCAACTTTTAATTGAACTGTTCGGCAAATGAATTTTAAGTTTTGGTTGCGAAGTAAAACCCCTGGTAGCAAACCCGCTTCCGTTAAAATTTGGAATCCGTTGCAAACTCCTAAAACTGGTTTTCCTTCTTCTGCTGCCTTTTTCACTGCTTTCATAACATTTGATTGACTTGCCATGGCTCCACAACGGAGATAATCCCCGTATGAGAATCCTCCAGGAATTAAAATCGCATCAAATTTACTTAAATCTGTTGCATCGTGCCAAACATATTCTACTTCTTCACCTAGTTCGTCCTTTATTGCATGATACATGTCGATATCACAGTTCGACCCTGGGAATACGAGTACAGCAAATTTCATGATTAATTAGCCTCCTCGACTTCAAAGCGATAATCCTCAATCACAGTGTTTGCCAGCAGCTTTTCACACATTTCTTTTACCAATGCGTCAATATCACGTTCAGTATCTGAAATTAATACTTCTAAATATTTACCGATACGTACGTCCTCAACTTCTTTATATCCCATATTTACTAAAGATCCTTTTACTGCAGAGCCTTGTGGGTCTAATACACTTTCACGTAACGTAACGTAAATTTTAACTTTTTTCATATCACTTTCCTCCAAGTCTAGAAAGAATAATGTTATAAACATCTGTTAAACTACCAAGATCACGTCTAAATACGTCTTTATCCAGCTTTTCATTCGTTTCCGCATCCCAGAGTCGGCAAGTATCTGGAGAGATTTCATCCGCAAGCAAGATGTTGCCTTCTTTATCACGACCGAATTCCAATTTAAAATCAACTAATACTACATCGATTTCTTCAAATATTTTCCTCAATGCTTCATTCACTTTAAATGCATTGTTAGTAATCGTTTCAACTTCTTCTTTTGATGCAATCCCAAGTATGTCAATATGTTCATTGTTAATCAAAGGATCTTTTAATGCGTCATTTTTATAGTAAAACTCAACAATCGGACGCTTTAACTTTGTTCCTTCTTCAATGCCAAGCCTTTCAGCGAAGCTACCTGCTGATATATTGCGAACAACCACTTCAAGGGGGATGATATCCACTTTTTTTACTAGTTGTTCGTGTTCAGATACACTCTTAATAAAGTGAGATTCGATACCATGCTGTTTTAATTTTTCAAAAATCAGGGTAGAAATTTTATTATTTAATATTCCTTTCCCCTCAATTTCTGCTTTCTTCAGCCCGTTAAAGGCTGTCGCACTGTTTTTATACTCAACAAACAAAACATCTTCCACATCTGTTGCATATAAGCGTTTCGCTTTTCCTTCGTATAACAGCGCACCTTTTTCCATAACCGTTCCCCCAATAATTTAAATTTTTCAATGGCTTCGCCTTTTACTGTACCGATTAATCATTTAATCCTAAACGTTGAAAAATCAAATCAACATTTTTCAAATGCCAGTTGTAATCGAAACAATCATCAATTTCTTCTTTAGATAAAAGTGAACTGATTTTTTCATCTGCTTCAACAAGCGGACGGAAATGTCTTTGTTCATCCCAAGCTTTTGCCGTTAATGGTTGAACAGTATCATAAGCTTCTTCGCGAGATAATCCTTTATCGATTAATGCTAGAAGAATACGCTGTGAATAAATTAGTCCGAACGTAGCGTCCATATTGCGTTTCATGTTTTCTGGGAAAACGGTTAAGTTTTTCACGATATTGCTGAAACGGTTCAACATATAGTTAAGTGCTATCGTTGTATCAGGAATAATGATACGTTCTGCTGATGAATGAGAAATATCACGCTCATGCCATAAAGAAACATTTTCGTAAGCTGTGATCACATGTCCACGTACTACACGAGCAATTCCAGTCATGTTTTCTGATCCGATTGGATTGCGTTTATGCGGCATTGCTGATGAACCTTTTTGTCCTTTTGCAAATCCTTCTTCAACTTCTCGAGTTTCGGATTTTTGCAATCCTCGAATTTCCGTTGCGAATTTCTCAATGGAAGTTGCAATTAGAGCTAATGCTGCAATGTATTCTGCATGGCGATCACGTTGCAATGTTTGAGTTGAAATTGGTGCTGGCGTTAGACCTAATTTTTCACAAACGTATTGCTCTACAAATGGATCGATGTTGGCGTATGTTCCAACAGCTCCTGAAATTTTACCTGTCTCAATCGTTTTTGCTGCTCTTTCAAATCGTTCTAGATTGCGTAACATTTCTTCACGCCATAAGGCAAGTTTTAATCCAAATGTTGTCGGTTCTGCGTGTACTCCATGAGTGCGCCCCATCATCACCGTATATTTATGTTCTTTTGCCTTGGCTGTTAATACATCAATAAATTTTTGAATGTCTTTTCGTAGAATGTTGTTTGCTTGTTTAATTAAATAAGAGAGGGCAGTATCTACAACATCTGTTGAAGTCAGTCCGTAATGAACCCATTTTCTTTCTTCCCCAAGCGTCTCAGAAACAGCGCGAGTAAATGCTACTACATCATGTTTCGTTGTTTGTTCAATTTCGTAAATACGGTTAATATCAAATGAAGCGTTTTGACGCAATTTCACTACGTCCTCTTTTGGAATAACTCCAAGTTCAGCCCATGCTTCACACGCTAAAATCTCAACTTCAAGCCAAGCTTTAAATTTATTTTCTTCAGTCCAAATTGCTCCCATTTCTGGACGAGTATAACGTTCAATCATTTTCAAATCTCCTTTTCCTCATTCTGACCAAATGCCAGAAGCTTCAATTTCTATTAGTGTTTCTTCGATGTTATCAGTTAGTATTGTTACATGTCCCATTTTTCGGTTAACTTTTGCCTCTTTCTTTCCATAGAGGTGAATCGACCAATGTGGATATTTAGTAATGGAATTGGAAAGCGGCGCTACATGTTGCCCTAATACGTTTACCATCACTACTGGAGAATGTAGTTTTGGTTCACGCAATGGCCATCCTGCAACAGCACGGATATGTTGCGCGAATTGAGAAATGTTGCATGCTTCAATGGAATAATGACCGGAATTATGCGGTCTTGGTGCTAGTTCATTAATGATAATTTGTCCATCGTTTAATACGAACATTTCAACTGCTAATGTTCCAATTAATTGCAAATGTTCAGCGATTTTTCGTGCTGCTTCTTCCGCTAATTGTTTTGTTTCTGTAGAAATTCGAGCAGGCACAATTGTTTCATGTAAAATGTGGTTAATATGAACATTTTCGCCAACTGGTAAACAATAAGTTTCTCCATTTCCATTCCTTTGGATAATGACGGAAATTTCCTTCTCAAATGGGATAAATCCTTCCACAATACATTGTGAGTGATTAAATAAATTTTTAGCTAATGGCAAGTCTTCTTTTGATAGAAGCTTTTGTTGACCTTTTCCGTCATAACCAAAACGGGCAGTTTTCACAATGCTCGGAAAACCAATTTGATCTATTTTTTCAACAAGTTCTTCATAGCTCTCGCAAACAATATACGGTGCAACAGGGCAACCGGCATTTACAATAGCTTCCTTTTCCGTTACTCGATTTTGAGTAATGCGAATAATTTCCGCGCCTTGAGGAACGTAGGCAATCTCTGTTAATCGTTTTAGTCCTTCATAATCTATATTTTCAAACTCAAAAGTGATGACATCACTTATTTCCGCTAATTCTTCAAGTGCAGCTTCATCATCATACGGAGCTACAATTTGTATATCTGCAACTTGACCACATGGTGAATCCATTGTCGGATCAAGAACTGCAATTTTGAAACCTGCTTCTCTTGCACTGAGAGCCATCATTCGTCCTAACTGTCCACCCCCGATGATGCCAATCGTTTGACCGGGGTATATTGTTTTTGTCACTTCAAGTCACCTGAACTTTCTAATACTTTTTGTTTTAATTGTTCACGTCTTGCTTCCAGTTTTTCTGCTATTTGTTTATCTGTAATGGATAAAATTTGTGCTGCTAAGAGTCCAGCATTTGTGGCACCTGCTTTGCCAATAGCAACTGTCGCTACAGGAACACCACCAGGCATTTGCACAATGGAAAGCAATGAATCAAGTCCATTTAAAGCTTTTGATTGTACAGGTACACCGATGACTGGCAAAGTTGTTTTACTTGCAACCATCCCCGGTAAGTGAGCTGCTCCTCCCGCTCCGGCAATAATGACTTCAATACCACGTGAACGGGCAGTTTCGGCATATTCAAACATCAAATCAGGAGTTCGATGAGCTGATACAACTTTCTTTTCGTATGGCACTTCTAACTCGTCTAATATGTCACAAGCATGTTTCATCGTATCCCAATCACTGGAACTTCCCATTATGACTCCGATTTTAGGATTCATTAATAACGCTCCTTTTTAAGTTAACAATGTATTTACATGTATTCGTAAAAAAATCCTCAAATAGCCCGCCTTCGCTACACGGTAGAAAGCAGAGTACTTGAGGACATAGCAAAACAGAAGGTTGAGGTAATTTATTTCCAACCTACCGAATCATCCAAAAGTTGCTTTCCCGCATAGTCCGACATTTACGGTGTCGGGTAGAGACACTAGAGCCATATTCTCTAGCATATATGAGGGAGTTTTCCTCTGTTCATTGTAGCAAGGGTGAAGAAGAAAATCAATTAAAAAATGCGAACAATTATAAAATACCACTATTTAATGTTCGTGTTTTTCTCATTTTTTGTTTTTTCTTCAAGTAATTCCGCCTTAAATTTAACTTTTTGACGAAAATACGTAATCTCACCATTAAAATATTGAAAGACTGGCTCCTCTTTTCGAACAATTGGCTTATACCCCATTTGTTCTATTCTTGTTATACATTGTTCAGGCGTTTCATTTTCTTCCATTTCCACCCAGATTGTTTTTTTAGCCAAATAATTCATCCTTTCATGAAAAACATTTTATTCTCCTATTATACATAAAGAAAAATAATGAATTATATGGAAGATTCAATAACTAATTAGTAAATTCTTATTATTTTCGTGTGTAATTCTTTAATTAATATTATTTGTAAAAACTGATGCTATTTATGGAACATAAGAATTTATTTTTTGATTAATGCCCGAGTATTAAGTGGATCTTAAGTTTGAAGGATAAATTACTGATGTAGCGAATACTAAAACTGAAGGTTTAATTAAAAATCAGGAGAGTGAATATGATAATTCTTTTTGATTTAATATTGCCCGAATTGCATGGTTTTGATGTACTAAAACAGATACATACGATACATACATCCGAACAATTGACATAGACATGAAAGATATTATGATAAACTTAATCATTCAATAAAAAACTGGGTAAAGAGAGGTTATGTTTATGATTAAACCAAAATTATTAAAACCGGGGGATACTGTAGGAATCATATCTACTTCATCTCCAGTTGCAGCAGCTTGCCCTAATAGATTTCAAAGAGGAATTTCTGAATTAGAGAGTATGGGTTTTAAGGTGAAAATAGGGAAAAATGCTCTGAAACGCATTGGACATTTAGCAGGAACCGTTGAAGAAAGGTTAGAGGATTTACATGAAATGTTTCAAGATCACGAAGTAAAAGCTATTATTAATACAATAGGTGGTTACAATTCGCACCAACTATTAGAATACATTGATTATAATCTTATAAAGCAAAATCCAAAAATAATATTGGGTTATAGTGATTTCACTGCTATTCTATTAGCTATTCATAAAAAATCTGAACTAATAACCTTTATGGGACCCGCACTATTACCTCAATTTGGTGAATATGGTGGAATGTTAGAATACACAAAGAAAATATTTAAAGACGTTTTAATGACCCAAAATGATGAAATACACATTCCTCCTAGTAAATATTGGACAAGCGAATTTTTAGCTTGGGATATAGAGGATAATCGACCACGACAACTTACTAAAAATGAAGGACCTCTTATTATTAAAGAAGGAAGAGCAAGGGGAAGTATCTTAGCTGGCAATATGGGGACAATGTTACTATTAGCAGGAACAGAGTTTCTTCCAACCTTTGATAACAAAATACTATTTTTAGAAGAAGATGAACAAGAAAATCCTGGTACTATCGATCGCTATTTAACTCAGTTACGGCATATGGGGGTTTTTGAAAAAATTAATGGAATAGTGGTCGGACGTTTTCATCCAAAAGTAGAATTTTCACAAGATTATACATTTATAGATATCATTTGCCAGGCTACTAAAGGATATGATTTTCCAATTGTGTATAATGTTGATTTTGGACACACGGATCCAATGATGACAATTCCAAACGGTATTGATGTAGAAGTTGAAGCGTCTAACAATAATGTCAATATTTTATTTTGTGAAAACTCAGTACAATAGAGTTGGAAGAAGTTGTTAACTCCCGTCCACGTTCCGTCTCCTCCAAATAATTGTTTTGCTTTCGTTTTAATTGCCACTTCTCTATCGCGCCGATCGGACTTTCAGTCCTTGGTAGTAAGGAGCTCAATTTTTGCAATAAAAAAAGCACCACTATTGTGGTGCCTTCTGCGAAGCGCTCGTCTATCTCTCACAAGGGGACCCCTTAACTACCATCGGCGCTAACTCCGAAGCACGTTGACCAGTGAATTTCTGTGTCAGCTTCGGCAGTCCGGTGCTCACGTACATAGTACGCTCCGCTCCGGGCTGCCTCGCTTCCTTGAACTTCTTGGTCCCCGTGCTTCTCGTCTCCTTCAAATATTTATTTTACTTTTGTTTAGCATGTGGTTTCTGTTTCGTAAGCCCGAAATCAAACAACGCCTATAAATCAATGACACCTCCCTTTAAGATGAAAGTAACAATTACAGAGGAGGTGTTCTTTTTTTGGCAACGGAAAAACTCAATATCGTGCCTGTAAAATTAGAGTCCAAATCTGATCCAACTCCATCCCCAGAAAGTCGTGGTCCACTCAGACCAATATGCGTCATTCAATCCAATCAGTGTAAAATCTCCTTCTACCCCGGTGTCAAACCTCAATTACTTCAAGCGGTTATCAGGGAGTTGAATCGAAATGATTCATGATTTTACAAAATGCAAAAATATCTATATCATTTGCGGTCATACAGATATGCGAAAAGGAATCGACGGTCTAGCAACGCTAATTCAGGATTCATTCGAACTCGATCCATACAGCGAGGCAATCTTCTTGTTTTGCGGTCGAAGGAAAGATCGTTATAAATGTTTATACTTTGATGGAGATGGCTTCGCTATGCTTTATAAACGATTGGATAATGGCAAACTCCAATGGCCACGAAATGAAAATGAAGTTCGTCGGCTCACGCAACAACAACTTCGTTGGTTACTTGAAGGACTCACAATTCATCAACCGAAAGCCATACAAAAATCTAAAAAAGGTGTCTTTTAACCAATGATTACTAGTGATATAATCAAGACAATATTGAATTTGTACGGAAATGTGGTGAATGATGTGAGCAATGATTCGTATGAAAAATTAATTCAATTATTAGAAGAACAACTCGCGCAATCCAATAAGAGAAATGAAGAACTGTTGAAACAAATTGAATCGTTGTCACAACAAGTTCGCTATTTAACAAAGCTTCTTTATGGCTCAAAATCAGAAAAATCAAAGTACCAAGCTCCAGATGGACAATGTTCTTTATTTGATGATGACTCTTTTTTTAACGAACCTGAGCACACAGAAGAACAAAGCACGGACACTGTTACCTATACAGTTGTTCGTAAAATACATAAAAAGAAACGAAACGATTTCTTCGTGGATGGTTTAGAAATTGAAGAAATTCATCATCAGCCTGAAACTTACAATGCGAGTGTTGTCAATCTCAGATGACAGAGATCGGCAGCACGATTGTTCGTGGGGAAGCAAAATTTATACCGGCTATTGTGAAGCGTGTTTCAATATTTACCTTTATATCGCCAGGTAAAGGAATGGAACCGTTATGGTCTCCTTACAAACGATAAAAATTTATCGAACTGGGTAATTCGAATCGCGGAGGATTGGCTTCATCCAATCTACCATCGTATGAAAGAGCTCCTTATGAAAAAATCAATTCTTCATATTGATGAAACATACGCTCAAATACTCAATCGTTCGGATGGAAAGTCGGCTCAGTCTAATGCTTATAACTGGGTATTCCGAAGCGTTGCTTCTCAAGGGCCGACCATCGTCATGTTTCATAGTGCGTTATCGCGAAGTCGGGAAGTTTTAAAAGACTTCGTGGAAAAGTTCAAGGGAACCATCATTTGTGACGGATATTCTGCATACGCTGGTTTACCTAACGTCACATTCGCCAATTGTTGGGCACATGTGCGTAGAAAATGGTTAAAAGCCAACAGTAAAAACGCCGAAAAAGGTGTAGAATATTGTAATCGACTCTACGAATTGGAACGAAAGTTTAAGAAACTTTCACCAAGCAAACGTCGAAAAGCACGAAAAAAATATTCCAAACCGATTGTGGAAGAATTCTTACAATGGGTAGATGAATCTCCTTTTTACGGCAAAAGTTCCCTTGCGGAAGCGGCAAACTATACCTTGAAACATGCCGAAGGTCTAAAAGCATTTCTGTATGACGGTCGAATTGCGATTGACAATAACCCAGCAGAAAATGCGATTCGTCCGAGTGTGATTGGTCGGAAGAACTGGCTTTTCTCTGTGAGTGAATTGGGAGCTGATGCCAATGCCATTTGTTTGAGTTTAGCTGAAACGGCAAAAGCTAATGGAATTGATTTCTATCAATACTTGGTCAAAGTATTGACAGAACTCCCGAACCTCCCAATCCATCAGCAACCAGAAATAATCGATCGCTACTTGCCTTGGTCTAAAAATATACGTGAATCATGTGCAATAGCAAAATAGCCCTCAATCTGAAAAAATTCAAGATTGTAGGGCTATTTGTCGTGCGTACCGAAAGGTGCGCTTTTTTAATCCCTGTTTTAAGTTTTCAATGCGTCATTTGAATTCGGGCTTACTCTGTTTCGCGCCGATCGGACTTTCAGTCCTTGTTAGTAAGGGGCTTCAATTTTTGCAATAAAAAAAGCACCATTATTGTGGTGCCTTCTGCGAAGCGACGTCCTACTCTCACAAGGGGAAGCCCCTTACTACCATCGGCGCTGAAGAGCTTAACTTCCGTGTTCGGTATGGGAACGGGTGTGACCTCTTCGCCATCGTCACTTCACTATATGAGAGGTTGTTCTCTCAAAACTGGATAACGACATTGAAATGATTGGTTAAGTCCTCGATCGATTAGTATCCGTCAGCTCCACACGTCACCGTGCTTCCACCTCGGACCTATCTACCTCATCGTCTTTGAGGGATCTTACTTGCTTATGCAATGGGAAATCTCATCTTGAGGGGGGCTTCATGCTTAGATGCTTTCAGCACTTATCCCGTCCACACATAGCTACCCAGCGGTGCCTTTGGCAAGACAACTGGTACACCAGCGGTGTGTCCATCCCGGTCCTCTCGTACTAAGGACAGCTCCTCTCAAATTTCCTACGCCCACGACGGATAGGGACCGAACTGTCTCACGACGTTCTGAACCCAGCTCGCGTACCGCTTTAATGGGCGAACAGCCCAACCCTTGGGACCGACTACAGCCCCAGGATGCGATGAGCCGACATCGAGGTGCCAAACCTCCCCGTCGATGTGGACTCTTGGGGGAGATAAGCCTGTTATCCCCGGGGTAGCTTTTATCCGTTGAGCGATGGCCCTTCCATGCGGAACCACCGGATCACTAAGCCCGTCTTTCGACCCTGCTCGACTTGTAGGTCTCGCAGTCAAGCTCCCTTATGCCTTTACACTCTGCGAATGATTTCCAACCATTCTGAGGGAACCTTTGGGCGCCTCCGTTACCTTTTAGGAGGCGACCGCCCCAGTCAAACTGTCCACCTGACACTGTCTCCCAAGCCGATCAGGCTTGCGGGTTAGAATTTCAGTACAACCAGGGTAGTATCCCAAGGGCGCCTCCAGGGAAGCTGGCGCTCCCCCTTCTACGGCTCCTACCTATCCTGTACAAGTTGCACCGAAATTCAATATCAGGTTACAGTAAAGCTCCACGGGGTCTTTCCGTCCTGTCGCGGGTAACCTGCATCTTCACAGGTACTATAATTTCACCGAGTCTCTCGTTGAGACAGTGCCCAGATCGTTACGCCTTTCGTGCGGGTCGGAACTTACCCGACAAGGAATTTCGCTACCTTAGGACCGTTATAGTTACGGCCGCCGTTTACTGGGGCTTCAATTCGGAGCTTCGCTTGCGCTAACTCCTCCTCTTAACCTTCCAGCACCGGGCAGGCGTCAGCCCCTATACTTCACCTTACGGTTTTGCAGAGACCTGTGTTTTTGCTAAACAGTCGCCTGGGCCTATTCACTGCGGCTCATCAGGGCTTGCACCCCAATGAGCACCCCTTCTCCCGAAGTTACGGGGTCATTTTGCCGAGTTCCTTAACGAGAGTTCTCTCGCTCACCTTAGGATTCTCTCCTCGACTACCTGTGTCGGTTTGCGGTACGGGCACCTCCCGCCTCGCTAGAGGCTTTTCTTGGCAGTGTGAAATCAGGAACTTCGCGCGTAACGCGCTCCCCATCACAGCTCAGCGTATTAGGAAGCGGATTTGCCTACTTCCACGCCTTGCTGCTTGGACACGCTCGACCAACGGCGTGCATTCCCTATCCTCCTGCGTCCCCCCATCACTCAAACGGCGGGGAGGTGGTACAGGAATATCAACCTGTTGTCCATCGTCTACGCCTTTCGGCCTCGACTTAGGTCCCGACTAACCCTGAGCGGACGAGCCTTCCTCAGGAAACCTTAGTCATTCGGTGGATGGGATTCTCACCCATCTTTCGCTACTCATACCGGCATTCTCACTTCTAAGCGCTCCACCAGTCCTTCCGGTCTGACTTCGACGCACTTAGAACGCTCTCCTACCACTCGTGCAACGCACGAATCCACAGCTTCGGTGAATCGTTTAGCCCCGATACATTTTCGGCGCAGCGTCACTCGACCAGTGAGCTATTACGCACTCTTTAAATGATGGCTGCTTCTAAGCCAACATCCTGGTTGTCTAAGCAACGCCACATCCTTTTCCACTTAACGATTACTTTGGGACCTTAGCTGGTGGTCTGGGCTGTTTCCCTTTTGACCACGGATCTTATCACTCGTAGTCTGACTCCCGTGTATAAATAGCTGGCATTCGGAGTTTGTCTGAATTCGGTAACCCGAGGTGGGCCCCTAGTCCAAACAGTGCTCTACCTCCAGTATTCTTCACACGAGGCTAGCCCTAAAGCTATTTCGGAGAGAACCAGCTATCTCCAAGTTCGATTGGAATTTCTCCGCTACCCACACCTCATCCCCGCACTTTTCAACGTGCGTGGGTTCGGGCCTCCAGTGAGTGTTACCTCACCTTCACCCTGGACATGGGTAGATCACCTGGTTTCGGGTCTACGACCACGTACTCAAAACGCCCTATTCAGACTCGCTTTCGCTGCGGCTCCGCATTTTCTGCTTAACCTTGCACGTAATCGTAACTCGCCGGTTCATTCTACAAAAGGCACGCCATCACCCGTTAACGGGCTCTGACTACTTGTAGGCACACGGTTTCAGGTTCTCTTTCACTCCCCTCCCGGGGTGCTTTTCACCTTTCCCTCACGGTACTGGTTCACTATCGGTCACTAGGGAGTATTTAGCCTTGGGAGATGGTCCTCCCGGATTCCGACGGAATTTCACGTGTTCCGCCGTACTCAGGATCCACTCAGGAGAGGATGGATTTTCGACTACAGGGCTTTTACCTTCTCTGGCCGTCCTTTCCAGAACGGTTCGTCTAACCCATCCTTTTGTAACTCCGTATAGAGTGTCCTACAACCCCAAGAGGCAAGCCTCTTGGTTTGGGCTGTTCCCGTTTCGCTCGCCGCTACTCAGGGAATCGATTTTTCTTTCTTCTCCTCCAGGTACTTAGATGTTTCAGTTCCCTGGGTGTGCCTTCTTAACGCTATGGATTCACGTTAAGATACTGTTCCATTACGAACAGTGGGTTCCCCCATTCGGAAATCTCCGGATCAAAGCTTACTTACAGCTCCCCGAAGCATATCGGTGTTAGTCCCGTCCTTCATCGGCTCCTAGTGCCAAGGCATCCACCGTGCGCCCTTAACAACTTAACCTTTTCGGTTTTCGATACGCTGCGCAATACTTCGTCAATTTCGCTCGTTCGAATCCTCATGTACGCATATAGTACACTCCGGTTCTCACTCGCTCATTTCCTTGTCTTGCTTGCGTCTCGCAACCCTTACGGCTTTCAATCCACGTCGCATTTACGTCGTGTTAGCCTAGTTGTTTGCGCTTTACAGTAAATTGCTTGCTTTCAATGTCGTTTATCCAGTTTTCAAAGAACAACACTATAACTTTGAAGGTCATAAACCTTCAAAACTGAACACAAAACGCTAACGCTTCCGTAAATATCCTTAGAAAGGAGGTGATCCAGCCGCACCTTCCGATACGGCTACCTTGTTACGACTTCACCCCAATCATCTGTCCCACCTTCGGCGGCTGGCTCCCGAAAGGGTTACCTCACCGACTTCGGGTGTTACAGACTCTCGTGGTGTGACGGGCGGTGTGTACAAGGCCCGGGAACGTATTCACCGCGGCATGCTGATCCGCGATTACTAGCGATTCCGGCTTCATGCAGGCGAGTTGCAGCCTGCAATCCGAACTGAGAACGGTTTTTTCGGATTGGCTCCGTCTCGCGACTTCGCGACCGTTTGTACCGTCCATTGTAGCACGTGTGTAGCCCAGGTCATAAGGGGCATGATGATTTGACGTCATCCCCACCTTCCTCCGTATTTGTACGGCAGTCTCCTTAGAGTGCCCAACTGAATGATGGCAACTAAGGACAAGGGTTGCGCTCGTTGCGGGACTTAACCCAACATCTCACGACACGAGCTGACGACAACCATGCACCACCTGTCACCGCTGTCCCCGAAGGGAAGGCTATGTCTCCATAGCGGTCAGCGGGATGTCAAGACCTGGTAAGGTTCTTCGCGTTGCTTCGAATTAAACCACATGCTCCACCGCTTGTGCGGGCCCCCGTCAATTCCTTTGAGTTTCAGTCTTGCGACCGTACTCCCCAGGCGGAGTGCTTAATGCGTTAGCTGCAGCACTAAGGGGTGGAAACCCCCTAACACTTAGCACTCATCGTTTACGGCGTGGACTACCAGGGTATCTAATCCTGTTTGCTCCCCACGCTTTCGCGCCTCAGCGTCAGTTACAGGCCAGGAAGCCGCCTTCGCCACTGGTGTTCCTCCATATCTCTACGCATTTCACCGCTACACATGGAATTCCGCTTCCCTCTCCTGCACTCAAGTCTCCCAGTTTCCAATGACCCTCCCCGGTTAAGCCGGGGGCTTTCACATCAGACTTAAGAGACCGCCTGCGCGCGCTTTACGCCCAATAATTCCGGACAACGCTTGCCACCTACGTATTACCGCGGCTGCTGGCACGTAGTTAGCCGTGGCTTTCTAGTAAGGTACCGTCAAGGTGCAGCCAGTTACTACTGCACTTGTTCTTCCCTTACAACAGAGCTTTACGATCCGAAGACCTTCTTCGCTCACGCGGCGTTGCTCCATCAGGCTTTCGCCCATTGTGGAAGATTCCCTACTGCTGCCTCCCGTAGGAGTCTGGGCCGTGTCTCAGTCCCAGTGTGGCCGATCACCCTCTCAGGTCGGCTACGCATCGTCGCCTTGGTAGGCCGTTACCCCACCAACAAGCTAATGCGCCGCGGGCCCATCCTATAGTGATAGCAGAACCATCTTTCAACACCAAAGCATGCACTTTGATGTGTTATCCGGTATTAGCACGCGTTTCCGCGAGTTATCCCAGTCTATAGGGCAGGTTACCCACGTGTTACTCACCCGTCCGCCGCTAACCTCATGAAAGCTAGGCTTTCAATTGGTTCGCTCGACTTGCATGTATTAGGCACGCCGCCAGCGTTCGTCCTGAGCCAGGATCAAACTCTCCATAAAAGAAAATTTGATTTGCTCAAAAATTGAATGTCCGAATCTAGTTTGTTAACGAGGGTTAACAACTAGATAATTTATTGCATTAACGTTTTGTTGTTCAGTTTTCAAGGTTCATTTTCAATCGCTCTAACAGCGACGTTTTTTATATTAACAAATCTAAAATCGATTGTCAACAATGTTTTTTATTTTTTTTGCTGTTTTTTATCATCAGCAACAGCGTTTATTAATATAACATCTTCGTTTTTATTTTGCAAGCATCTGATGAATAAAAAAACAATTCATATTATTTTTACTATTAAAAACTTATTCATTCATTAGATATGAATAAAAAAAATGGGGAAAGCAGCTTCCCTGCTTTCCCTCATCGATTATTCTGACAATGTCGTTAAATATAATAAGAAGAGTATAGCAAATACATACATAATCGGATGAACTTCTTTAACTCTCCCTTTAAGGATCATTGTAATCGGATAGAAAATGAAGCCTACCGCAATACCTGTTGCAATCGAACTAGACAATGGCATCATAAACATTGTTAAGAAAGATGGTACTGCGATTTCGAATTTATCCCATTCAATTTCACGTAATGAAGCAGCCATCAAAATACCTACAATAATTAATGCCGGTGCTGTTACCGCACTTGTAATAACAGATAATACTGGAGAAATAAACAATGCCAATAAGAATAAACATCCTGTTACTACAGAAGCAAATCCGGATCTTGCACCTGCTGCTACACCTGATGATGATTCAATATAAGATGTTACCGTTGATGTACCGAAAATAGAACCGATCATTGACGCGATTGAATCTGAAATCAACGCTCTGCCCGCACGTGGCAAACGATTATCTTTTACAAATCCAGCTTGGTTTGTTACCGCAACAAGCGTTCCTGCATTATCGAAAAAGTCAACGAATAAGAATGTTAAGATTACTGAAAGCATTGATAATGAATAAAAACTTGGATCAGAAAATGCTGTAAATAATTTACCGAATGTTGGCGCAATACTTGGAGGAGCTGATAAAATAGACGCAGGTTTATCTATAAGTCCAAAAATCATACCAACGATAGCCGTGATGACCATACCATAGAAAACGCCGCCTTTAGATCCTCTAACCATTAATATTACTGTTATGAAGATTCCAAAAATAGATAACAACACTTGAGGATCTTTTAAATTCCCCATCCCAATAACTGTTGCTCCATTCGCTACAATTATTCCTGCATTTTTCAATCCGATATACGCGATAAATAAACCGATACCTGCACCAACCGCAAGTTTCAATTCCATCGGGATGGCATTAATCAATTTTTCACGTAAACCAGTTAAAGTTAAAATAAAGAAGAAGACAGATGAAATGAATACAGCTGCTAATGCATGTTGCCATGGACTTCCGTGAGATAATACAACAGTGTAAGCAAAAAATGCGTTTAACCCAAGGCCAGGCGCTAAAGCCAACGGATATTTTGCAAAAATCCCCATGATGAAACATCCTATTGCAGCAGAAACTGCAGTTGCAACGAATACCGCACCGTATTCCATTCTTAATTCATCTGGTAAATCAGGAATATCTGCCAACGTTAGCGTTAATGGGTTTACAACCAAAATATACGCCATCGCTAGAAAGGTTGTAATACCACCGATAATCTCCTGCTTATAAGATGTTCCTAGTTCATCAAATTGAAAATATTTTTTCATATTTTCCTCCGTCTCTCGTCGCCTATGTCCAGATAGCTTCAGTATGTCCTACCTTTCGAATAACATACGAAAAATAAAAAGTCATGCAACAAGTGCATGACTACAACTTTTATAAACGAATTCATAGAAGCATGAATTCTATCTATAAAGTCGTAGTCAAGCTATTTACGGTAGCTTGGTAGAGACTATCGAGCCATATCCTCGACATTATACGACGTTTTTTTAATTTTTACTCCTGTAATATATCATCTTATTTTTCGCTTTTCAACCCTAATCACGAACATTTTTTTATATTTTTAAAATAAAGTTCGTGAAATTCATTCCGCTTTTCCCAAAAATTATGTTCTCTATTTTCTTTTTTATAAGTTTTTTATGGACAATAATAAAACTCCCTGATAGGTTGGATTTTTCACTTATCCACCTATTAGGGAGCATTTCAATTTTTGGAGATATATTTGTACTTCGTGAAATTATGATATCCTTTAATCATATCTCAAATGCTTGTTTATTAAGTTCATCGCTAAAGTTTCGATAATTTTCTGATCGTTATCCACGAGCCATTACACTTTTGACCGAATGAGTTAATCAAACATTTCCCTTCGGATTTCATCAAGACTTTCCAAAATCACTTGAGATTTCAATGAATCGGTTAGTGTTAAGGTTACGTAATCCGTTCCTTCTAAAGTGAAATCACTATTTGATACCATAAATCCCCATTATCTCGTATCCATTTTTCCCCGATGTTTTTAACACCAAGTTGTATATCTTTCGCTACATTTAAATATTTTTCCGTCTTTTGAATTTTGATAGGTTTCTAGCAAGAAATTCATTTCACCTAAAGCATGGTTCAGAGAAACATGTGTATTCTTTTACTGATACGGTGAAAAATAGTCCGTAATCAAATAACCGCCTTCAGGTACTTCAATGCTGCCTCCCACGTTAACTTGATTCACCAAGAAATCCGCTTAATCAATGAGCGCATGTTCCATTCGGGATTATCAAAAATGTCTCCTACTTCTTTTAGAATAGGGCTATATTTTCATTATGTCTTGTATCGATATAAGGGACATGGATACCATAGTTATTTTTTAACCAAGTGCTCATATATTCCGTTCCCCATAACCCTTCTTTATCTCCTTGGAAAATCTTCAAGTAACCTTCAAAATATTCTATCTTCTCAACTAAAAACGCAAGTAAAAACACATCCAAATTCTCAAAAAATCCCAAAAATATTTTCCAATATTAAACATTAATTATATAATATATCTATACAATAATACTCTAGTTGAAAGGGAGGATTTTTTGAACAAGGCAATTGTCTCATCCTTATTTGCACTAATTATTTTCATTCTTCCTTTAGTTATAAACGCTGAAGAGATACCACCCAAAATCGGTGTCATGTTCTCTCATCCAAACGAACAGTATGCCAAAATCACTAGCCCAGGCGGTAAATACAAACCACCTTATATGAATGAAGAAACGGTTTATCCTAAAGTAAGTTACAGCTCCATTTACGATAAAGAATTAAAATATTACCATTTTCTGAAACAGCAAGGTTACAACGTACAGAAAGTATCCCATGATGCATTGAACAGTTTAGAGTTGCTTCATCAATATGATGCCATCGTCTTCCCTTACACTACATTGATGAATCATCAACAAAGGGAAAACTTGAAACGATACATATACGGCGGTGGTGGTGCACTATTCATCTACGGAACAGGTAGAAACGAATTGGACTACATGCCGAAAAACGGACAGATGGACTTGACTCCGTTAATTTTCCATACCATCTCATATATTTGGGAATGGGACAATCTTACAGAAGTGTTCCAATCTCGCTTCATCACCGACAATCACTTAAAAAATGTTGTCATTTCCAACAATCCGGACGTTACCCACCCAATTTTAACGGAAGCCTATAAAAAATTGGGACGAAACTACATACAGATTTCCGAAAATCGAAGCGACGGTTATTGGTATGAAATTATGGAGCCTTGGAATTCAAACATTAAACCTCTTCTTGTAATTTCAGACTTTTCCTACGCCAGCCAGCCTGAATACATGAAAAAAGGCAAAACTGGCGCCATGTTTGCATTGGAATATGGAAAAGGACGCGTCGTAGTCATCCCTTTCAAAATGTTCGACTTTTTGCATGTAGAAGCAAATGATAAATGGGAAGACAATACAAGAGGGCTTGCTTGGGATAAAACCTATGGGCACGAAGATGCTGCAGCGCTGACAAATTCTTCTGTGAATTGGGTAATCCAGCGTGCTTCATCCAACGCCTTTAAACGTCTGTATGATGTGCAATTGACCACATCCAACATATCGGCTTACGTAACTCCGCAAAAGAAATTTGCTATCAGAGGAACGGTAAAAACTTCTAACGGAGGCAATGTGCCGGTAAGAGGCTATTTAAAAGTTCAAGTGTTGGATCAAAATAATAAAGTGTTAGGCGAATATAAGCGGGTATTGCCAGGGCTTGCGCCTAAAGGAGCGGAGGATTCATCCTTCACGGAGAAATTTGAAATCTTGCTCCCAGGCAATTTGGCAAATGGAAATTATACCCTTTACATTACTTTCGAAGATACCAGACACGATCGCAAAGGGTTCATTACCCGTGCGGAAAGATTCACTATCACCAAAAAAGGTAACAGCGGAACTCTTTCATCATTTAAAATGTTCTCGGACGTACCAATGAACAGTAGCCATTATAAACATATCAGCGATGCTGCAAAAATCGGCATTATTACTGGTTATGGAAACGGCAAATTCATGCCGGCTTCGAATGTTTCGAGATTGAATGCGATGATGATGCTATTGCGGGCATTGGACATAAAACCTTCTTCCACAGCAACAATGCCGGCAAGCGACATGAAGAAGGGGCAATACGGATATGATGTCATGGCAACGGCTTACCAGCGGGGATTCATTACCCTCGAAAACGGAAAAGCCAATCCACAAGCACCAATACGCCGCGGTGTCATGGCACAAGCTTTGACAAAAGCATTCCAATTACAGGGGAAAAGTGATCTTCCATTCACAGACATCTCCCCTTCATATGAGCAATACAAAAACATCGAAGTACTTTACCATCATGAAATTACAACAGGAACAACTCCGACAACTTATGATCCGTACGCTCCTGTAACGAGACAACAATTTGCAACGTTCATCATGCGTTCGCTGAATGCATCTTCGAAATAAAGACCGCATTTGAAGGATTATTCAATCATTGGATTGGATGATCCTTTTTATTTTTTTGTGATGTAAATAAGAAATATCAATACTATATTTCATGCATGGCCAAATCTTTTTCTGCTTTGTACAAGCAATAAAAAACATAAAAAAACTTTCCTTTATCCATGAAGAACTGGATAAAGGAAAGTCGATTGTTGATTCATAAAGCAGGTATTCTGTTTACTCCCACTCGATTGTGCTAGGTGGCTTAGATGTGATGTCAAGAAGTACGCGGTTTACATGTGGCACCTCATTTACGATACGAGTAGAAATTTTTTCTAACACGTCATAAGGAATGCGTGCCCAATCACTAGTCATACCGTCAACGGAAGTTACCGCACGTATACCAACCGCATAATCATATGTGCGTTGGTCTCCCATAACACCTACAGATTTAATGTTAGGCAACACAGTGAAGTATTGCCAAATTTCACGATCAAGGCCAGCTTTTGCAATTTCCTCACGTAAAATTGCATCGGATTCACGAACGATTTCTAGTTTCTCTTCTGTTACTTCTCCTAATACACGAATAGCAAGACCTGGACCTGGGAATGGTTGACGCCAAACAATTTCATCCGGTAAACCAAGCTGAGTACCTAGTTCTCGAACTTCGTCTTTGAACAATGTTTTTAATGGTTCAATTAATTCAAATTTCATATCTTCTGGTAAGCCACCAACATTATGGTGAGATTTAATTGTTTGAGCAGTTGCTGTACCAGACTCAATGATATCTGTATATAAAGTTCCTTGTGCTAGGAAATCCATATCATTCAATTTGCTTGCTTCATCGGAGAATACATAGATGAACTCATTTCCGATGATTTTGCGTTTTTGTTCAGGGTCTGTTACTCCTTTTAATTTGTTCATGAAGCGTTCACGAGCGTCGATTTTAATGACTTTCATTCCGAATTTACCTTCGAATGTTTCCATTACGCTCTCCGCTTCACCTTTACGAAGAAGGTTGTGGTCGACAAACATACAAGTCAATTGGTCTCCAATTGCTTTATGAATTAATACCGCAACAACAGATGAATCCACACCACCTGAAAGGGCACATAATACTTTTTTGTCGCCTACTTGTTCGCGGATTTTTTTGATTTGTAAATCAATGAAATTTTCCATTGTCCAATCGCCTTTTGCGCCACAAATATCAAATACGAAATGACGTAAAATATCATTTCCATGAACAGAATGACGCACTTCTGGATGGAATTGAACGCCATATAATTTTCGTTCTTCATTTTGCATTGCAGTAATTGGGCAACTTGGACTCGTTGCAATTGTTTCGAAACCTTCAGGTAATTGAGTTACAAGGTCGCCGTGACTCATCCAAACCACTTGCTCTTTTGGAAGGTCGCCGAACAATGGATTGTCTTTTGTAATTTCAATTTCTGCCTTACCATATTCACGAGTATTTGCGCTTTCTACCTTACCGCCAAGAGTATGGGCGATTAATTGCATACCATAACAAATTCCTAAAATCGGTAAACCTAAATTAAAAATCTCTTCATCGACTTTAAAAGCATTATCGTCATATACTGAATTTGGACCACCTGAAAAAATAATCCCTACCGCATTCATTTCTTTAATTTCTTTAGCAGAAAGTGTGTGAGGCAAGAGCTCCGAAAATACACCAAATTCACGAATTCGTCGGGTAATTAATTGATTGTATTGACTTCCAAAGTCGAGAACAACGATTTTTTCTTGTTCTTTTAATTGAGTCGTCACGATTTACACCTCTTCTATATTTACTGCCTTATAATTTTTTAAATTTTACTCTTACTCATATATAAAATCAACTACTAGTGCGATTGATTAAATTTTCCCAACATTCTTTCACTTTTCCGTAGTCAATTTGCTGTTTATTACCATAGATATAATTTTCGTAGGCTTCCGTAATCTGTGACATATGTGTAGAAGAAAATATTTCATCAACTTCTTTCGCAAAAGATTGTAACGTTTGACCTTCTTTCCTCTGCAATCCGTTTAATTCCAACACTTTCAACAGTCTCAAATAAATGATTTCAAAAGTTGCTTCATTAATAGTTTGATGTTTCAGCCACCGACTATACAATTTCGGCATCCATCTTTTGCGGAAAATAAATAATAGTATACTCGCCATAACTATTCCAATAAAGGCAATGTTTAATATAGGTCCGATATGGTTAAGCCAATTCTTAAAACTTGTAAACTCAACATTACGTTGTTTCATTTCCTCATTTTGTTCATCTTTTAGTTTGTCAGGTTCCGTATCTTCATCTACTGTTAACATATCATCCTGATAAGCATCCGTTTCAAAATCGTAATGAATGTTACGATTTGTAGTAAAACCAATTGTTGGTTCAAATGGAACCCATCCAACCTTTGGAATATATGCTTCTACCCAAGAATGAGCATCGTTGTTTGTAATTTCATATGTTTTTAAATCACCGTCACTTGCAATCACTTCGCCTCCAGCAAACCCTTTAACCCAACGAGCTGGAATCCCCACCGCTCTCAGCATGACAACCATCGCTGTTGAGAAGTTGTCGCAATAACCGATTTTTGATTCAAACAAAAATTGATCAACGTAATCTTGGCCCTCATCAGGAACAGGCACCCCTTCCGTTTCATAGCGGAAGCCATTTAAACGAAAATAGCTTTCGATTGCGCGAGCTTTATCATAATCACTTTCTTTCCCCTCAACAATTTCCTTTGCCAAATCAATGACTCTTTGAGGTAGGGATTCTGGCAACTGTAAATATTTTTCCTGAATGCTAGAATCAATGGGTTGTTGAATTGTTGAAGTCAAATCGCTATATAAATACTCCGGAGTGCTATACTCAACGTGATACAAAAACTCCCCAGCATAATCTGTAGATATTTTCTCCGTTTCAAGATTCATAATCAGACGAATTGGGTTTTCCACGTCTGTTCTTGCATCGATGGAAATAAGTCCATACGGTTGAATAATAAAATCGTATGGGTATCTTAGTTCTATATGGGCAAATTGCCTTTTTTCATCAGGTCCCACTGGCAATGAGTGAAAATGATGAATCGGCTCCCCAAGTGGAATGGATGCCAATTCATCTGAATGCGACGTCTCCCAACCTTTTGACGTGTATACATCTTTTGTTTCAACCCGCCAATATTGCTTTGTCGTAGCATGAGCAATAAAAACAACTGTATCATCCCCAACGAACGATCCTCCTAGTTGGGAGTCATCTTCATCATAACCGATTTTTTTCACAGGGCCGCCCAACCCATTTCCTTGTCCTGCCATAGTTTTGATATACGGAACAGGATCTGGCCATTGTGGGGATGCTTTCGGCAATAACGCCCCTACCAATACAACCATTCCTATCATCAGCAGAACAGGTAATGCAAGTTTTAAATAGTTATACCAATTGAACGATATACCTGATTGCAACATGAGCCTTTTCACAAACAAAAATACCATCATTAATAATCCAAGCAGCACGACTTTAACAATGGCCGTCGTCCCATCGTAATCAGTAAATGTATCTAAAATACCAATGAATACTACCGTTAACACAAGGAAGTAAAAAATATTCATTCTTACCGTTAACCAATGATGTACTAAATAAACAAGCATCCAAATGAGAATAAAAAATAAAATAGATTGGAAAGAGTTCGTTATATGAAAAAATTCTCCTTGAAACATCAAAGCAAAATTGTACAATAATTCATTCAACAGAAACTGAATGCCTTCATTTGAAAAAATCGATAAATCACTATACACATAAACGATAAACCATGAAATATAAGATATTTTCATAATCCATGAAATAAAAATTGGTAAACGGAACAAACTAATAGCGAGGCACAGAGCAATAAATAACAAGATTAAATCCACATACCCTATTCCTGTAATGCTCATGATAGGCGTCAACCATTCCCGTAATATAAAAAAAATAAGAACGTAATATAGTGCAAGTTCTATTGTTTTATAAGCTCCATTTTTCACGGTTTTATCACCTCCGTGAAGACATCACTAAACCTCTCTTTTGTAATTGGTATAATAGTTACGTTGAAAAACTCTTCCCTCGCTTGTCCTATTTCTTGTTGGGATGACAAGACAAAACAAATAATTCCTTTTGTCTTTTTCGAATGATTCATAAAGAAATTTCTTAACGACTCTGTTAATTCACCTGTAAAAAGCAGCATGAAAGAATCGAGTGTCTTGCCCTCTCTTGTTAATATCCATTCTATATTTTTTGAATCACTCGCTTCCACCAACGATAGTTGTTTCATAATATTCCCGAATTGACTTTGTTTCAGTTGTGGATAAAAAACTTGTTCATCTCCTGCAATGAAAAATGATACTTCTCCATGATTTTTTACAATGGTTTGCAAGACTGATGCTGCTAATTCCACCACTTCTTCAAAATGTCTTTTCACAGTAGCATCTAACACAAGCATTACTTCATGGCTTTGCCGCACTTCAAAATCTTTCGTCCTTAACGTTTCATCCTTCGCAAATGACTTCCAATGAATCCAAGAAAACCGGTCGCCAGCTTGATAATTTCTAACGCTTGAAACCAAAGTAGTATCTTTCAAGAAAGCAAAAGGAGCTAACACTCCACCTTGATCAATATGCCGTTGGAATTGGCGATATTTCATTTCCGTTATTTTTGGATATACTATTACCTTTTGTTTTACATCTACAAATTTATGTCGTACCGTCCAACCAAAAAAATCGGTAAAAGTAAATTGTAATGTTGAAAATTCAATAACTCCTCGCTCTAATTCAGGTATCTCATACGTCCAATGAAAGCTTCTTTTAAATCCCGCAAAAAAAATGTTTGAACACCCTTTAGACTTTGCAACAATATCATCTTTCAGTCCAATCTCCCTTACTGTTACAAATGCTAATGGAAACCATGTTTTATTTTTAAAATGAATTGTGACGGACGCTCCATCGCCTCTCACTAGTTTGGTAGGGTGGATTTCCCTCTTAACTTCCTCTATGCGTACAGGAATAAAGTTGAGAACTAAGGAATAAAGCAAAAATGGAATTAATGTGTAAAATAAAAACCAACTGACAAACCCACCTTGAAACATGGCATAACTGAAGGTAATTAGAATTAATAAGATATTGACGATAAAGCGACCGATCTTGCTGAATATTCTGTTCCAATAACTCATTTTTCTACAAACCTTCTAATAGGGATGACAGACTTTGTAATGATATTGTTTAGAATTTCATCCACCGTCAATCCTTCATAGCGTGCCTCCGGTTTTAAAATAATGCGGTGGCTGAAAACAAAGGGAGCTAAGTATTGTACATCATCAGGCTTTACAAAATCCCGATTGTGTATTTTCGCATATGCTTGACATGCTCGCATTAATGCAAGAGTTCCCCTTGGACTAACTCCTAAATATACATTTGGTTCTTCCCTAGTGGCTCTAGCCAACTGAACAATATAGCCTTTTACCGAATCATCTACATAGACGTTTTTCACTTCGTCTTGTATCGCTAACAATTCATCTATTGTAATCACTGGTTCTAAATTTTGAATCGGTGCTGATTTTTCAGCTCTTCTTAAAATTTCTATTTCTTCTAGTGCTGTTGGATAGCCCATATGAATTTTCATTAAAAAACGATCTAACTGTGCTTCTGGTAAAGGAAATGTGCCTTCGTATTCTATCGGGTTTTGTGTAGCCATGACAAAAAACGGTTTCGGTAACTCAAACATTTCTCCATCGATGCTCACTGATGATTCTTCCATGCTTTCAAGTAAAGCCGATTGCGTTTTAGGAGAAGTTCTATTAATTTCATCTGCTAAAATAATATTTCCAACAATCGGACCTGGTCTAAATTCAAATTGCAATGATTTTGGATTATAGATTGAAACGCCAATGACATCAGAAGGTAACAAATCAGGAGTAAATTGAATTCTTTTGAAATCTGCGCTCACGGATTTCGCAAGAGCACGCACCATCATTGTCTTTCCTACTCCTGGCACATCTTCAAGCAGTACATGTCCACTAGCAAGCAATGCGACAATGCTCAATTCTGCGACTTCTCGTTTTCCAATCATTACTTTCTCAATATTTTTGATTATCATTTCAATTTTTGGATGCATACATAAATCCTCCTGATCTTTGCGTAAAAGTCAGAATTTACACAAAATAACATAAATAAAGCATAAACGAACCTTCAGATAAAAGACAACTAATTACAATTTAAAAAAGTTAAGATTATACATTAGTATAGTTTCCACCTTTTACCGAAAAATTAAACAAAAAAATGGACCGTCTGAAATGATTTTGAGACGGCCCATTTGCGATAAGGATAGCAACTACAGAAGGAGCAAAGATTTATAAAAGACGCGAGGTGATGGAACGTTTATACTTTATGGATAAATCCTTCCAAATCTAAAATTTCACCATTGTTTCATATCTTTGTTACTGGCTGTAAAACATTGCTCTTCCATTTATTTTATATCTTGTTTTCAAATAGAAGTGCGGTAAGCGCGGATGAGAACTTTCTTATTTCTTGCCCTCTTGATTTTCTCTTTATGTTGTAATAATCTTTTTCGCATTTTTTCCATCGATTCACCATCAAATTGTTGCCCTACAATAAACATTTTTTTTGCGTTGCGATTTAAAACCGTATTGGATAAGCGTGATTGAACAGCACTACTTTTACTTCGATTTTTCCGCTGTTCTCGAGGATTCTTCGAAAACGGATGATTTCCTCTTCCTTCATCCATCACTCGAAATACTTGTTCATTGTTTGTGTGTAAATATTGCTTCGAATAAGTGCTACTCGCAACAGGTTGAATACGAGAAGTTCTCAATGCGCTCACCTCCATTCCCTGTTTATTTACCAACTTTTTTATTATATTATCGGAACAAATTGATTAAAATGAAATTTTACAATATGAAATTTGTACTAAATTTATATTTTCATTTTTTCGTTCCAATACAATTAATGCATATAAAAAAAGAATTCGCTACAAATAATGTATGCGAATTCTCTTCATAAAATGATATTCATTTACTTCCAAAAATCATCAAAGATTGTGATAGGTAAATGACGTTTATGTTTTGATCGTAAGTAGTGGCCTTCAATTATTTTTTTTGCATCCTCCGGAACAGCTTTTCCTTCTAAATAATCATCAATCATTTCATAAGTAACCCCAAGAGCTTCTTCATCTGGTAATAGCGGTCTTTCATCTTCTAAATCGGCTGTAGGTGTTTTCATATATAAATGTTCAGGACACCCTAAATATTTAAGCAACTGTTTTCCTTGGCGCTTATTTAAACGGAAAATCGGAACTAAATCAACTCCACCATCGCCATATTTTGTGTAAAAACCTGTTATTGCTTCAGCGGCATGATCCGTACCAACAACAACCGAGTTTGTCATCATCGCAATGGAATATTGCACTTTCATTCGTTCACGGGCTTTTTCATTTCCTTTTGCAAAATCGCTCAAAATAATTCCCGCTTCTTTCAATGCTTCAACACTAGCGTCTACCGCCTTTTTAATATTAACTGTAATAACTTTAGTAGGTTGGATAAACTTTAACGCATCTTGAGCATCTTGTTCATCCTTTTGTTCACCGTAGGGAAGGCGAACCGCGTAACAAGAATATATCTGCTCGCCAATTTCAGCATTTAACTCATCCACTGCCATTTGAGTCAGTTTTCCAACTAGTGTTGAATCTTGCCCACCGCTAATTGCGATGACAAATCCTTTAACAAACGGATGTTTCTTTGCATATTCCTTCAAAAAATCAATGGATTTTCGAACTTCTTCTGCTGGATCAATTTTCGGAAGTACACGCAACTCTTCAATAATTTGTTTTTGTAAACTTTCCAAGAGCATCCCCCTAAATTATTCGATATTTTCAATCGCATCGCGAATTTCTTGAATCTTTTGCATTTTGTTATCCCAACATTTTTGGCTAAGGTCAACAGGATATTCTTCAGGATTCAGAGAGCGTTTATATTCATCCCATAATAATTCTAGACTTTCCTTTGCATATTGTTGCATTTCCATCACTGAAGGACTTTCATATACGATGGCACCTTCATCGATGATTTGTTTATGTAATTCTCTCGCTTCGAAGTTTGTAACAAATTTTGAAATAAACGTATGCACAGGGTGGAACATTTTTAGACGCTTCTCTTCTTGCGGGTTTTCATTCGCCATTGTAATATAGTCCCCTTCTGCTTTTCCGTTTTCTTTATTCACAATGCGAAACACTCTTTTTAATCCTGGTGTCGTTACTTTTTCAGCATTTGAAGTAATTTTTAATGTATCTTCCATCTCACCTAGCTCATTTTCAATCGCGACCATTTTATATACAGCACCTAATGCCGGCTGATCGTAGGCAGTTATGAGTTTCGTTCCAATTCCCCAAGAATCCACTTTAGCCCCTTGAGCTTTTAAGTTTAGGATGGTGTATTCATCTAAATTATTGGATGCAATAATTTTAGTATTAGTAAAGCCAGCTTCATCTAGCATACGTCTCGCTTCTTTTGATAAAAAGGCAATGTCACCGCTATCAAGACGAATTCCGACGAAATTGATTTGCCCTTCTAATTCTTTAGCTACACGTATTGCATTTGGTACGCCTGATTTTAACGTGTTGTAAGTGTCTACTAAAAATACACAATCTTTATGACGTCTTGCATAGGCTTTAAAAGCATCGTATTCATTTTTATAAGCTTGGACAAACGCATGAGCATGGGTACCTGATACAGGTATATTAAATATTTTCCCTGCACGAACATTGGAAGTTGATTCAAAACCGCCAATGACTGCAGCCCGTGCTCCCCAAATAGCTGCATCCATCTCTTGTGCACGGCGAGCACCAAATTCTGCAGCAGCTTCTTCCTTTACAATTTGCTTTATACGGCTCGCTTTTGTTGCAATTAATGTTTGAAAATTAATAATGTTTAGTAGGGCTGTTTCTATTAGTTGGGCTTCTGCTAGGGGAGCTTCGATGCGAACAATCGGTTCATTAGCAAAAACAACTTCCCCTTCAACTACTGAATACATGGAACCTGTAAAACGTAAAGAACTTAAATAATTAAGAAATTCCTCATCATATCCTAACTCTCGTAAATAGGCCAAATCTGTTTCAGTGAAACGGAAATTCTTTAAGTATTCAATAATCCGTTCAAGCCCTGCAAAGATGGCATATCCATTCCCAAAAGGAAGTTTTCTGAAAAAAATTTCAAATACAGCTTTTCTATCATGAATACCGTCTGCCCAATAACATTCCACCATATTGATTTGATATAAATCTGTGTGCAAAGTTAATGAATCATCCTTATATATTTCTTTCATTAGGAACTCCTTCTTCCATTATTCATTAGTCCTAGTATACACTATTCCATTATTCTAATCGAAATTTTAAATAAATTATATTTAATTATTATAAACATCCTTTTTGTAATAACACATATAATTTGTAATTATTTTTCTTTTGTTCTATATAAAAGTTATGATGACCTTAGCATCTTCACATATCACTTATTGACCATTATCAACATTTTGAATAGGAGATTGTTATGACGCAACCTTTGGAAGTTACCATTCATTTTGAACACGTTCATTACGAAAAAAATAGTTCTTTCATATTAAAAGATGTTACCGGCGATTTTTACAAGGGAAAAATTACAACGATCGTAGGTCCATCTGGAGCAGGAAAAACTACCGTTCTGAAAATGTGCAATGGATTAATTTCACCAACATCAGGGGATATTATAATTGATGGCAAGAATATTAATGAGTTCAGCCCGACTTCCTTGCGTCAATATGTTGGAATTGCCCTTCAAAATGCTCCTTTAATTAGAGGAACAGTATATGATAATTTAGCTTTACCAATGACTTTACAAAACAAATTGTTATCGGAAAAGAAAGCGATCTCAACCTTAGAAGACGTTTCATTAGATATGAATATTTTATACAGAGATGTCCATAATTTATCTGGTGGACAAAAACAAAAAGTTTCGATTGCTAGAACATTAATGAACCAACCAAAAATACTCTTATTAGATGAAATCACATCCGCTCTCGACCCAACATCAACAAATGAAATTGAACAACTAATATTAAGCATTAATAGGAAATATAACGTGACAATCATTTGGATCACACATAACTTGGGGCAGGCAAAAAGAGTTGGTGACTATACTTGGGTGATGATGGGTGGGGAGCTCGTTGAAAGTGGAGAAAGCAGCTTGCTTGATCATAGTACAAACAAACGAATTCAACAATTCGTAGAGGGGAAGGCGTAAAACATGACATATACTTCCCTCGCATTGACTCTTGCGTTTGTACTCATCCCACTCATCCTTTCCAAAACATTAAAATTAGGTTTGGAAAAGGACACAATCATCGCAACCGTTCGATCTGTTATCCAACTATTTTTTGTCGGTTATGTATTAAAATTTGTCTTTGATTCCGAGAGTTTTTTTTATATTATTTTAATGGTGCTATTGATGATCACGGTAGCTACACTAAACGCCCGTAAAAAAGGAAAAAATATCAAAGGAATTACATGGAAAATTGCTTTTACGTTGATTGTTATTGAAATAGTGACTCAAGGGATTTTGATTGGTTTTCAAATTATTCCGCCTACCGCCCAATACATTATTCCAATCAGCGGGATGTTGCTAGGAAATTCCATGGTGTTGTCCATTTTATTTTTAAACCGGTTTACAGCAGAAATTGAGGCAAATGTAGAAATCATAGAACTGATATTATCTCTTGGTGGCACTCCTAAGCAAGCCATTCACAATCAATTGATAAATGCTATTAAAACAAGCGTAATCCCTACCATTGAAAGTCAAAAAACGATTGGCTTAGTACAACTACCCGGAATGATGAGCGGTCAGATTATCGGTGGTGCCGATCCAGTGCAAGCAGTGCAATTCCAACTATTAATTTTATTTGGCTTACTTACAACAGCGACTTTGTCCAGCATTTTAATTGGTTTCTTAAGTTATCCAACGTTATTTAATGAACGAATGCAATTTATCACACATAACTTGTCACAAAAAAATAATGATTAACAAGTATTAACTGAAAGTATTATAATTCTTGTGTGATATAATGAACTTAAACTACAACTTATATGAAAAGAGGAGATCATCTATGCCAGTTTTACGAGATTTTTTCATCGCATTATCAGAAAATCAACTTTTAAATAAAGCCGCACAAAAATACGGTTTAAAACTCGGTGCACAAAGCGTTGTTGCTGGTACAAATATCCCTGAAGTTATTGAAAGTATTAAAGAGCTAAATGCTCACGGCATTTCTTGTACTGTGGATGTGCTTGGTGAGTTTGTTAACGAACGTTCAGAAGCGATTAAAGCAAAAGAATATATTATCGAAACAATTGAAGCTATCCATGAACATGGTGTTGATGCACATATCTCAATTAAACCTTCTCAACTTGGTTTAAAAATTGACTTCGATTTCTGTTATGATAATATCATGGAAATTGTTGGAACTGCACACAAATATAATATGCACGTGAATTTTGACCAAGAAACTCACGATTTACTTCAACCAACATTCGACTTAATGGAAAAAGTATCAGAAACTTATGATAACGTAGGTACTGTTATTCAAGCATATTTCTTTAAATCAAATGAATACGCGGAAAAATATAAAAATTACCGCCTTCGTATTGTAAAAGGTGCTTATAAAGAATCTCCAACTGTTGCTTATCAAGATAAAAAAGATATTGATTTAAACTTTATTGAAATCATTGAATACAGCTTGTTGAATTGCAAATTTACATCAATTGCAACTCATGACCATAACGTAATTAATCATGTTAAACAATTTGTGAAAGACCATAATATTCCAAAAGATAGATTCGAATTCCAGATGCTTTATGGATTCCGTAAAGATATGCAGTTAGAATTGGCTAAAGAAGGCTATAATTTCTGTACTTATGTTCCATTTGGTTCAGACTGGTACGGATACTTCATGCGCAGACTTGCGGAACGTCCACAAAACATCAACCTTGTAACAAGACAAGTATTCAATAAAAAGACAAACACAATTATTGGTTTAATGGCTGCTGCCTTTGCATTAGGCCGCGTTACAAAGAAAAATAAATAATTAAATATAATGAAGGACATAACAAGCAAAACGTTGTTATGTCCTTCATTTTTTATTTATTCCATCCTTTTTCTTTAAAGCGAGAAATGGCTTCTATTCGATTTCCAACCCCAAGCTTATCTAAAATAGTGGAAATGTAGTTTCTTACAGTTCCTGTTGATAAATATAGTTCGGCAGCAATTTCCTTTGTTGTTTTTCCTTCTGCAACAAGCTCTAGCACTTGGCTTTCTCGTTCAGTTAATGGATTTTCGCTTTCTTCATCATATACAATATCAACGAGTTCTGGAGCATAAATTCTTCTTCCTTCCATAATGACTCGAATTGCATTTACTAACTCTTCAATCGGACTATCTTTTAGTAAATATCCTCTTACTCCCGCTTTTCTTGCTCGATCGAAATAACCAGGTCTTGCAAAAGTCGTTAAAATGATAATTTTACAATCTGTTTTTCCATTTAATTCTTCAGCAGCATCTAAACCGGTTTTTACTGGCATTTCAATGTCCATAATGCAAATATCTGGTTTTAATTCATTGACAAGTCGCACTGCTTCTTCACCATTTTTTGCACGCCCAACTACTTCCATATCATCTTCCATGTTTAATAGTGAGCTCAACGCTCCAAGTAGCATCCCTTGATCTTCAGCTATCACGATTCGAATCATCATACACTTCCTTCCTGATGAGTAATAGTAAGGGGAATGGTAATTGTTAATTTAGCTCCTGGATTATTTTCAATAGTTAACGTGCCGTTAATAAATTCTAATCGTTCTCGTATCCCTTTTAATCCATTCCCTTCATATCCAACTTTTTTATTGAGTCCTTTCCCATCATCTTCTATCATCATCATCACTTCATTTTCATTTTGTTGAATTTCGATTTTGCAATGTTTTGCACCGCTATGCTTTACGATATTTGTTACTGCCTCTTTTAAACACATGCTTAACACATTTTCGACTAATATCGGTATTTTCAGTTTATGGACATCCCCAATCAACTGATAGTGAATCTCAGCAGCTTGTAACATTTCCTCTACACGTATACATTCATCGCTCAACTTCACCGCTTTCATATTGGAAACGAGCTCCCGTACTTCCTTTAATGCAATTCTCGCCGTATGTCGTATTTCTTTAATTTCTTGAATAGCCGCTTTCGGATTTTTTTCAACAAGCCTACTTGCTAGGTCGCTCTTTAATCCAATCATGGATAGTTTTTGCCCTAATGTATCATGCAAATCCCTTGCAATTCGCTGCCTTTCTTCATGGATTATAAGTTCTGCAATTCTCTCTTTCGCACTTTCTAACTCGCCTTCCAAGTTTTCCTGCTTATTACGGTGATAAATGGCAATCGGCAAAATAACTACCCCAACTACTGCGATAATAATAAATGGCGTTTGGTCGAGGAAAGACTCCAATTCAATGAAATAGCCAACAACAATTGACACAATCGTAAACCCAATATGTAAACCGTACATGATATAAAATCCGACAGTACTTTTTATATTCCCAATAAAGAAAGAGGTAAATATAGCTAAATACACATAGCCATAAAATAATGTCATGATGATATTTAGCACCATGTCAAAGCTGACCCACATATATAAGAGTCCGTTTTTCGACTGGAAGGAAAAATAATAAAATAAAAAATAGAGTAAAATGATGACTACGCCGAAAAAAATCTGGATGTGAGATAATGTACGAACAAGAAAATAGAAAGGCAAAATACAGAATATAATCCATATATATATACTGATCCATTTACTTTTTGGAAAAATCATGTACCAACTACGCATTGCTTTCATCAAGTCCTTTTTCTATTCATTATACATGGATAAACTAAAAAGTCCCAAAAGTAGGTTATACATACTTTTGGGACTTCTCATTTAAGCCTCAACCGACTTTACTTTTCCAGCATACACTTTTTCAACCTCTTTAAAAGTTACAAACTTTTTCTTTTTTGGATCGTACAATTTATAACGTATCGATTGAAGGCTCGTTCTAATTGTAATAGTTGTCGCTTTTTGAAGTGGCGGTACGGAATTATGGGCGGCTTCTAAATAATAATTTGGTACTCTTGGCGCTAAATGATGGACATGATGATATCCAATGTTCCCAGTAATCCATTGAAGTACTTTTGGCAGTTTATAAAATGAACTTCCTTCTACTGCCGCCTTTACATAATCCCATTCCGGGTCATATTCAAAATAAGAATCTTCATACGTATGTTGAATATAGAATAACCAAATCCCAAGAGCTCCTGCAATAAACATCGTAGTACCATGTACTAGCAATACTGCCTGCCAACCAAATGCCATAATCAAAGAGAGAATAATACATAGTACCATTACATTTGTAAAATATGTGTTTAATCGCTCTTTTTCTTTAGCGTCTTTACGATTAAAGCGATTCAACACCAACACTAAATACAAAGGCCCTAATCCGAACATTACAAATGGATTGCGATATAAACGATAAGCCAGTCGTTTCATTTTCGAAAGAGCCAAATATTCATCTACCGTTAACATATCAATATCACCAATGCCGCGCTTATCTAAATTGCCACTTGTTGCATGGTGAATTAAATGTTCCCTCCTCCATTTGGCATAAGGGAAGGAAGTGAGTATTCCCGTGATGTTACCAACGAGATCATTCGCTTTTTTACTTTTGAAAAATGAGCCATGAGTGCAATCATGAAAAATTATAAACGTGCGCACTACAAATCCAGAAGCAAGCACTCCGCAAAAAGCGCCAATCCATGGATTTGTATTCGCGAAACCATATCCAATTCCCCAAATGATAAGGAGGGGAATAATCGTATTCATTATCTGAATTATACTTATCTTTGTTTCCGATTTTGCAAAAGGAGCAACATCCTTACGAAGCTTTTTCGTCTTTTCTGCATCTGACATGGACATTTGTTTCACCTGTTCCTATGATTATTTGTTATGTTCATCGTACAATTGGATAAGTGTTTCCAATAGACTCAAATATCATGTATTTTATATTACAAATGTCATATACGAAAAAGTTGGTACTAAAAAAAGATTCATCTCATTCATAATTTGAGATGAATCTTGTTTTTTATTCGCCATATTGAGCTTATTGCATCCTTATGATTGCAAGTCTAATTGATAATAGACAGTGTCTAACCATTTACCAAATTTATAGCCCACATTTTTTAATTTACCTGCAAAGCAAAAACCAAACTGTTCATGAAATTTAATGCTTCCTATATTTTCTGAGTCAATGACAGCAATTAACGTTCTTACTTCCCGATTTTTCGCTTCCTCAATTAATGTTTGTAAAAGTTTTTTACCAATTCCTTTCCCTTGATGTTTAGATGATACATAAACAGAGTGCTCCATCGTATATTTGTACCCATCACTGGGACGAAATTTTTTATATGTAGCAAAACCTATAACATTCCCGTCCTCTTCATAGACAAGCATCGGATTATTTTCCTTTTCATTATCTAAAAACCATTTCTTTTTTTCTTCTAAAGATTCTGGCTCTAATCGGTATACAAATGTTATATTCAAAATGGCATCGTTATAGATTTCTAATACACTCGCTAAATCTTCCATTATCATTGGCCGAATCATTATGAATCTCCCCCTTGCTACAGTGTGTTTTCTCCCAAACATTTTTCATCACGTTAAGCGCAACTATTCATAAACCCATATTGTCACAAAAACTGGCGATCACTCAACAAAATTTTGTAGAGGTATTTGACCCCAAAAAAACATCCCCTAACTACGGGGATGCTTTTTTAAACATTAAAATATCTCGCGTTTGGGTGTGCAAAGACGATTGCTGATACACTTGCCTCGGGTTCCATCATATATCCTTCTGTTAAGTGCACACCAATTTCTTCAGGTTTCAATAATTTAAAGAGCTTTTCCTGGTCTTCTAAATTCGGACAAGCTGGGTAACCAAAGGAGAAACGCTGCCCTTGATATTTTGCAGCGAAACGTTCCTTCATTGTAAAGTCAGTTGGATCTGGGAATCCCCAACCATCACGAATTTCTTGGTGAAGGCGTTCAGCAAATCCTTCTGCAAGTTCTAATGCAGTTGAAAGGAGGGCATGGCTTTCTAAAAATTTGCCTTCTTCTTTTAGTTGATCTGCTTTCTCTTTCGCTCCATGTCCTGCAGTCACTACCATTAACGCTACATAATCCATTTCACCACTATCTACAGATTTTAAGAAATCAGCTAAACAAAGATAAGGTTCCACTTGTTGGCGTGGGAAATGGAATCGCTCAATTTCAGTTTTACTATCTATCGGACTATAAATAACTACATCGTCGCCGTCACTTTGAGCAGGGAAGAATTGATACATCCCTGAAGGTTTTAAAACTCCAGAATTTAAAATATCTAGTACTAAATCATATAATTCTATCGCCCGCTCGTCTTTCTCTGCCAACAGTTTTTCCACATTGCCTTTCAAACCTAAATGGTGGCCTAGCAATGTACGCATATTGATATAAGGCAGTAAATGTTGAACAGAGTAATTTTTCTTAATGTGTACTTTCAAATCTCTTGGAACGAAAACCGGTGCATCCTCTACAGTGCGAGCTTTCCTTTTTGAGACTTCTTTTACTGATTGATTTGCCCGTTTTGCATCTGCTTCTAATCGTCTTTCACGGGACTCCCTAATTTCTTTTAATAATACTTCACGTTCATTCGGATCCATTAAACGATTAGCATGCTCTAATCCTTGCATTGCATCCTTAGCATAAATAACTGGTCCATCATATTCTGCAGCAATTTTTGTTTCAGTAAAACGTTTTGTTAAAGCTGCACCACCTACGAGAATCGGGATATCAATTCCTGCTGCTTTAAAGTCTTGAGCAGTTAATACCATTTGTTGTGCAGACTTCACCAACAATCCTGACAAGCCAACAATATCTGGCTTTTCTTTGCGAATGGCTTCAATTAATTCTGCAGGCGTCACTTTAATACCCAAATCAATCACTTGATACCCATTATTGCTTAATATAATATCCACTAAATTTTTTCCAATATCATGGACGTCACCTTTTACCGTTGCCAAAATCACTTTTCCTTTTCCAGCGCTGTTCTCCACTTTCTCCATATATTGTTCAAGGTGTGCAACCGCAGCTTTCATGACGCCAGCGCTTTGTAATACTTCCGCCACGATTAATTGGTTATCATTAAATAATCGGCCTACTTCAGCCATTCCGTCCATCAACGGTCCATTTATGATATCTAATGGTGTATCAAAGATTTTTCTTGCTTCTTCTAAATCTTCAATTAAACCCTCTTTTGTACCTTCCACGATGTAATAAGCAAGACGTTCTTCCACCGTAGCAGGTAGTTCAACAGTTTTTTCCTCTTTCTTTTTATCACGATAAAATGCTGTAAACTTCGCCAATGTTTCATCGTTTGTATTGAAGATTAAATCATTAGCTAATTGTATTTCTTCTTCCGGTAGAGATGCATAACGCTCCAATTTTTCTGTATTAACAATGGCATAATCTAAACCAGCTTGCGTGCAGTGATATAAAAATACTGCGTTTAATACTTCCCTGCCAACCGGTGGGAGACCAAAGGAAACGTTGCTAATCCCAAGAACCGTTAAAGCTCTCGGATATTTTTCCTTTATGAGTCGAATTCCTTCGATTGTTTCTTCTGCAGCGCCAATGTATTGCTCATCCCCAGTACCTACGGGGAAAACTAATGGGTCAAAAATAATATCTTCCGGCGCAATGCCCCATTTTTCCGTTAAAATTTTATAAGAGCGCTCTGCTATCGCCAATTTTCTCTCGCGAGTGACGGCCATTCCCTCTTCATCAATTGTGCCTACAACAACTGAGGCACCATATCTCTTCACGATTGGCAGCACTTTATCAAAACGTTCTTCTCCATCTTCTAAGTTGATGGAGTTGATGATTGCTTTTCCTTGAGAATATTTCAATGCTTCCTCTATCACTCGCTCGTCAGTTGAGTCTATGACTAAAGGTACTTTCACTTTCTTTACCACTTCTTGCATAAATCGGCGCATATCTTCTAGCTCATCTCGGTCAGGGTTCGCTAAACAGATATCAATCACATGCGCCCCGTTTTTCACTTGGGCTCGAGCAATTTCAGCCGCTTCCTCGTATTTTCCATCAATAATTAACTGCTTAAATTTACGAGATCCAATAACGTTTGTTCTTTCACCAATAAATAACGGACGCATTGAATCATCATAAAGCAGCGGTTCAATACCTGATACTGCATGTCCAAGGGATTTTTCCTTCTTCTTTCGAGGTTTATAGCCTTCTACTGCTTCACGGATTGCCTTTATGTGGGCAGGAGTTGTACCGCAGCATCCACCGACAATGTTTAACCAACCTTTTTCAGCAAATCCTTGCAATTTCTTCGATAAAGATTCGGGCGTTTCATGATAATGTCCCTCTTCATCTGGTAATCCAGCGTTCGGATAACAGCTTATATAGCTTGTAGATAATTCGGAAAGCGAGCGAATATGATCCGTCATAAATTCTGGCCCTGTCGCACAGTTAAGCCCAATTGAAATTGGCTTGATGTGTTCAATAGAAATATAGAAAGCTTCTATAGATTGCCCAGCAAGTGTTGTTCCCATTGGCTCAATCGTCGCAGAAACCATAATCGGAAGCTCTTTTCCAGTTTCTTTAAATGCCCGCTTCAAACCAAGGGTTGCCGCTTTCACGTTTAACATATCTTGGCTTGTCTCAAGTAACAATAAATCTGCGCCGCCTTCAATTAGTGCTTTCGCTTGGATATAGAAGTTTTCAGATAGCTCATCAAATGTAATACCGCCCGTTACAGACAATGTTTTCGTCGTTGGACCTATGGATCCTGCAACGAAGCGAGGCCAGTCGCTTGTTGAATATTTTTCAGCTTCTGCTTTTGCAAGTTCTACAGCCCTCTTATTAATTTCTTCTGCTTTATAACCTAATCCATATTCATTTAATACGAGTGGGGTTCCTCCAAATGTATTTGTAGAAATAATATCTGCTCCAGCTTCTAAGTACGCTCGATGGATTTTAGAAATGACATCAGGTCTAGTTAATACAAGGTGTTCATTACATCCATCAAATTCTTCCCCACCAAAATCTTCCGGTGTAAAATTTTCCTGCTGGAGCATTGTTCCCATTGCCCCATCGATAATCAATATTCTTTTTTGCAATTGTTCCTCTATTGGATGGTTAACCATTTGCTTTAACTCCTTTATTTTGCTCGTCAAGTTGTTGAATATATTGCAATAGTTGTAAAGTGATTTCATATCGCATAAACGGCGTAATTAAATAAATGCCGTTGAAGTATTTCGTTGCTGTATCTAACAATTCTTTTGCAATTTCTAGTCCTACTTTTGTTTCTTGTTCTTTATTTCCGCTTACTTGTTGCATTCTTTCTAACACATCATCAGATAATTTAATTCCCGGTACTTCATGATGCAAAAATTCCGCATTTTTAAAGCTAGTAAGCGGCATAATTCCTATATAAATTGGTGTATCTAAATGTTTTGTCGCCTCATGAATTTCCACAATTTTTTCCTTCGAATAGACTGGTTGCGTAATGAAATAATCCGCACCATGTTCAATTTTTTTCTCTAGACGGCTGACAGCACGATCTAACACTCTCACGTTAGGATTGAAAGCCGCTGCTACTGAGAAATTCGCTTTTTTTCTTAGTGCTTTGCCAGAAAAAGAAATCCCTTCATTTAACTGCTTAATTAATGATATCAATTCCATCGAGGAAACGTCATAAACACTTGTTGCACCTGGAAAATCCCCTACCTTTGTTGGATCACCAGTTACAGCCAACACATCATGAAGGCCAAGAGCATTGAGCCCCATTAAATGGGATTGCAGCCCAATTAAGTTTCGATCTCGGCAAGTAATATGTGGCATTGTGCGGATGCCATATTGCAGTTTTAAAATGGCCCCCATTGCCAAGTTGCTAACCCTTGGAGATGCTAGTGAATTGTCTGCCATCATGATAAGATCTGCCCCTGCATTGTAAAGAGCTTTTGCTCCTTCAACAAACTGTTCAATTTCAAGATGCTTCGGCGTATCCAATTCTACAATGACAGAACGTGCTCTTTTTGCTTTTTCGTGGAGAGGTTCAAAACTATGCGGTTCAGCCTCGCGAATGATTATTTCCCTCTGAGGTTTTGCCTCTTTCTTTTCAACCGGCTGAAAATGAGCAAGCTTCTTTTTCATCGCTTCAATATGTTTCGGTGTTGTACCGCAACATCCTCCAATGAGCCTTACTCCTTCATTGCATAATTCAACCGCTGCCCTTGCAAAATAATCTACTTCTGATTCGTAAACGACACGCCCCTCTTCAATATCTAATAAAGAAGCGTTCGGATAAACAGATAAATACGCTCGTTCAGGAATTTCTACCTGTTCAAAAGCCTGTATTGTGTGGTATGGACCAAGTCGACAGTTCACCCCTACAATATCTGCACCTAATTTTTCTAACTGCTTTAATGCTTCATTCAATTTCATGCCATTCATTAATACGCCCGGCTCTTGCATTGAAACTTGAGCAATGATGGGCATATCCGTCATGGCTCGTAACATTTTTAACGTCTCGCATAGCTCTTCAACATCATAATAAGTTTCTAACAACAAACCATCTAACTGCCCCGCAATTAGCACTTCTGCTTGTTCACGAACTGCTGCGAGAATTTCATCTAATGTATAATCTACTTTGCGAACACCACGGATACCACCAATCGAACCTAAAATAAACACTTCACTGTTCTTGGCTGCTTGTTTGGCAATATCTATCGCACCTTCGTTAATTTCCACTACTTTAGACTCCAAACCATAACGAGTGAGCTTGATTCGATTAGCGCCATATGTATTCGTTTGAATAACATCTGCGCCAGCTTGTATGTATTCCTTATGAATTTTTTTAATGATTTCCGGTTTTTCAATATTCATTTCTTCGTGACAATTTTCAAGTCCATATGAATATAACAGCGTTCCCATAGCACCATCTGCAACTAACACTTTATGTTTTAACGCATCTAGTAGCCCCATCCGAAATTCCCTCACTTTTCTTTACTTCATAAATTTTCTGTCAATTCATCTAATAGAAAAAGCCTTCTTGCGAAAGAAGGCTTGTCATTTCCTTTAGAAGTCACCTTATCTTTCGGCAATTGCCGCTGGATTTAGCACCTTACTAAAAATTTTTAGTGGTTGCTGAAGCTTCACCGGGCCAGTTCCCTCCACTTCTCTTGATAAGTCATATTCGATTTTAAAATATCAATATAATAAGTTACATCATAAAATCAATACTTCATTTTGTCAAGTTAATTAGTCGGAATTATTTAAAAAGTTGTTTATAATTTGTTTTGCTGTTTCTTTCCCGTTATCAATGCATGCACCAATTCCTACGCCGAAATAAGAGCAACCAGCAATGTAAAGATTCGGATAGAGGTTATCTAATTTTGTAATTATTTCTTGCAAAGCTTCATGATGAGCTAAATCATAAGTTGGCATGGCATCGATCCATTTTGTAATATTCACAATGGTAGGTTGTGCTTCTATATTCAAACTGAGTTGAATATCGTTCAAAGCAACCTTTGTTAACTCTTCATCACTCATTTTCACTAATTCTTGGTAGCGAGGATTACTTTCTTTATAAAACAGTCGAACAAGTAGATTTCCTTCTGTTGAAGTATGCTTCCATTTACGGCTTGTCCAAGTAGAGGCATTACATAATAAGTCGCTGTTGTAGGAAACGATAAATCCAGTGCCATCCTTAGGCAAAATAGAATCTGGTAGATCGAAGCCTACATACATCGTAATGGCTGATGCATTTTTAAATTTGTTGAAATAAGGATTTAATTCATCATTATTTAAAACTTGCTTCACGACTTGGTTGGGCAATGCTAACACAACAACATCCGATTCCAATTTTTCTCCGTTAGCGAAGGAAATTTCATAACGTTGTTCTTTCTTCTCAACAAGAACTGTTTCAGTATCTTTATATATTTCTACATCCACAAGCAGTTCTTCCATTCGATCAATTAGTTGAGATAGTCCATTTTTAAAAGAAAGGAATTTTTTATTCGCTTCCCGTTCAAACTTTTCCCGATTTGCTTGCAAACCTTTCATTATACTTCCATATTCATTTTTGTAATCAACTAAGTATGGAAGCGTAGAGGCAATGGACAATTTATAAATGTCCCCTGAGTAAACACCAGCTAATACAGGAGCTATTTGTTTCTCCACGATTTCTTTTCCTAAAAAGTATTCTAAGAAATCTCCGATGGAACTTTCCTTCGTAAATTTCGTATTCGGTATTTCCTCATCTTTTAACACTCGTTGTTTCCCTTCTTCTGAAATTAATGTGCTCGCCTTTAGGGATTCGAGAGTCATAGGAATGCCAAATACAGAGTCCTTTGGAATCGCATGTAATTCATTATTGGTGTGAATATAAGAAATTCCTGTTTCGTTATATACGACTTCCGATTCAAAATCTAGTTCCTTTACAAGTTCAATTACGCTTGGATATCGTGCTACAATGGAATCCGCTCCCGTTTCCATGATGAATCCTTTTTCACGCGCTGTGTGCATTTTTCCGCCAAGGTACGGATTTTTTTCCACAAGTACTAAACGGGCAGGAATTTCGTTTTCCTTTAATTGTTTTTGTAAATAATACATCGTGCAAAGTCCTGTAATTCCTCCACCGATAACTGTTACCGTTTTCATTCTTTACAACTCCTATAAGATCATTTTACCGTACTTTTAGTATAAACTTTTTTTATAACTCTTTCTGTGTCGGCTTTAGTAAATTTCAATATAGTAAACAACAAATATGCTTTTGACTGTTGAATTTATTTCAAAAGGAATTTTGATAATTTATTCAATTTATTAAACAATAAAAAACAGCCCTTTCCACTATACTACAAAGGACTGTTTCACTATATTCAACTAGTTTTTCATAATCCAACTTTAGAATCACAATCTCTTCATAGCATGTAATGTTCTGTCATCCCCACTACATTACGGAATATGGAATGTAGTAATGCAATACTTTTTAGTGTGCTTATTATTCATTATACTCATTTTGCTTTTGTTGTTTTGCCAGTTCTCGCCAGCGGGCTGCCGCTTTTTTATCTACTTCAACATCAATCCCATTTTCGTAAATATATGCGATATTTAACTTTGCTTGATAATCTCCTAGCAACGAAGCTCTCTTATAATAATAAAGTGCTTTCTTTCCGTTTCTTTCAACACCGATTCCATTCTCATATAGAAACCCTAAATTATAAATTGAATCAATGTGATGGTATTCCGCTGCTTTTTCAAACCACTCAATAGCAAGAGGGACATTCCTCTCCCTGCCCAATAGACCCTCAAAATAGATGGAACCCATTCGATATTGGGCATCGAGATCCCCGCCTTCAGCTGCCTTCAAATAATATTGAAATGCTTTTTCGTCATCTCTATTTACCCCAATTCCTTGCTCATACATAATTCCTAATGTAAACATTGCTTCTACAACATTCTGTTTTGCAGCCACTTCAAACCATTTTAAAGCTTCCTTATAATTTACATTTCCTACTTCACCGTTTAAATACATGTCTGCTAAGTTATTAGCTGCATCAGGATTTCCGTTTTTTGCTGCCTTTTTATATAATGAAAAAGCCATTTCAATATCTTCTTCAACGCCAAGTCCTTCGTAATAGCAATTAGCCAACTGATATTGTGCTTCACTATTTCCCGCTTTACTCGCTTTTTGCAACCAGTAAACAGAAAGAGAATATTCCTCCATGATCCTGTATATATCCGCTAATTCAACCATCGCTTCTACGTTCTTTTCATGGGCAAGTTGGTATATATTTTTCGCTTCTAGCATTTGTTCTTCTGTAAGCAAATGACGCAATTGTTGTAAACGCTCTTCAAATCTTTCCTGCATCTCTAATTCCATCACCATCGACACCTTATCTTCATTTAAAATATTCGACTAAATAATTTTTAAATTTCGTTGCAGCAGGAGACATATAACGGCCTTTAACCCATGATACACCGATTTTCCGCTCACAAATGGGTTCTTTAACCGATATTTTTCTTACATTATACTCATTCAATCCTTTAATGTCTGGAATAATCGAAATACCATGGCCAGCACTAACAAATCCTGCTACTGTATGTGGATCTTCTCCTTCAAATGTAATATTCGTTTTAGCAATTCCCACATCTTTTAATAATTGGTCTACAATATGACGTAATGCATTCCCTTTTTTTATAGATACAAAAGGTTCATCTTTTATTTCAGACAAATTGATAAATTCTTTATTTGCAAACCGATGATTTTCTGGAACGATAACAAACAATTCTTCCTTCCATAATTCAATCCATTCAATATCAACTATTTTTGATTCAATACGTTGGGATAAACATAAATCGATATCCCCTTCTTCCAACAATTCTAATAAATTCAATGAAGAAGCTTGAGTTAAAGTAAACTTGATATTCGGATATTTTTCGTGAACATGAGCCATCAATTCAGGCACAATCTCCATCCCTAAAGTGTGGATAAATCCTAATGATACCTCTCCATATCCTGGCATAATCAATCCATTGATTTCCTGTTTCGCTCGATTATATTCTTCTAAAATCGTATTCACTCTTTCCAAAAAAAGTTTTCCATAGCGATTCAATACAATGGAACGGCCTTGCCTATCAAAAAGAGGTACTCCAATTTCTTGTTCGATATTTGAAATCGACTTACTTAATGCCGGCTGAGAAATGTTTAACAATTCAGCAGCGTGAGTCATATGTTCTATTTCAGCAACAACTTTGAAATATTCCAATTGTTGTATTTCCATTTACATACCCCTTTTGTTAATTGATAACCATTTAGAATGGTTTTGATAAAAATAATAAATTGTATTTATGTAAGGCTGTATCTATAATAAGTTTACAAGATTGATTTGCATAACAAAATTCATTTTAAAAAACAAGATATTTTCATTTTTTTTCATTTTATTGTAACATTATTTATAAAAGGAGTACTTCATAATGAAAATCGTTTCGCCAAAACCATTTACTATTGAGACGGGAAAACGCGCTGTCTTATTACTACATGGTTTTACAGGCAACACTAATGATGTGAAGCGTTTAGGTCGTTATTTAGCAGATCGCAATTATACGGTTCATGCTCCTTTATATAAAGGGCATGGAAGTGACCCTTTAACCCTTATTAACACAGACCCAATCGAATGGTGGAATAGCGCTGTTGAAGGTTACGATGAACTTCGCAGAAGAGGGTATAAAGAAATTGCGGTTGCTGGTGTTTCTTTAGGCGGCATTTTCTCACTACGCCTAGGTGAAGAACGACCAATTAAAGCAATCGTAACAATGTCAGCACCAGCGTTATCTAAAAGTGTTGACAGCTTACAACAACGTATTATTAGCTACACAATTAATTACAAAAAATTAACTGGCACATATAATGAAGATGTAGATAAACCAGAAAACTTAGCGAAAACATATCGAATGCCGAAGCTAGAATACTTGCAAGGCATTATTAATGATACAAGCGCAAAATTAAATCAAATAGACAAACCTGTTCATATTTTACGTGGGTTAAATGATGATGAATACTACTGCCAAAGCGCAGATTACATTTATAACTCTGTAAAATCGCGCATTAAATCTGTTAAAAGCTTTATTAATTCAGGTCACATTTTAACTGTAGATAAAGAACGTGACCTTGTATTTGAAGAAGTATATCGCTTCTTTGAAAGTTTAAAATGGGAAGAATAATATTTGAATCTTCTCAACATAATAAATAATGTATCCCCTAGCAAATTCCCCAATTTGCTATAAAATATATGTCCTTGAGACATACATCCCTTTGGCAAGCTACGAAATAGATCCCCGTCTAACTTCGTAGCTTGTTTTTAATTTATATATAGGAGAAGCTTAAATAAGTTAAGCATGTTTTTTACTCAATTACTTTCCCATACACACCGCCTCCGCCAACCTCAATATTTAATTTTCCTCTTCTTGCTAAATCAATTAGATTAGCAATTTTCTTTGGAACCACTTGCTCCAATTGTTCTACCGACACTTCATGTAAAATAGCCATTTCCGTACCGAAAGCTTCAATCAATCGACGAATCGTCTTTGCTCCAACTCCCGGGATAAAATCTAACGGAACTTGATGGATATATGGTGGTCGATGACGAGTAGGGGGTTTATGATCCTTCAATTCGTTTATTCTTTTAGAAACGCCCTTTACCAAATGGCTGCTTCCGCATGCTGAACATGATTCTTCCGATTCAACATGTTCACCACATTCTTGACAAACAGTGGAGTGATACTTTCCTAATAGAGGATTTAATCCATAATTCGCTAAAATCTTTCGGCCGCCTTTTTCTTGTAAAGCGTAAACAAGCTCTTTAAAATTTGCATCCTCCAGCTGAACTTTTTGATATTCTCTTGCCAGTTTCCCTAAAGAATGAGCATCTGAGTTTGTGACGAAAGGATATTTTTCAAGTTCACTTATTCCTTGCACCATGTATGTATCAGAGCTCAATCCAAGTTCAATGGCATCAATTCGTTCAGGATCAAACACTTCCGATAAGCTTTTTTCTACTCCCTTTCCATAAAGGCTTTTAAAAGGTGTAAACACATGGGCTGGAATAAATAGCCCCTCTAATTCTTGTACTTTTTGTTGTAAAGTCCTCCCATCACAATAGATGCGTTGTGAACTTAAATGAATATTTTTTAAAAGAGGACGCATCCATTCGGAAAATTTCTTCATGTACTCAAGAGTTGGAAAGAAGGAGAGAACATGAATCGGCCCCTTACAGTGTTCATCAAAAATCTCGATTTCCGAGCCTGGAATGAGTGTCGTCTTATCAAATCGCAATCCCCCTTCCGGAAGAAGCTCAATTCTTTGTTCTTCTACCAGTTGTTCGATTTCCTTTATGACTTCAGGTGAATGGCAATCGATTATCCCAACGATGTCAAGTCCTTTTTGACTTGAGGCGGTTTGTAATATATTTTTTAGCGTTAAATTTTTACTCCCTGTTATTTTTACTGCTCGTCCACTCTCAGTTCTTCCGATATGTATATGTAAATCAACATAGTAATTCTTCATCTTTTCACGTCCTTGTAACTTAAATTTTATTTTAGCATATTTTTTTCGTAAATTTTTCGTATAAAAAAGGACATTACAAAGGAGTTAATCTTTGGAATGTCCCTTTACTCAAAATGTATTTATCAAATTTTTTATTCTAATGAAGTGTTTCACACATCAATCAAAAAATTAAATAGTGCAACATTATGCTTCTTTTTTCTCTTTTGTTTTTTTCTTTCTTGTGGCAGGTTTCTTTTTCGTTTTATTTAATGATGCTTCTAGAGCACTCATCAAATCGGTCATATCAGGTGGAATGGCTGGATTTTTCTCCGCAGCTGTTACGGTTTCTCCCGCTTTTTTCTGCTCAATCAGTTCGAGAAGTGCTGTACGATACTCATCATGATATTTCTCTGGTTCAAATTTTACCGTCAGTTGATCAATTAACATCAATGCAGTTTCTAATTCTTTTTGTACAACCTTTTCATCACTCGGGATATTCGGAACATCTTTAGCATTTCTAACTTCATCTGGAAAATAAATTGTTTCCATTAACAATGTATCTTCATATACCCGAACAACTGCTAATTGTTCTTTTGAACGTATAGTAATTTTAGCAACTCCGATTTTTCCTGATTCTTTCAACGCTTGACGTAGCAAAGCATATGCTTTCAATCCACCTGTATCAGGTGATAAAAAATAGCTTTTTTCAAAATAAATTGGATCGATTTCTTCTAGCTTGACAAATTCTATAATTTCTACAGCCTTTTCTTCATTTTCTTTCCTCAATTCTTCCAAATCTTCCTCATCCAACACGACAAATTTATTCTTTGCGTATTCATAAGCTTTGACAATCTCTTCACTTTTCACTTCTCTGTCGCAAACGGGACATACCTTTTTATAATTAATGGGACTATGACATTCTTTGTGAAGCTGTCTAAGTTTTACATCTTTATTTTCTGTAGCTGCGTGGAGTTTAACAGGTATATTCACTAACCCAAAACTGATGCTACCTTTCCATATCGTATGCATAGCGTCACCTACTTTTTTCTTATTATGCTTAAATGAAAAATAACTATGTATAACCTTTAACCTCTGTTCAACAATAATGAAAAAAGAGGTTTTCGTCATGAAGCCAATGTTATTAACTTCAGTAGAGGAGTTACCTGTAGGTGACGAGTGGATTTATGAAGCTAAATATGATGGTTATCGAGCGATCTTGGTATGGGAAAATGAAATTCCTACCATTATCAGCAGAAATGGCAACGAATTAACACCACTTTTCCCTGAATTAATTGAATTTTGTAAGCGGTATTTTTCGTTCGTTAAATCTTTTCTTCCACTAACTTTAGATGGGGAAATTGTATACTTAGAAAACAATTTTCGAAGTAATTTTTCTATCGTTCAATCCCGGGGAAAAACAAAAACAAAACAAAAAATTCAACAAGCTAGCCAAAAATTTCCTTGCCAATATATCGCTTTTGATTTACTGCAATTCAAAGGAAAAGAAATGCATTTCTTTCCTCTATCCAAAAGAAAAGAACATTTAAGTCAGCTTTTTTCAAAGGCGAACCTCCCAAAAAATATACAATTTTTCTGCCGTGGACAAATACAATGTATTGAAAGCTTCCAACAGAGGGATGTTCTTTGGAAAATCATTAAAGAGCATAATGGTGAAGGAATGGTTGCAAAACGAAAAACAAGCCTATGGATTAGTGGAAAGCGTTCAACGGACTGGTTAAAAATAAAAAACTGGCGACTTGTATCCGTTGTTGTCCATTCCTTCAACAAAGCAAACGGCTATTTTACAGGTGCAATTTTTAAAGAGCATCAATTAATAGAAGTAACAACTTTTAAACATGGTTTGTCCGATGAAGAATTTAACACATTGGGATCGTTTTTTGAGACGAAAGGAGAAAAAATCTCCAGTTCAATTTGGACTTTACCTCCTTCCATTTGCGTTGACATTGCATGTATCGATTTTGATGGAAAAACATTAAGAGAACCTCGTTTCCATTCTTTTCGTTTCGATTTACTACCAGAAGAATGTAATTGGAAAACATTTTTAAAACAACTTCATCCCATACCCGAACATGTACAAGTTACTCATCCTGAAAAACCAGTCTGGCCGAAACTTAATTTATTGAAAGATGATTATATTCTTTATTTAGACATGATTGCTCCCTATTTGCTTCCCTTTTTACAAAACCGAGCTCTAACGGCGATTCGTTATCCACATGGCGTTCCTGGCGAAAACTTTTATCAAAAAAATGTACCAGACTACGCACCTGATTTCGTTCAAACTATGCGGATCGATTCTATTGATTATATTGTTTGCAACGACATACCCACATTATTATGGCTAGGCAATCAATTAGTATTGGAATTTCATATTCCTTTCCAAACGATTAACACAACCTATCCAACAGAAATCGTGTTTGACTTAGATCCACCTTCCGTCAGCGAATTTCCATATGCCATTGAAGCAGCTCTAAGAATGAAAGCAATTTTTGATCGATTTCAGCTGCAATCATTTGTCAAAACGTCTGGCGGAAAAGGTTTGCAACTCTATATACCGTTGCCAAAAAATCAATTCACCTATGATGAAACCCGCATCTTTACTGAATTCATTTGTAAATTTTTAGTAAATCAGGAGCCGAATATTTTTACATTAGAGCGGTTAAAAAAGAAAAGAGGAAATAAGTTGTATTTAGATTATGTGCAACATGCAGAAGGAAAAACAATTATTGCACCATATTCTCCCCGTGGAAATGAATTAGGCTGTGTCGCAACACCTCTTTACTGGGAAGAGGTGAAAGAAGGATTGCATCCAAATAACTTTACGATTCCAAAAGTGGTTGAACGACTGAATACGTTAGGCAACCCATTTAACAATTATTTTGAGGCTGGAGAAAAACAGAATTTTAAAGAAGTCATTGAAGAATTAAAAAATATATTAAAATAAAAAATCCTCCATCAAAATTGATGGAGGTCCATATTAATGATGATGATGGTGATGATGGTGTTGATTACCTTGAATTTTACATAATACAGAATCTTCATGTACATGATCAGCATCTTCTATTTGTACGGTCATATGTGCAATTCCTAAATGCAGCAGTTCATGCTCAATTTTTCTTAATATCTTCTGAGTTTCTTTTAACGTTAAATGTTCATCTACCACTGCATGACAGGATAGTGCGTTTTGTCCACTTGTAATACTCCATACATGTAAATCATGGATACCGATAATACCAGGCGTATTGCTAAATAATGAAATAATTTCATCTATATTGACGTTGCTTGGTACACCTTCCATTAAAACATGAATGGCATCTTTCGTTACTCGATAGCCGCTATTTAAAATAATTATTGCCACAATAATACTTGCCACTGGATCCATCCATCCCCAGCCAAGGAACATGATGGATAGTGCTGCTACAATTGCTGCAACTGAACCTAACATATCTCCAATAACATGAAGAAAAGCAGCTCTCATATTTAAATTATCGTGAGTATCGCCACCGCGCATTAATATCCAAGCCACAAGCACATTCACTGCCAACCCGACAATTGCAATTCCAAGCATACCAACAGATGCAATTTCCGGAGGGGAAATGAAACGTTCAATTGCTTCAATAACAATAAAAATTGAAATAAGAATTAATGTAACACCATTAAAAACCGCCGCTAATATTTCAAAACGTCGATATCCATAAGTTCTTGAATAATCTGCAATCTTTTCACCAAACTTGAAGGCAAGCACACCAACTCCTAGCGATACTGCGTCACTCAACATATGTCCAGCATCCGAAAGAAGTGCAAGACTGTTTGTTAATAAGCCGCCGATCGCTTCTACAATCATATATGTGGCAATAATGAAAAATGCAATAGTTAATGTTTTTTTGTTAGCACCATGAGTATGATCATGGTGTGCATGATTATGGCCATGCCCCATCAGTAAACCCCCTTTATATTAGTATATATTCATATAAAAATAAATGTTCTTAATGTTTAGAATGCTCTATTGTTTGATGTAACATATGCATCACGTGGTCATCATCGTGAGAATAGTAAAGTGTTGTACCTTCTCTGCGATATTTGACAAGCCTTAAGTTTTTTAAAAATCGTAACTGATGAGAAACGGTAGGTTGACTTAAATTTAATTTTTTTGCAATCTCATTAACCGAATACTCATTGTGTGAAAGTAAATATAAGATTCGTATTCGAGTTGGGTCGCTTAACGCTTTAAACGTTTGAGAAACTAAAAATAATGTTTCATCATCTAAATCATTATGTTCGGAATTTTCTTCTTGATGAATGAATTCGTTTTCCATGTTTAACACACCCCAAATAATTTCTTATATGAACATTTGTTCATATAAATATATTATAAATCATAGATTTCTCTATGGGAAGTAGTGAAAGAATTTAATTTACTCTAAATAAATATCGACTAATTAATGTTAAAAAAGATAGTATTCGTGAAATTTTGACATCTATATAAGCGATTTGATAAATAGCTTTGTCGTAAATTGTCAGAAAAATCTGTTTTTTGATGTATTCAATTTTTCTTTTATTATATGTACACTAAAAACTATAGTTTCAAAAAAATCCTTTGGAGGTAAATTTATGAATAGGGTACTATTTTTTGCTTTTGTACTATCATTATCATTGATGCTTGCGGCATGTAACAGCAGCGGAAATAATCAAGCCAGCGACAATGATAAATCAGCTGCAACTGATGGTTTAGATACGAACATTGTAACAATCGCAACAGGAGGAGCAAGTGGTCCTTACAATATTATTGGTTCAACACTTGCCGACCAATATACCAAAACATTTGATGTGAACTCCCGCACTCAAACAACAGGTGCTTCTGTTGAAAATATTAATTTATTAGAACAAGGTAAAGCAGAAATTGCATTTGTCATGAGTGATGCTTTATCCCAAGCTATTAATGGTGAAGTAAGTTTCAATGAGCCAGTGAAAAATGTATCTCATATAGCAACTTTATATCCAAATGTTGTACAAATTATTACAAAAAAAGGAACTGGTATTAATACGATTGAAGATTTAAAAGGTAAACGCGTTGCCGTAGGTGACCAAAATTCAGGGGTTGAAATCAATGCACGCGTGTTATTAAAGGGACATGGCATTACTTACGATGATTTGAAAGTGGATTATTTGGGTTATGCAGAAGCAGCTGATGGATTAAAAGCTGGTACAATTGATGCCGCCTTCTTAACAAGTGGTCTTCCTAATGCTTCAGTATTAGAATTAGCCGAATCAATCGATTTACAATTAGTTTCAATCAATCCTGACAAAGTGGCAGAAATTGCAAAAGAACATCCGTACTTTGTTGCTTACGACATTCCAGCAGATACTTACGGAAACAAAGAAGCGATTCCTACAGCAGCAGTTCCGAATGCACTAGTAGTTCGTGCAGATATGAGTGAAGATGATGTATATAAATTAACAAAACAATTCTTCGAAAGTTTGCCAACATTACAAAATGCTCACCAAGCAGCAAATGATATCACATTAGAAGGTGCACAACAAAATATTGTTGCACCGCTTCACCCAGGTGCTAAACGCTTCTATGATGAACAAAGTCAGTAAAACACTTCTCATGGGAGGTACGGGTTTTCTCGTCCTCCTTTTCTTATCCCACTTGATCAAGTTTCCTCTCTTAACTTTTGAAATTAAGGACCACCTACTTTGGTCAACCAATAAACATTTCGCAATCAAATGGATTCATTCTGTAGAAAAGGAAGAATGGGTGGAGTTCTATGAAATAAAAGAAGACGCTTTGTTATTAACAAAAACAAAATTTAAAACTTTCGGTGCCGGGGTTCCAAGCACCCCAAAAGAGAGTAAACAAGCAGCATTAATAGATGGATTTGTAGAATTGGAAATTAATCGTTCCTTTCCATCCATTCAACTAGTCGTATCTGAAAATGTAAAGAGTACCTTAATTATCGATGATAAAGAAATTTTATTATATGAACTGGCGGGAGACTACGAACCCGTAACCATTTCCATACAAACAATTTCTCTTTGGGACATGTTATTGAAGGGGGAATGTCTATGACACAAACAATCAAAGAACCAGTCATTTCAGAAAATATTTCGGACGAAAAAATACAAGAGGTTTTGGAAAAATACGATGCCGATTCGAAAGTGAGAAAATACAATTCAAAAAAATTAATTATTTTTGTTAGTATTCTTGGCATTTTATATTCATTATTTCATTTGTATACAACTTTCAACCCGCTCCCTACACTTCTCATGCGATCCATTCACTTATTATTTGCGATGGGACTTGTTTTCCTCCTTTATCCTACATACGGAAAACAAGGACGAGATAAAATTCCAGTTTACGATTGGCTCTTGTTTGGTTTATGTCTTGTTTCTTGCGGCTATCTATTTATGGAATACGAAGAAATTATGACTGCTAGAGGAGGCATTCCAAATACATTCGATATCGCAGTTGCCATTATGACTGTTTTATTGGTACTTGAAACTGCAAGACGTGTAACAGGTTGGATTTTACCTCTGTTAGCACTGGCATTTTTAAGTTATCCATTCTTCAGTCATCAAGCTTGGCTGCCTCGTATCATGATGACACGTCCCTTTGATTTAGGAGATATTTTTGGACAATTGTACTTAAAAACGGAAGGATTATTTTCTACTGCAATTGGTGCCTCTGTGCAATATATTTTCCTTTTTATTTTATTTGGTTCATTTTTAGCCAAATCTGGAATGGGACAGTTTTTCAACGACTTGGCTCTTGCTCTTGCAGGACATAGACAAGGTGGTCCTGCAAAAGTTGCAGTAATTTCGAGCGCCTTTATGGGAAGTATCAATGGTTCAGCAGTTGCCAATGTCGTTGGAACAGGTGCATTTACCATACCATTAATGAAAAAAATTGGTTACGAGAAAAACTTTGCAGGCGCCGTTGAAGCCAGCGCTTCGATTGGTGGGCAAATTTTGCCTCCAGTAATGGGAGCCAGTGCATTTATTATGGCTGAAACCACAGGAATCAGCTATGTTACAATCGCCCTTGCGGCAATTATACCAGCGCTTTTATACTTCTTAGGTGTTATTATGCAAGTTCACTTCCGGGCAGGTCATACCAAGTTAAAAGGAATTCCAAAACCTGACTTACCACGGGTAAAGGAAGTATTTAAAGAAGGCGGCCATTTAATCCTTCCTCTTATCGGGCTTATAGTATTACTCGGTTCAGGTATGCCTGTTGCCCATGCTGCCTTTTGGACAATTATCATGACAATCGTTGTCTCTGCCCTTCGTAAAAATACACGAATGTCCTTTAAAGACATTTTGCTTGCTCTCGAAGACGGGACACGCCAGTCATTATCGACAGTTATAGCATGTGGTGTAGTTGGAATTATTATTGGGGTAGTCAACTTGACTAGTTTCGGTGCTACGTTAACATCTGCGATTACAACTCTTGGAGGCAATAGTTTATTTTTAACATTATTCTTAACGATGATTGCTTCGATTATCTTGGGAATGGGCTTACCAAGTATTCCTGCTTATATTATTACTGCAACGATGGTTGCACCTGCATTAGCGGATTTTGGAGTACCAGTTTTAGTTGCACATATGTTTGTTTTCTACTTTGGTATTTTCGCAAACATCACACCTCCTGTGGCACTGGCTTCCTTTGCTGGAGCAGGTCTTTCAGGTGGAAGCCCAATGAAGACCGGTTTTATTTCCGTACGTCTAGCACTTGCAGGCTTCATCGTTCCGTATATTTTTGTCTATGCACCAGAGATGTTATTAATCGATCCAACAGGTCTTCCAATGAATGCAACAGAATTTCCATTTGCTTCTCCACTTGATATTATTAAGGTGACGGTTTCTTCCATAATAGGTGTAATAGGCATTGGGGCTGCGATTGAAGGGTACTTTAAAACTAATCTCAACATAGTCCTTCGTCTTGTACTCGCTGTAGGATCATTGTTATTAATTATTCCTGAATTTTACACAGATATAATTGGTATAATCACTGTGTTAGGAATCTTCGCATTTAATACATTTCAAGCAAAAAAACAACTTAAAAATGCATAGAAAAAGGCTGTCTAGTACATCTCTAGACAGCCTTTCAACCATTATTAGTCAAAATACAAATTCATATCATTTGCTTTATGGGCAAGTCGTACTGCAGATGTAACAAATTCAGCATATGTGACAGGTCGTTTTGGTTCAAATAGGTTATTTTCTGCAGGAATTAATCCAAGAGAATTTGCTAACGATACATAGCCAATATAATGACTATTTACTAAATCTACATCTTTCACATTGCTTTTATATATTTCTGAATGCTTCGCAGCTTCTTCTAATCCTAATGCTCTAATGTACCAAACAGCTAATTGTTCTCTCGTAATGTTTGTATCTGGGTTAAAGCCTTTATTTTTCGGATCAAGAATGCCCATAGAAACAGCTTTTTCTACGATATGGAAATACGGATGATCTGGTCCGATATTTTCGTATGTTTGTTTTTTCATTTCTTCGCTATTGTAATAATAGTCTTCATAGAAGTAAGTTAAAGATTTAACTAAACCTTTTAATACTTCTCCTTTCGTAATTGGAGCATCCGCATTAAAGCTATCAATATCCCCTATTTCTAAATAGCCGTTCTCAATAAAGAAATTCAATTCTTTTTCCGCAGTTGGATGAGAAACCTTTTGCTCTTCACTTATTTCTGGATTTTGCAAATAGCTTGGAGTTTTCCATTCCCCACTTATCGCATCTAAATAACTATAAATATTTCCATTATAAATTGGCGAGTACACTAAAGCATAATGAGGATTTTCATCTGGTTGTATATAGCTAAGCTCCACATCTGTACTGTTCATTATAATATTTTTTGCTTCTTCTGCTGAAATTGCATTATTTATTGCCGGCCATTCATTGTTTTCATGATATCCGACATGTAAATTAATCAATTCACCAGTATCACTTATAGCTACATGTAATTCATCACCAATCACTGGAATTCCATTTACTATTCTTGGGAATGTAAAGAAATACAATCCATTATAATGTTCTAACCTTTGCTCAATTGGTTTTGAATAATGGTGAAGTTTTGATGGCGCATATTGTTTTAAATAGCCAATCGCTTTAGAAAGAGCTTGTTCCTCAGTTATTTTTCTTTGATTTTTTGGCTTTTCTCCAATCTGAGCTAATAAGTCAGATTTAATATCATAGTACTCGATTAAATCTCCAGTCTGTTTATCAAATGTAATGTTTGTCCCATATCCACCACGGTCATATTCATAGCTATACGAAACGTAAATAATTTCATTTCCATAATAGTTCTCTGTCTCTTCCACGCTATCAATCGTTAAACGTACTTTATTAGAATTAATCTTTAAAATTTGTTCTGCTAATTGTTTTGCTTGTTCAACAGTCATCCCTTGATATTTTGGTGAAAGGGGTTGATTCGTTAATTGGTCCACATTTTTGTTTTCTGGTGGATTAGATTGAAATTTATTTCCTACCAACCAATTTCCAGTTAAGGCATGAATTCCCTCTTTAATGGACGGCACATATACTAACTCTGCTTTTTGTTCTCCCGTATAGTAGTTGTAATCTAATTGATATCGTAATTGAACAGATAAATTGTCTTTTATTTTTTTCATTATTTCTTCTTTATTTATTACTTTATTTACATCATCAAATGTTGCTGATAAGAATTCACTGCGATATAAATGAGTTACTTCTCCATTCCCTAAAACTGATATTGAAATTCTTTGATCTGGAATTGTAATACCGTTTTCTGTACGTACAAATGAAAATGAATATTGAACTGGTTCAGTTAATAATTGTTTTGGTCCTGGATAATAATATACATCGTCTTCTTCAGAAAGTTTATATTTTTTGCCTGCTGTAAATTGTTCAATAAATTTTTTTGCAATTTCCTTTGCTTCATCTTTTGATACTTTCGCAGGGAACATAGCATCTTTTGTATCAATTGGATCTAAATATAAAGATTCAATCTCTAAGTTTTCCCCAGCAAAAGTAATATCACCATAAACGTATCGATTGCCGCTTATTTTTTTGTGGAAGCTTAAATTGTAACGAACGGTATTATCATTTGGATAGTGTCCACTTCTTAAATGGAAGTCAGATTCTGATAAAAAATCATATTTATTTGGGAAAACATCTTTAAACTTTTTTATTAATTCGCTTTTTGATACAGTAGTTTCAGTAGATGCAATAAGAATTTCCAATTGTTGAGGTTTTTCATATACGTCCAAAGGCGTTTCAGCTAAAGCTGGTGTTGCAAGTAATCCAACTGACAATGTAGCAGCAGTTGCAATCGTTCCTATTTTTTTAAATTTCACCAATAGTCCTCCTTTTTATTTACTAATTTTAATTTTAAGACATTTCTATATTGGTTTAAATAGGAAATTACCCCTGTATTTAACTCCAAAATTAATAGTTCTATAACAAAATTAGCATTTTTTAGTAATTTTAAATTTATTAATTTTACATATTGCTAATAATCCGTACTTTTATGTATTAGAAAAATATATTTGATATGTCATTCTGTGAACAAATTAATGCCCGGCTCGAGCTTACTGATGAAATAGTTTTCTATATCTCGAGACTCGGGCTAGTTTCCTAAATTTTGATGATTCTTTTTTATAATCATGCAATTTGTGCAATTCACTATTAATGAAATCTCCATCAACCATTTAATAATTGCATTGCCATTTCATCTTTTGACAATATTAAAATTGTCTTGAATTAACAACCAATTTTGAGGAAAAGCAAAGCTTAACTTCCAATAACTAATCCCCCGCAAATTCAACCTTTTCAATAAATTAAACTTCGCTTGAATCGACCTAGCATCTTCAAACCAAACTTCATGATTTTTACCCTCATCATCTACATAATAAAAATAAGGAGCTTGAGCTATTGGGTCAAATTGAATTTCCGCATTATGTTCACGAGCAAGAGCAATCGCTTGTTGAGGGCTTATAGCTCTTGCATATTGTCCTCCTTCAACATAAGGAAGGGTCCAATCATAACCATATAAATTTTGTCCCATCATAATTTTGCTTGGCGGTATCTCTGTTAAAGCATAGTTTAACACTTTCTCCACTTCACTAATTGGAGATACTGCCATTGGTGGTCCTCCTGAATAACCCCATTCATAGGTCATTAATACAACAAAGTCCACTATTTCCCCATGTGCACGATAATCATGAGCTTCATACCATTGACCAGTTTGTTCACGGGATAGTTTTGGAGCTAATGCACTGGAAATTAACAATCCTTCCTCATGAAGACGATCTGCTGCTTTCCTTAAAAAATTATTGTACGCTTCTCTTTGATCTGGAGGCAAAAATTCAAAGTCAAAATGAATGTCTGATACCGTCCCAATACGTTTTGCCTCATCAATAATGTTATCTAGAAGAACATCCTGAACTGCTGAGCTTTGCAATATATCTCTACCAAGTTCCCCACTAAACTGACCATTTTCTAAATTCGTCACAACAAGCATCAAAGAAGCCCCACTATTCTGAGCCACTTCAGGTATTCCCTGTATTGGCATTGGTACGAGACTACCATCTCTTCTTGCTTCATAACTGAATGGCGCTAAGTATGTGAGATAAGTTCCTACTTCACGGGCACTATTCAATAATTGTTCACTAACTGTATCCCCGGATGGTTCAATATAAATATTAACTTCTGCTCTCGTTTTCGCCCTCGGTGGAATATATAATCTTAGTCCTGGCAGCAATGGCTGATTGGGATTTAGTCCGTTAATTTGTGCAAGGGTGAGATAGTTCATTCCAAAACGCTGTGCAATGGTAAATAACGTATCCCCCGGCTGAACCCAGTAAAAACTTCCAACAATCGGAATCACAATTGCTTGCCCCACCACTAATTCATTTGGTAATTCAATTTGATTCGTTTGAATGATTGTTTGTGGATTGACATTGTAGCTTTGAGCAATCCCCCAAATCGTATCTCCCGGCCGAACAACGTGTATTTGAATGGTGCATCCTCCTTTTTGCACTTATGACAATCAATAGATTTTATGATGTGTTTTGAAAGAAAATAACAATTGTAATTGATAAACATTCTAAGGAGTTTATATGGAGGATTGAATGTGAATAGAGCAGTTCTTGTGAGAAGATTCCCTTGAATCGTGCGGATAACGCCTGAACTTGTGTAGATAATTCCTCTACTTGTGCGGTTAGATCCTGAGCATTTGCAGATAATTCCTCTACTCGTGCGGATAAGTCCTTAGCTTGTGCAGATATTCCGCGAATAGCTAATCTCTCAACTTATGCAAATAGCCCCCTTCCAGTTGCTTCTCTCCATAAAAAAATAAGGCTATCTAGAAATTTCTAGACAGCCTCCTAAAATTCACTTTTTCCTTCCATTTATCGAACACGATTAAATATTAATGTAACAGATTATGTTCATACAAGTAATCGTACGAAATATCAACAAATAAATATTCATTATCAGCTAATGCCATGGAGAACGTACGAGTTAATTCGCCGGTTTTGATGTCACTATATATATTTGAAAGTTCACCTTTCACATCATCTTTTAATTTGATGATATTTAAGAGAAAGTAAGGTCGCCAACTCCAATTTTTACCGATAGCTTCTTTTTCCACTATCCAATTTCCATTTCTACGCACGATATTTGGGGATATTTGAAATCCTTCTTCATTGCAAATATAAAATCGGAAAGCATATTTTGTTAATTTGTTTGCTAATGCTAAGAGTGACTCCTCATCATGACTTTGTAGTTTTGATTGATCAACAATTGTAGCAATATCCTTTTTCAATTTTTTCATTTCTTCATATTTTAATTCCAACTGCTTTCTTTCAGTTGCAATAAATTGTTTACAATCATTGCGGAATCGCTCTTTTAATGAGTCTTTCGGATTTAAATGTGTAGAAGGTTTCTGTAAATATTCTCCTTTAAAATATCGAGCACCATGCTTCCATGCGTGATGTAATTGATAATCCGTTTTTATATCATTAAACATTAAAGCGGCACCCATTTTGATCGCCAAACTTTGAATTGTTGTAAACACATGACTTTGGGAACCCCAAGCATTGTAATTCAATTGATTAATATTGATTTTTAATACAGTTGGCTCCAACATTAGTATTTGATCCAACTTGCTTTCTTTACCAATTTCGTCTAAAGCGATTTTGACACCATACGTTTTCATATACCGAATTGGATGCTGTAATTCATCAGCTTCCCCTTCATATTTATGCGCTGGAATTACTAGAAATATTTTGGATAATAACGATTCACCAATTGTTTGTTTTATTGCTTGAAAATAAGCATCTCCAACATCTGTCATAAACAAATTTGGATTACATGGTAAATAAACATAGAAATCATTTAACGAATCCTTTACTTCTGTAACAGCTTTTTTTATGAGAGTAAGTTCTGCTTCTTTCCGCAAATCTTCGGGAATCGTTGAATCATAAGTTAAATTAACAATATCGATCGTTTTATCATTTATTAAAAGCTTTCCAGAAACTTCATAAGCAACAATCGAATGCGAATCCGCACTAAAAATTGGCTCATAAAACACTTCTATTTCATTTATTCTATCTAAAATATCTAGTACTTCCATAAGAAACCTCCACACACAAATTATGTTCAAACTTGCTATGCTAACTGTATTATACATGAAATAATGCATTAAAAAGCAACTTAAATAGAACATTCATTTCTAATATTCATATAACTGAAAAAAGAGCTACTTCCCCTTTCCCTAATTCTAAACATTCCTCAAATTTTATTTAATATCATTTCAAATCAGACCATTAATTATTATAAAATAATTTTATAATAAAATAAATCATATAATTCTTATAAATTTTATAAAGAATATTGGAAAATAAAATCACCATTTTTCAATATTGAAAATGGTGGTTTTTGTTCGTTTCATTTTTATTTAATTTGAGGCTGTGTTACACGTTTTAAGAAGAATGATAAAAGTAGTGGAATAAGAGTAAAGCAAGTTGCTACAAAGAATGCTAATTCAATTCCTTCTAAAAGGGCCTGTTGGGTAATGCTTGCCATTACTTCCTCCGAAAATGTGCCAGCTTGCATCGCTTCCGCTGCCATTTTTTCTCCAACGGATGTAGCCTTTGTGTTCATCACCGCAATCAAGACTGCTGTGCCAATGGAACCAGCAATTTGTTGAATGGTGTTATTTGCTGCAGTACCATGTGGATTCAATCGAGGTGCTAGAGAATTTAATCCATTTGTCATGACAGGCATCATCACTAAAGATATCCCGATTGTTCGAACAGTATATACGGAAATGATATAAATAATTGAAGTGTCAATTTCTAAATGAGACAGTAGATATGTTGTAACCGTCATAATACTCATACCAATTATCGCCAATACGCGTGGTCCAAACTTGTCAAACAAGCGACCAGTAATAGGTGACATTGCAGCCATAACAAGCGCTCCCGGTAACATCATTAACCCTGACTCCATCGGTTCGATATGCCGCACACTTTGTAAATAAGCTGGAGTTAAAATCATTCCCCCTGTTAACCCCATTCCAAGCACGGAACTAAAAATTGCGGAAAGGGTATAGGAAGGAGCCTTAAAGATTTCCATACTTAAAAACGGAGATTCAAGTTTTAATTGTCTCAATACAAATAAAACGATGCCAATTATACCAATGATGATGGTTGTAATAATTACAGGGTCGGACCATCCTTTATTACCAGCTGTACTAAATCCGTATAAAAGAGAACCGAACCCAATTGTACTTAACACAATTGAAAAATAATCCAATGATTTTTTTTTCGTTGGTATGACATTCTCTAATTTCCATAAACCTAATAAAACACTAATAACTGCAAAAGGCAAAATCATCGTAAATAGAATTCGCCAATTATAATGTTCTACAATATAGCCCGATAATGTTGGACCGATTGCTGGTGCAGCCATCATAATAAGCCCGAAGAAGCCCATTGCTGTCCCACGTTTTTCAATTGGGAAACTAACTAACATCACATTCATTAAGAGCGGAGCCATAACGGATGAACCTGCAGCTTGAACCATTCTTCCGGCAAGCAATGTTCCAAAGTTAGGAGAGAAGGCTGCAAGTAGCGTACCTAAAGTAAAAATACTAGTAGCCACTACAAATAAAGGTTTTGTGTTAAATCTCGTGATGAAAAAAGCAGAGGCAGGGATTAATACACCGCTAACTAACATATAGCCGTTAGAAAGCCACTGTACAGTTGCATAACTAATTTGAAAATCTTGCATGATGGTAGGTAATGCAACATTCATTAAGGTATTATTTAAAAACGAAATAAAGGCTCCTATAAACAATACAGCGATCATTAAATAAGGAGGCCTTTGTGCTGACAGTTCTTTAGTCATATCTATTCACACTCTCTGTAACAATATTTAAGCGAAATCTATTCTATACCTACAGTTCAAATTTATCAAGAAAAAAATATTACCTTTTTATTTTACTTTAAATTTAGTAATTTTGAATTTATACTAGCAGTTCAATATTGTTATAGATGAAGATGTAAGCGAAATCAAAACCACCCGTGTGAACGGGTGGTTTGTTCTGCGGCTAGAAGCCTTTATTACTGGCCAACCCCTAAAGGGGCATCGAATGGTTCGCCAACTGCACTACTTTTCCAGCTGACCCTTAAAGGGTCTCTTTTATTTTTTCCTAGGTTTTCGCTTTATCTCTTCACCTGTAAATGGATCGACGAACTCTTCCATACTGAGTTGATCTGCAATGATATCATCTTGTATTTGATTTCGAATATATTCTTCAATTACCTTTTTATTTCTACCTACCGTATCCACATAAAATCCTCTACACCAAAATTTTCTGTTTCCATATCGATACTTTAAATGGGCATGTCGATCGAATATCATCAAACTACTTTTTCCTTTTAAATATCCCACGAATGATGAAACACTTAATTTTGATGGGATACTGACCAACATATGTATGTGGTCTTTGCATGCGGTAGCTTCAATTATTTCTACGCCTTTTCTTTCACATAGTTGTCTTAATATTTGTCCAATATCTTCTTTATCTTTCCATAAATTATCTGTCTTCTATATTTTGGTGCAAATACAATGTGATACTTACAATTCCACTTGGTATGTGCTAAACTATTTGTGTCAGAAGACATAATAGGTCCCTCCTTGGTACTAAAATTTGGTTGGCGAACCGTAATTTATTTTAGCATCAAGTGGGATCTTTTTTAATACCTCGCTGTAAGCTATACGGAACCCCCTGCCTAGCAGGGGGTTTTCTTTTTTACACAAAGAAAAAGGGTTCTTTCCATTGCTTCGGAAAGAACCCTTTTCTATTCAACACTGCCAAAAGGATGGCGTCTTTATTTATAACGTTATTACATCATGCCCATATCTGGCATTCCTGGATTTTGAGCTGGTGGCTCTGGGATATCAGCTACCACTGCTTCAGTTGTTAAGAATAATGCAGCTACACTAGCAGCATTTTGTAATGCTGAACGAGTTACTTTAGCTGGGTCAACAATACCTGCATCAATCATGTTTACCCATTCACCAGTTGCAGCATTGAAACCAACGCCAACTTCTTCACGTTTTAAGCGATCAACAATGATTGATCCTTCTAAACCAGCATTTTCTGCGATTTGACGAACTGGTTCTTCTAGAGCACGTAACACAATTTTCACACCAGTTGCTACATCGCCATCTACTTCATCTAATACTTTTTCTACTGCTTTATAAACATTTACTAATGCAGTACCACCACCTGCAACGATTCCTTCTTCAACCGCTGCACGAGTAGCGTTTAATGCGTCTTCGATGCGAAGTTTACGCTCTTTTAATTCTGTTTCAGTAGCAGCACCTACTTTAATTACTGCTACACCGCCAGCTAATTTTGCTAAGCGTTCTTGTAATTTTTCTTTATCAAATTCTGAAGTTGTTTCTTCAATTTGAGCACGGATTTGATTTACACGTGATTCAATAGCAGCTTGATCTCCAGCACCTTCAACGATAGTAGTGTTTTCTTTATTTACAACTACTTTACCAGCGCGTCCTAAAGATGTGATATCAGCTGTTTTTAAGTCTAAGCCAAGGTCAGAAGTGATAACTTGTCCACCTGTTAAAATGGCAATATCTTCAAGCATTGCTTTACGGCGGTCACCGAATCCAGGTGCTTTTACAGCAACTACTTGGAATGTACCGCGTAATTTGTTCAATACTAATGTTGCAAGAGCTTCACCTTCGATATCTTCAGCGATAATTAATAATGGTTTGCCTTGTTGTACTACTTGCTCTAATAATGGAAGAATATCTTGAATGCTAGAGATTTTCTTATCAGTAATTAAAATGTAAGGATTTTCGAGCACTGCTTCCATTTTATCAGTATCTGTTACCATGTAGTGAGATACGTAACCGCGGTCAAATTGCATACCTTCTACTACATCTAATTCAGTATTGAAACCTTTTGATTCTTCGATTGTGATTACACCGTCAGTTCCAACACGTTCCATCGCTTCAGAGATGAATTTACCTACTTCTTCATCGGCTGCAGAGATAGAAGCAACTTGTGCGATTTCTTCTTTATTTTGAACTTGACGAGAAATGTTTTTCAATTCTTCAATTGCAGCGGCTACTGCTTTATCAATACCTTTGCGAATTCCTACAGGGTTTGCACCGCTTGTTACGTTTTTCAAACCTTCACGAATCATTGCTTGTGCTAAAACTGTTGCAGTTGTTGTACCGTCACCTGCTACTTCGTTTGTTTTAGAAGCAACTTCTGCAACTAATTTTGCACCCATGTTTTCATAAGGATTTTCAAGTTCGATTTCTTTCGCAATTGTTACACCGTCATTAGTAATTAAAGGTGAACCAAATTTCTTTTCAAGTACAACGTTACGACCTTTAGGACCTAATGTTACTTTTACAGCGTTTGCTAATTTATCTACACCTTGTAACATTAACGAACGAGCTTCTTCTGCAAATTTAATATCTTTTGCCATTTTGCCTTACCTCCATTTATTTTTATCTATAGGTAATCAAAATCGGTATAAATACGCCTGACATTTCATACAATGGAAGAGGCGCAATTTTGATTTCTATATGATTATAAAACAGCTAAAATATCGCTTTCTCTTAAAATTAAATATTCTTTACCTTCATATTTCACTTCTGTTCCGGCATATTTAGAGAAGATAATCACATCGCCTTCTTTTACTTCAGGCTCAACGCGAGTGCCGTTATCTAATACACGACCAGAACCTACAGCAACCACTTTACCTTCTTGTGGTTTTTCTTTTGCTGAATCAGGTAGTACAAGTCCAGAAGCAGTTTTTTCTTCTACCTCAACTAATTCGATAATCACGCGATCTCCTAATGGTCTTAGCAAGTGAAACAACCTCCTACATTTCGTATTTTATCTACCATTATTAGCACTCTTATCACCTGAGTGCTAACACAATTATATAATAATGAATCATCCCTTTTTTTGCAAGTGAGAAGTATAAAAAATTTCTTTTCTTTCTATCTTCCTCTACAATAGAATATGATTAGTAAAAACACCATTCCTTAATTTGGATCGGAAAGATTAATATTATGATTACATTTTAATGAATTTGCATAAGAAAGAGGGAAATATACGATTGGCTAATTCGCAAAATATTCAAACTCAAAAGACCGCTTTTTATGTATTAATCACTTATATCTGTTTTCAACTTTCTTCTTTTTTACTATGGATTCCCCCGCTAAAAAGTTTCTTTTTAGGCTTTATTGATTTAGAGGGGCGTTCAGCGTATATTGCATTAGCAGGCTGGTGGTCATCCATTACCGCAGGAATAGCATTAATTATTTCTTTTATCTTAATCTCCAAAAATAAAAACTTTTGGAATTGTTTAAAAGGAGAAAAAATGCCATTGGCGGTAGCAATTGGTTGGGGAATTATCGGTTTTTTCATGATTTATTTAGGTCAAGTGATTGGTATTCAAATTGAATCGGCATTAGGCATTGAGCTTGGCTCTGAAAATACTGAAGCCATTATAAACATTACAAAAATCGCACCAATCATGATTCTAGCTTCCGTTATTTTTGGACCAATTTTAGAAGAACTTGTGTTTCGCCGCGTAATATTTGGATCGATTATGCAAGCACAAAATAACTTTTGGTTAGCTGCCTTCATAAGTGCAATCGTCTTTGCGATTATTCATTTAGATTTTAGTCATATCATTCTTTATACCATAACTGGTTTTATTTTTGCCTTCCTATATAATAAGACAAAACGTTTAATCACTCCAATCATTGCGCACATGATGCTAAATGGTTTTGTTACATACTTACAATTGAACATTGAAAAAATTCAACAATTTTTTCATTAAGCATAGCCTGCTTTATAAGCATGAATAAAGAAAAAGCCTATTTTCCATGAATTTCATAGAAAATAGGCTTTAATTTTGTTCCTTCATTTGTTCAATTAGACGTCTTTGTTCTGCTAACGCAGCTTCCACTTGTTGTCTTTGTTCCGCTTCCTTTTCTTCTTGCATACGCTGTTCTTCTGCTTTTAAATATTTCTTATATCCGATTTTTGCAATAGCAATGCTAATTTCATACAAAACAAATAACGGAATGGACATTAGAATATATGAAATTAAGTCAGGTGGCGAAATTAATACGGCAATAACAAATAATACAAAGTAAGAATACTTTCTAAACTTTGACATTAAGTTTGGATTCAATACCCCGAGACGGGATAAAAACAATGTAATGACTGGAAGTTGAAATAAAAAACCAAATGGAATCACTAATTTAAATAAAAAAGAGAAATATTCGTTAATGCCGATTGTTTGCTGAATATCTAACCGCTCCGACAAGTTCATCATGAAATTCATAACGTTTGGGAAAAGAATAAAGTAAGAAAACAATAATCCAACTAAAAACAAAACAAAGGAATACGGTATATATTTTAATGTTGCTTTCCTCTCAGATTCATACAAGCCCGGTGCAATAAATGCCCAAAGTTGGTACAAAATCACCGGAGATGTCAAAATTAATGCTACAAAGAAGGATACTTCTAAATATACAGTAAGCGGGTCGCTTACTTTGAATGCATTTAATGTTAATGCCTCTAATTCTTCATTATCATGCTGAATGAATTTAATGATTGGTTCTGCAACATAGAATCCAGCTATTAATGCGATAACGAAAAAAACAGCACAAATAATTAAGCGCTTTCTTAATTCCTCTATATGTTCTATAATAGGAAGTTCTTTTGGATCCATTTTTCTTTTAGACATCCTTATTATTACTTATTGTGTTCTTGTTCTTTCGTTTCAACTTTCTCAATGGATTTTTGTTGCTGATCTATCTCGATGATGTTCTTTTTATCAGTAACATCGCTATCATCTATTAAACCTTGTGTACCCTTTTTGAACTCACGCAAAGTCGTTCCCATTGCTCGTCCAAATTCAGGTAATTTTTTCGGTCCGAAAATAATCAATGCAACAATCCCGATAATAATAAGGGCAGTTGGTGTAATTGCACTTAAATGCACAACCATCGATGACACCTCCTCAGTTTATGTATTTATTTTACCCCAATTCGACATATTTTGCATTACATAACGGAAATAGATTGTGAAAACTTTTTATCAATCACTATTGCGAATTAAATAAATTAAAGCCTCTAGTTCAACTGCTAAATCGATATTCATTACTTTCATCGTTTCCGGAACATTTAAACGAACAGGAGTAAAATTCAATATTCCTTTTGCGTTGATTGCTGATAAGCGATCAGCAATGGCTTGGGCAGAGCGTGAAGATACAGTTAATATTGCAAGTTCTGCATTATATTTTTGATACATTTCTTCTAATCGATCGGGATGATAAACTGGGATTCCATTTACTTCATGCCCTTCCATTGGCGCCTTTGTATCGAACGCAACAACGATTCTCGTATTATGATTTTTTTGGAAATTATATTTCAAAAGGGCATTTCCTAAATTCCCCACGCCAATAAGAGCGACATTCGCGCCTTCATCTTGATCTAGAATTTGTCTAAAAAATTCCAACAAATACAAAACATCATATCCATATCCTTTTTTACCTAAGGCGCCAAAATAAGAAAAATCTCTTCGAATTGTAGCGGAGTCAATCTTCATTGCCTCACTTAATTCTTGAGATGAAACTCTCTGTTTTCCATCATTTGCAAAGTTCTGTAAAAACCGATAATAAAGAGGAAGTCTTTTTGTTGTCGCCTGTGGAATTTTTATATCTCTTTTCACAATAATCCCCCTGTTAACTTCAACTCGAAATTGATTTTATATTACTAAACATAGCTAAATAAGTAAAGCGTTCACATTGCTTGAATTCCTGTCTTCTATTACACTAATAGTAGTGAACAGAGGTGTAAACATGATCATACTTCAAGTAAATCAATTAACAAAATCATTCTTATCTGATGAAATATTAAAGGATGTAAAATTAGAAGTTCAACACCGTGACCGTGTCGCATTAGTAGGTCGCAACGGTGCGGGTAAATCTACGTTATTAAAAATCATCGCTGGACAATTGTCTTACGATTCTGGCGAAATCATTATTCCTAAAGATATAACAATTGGGTATTTAGAACAACATGCTGGTCTTGAATCCAAACGTACAATTTGGGAAGAAATAATGACGGTGTTTGAACCGTTAAAAAAACAAGAAATGCGACTTCGCGAATTAGAACAACAAATGGCTGACCCATCCGTGTATGAGAGTCCAACGAATTACTCTCGTATTATGGCAGAATATGATCAACTACAACATTCTTTTAAAGAAGCAGGTGGCTATCAATATGAAGCAGATACACGTTCCGTACTCCATGGTATGAAATTCTTCCCCGACATGTATGATAAACCTGTTTCTTCCTTATCGGGTGGTCAACGAACACGACTTGCCCTTGCAAAATTGCTACTAAGCAAACCGGATTTACTGATTTTAGACGAGCCTACGAACCATTTAGATATCGAAACATTAAGTTGGCTTGAAAATTATTTAAAAGCTTATACAGGTGCCATTTTAATCGTTTCTCACGACCGTTATTTTCTCGATCAAATCGTCAATATCGTTTATGAAGTATCAAGAACTCGCGTAACAAAGTATATAGGAAATTATAGCGATTATTTGGACCAAAAAGCAAAACAATATGAACGCGATTTAAAAATGTATGAGCAACAGCAAGATGAAAAAGCGAAACTTGAAGCTTTTATTCAAAAAAATATCGCACGTGCTTCTACAGCAAAGCTTGCAAAAAGCCGAAGAAAAATGTTGGAACGTACCCAATGGATGGATGCCCCAATTGGTGATGAAAAATCAGCAAAATTTGGATTTGATATCGAAAGACAAAGCGGAAATGATGTACTATCAATCGATGATTTATCAATTGGATATGAGCAAAATCAAATAATTTCTGAAAATATCTATTTGCGCATCTTCCGACAAGATCGGGTTGCGATAGTAGGACCGAATGGAGTCGGAAAATCCACTCTATTAAAAACCATTGTCAAAGATTTATCTCCACTGTCTGGAAGCATTCGTTATGGAACGAACGTTAAAATTGGCTATTACGATCAAGAACAAGCAAAACTCGATAGTAATAAAACCGTTTTAAATGAACTTTGGGATGAATGGCCGTTAATGAATGAAAAAGAAATTCGTTCCGTTTTAGGTCAATTTTTATTTAGTGGCGATGATGTACTAAAACTTGTTAATACATTATCCGGTGGGGAAAAAGCACGCCTTGCCTTAGCAAAACTCATGTTGCAAAAAGCAAATTTCCTCGTATTAGACGAACCAACGAACCATCTTGATTTAGACAGTAAAGAGGTCTTAGAGAATGCGTTGATGGACTATCCAGGAACGATACTATTCGTTTCCCATGACCGTTATTTCATGAATAAAATTGCTACAAAAGTCGTTGAACTATCCGCCACAGGCACATTTGAGTATTTAGGTGATTATGATTATTATGTAGAGAAAAAACAAGAATTAATGGAATTAGCTGAACTGAATGAAACAAAGCATGAAGCAAAACAGGAAGAAATCAAAATCCAGCATCCATCTTCAGTAAACAAAGAAGTCAAAAAACGAGAGCGTCAAATTCGAAGAAAAATTGAAGAGCTTGAAAAAGAAATGTCCAATTATGAAGAGGAAATTAACAATATCGAACTGAAGCTTTGTGAACCAGAGATTTTTAGTGATTACGAAAAGGCATTAGAGCTCCAAAATAAACTGGATTCGTTAAAGCAATCTCACAGCGAGCTCGAAACTCAATGGCTTGAACTACAAGAAGAATTGGAAAACCTGAAAATTTAAGCTACCTGAATAATATTCAGGTAGCTTTTCATTTATATATGGAAAACATGAATCTTGTTTTCGAATATTACATATATCTTGGTCAATAGACAAATTTCGATAAATTTTCCCCACAGTTTTATTCACAATAAAAACTCAGTGATACCAACATATCAACAGCCTTTTCCACATTATCCACATCACCAGAAAAAAAAATCCACACTTCGTTCTGGAAAAATACACACAATATATTGATTTTTCACAGCTTTATCACAGGTTATCCACAAGTTATACACAGATTGTGCATAAGTACGAATGTTCGTCTTGACAAAAAAGAAAACTATTCACAAACTTGCGAATAAGTTTTAAGAAAAATATTCAATATTTTAATTCTGTGTATAATTTTGTGTATAAATAAAAAGGATATGACTTCATGTCATACCCCATCTTTTTCTGAAGAAAATATTATACTTTTATCGAAGTTTGTCGTCTGTATTACTCCAACTTTTCAATTCTTTCCCTGGCAAACCATTCATCGATAAATCGGATCTTACTCCCGCTTCAAACATGTAAGCCGCACAGGCGCCAATCATTGCTGCATTATCTGTGCATAAAGAAAGTGGTGGAGCCGTAAATGGTATCCCTTCCTGTTCAAGCGCTTTACTTAAACTTTCTCGCAATCCACGATTTGCAGAAACACCACCAGCTACTATTACTTGTTTAACCCCTAATTCCTTAGCTGCTTTTATCGTTTTAGTTGTCAATACTTCTACAACACTGTCTTGGAAGCCTTTTGCGACTTCTTCAGGCACAATTGATTGTCCTCTTTGCTCCAAATTATGTTTATAATTAATAACAGCTGATTTTAATCCACTAAAACTAAAATCATACGTATCTTCTAACCACGCTCGTGGAAAATCTACACCTTTTTTAGCTTCATGAGCCATTCGATCAATATGCGGACCACCGGGATAAGGTAAATTTAACACCCGCGCTACTTTATCATAAGCTTCCCCGGACGCATCATCGCGAGTTTCTCCAATGACTTCAAAAGATCCATGTTCTTTCATATAGATTAATTCCGTATGCCCTCCAGATACAACAAGTGCTAATAAAGGAAATTTCATTGGTTCAACAAGCGCACTTGCATATATGTGACCGGCAATATGGTGCACCCCAATAATCGGTAATCCGTGAGCAAAGGCAAAGGCTTTTGCTGCATTAATGCCGATAAGCAATGCACCAACTAGTCCTGGGCCTTCCGTCACTGCCACTGCGTCTAAATCTGATGGTACAATGCTTGCCTTTTCCAATGCTTCTTCAATTACAACCGTTATTTGTTCAACATGGTGGCGAGATGCAATTTCTGGTACGACCCCCCCAAATCTTTTTTGACTATCGATTTGTGAAGCTACTACGTTTGAAAGAATTTCATTTCCATTTCTAATTACGCTAGCAGCTGTCTCATCACAGCTTGTTTCAATTGCTAAAATTAAGTTTTCCATTATAAATTCACCCACATTACTAGAGCATCTTCCTGGTTATCTGTATAATATCCTTTCCGAATTCCGCCATCTTGGAATCCGAGCTTTCGGTATAAATTTTGTGCCACTATGTTTGATACACGTACTTCTAAACTCATCGTTTCCGCATTGTGTTCTTTCGCTACTCTCATTGCCTCTCGCATAAGCCCTTCACCAATGCCTTGTCCTCTTGATTTTTCAGTAACCGCCACATTGGTAATTTGAGCAGAATCAACGACAATCCAGATACCGCAATATCCAACAATTGTTCCATGGTCATCTTCTGCTACAATGTAATGAGCAAAGGGATTTTCTCTCATTTCGTAATGAAAAGAATCCTCGGTCCAAGGAGTTGGAAACGATTCAACCTCTATCGCATGCACTGCCTCCACATCTTGTGCCGTCATTTTTCGATAGTGAATCATCCTTTTTGCTCCTTTTGATGTGCTTTTAACCAATTTGCCTCTGCTTCAGCTAAACGATGATATTTTGGCACAAAGGAATGAACCATTTCTAATGTTGGCAATGGTTCTTTTTCAGCTAATTCGATTAATTTTGAAGCTCTCGGTAAGTTAAGTGAAGGCGGTGCAAATTTAGCCTGTTCACCTAAAACGGATTGAATCTCTTCCTTAAATTTTTTCACATCTGAACCAACAAACATAATTGTTTCTTGATACTCTTTTAACTGTTGCAACAGTTCTTCCAAAGATCCATGATGTTCTGGAATAATCGTTTTCAATTCTTTCCCTTTATATACTGCAGCGTATACATTCTTTCTTCTAGCATCAAACATCGTGCAAATAATGCCATCAAACAATTCAACATTACTTGCAAGCACTTTTAGACTTGATATGCCAACTAATGGTTTCTTTAAAGTCCAAGATAACGTTTTTGCAATCGTTACCCCGATTCTTAGCCCAGTATACGAACCAGGACCTTCGGAAACCGCTACGGCATCAATATCAACAGGTTTTAAGTTAGTTTTTCGAAATACCTCTTCTATTGTTGGCATACAAGTAACAGAATGTGTTGATTTTGTATTTTGTACTATTTCTGAAAGCACTTCTCCGTCTCTTACGATAGCGACGGAAAGTGGAGCGTTTGATGTTTCAATTCCTAACCAAATCATGTAAATAACTCCTCACATAATCGTTCATACCGTTTTCCTATTGGTCTAAATATAAATTTTCTTTTATTTTCATCAATTCGTTGAATTTCAATATCTAATCTTTCATCCGGTAGATTTTCCTCAATTAAATGTGCCCATTCAATTACCGTTACCGCATCACCATAAAATATTTCATCCCATCCTAAATCTTCATCACTATTTTCTAAACGATACACATCTAAGTGATTAAGCGGCAACTTCCCTTCATATTGTTTCATGATTGTAAAAGTAGGGCTATTCACTGTTCGGGAAATACCCAGTCCTTTCGCTAAAGCTTGAATAAATGTTGTTTTCCCGGCACCTAAATCCCCTTCAAATGTTAGATTATCTCCCGGCTCAAGTAAATTCGCTAAACGAATTCCAAGTTGATTTGTTTCTTCTAAAGAATGCACTTCCTTTTCGTACATCGTCTTCACGTATCCTCTCACCCTAACATTAACAATAGTTTATCTAAAAGAATTCATTAATTCAAAATGTATCATTTATAAATCCAAAAAAAAACATCTCTCTATATAGTAACTCATTCATTTCTTATCTAGAAATAAATTGTTTTCATTTTATAGAGAGATGCGTTTCCCTATCCACTTATTGAAGAAAATAATGAAAGATAAAATGAATAAGACTTGCAATTAATATAAAAATTATCACCATTATATTTCTTCTTAACCGTCTCATTTTTCCACCTCAAAAAGGGATATTACTAATATATTTATTCTTTACTTGCTTTTATGACATGGTGTTGATTCGATGATGTCATGACCGTTTGTTTCGAATCAGATTAGGTGGAGTGTATTTTTATTTATATGTGTAAAATATGCGGCTTGCAATAACAATTTCTAGCAATAAAATAGAGGGGGCTTTACAAAAAAGCTACTGTAATGTATTACAAATTATGGTTCAAATTCATCGTCACATTTGATTTCAACTTTTAAACCGTTAGATTTTCACTTGTGAAATAAGCACCACTTTGCGTGATATTATGGAAAAGCAATGTCCTACTCTCGCAAGGGGACCCCTTTCTACCATCGGCACTAACTCCGAAGCACGTTGACCGGCGAATTTCTGTGTCAGCTTCGGCAGTCCGGTGCTCACGTACACTGTATCTTCTCTTTTTATTGAAATTAAATGTTATATATGCTTTTTCTTTTGTAGTGTTTCTTTAGATGTACTGCGGTTTATCGAACTCGAGTGGACTTTTTGTCCTTGTTGTTATTTTCAATTAAATGCTGTAAATATTAACTATTTATTGTTTTTTTAAACCGTTGGGTTTTCACTTGTAAAATTTGCAATTTACAGTGTCATATTAAAAAACAACGTCCTACTCTCACAAGGGGGACCCTTTCTACCATCGGCGCTAACTCCGAAGCACGTTGACCGGCGAATTTCTGTGTCAGCTTCGGCAGTCCGGTGCTCACGTACACTGTATCTTCTCTTTTTTATTGAAATTAAATGTTATATATGCTTTTTCTTTTGTAGTGTTTCTTTAGATGTACTGCGGTTTATTGAACTCGAGTGGACTTTTTGTCCTTGTTGTTATTTTCAATTAAATGCTGTAAATATTAACTATTTATTGTTTTTTTAAACCGTTGGGTTTTCACTTGTAAAATTTGCAATTTACAGTGTCATATTAAAAAACAACGTCCTACTCTCACAAGGGGGCCCCTTTCTACCATCGGCGCTAACTCCGAAGCACGTTGACCTGCGAATTTCTGTGTCAGCTTCGGCAGTCCGGTGCTCACGTACACTGTACGCTCCGCTCCGGGCTGCCTCGCTTCCTTGAACTTCTTGGTCCCCGTGCTTCTCGTCTCCTTCAAATATTTATTTTGCTTTTGTTTAGCATGTGGTTTCTGTATCGCGCCGATTGGACTTTCAGTCCTTGGTAGTAAGGGGCATAAAAAAAAGCCACTACCGACCTTACGTCAGTAATAGCTTTTTGAGCCTAGCAACGTCCTACTCTCACAAGGGGGACCCCTTACTACCATCGGCGCTAAAGAGCTTAACTTCCGTGTTCGGTATGGGAACGGGTGTGACCTCTTTGCCATCGTCACTAGACTCATTTGATTATGTATGTAATTTCAGAGAGGTTATTCTCTCAAAACTGGATAACGACATTGAAATGATTGGTTAAGTCCTCGATCGATTAGTATCCGTCAGCTCCACACGTCACCGTGCTTCCACCTCGGACCTATCTACCTCATCGTCTTTGAGGGATCTTACTTGCTTATGCAATGGGAAATCTCATCTTGAGGGGGGCTTCATGCTTAGATGCTTTCAGCACTTATCCCGTCCACACATAGCTACCCAGCGGTGCCTTTGGCAAGACAACTGGTACACCAGCGGTGTGTCCATCCCGGTCCTCTCGTACTAAGGACAGCTCCTCTCAAATTTCCTACGCCCACGACGGATAGGGACCGAACTGTCTCACGACGTTCTGAACCCAGCTCGCGTACCGCTTTAATGGGCGAACAGCCCAACCCTTGGGACCGACTACAGCCCCAGGATGCGATGAGCCGACATCGAGGTGCCAAACCTCCCCGTCGATGTGGACTCTTGGGGGAGATAAGCCTGTTATCCCCGGGGTAGCTTTTATCCGTTGAGCGATGGCCCTTCCATGCGGAACCACCGGATCACTAAGCCCGTCTTTCGACCCTGCTCGACTTGTAGGTCTCGCAGTCAAGCTCCCTTATGCCTTTACACTCTGCGAATGATTTCCAACCATTCTGAGGGAACCTTTGGGCGCCTCCGTTACCTTTTAGGAGGCGACCGCCCCAGTCAAACTGTCCACCTGACACTGTCTCCCAAGCCGATCAGGCTTGCGGGTTAGAATTTCAGTACAACCAGGGTAGTATCCCAAGGGCGCCTCCAGGGAAGCTGGCGCTCCCCCTTCTACGGCTCCTACCTATCCTGTACAAGTTGCACCGAAATTCAATATCAGGTTACAGTAAAGCTCCACGGGGTCTTTCCGTCCTGTCGCGGGTAACCTGCATCTTCACAGGTACTATAATTTCACCGAGTCTCTCGTTGAGACAGTGCCCAGATCGTTACGCCTTTCGTGCGGGTCGGAACTTACCCGACAAGGAATTTCGCTACCTTAGGACCGTTATAGTTACGGCCGCCGTTTACTGGGGCTTCAATTCGGAGCTTCGCTTGCGCTAACTCCTCCTCTTAACCTTCCAGCACCGGGCAGGCGTCAGCCCCTATACTTCACCTTACGGTTTTGCAGAGACCTGTGTTTTTGCTAAACAGTCGCCTGGGCCTATTCACTGCGGCTCATCAGGGCTTGCACCCCAATGAGCACCCCTTCTCCCGAAGTTACGGGGTCATTTTGCCGAGTTCCTTAACGAGAGTTCTCTCGCTCACCTTAGGATTCTCTCCTCGACTACCTGTGTCGGTTTGCGGTACGGGCACCTCCCGCCTCGCTAGAGGCTTTTCTTGGCAGTGTGAAATCAGGAACTTCGCGCGTAACGCGCTCCCCATCACAGCTCAGCGTATTAGGAAGCGGATTTGCCTACTTCCACGCCTTGCTGCTTGGACACGCTCGACCAACGGCGTGCATTCCCTATCCTCCTGCGTCCCCCCATCACTCAAACGGCGGGGAGGTGGTACAGGAATATCAACCTGTTGTCCATCGTCTACGCCTTTCGGCCTCGACTTAGGTCCCGACTAACCCTGAGCGGACGAGCCTTCCTCAGGAAACCTTAGTCATTCGGTGGATGGGATTCTCACCCATCTTTCGCTACTCATACCGGCATTCTCACTTCTAAGCGCTCCACCAGTCCTTCCGGTCTGACTTCGACGCACTTAGAACGCTCTCCTACCACTCGTGCAACGCACGAATCCACAGCTTCGGTGAATCGTTTAGCCCCGATACATTTTCGGCGCAGCGTCACTCGACCAGTGAGCTATTACGCACTCTTTAAATGATGGCTGCTTCTAAGCCAACATCCTGGTTGTCTAAGCAACGCCACATCCTTTTCCACTTAACGATTACTTTGGGACCTTAGCTGGTGGTCTGGGCTGTTTCCCTTTTGACCACGGATCTTATCACTCGTAGTCTGACTCCCGTGTATAAATAGCTGGCATTCGGAGTTTGTCTGAATTCGGTAACCCGAGGTGGGCCCCTAGTCCAAACAGTGCTCTACCTCCAGTATTCTTCACACGAGGCTAGCCCTAAAGCTATTTCGGAGAGAACCAGCTATCTCCAAGTTCGATTGGAATTTCTCCGCTACCCACACCTCATCCCCGCACTTTTCAACGTGCGTGGGTTCGGGCCTCCAGTGAGTGTTACCTCACCTTCACCCTGGACATGGGTAGATCACCTGGTTTCGGGTCTACGACCACGTACTCAAAACGCCCTATTCAGACTCGCTTTCGCTGCGGCTCCGCATTTTCTGCTTAACCTTGCACGTAATCGTAACTCGCCGGTTCATTCTACAAAAGGCACGCCATCACCCGTTAACGGGCTCTGACTACTTGTAGGCACACGGTTTCAGGTTCTCTTTCACTCCCCTCCCGGGGTGCTTTTCACCTTTCCCTCACGGTACTGGTTCACTATCGGTCACTAGGGAGTATTTAGCCTTGGGAGATGGTCCTCCCGGATTCCGACGGAATTTCACGTGTTCCGCCGTACTCAGGATCCACTCAGGAGAGGATGGATTTTCGACTACAGGGCTTTTACCTTCTCTGGCCGTCCTTTCCAGAACGGTTCGTCTAACCCATCCTTTTGTAACTCCGTATAGAGTGTCCTACAACCCCAAGAGGCAAGCCTCTTGGTTTGGGCTGTTCCCGTTTCGCTCGCCGCTACTCAGGGAATCGATTTTTCTTTCTTCTCCTCCAGGTACTTAGATGTTTCAGTTCCCTGGGTGTGCCTTCTTAACGCTATGGATTCACGTTAAGATACTGTTCCATTACGAACAGTGGGTTCCCCCATTCGGAAATCTCCGGATCAAAGCTTACTTACAGCTCCCCGAAGCATATCGGTGTTAGTCCCGTCCTTCATCGGCTCCTAGTGCCAAGGCATCCACCGTGCGCCCTTAACAACTTAACCTTTTCGGTTTTCGATACGCTGCGCAATACTTCGTCAATTTCGCTCGTTCGAATCCTCATGTACGCATATAGTACACTCCGGTTCTCACTCGCTCATTTCCTTGTCTTGCTTGCGTCTCGCAACCCTTACGGCTTTTAATCCACGTCGCATTTACGTCGTGTTAGCCTAGTTGTTTACGCTTTACAGTAAATATCTTGCTTTCAATGTCGTTTATCCAGTTTTCAAAGAACAACACTATAACTTTGAAGGTCATAAACCTTCAAAACTGAACACAAAACGCTAATGCTTCCGTAAATATCCTTAGAAAGGAGGTGATCCAGCCGCACCTTCCGATACGGCTACCTTGTTACGACTTCACCCCAATCATCTGTCCCACCTTCGGCGGCTGGCTCCCGAAAGGGTTACCTCACCGACTTCGGGTGTTACAGACTCTCGTGGTGTGACGGGCGGTGTGTACAAGGCCCGGGAACGTATTCACCGCGGCATGCTGATCCGCGATTACTAGCGATTCCGGCTTCATGCAGGCGAGTTGCAGCCTGCAATCCGAACTGAGAACGGTTTTTTCGGATTGGCTCCGTCTCGCGACTTCGCGACCGTTTGTACCGTCCATTGTAGCACGTGTGTAGCCCAGGTCATAAGGGGCATGATGATTTGACGTCATCCCCACCTTCCTCCGTATTTGTACGGCAGTCTCCTTAGAGTGCCCAACTGAATGATGGCAACTAAGGACAAGGGTTGCGCTCGTTGCGGGACTTAACCCAACATCTCACGACACGAGCTGACGACAACCATGCACCACCTGTCACCGCTGTCCCCGAAGGGAAGGCTATGTCTCCATAGCGGTCAGCGGGATGTCAAGACCTGGTAAGGTTCTTCGCGTTGCTTCGAATTAAACCACATGCTCCACCGCTTGTGCGGGCCCCCGTCAATTCCTTTGAGTTTCAGTCTTGCGACCGTACTCCCCAGGCGGAGTGCTTAATGCGTTAGCTGCAGCACTAAGGGGTGGAAACCCCCTAACACTTAGCACTCATCGTTTACGGCGTGGACTACCAGGGTATCTAATCCTGTTTGCTCCCCACGCTTTCGCGCCTCAGCGTCAGTTACAGGCCAGGAAGCCGCCTTCGCCACTGGTGTTCCTCCATATCTCTACGCATTTCACCGCTACACATGGAATTCCGCTTCCCTCTCCTGCACTCAAGTCTCCCAGTTTCCAATGACCCTCCCCGGTTAAGCCGGGGGCTTTCACATCAGACTTAAGAGACCGCCTGCGCGCGCTTTACGCCCAATAATTCCGGACAACGCTTGCCACCTACGTATTACCGCGGCTGCTGGCACGTAGTTAGCCGTGGCTTTCTAGTAAGGTACCGTCAAGGTGCAGCCAGTTACTACTGCACTTGTTCTTCCCTTACAACAGAGCTTTACGATCCGAAGACCTTCTTCGCTCACGCGGCGTTGCTCCATCAGGCTTTCGCCCATTGTGGAAGATTCCCTACTGCTGCCTCCCGTAGGAGTCTGGGCCGTGTCTCAGTCCCAGTGTGGCCGATCACCCTCTCAGGTCGGCTACGCATCGTCGCCTTGGTAGGCCGTTACCCCACCAACAAGCTAATGCGCCGCGGGCCCATCCTATAGTGATAGCAGAACCATCTTTCAACATCAAAGCATGCACTTTGATGTGTTATCCGGTATTAGCACGCGTTTCCGCGAGTTATCCCAGTCTATAGGGCAGGTTACCCACGTGTTACTCACCCGTCCGCCGCTAACCTCATGAAAGCTAGGCTTTCAATTGGTTCGCTCGACTTGCATGTATTAGGCACGCCGCCAGCGTTCGTCCTGAGCCAGGATCAAACTCTCCATAAAAGAAAATTTGATTTGCTCAAAATTTAATGTCCGAATCTAGATTGTTAACGAGGGTTAACAACTAGATAATTTATTGCATTAACGTTTTGTTGTTCAGTTTTCAAGGTTCATTCTTATTATTTAATACATAAAAATGGAGCGGGTGATGGGAATCGAACCCACGACATCAGCTTGGAAGGCTGAGGTTTTACCATTAAACTACACCCGCATTATTATTAAGAATTGTTATAGATCTCGCATTAGCACTTGGTGCGGCCGAGAGGACTTGAACCTCCACGGGGTTGCCCCCACTAGGCCCTCAACCTAGCGCGTCTGCCATTCCGCCACGACCGCATTTATCGGTGGCTTTATCAATTATACACTTTCGATTTAATTTGTCAAGCGTTTTTAATAAAAGAAGTGAGCCATGAAGGACTCGAACCTTCGACCCTCTGATTAAAAGTCAGATGCTCTACCACTGAGCTAATGGCTCATAATGGAATGGCTGGGGTACCAGGATTCGAACCTGGGCATGACGGAATCAAAATCCGTTGCCTTACCACTTGGCTATACCCCAATAATGGCGGTCCCGACCGGGATCGAACCGGCGATCTCCTGCGTGACAGGCAGGCATGTTAACCGCTACACCACGGGACCTAATTATAATGACCCCTACGGGATTCGAACCCGTGTTACCGCCGTGAAAGGGCGGTGTCTTAACCACTTGACCAAGGGGCCATGGCTCCGAAGGTAGGATTCGAACCTACGACCAACCGGTTAACAGCCGGTTGCTCTACCACTGAGCTACTTCGGAATAATCATTTTGCAGAATCATCCTGCCGACTTTTATTATTATAAAGACGGTCATCCGAAAAGTCAACACTTTTTTTCATTATTTTTATTTTCATGAATATGTGTAGCTTTCGAGGATTCAACGGTCTAACTAAGTAATTTTAGCGACTTTAATAATTTAACATAAATTATTAATAATGTAAAGCTATTTTTTCATGGGTACATTAATTTTTTTAAAAAGCCGTAACATTTACCACAACGATATTTGCTAACATCTATTCTTCGCTTTCTAGGATATTGTTGTTTACAAGATAAGCATTCATATAAATGAATCATCTTATTATATTTTCTAATGTTTTCTTCGATTCTAGAACAATATCTAGGTGCTCCAACTTTAGTTAATAAATCTCGAAAATCTTTATCGCGATGCTTATATCCTTTCCCTTGAATATGTAAATGATAATGGCAAAGTTCGTGAAGTATAATCCCCCGTAATTCATTAATCCCAAAAAGCTCATATGACTTTTTATTGATTTCAATATTGTGACTTTTAAGCAAGTATCGTCCTCCTGTTGTTCTTAACCTAGGATTAAAATAAGCTTTATGTATAAACTGTCGACCGAAATACTCTAAAGACAATTGTTCCACTAGTTGTTGTAACTCTTGATCAGTCATTTTCCCACCGTTCTTCATTACAATATTTTATCCCTTTTCAACACAAGTTTATCATAATAATAAAAGAGGTGTCTGGTTGTTTAGACACCCCTAGCACTTCTAATATAATAGAACTGATAATTTATCATTTAATACATGACAACTATTATTAAGTTTTCACTTTTCCATTTCGTTAGCAACATTTTCTTTTTCCGGTGGAATCATCGTTAAAGAAATTCTACCTTTTTCAATTTCTACTTTTTCTACCCAAACCGTTACAATATCACCTAAGGAAACGACATCAAGCGGATGTTTCACTCTTCCTTTTTTCAATTTTGAAATGTGCACAAGACCATCTTGTTTAACCCCGATATCAACAAAAGCTCCAAAGTCTACAACATTTCGAACAGTGCCTTGTAATTCCATTCCCACTTGTAAATCTTCCATTTTTAAAACATCGGTTTTTAACAACGGTTGCGGGAACTCATCGCGAGGGTCCCTCATCGGCTTCATTAAACTATCTACAATATCTTTAATTGTGATTTCACCAACACCTAATTTCTCGCTTAGTTCTACCAAGTTCACTTCACTTAGCGTCTTTTCACATTTTTCAGTACCAATATCTTGTTGAGTTAGTCCACAAATTTCAAGTATTCTTTCCGCTATTGGATAGCTTTCTGGGTGAATACCCGTTGCATCGAATGGATTTTCTGCATCTGGTATCCGCAAGAATCCGATTGCTTGTTCATAAGTTTTGGCGCCCAGTCGAGGCACTTTTTTCAATTGAGTGCGTGATGTAAATTTTCCATTTTCACTTCTCATTTTTACAATATTTTCTGCTACAGATTTAGAAAGACCTGAAACATATTGCAACAACGAACTTGATGCAGTATTTACGTCAACTCCTACTTGGTTCACGGCCGTCTCTACAATAAACGTTAACGATTCTGCTAATTTCTTTTGGGATACATCATGTTGATATTGACCAACACCTACTGCTTTAGGATCGATTTTTACGAGTTCTGATAATGGATCTTGTAGGCGTCTTGCGATTGAAACAGCACTTCGTTGCTCTACTTGTAAGTCAGGAAATTCTTCCCTAGCAATTTCAGAAGCAGAATATACGGATGCTCCTGCTTCATTAACGATGACATAAGATACCTTTCGTTCCACTTCTTTTAGAACATCCGCAATAAATTGTTCAGTTTCTCTAGATGCCGTACCATTACCAATTGCAATAATATCAATTGGATATTTATTCAATAACGATTTGATTATCTCTTTCGATTCTTCTGTTTTCGAAACTGGCGGATGTGGGTAAATGGCTGAAACTTCTAACATTTTTCCGGTTTCGTCAACAACCGCTAATTTACAACCCGTTCGATATGCAGGGTCTATTCCAAGAACCATAATGCCGCGTATTGGCGGTTGTAAAAGTAAGCTTCTTAAATTTTCTGAGAAAATATGAATTGCTTGAATTTCTGCCTTTTCAGTTAATTCGTTTCGAATTTCTCTTTCAATTGAAGGTTGAATCAGGCGTTTGTAACTATCTTCAATTGCTTCTTTCACCGGTGTAATTGAAGGTGAGTTCGATTTGAACGGAATCCATTCTTTTTCCATGATGAAAAGAGCCTTCTCTAATGGGACATGGATGGATACTTTTAGCACTTCTTCTTTTTCGCCCCGGTTGATGGCTAGTGTTCGGTGAGGAACAATAGATTTTACAGGTTCTTCGTATTCATAATACATTTCAAATACTTTCTTTTCATCTTTATTCTCATCTTTTACCGAAGTAGTAATGAGCCCTTCTCTCCACGTTAGTTTTCTTAATAAATCACGAATTTTTGCATCATCAGAAAAACGTTCAGCTAAAATATCTTTAGCACCATTTATCGCATCTTCTACCGTGAATACTTCTTTCTCTTCATTAATGAATGGGCTGGCTAACTTCTCTACTGGATCGTTTCCAAATTTCATTAATTCTTCAGCTAACGGTTCTAAACCTCGCTCTTTGGCAACAGTAGCTTTTGTTCGACGTTTCTGTTTATATGGTCGATATAAATCTTCCACTCGTTGCAAAATCGTTGCTGCTCGAATTTCAGCGGCTAATTCTTCTGTCAATTTTCCTTGCTCATCGATTAGCCGAAGAACCTCTTCTTTTCTTTGCTCTAGTTGTTGTATATAATGATAGCGTTCTTCAATCGATTTAATCTGCACTTCATCAAGAGAACCCGTTGCTTCTTTACGATAACGTGCGATGAATGGCACTGTATTCCCATCTTCTAATAATTTAATAACCGCTTCCACTTGGGATGGTTTAACTTCTGCGTCGTTTGCAATCAATTGAAGCATTTGCTTTTCGTCCATTTTTCCACTGCCTTTCTACCTTAGAACCTTTCCAATTCAATCGACTAAAAAATTATTTAGACAGAGTTATTTTATCATTATACTTATTTAAATGACCAATTGATGTATTTGTAATAGTAAGTAAGAACACTTATATAAAAATAGCCCACTCCAGTGAGCAGGCTTGTCCACATTTTCTATTCTATTAAATTGAAACACTGCTATTAGTCGTAATAGCGCTCTTCAGTTTTTCAATGGCTTTTCTCTGTATACGAGAAACATGCATTTGAGAAATTCCTAACATTTCACCAGCTTCTTTTTGACTTAATTGATCTAAAAAGGTAAGCTGAAGAATTTGCTTTTCCCGTTCTGATAAGATATCTATTACTTCAGAAAATACAATTCTTTTATTTGTAAGCTCGAAACGATCATCCTCTTTTCCTAGCATATCTAATAAAGTAACGGTACTTCCATCCGTATCTGATTCAATCGAATGATCAATCGATAACGCTTGATAATTTTTTCCGATTTCCATTGCTTCCAATACTTCTTCCACTTCAACATCTAAGTAATCCGCGATTTCTGGAATGGTAGGAGAGTGCTGTAATTTCACTGTTAACAATTCCACGGCTGATTTTATCTTCGGTCCTAACTCTTTTATACGGCGTGGAACATGAACATCCCAAGTTTTATCACGCAAAAAACGTTTAATTTCGCCAATGATTGTCGGAATAGCAAAAACTTCAAAATTTTTGCCAAGAGAGGGATCATAACGTTTAATTGCACCCAACAATCCCAACATCCCAACTTGAAACACATCATCATAGAGCGATTTTCCATAGGAATATTTTTTAGCAATGGATTCAACTAAATTCTCATAATGAAGCACAATGCTTGTCAGAAGTTCTTCATCTCCTGTTTGTTGATATTGGAGAATGACAGAAACAACTTCTTCTTCCTGCCTAAGTGATTGGGATTTTGTGGACATTTTCTTTCACCTGCTCTCTTGCGACATATTTCGTCATGAAAACAGTAACTCCACCTTCATTATTCACTCTCACCTCGTCCATTAAAGTTTCCATTAAATAAAGTCCGAGTCCACCTTCTCGTAAACTTCTAATATTTTCGTCTTCTCGATATGGTCCAATTTTCGACTTAATCTCTTCAAAATTAAATCCATTTCCATAATCTGAAACCATAATTTCCATTTTATTATTGTACAATGCACATCCGATGACGATTTCTCCTTCATCCAAACCATGATAGGCATGTTGCACTACATTTGTAACCGCCTCACTGACTGCGATTTTCATATCTTCAATTTCATCATAAAAAAAGCCTACTCGAGTTGCTAAACCAGATATCGAAAGCCGAATAACACTTACATATTGTGGCTTAGCAGGAATTCGTATTTCTACATAATCAAAAGCACTCATTAGCTGGTTCCACCTTTTTATCAGTTTCAATATCCATTAATTCACTCAGCCCAGTGATTTCAAACAATCTAGCTAAGCGACTAGATAGGCGTACTAACTTTAATTCGGCATTTTCTTTTAATACTTTTTTATAAAATGCAACAAAAACTCCCAATCCCGTACTATCCATATAGGTAACTTTTGATAGGTCTAATTCAATAATCGAACTTTTATTGATTGTGATTACCTCTAGTTCCTCCCTTAACATTGGAGCAGTGTAAGTGTCGATTTCTCCTTCTATTACCCCATATATACGATTCCCTTCTTCCCGAAATTGTACATTGACATTCATCCAGGACACCTCCAAATTGACTATAGTACCTTTCCCCCAAAATACAATGATTAAACCTATAATTATATTACTTTCTAATATTTTTTAATTGTAACAATAGTAAAATCATCTTCCAATAGAAAATCTTGCAATTTATTTAAGTATTCAAAAATCTTCTCACACATTTCTTGCGCACTTAAATGATTTAACGATTTCGCTAATTCCTTAATATATGTTCGTGAGTCAAAGTTGTCCATTTTTCTAAATTCAGTTACACCATCAGTAATCATAATAATAAAATCATTTTCTGATAGATGAATGTCAGTTTGAGAGTACTTCATCTCAGGCAATACTCCTAATAATAATCCATTAGAATCTAAATCTGTAAATGTTTGTTGTTTGGAGTTATAGTAGAGTGCAGGTTCATGCCCCGCGGAACCAAAAGTAAATATATCCTTTTCTAAATCATATCGACCGTAAAACATGGATACGAACATACTGTCATCAACGCTCTTTTCAATAATGCGATTTAATACTTCTAAAACATAGGAAGGATTATTGTTTGCATATTCTAACGTATCCAAACCATATTTCACCATCGACATACATAGTGCTGCAGGTACACCTTTGCCAACTACATCCGTAACAGCTACACTAAAATATTTCCCATCATCATGCATAAAGTGAACATAGTCACCATTCATTTTTCGAACAGGCACAGAAACCATTCCAATATCAAGACCGTTTGGTTTCGGAATTTTTGTTTCAAGCAATAAATTCTGAATTTTTGCGGCTATTTCCATTTCAATTCGAATCTCTTCTTGCTTTAATAATAAACTTTGATGTTCCTTTAACATCAATCCAAAGTCAACCATCACTTCGATTAAAAAATCAAAAGAATTTAATACAGAATCAGGAAGATCTGGAACAATATATTCTAGCGACTGTTTATGAATACTAACTAAATCTTCAGGAGAAACATTACTCTTCATTAATTGGCGCACTAAATTTTGACCGATGTATAGATTGCTTTCATTTTGATTTAATAAATAATCTGATAAAACTTTTTGATATTGGACTTTTAATTCTTTCAAGAGGCATACACTCCCTATTCCAACCACTTTTCAATCCTTATCACAGTTCCTTTACCTAATTCAGAATTGATTTGGATAGAATCCATTAATCGTTTTACACCTGGAAGTCCGACTCCTTGACTATTGGATGTTGTATAATTATCTTCCAGGATTTTGCGAGGATCAGAAATACCTGGACCATTATCTATTGCTGTAATAGCAATTCCTTTTCGTCCATCTTTCTCTAATTTTTCGACAATAATTTCCCCCATGGTGGCATATAAATAAATATTTTTTGCTAATTCACTTGTAGCGGTGGCAATTCTTGCTTGATCAACAACTCCAAAGCCAATTTCCTTGGCTAAATAGCGGCTTAATCGACGTGCAGCAACTATATCTAATTCCGTAACTATATTTACTGTCGGGTGATCTCTCATTTATTAACACCCCCATTGATTTTCCCTAATCACTAGGTCTTTATTCTATTAAAACAATATGTAGTTAAAAATATTGATAAGGATATTGATAAAAATAGTATTTTATATATTTAATATAACGTATTGAATAATCTTCCATCAATTACATTAATATAGCCGCAATGACGGTACTTTCGAAAATTTAGATATTTTTGATAAGAACGATCGAATTATTATTTCTATCTAATTAATATTATTTTCTAAATCATCTTTGCATTCTCCTCTTTTTTAAACAAAAAAAGCTAATAAAGCATCGTTTGCTTTATTAGCCTCATCGAATATGTATTAAAATTTTATTAAACCTAAACTTATTTCCAAAGCGATATCAACTTTTTCCATCAGCTCATCGTCCAGATGGGTTATTCGGTCGGTTAATCTGGACTTATCTATAGTGCGCAATTGTTCAAGCAAAACTACCGAGTCCCTTTCGAATCCATATTTTTTCGCATCTATTTCGACATGGGTAGGTAATTTTGCTTTTTGAATTTGCGCAGTAATTGCAGCAATAATCACAGTAGGACTAAATCGATTCCCAATATCATTTTGGATAATTAACACAGGCCTTGTACCGCCCTGTTCAGAACCTACAACAGGCGACAAGTCTGCAAAGAAAACGTCCCCACGTTTTACAATCAATAATGTCATCCCCCGCTTACGAGACGCTCCACTGTATGTTCTGCTTCATACTCGGCATGTAGACATTCACATGAAATCGACAAATTAATTTGAGCCATTTCTACATAGCCTTTTCTCAAAGCTTCCCGTATTTGATTTGGTTGCTTGCACGCAGCTTCTCTTCTCTTAAACGTATAAATAAACGTTTCATTATTCGAATATTCTAAATTTCCACCGCAAAATTCCATTACCATTTCCTGAGGAAGAGCCACCTTTACTTCCTTTGCACCATTCACTTTTTTTGCGTACACAACAAGCACCTCCACAAAAACCGTACCTTTTCTCATCACTCTATCTCATTCTATCATCTGAATATAGAGTTGAAAAGACAAGATGTTACAAATTCTGATGTTTTTACAGTTTTTGTTGAGGATTTTGTCGTATTTTAGTCATTTTTGTAATAAATTCTCGGTACTCTGGAAGTGATGATGCAAGGAACTTCGTAGTTAATTGTATCTACTTTAGTAGCCCACTCATCAATAGTAATTTCTTCATTTTTTTGCTTTCCAATTAAAACAACTTTTTCACCAATATTATATGCAGTAGGTAAAGCAATCATACATTGATCCATACAAATTCGTCCGACAATAGGTACTCGTTTTCCATCAATCAATACATCCTGTCCGCTATATTTGCGAATTAATCCATCTGCATAACCAATCGGTAATGTACCGATATAAGTTGGTTCATTAACAGTAAATGTAGCTCCATAACCAACAGACTCCCCAGGTCCGATTTGTTTTATTGCTACTAATTCCGTTTCCAATGAAAAAGCAGGTTTAAATGGAAAAGGATGTTTCGATTTTACAAATTTTGATGGTGCTAATCCATACATTGAAATACCGAAACGTACTGCATCATACTGCAAACGTGCATCTTTTACTAATGTGGTTGCAGTATTCGCGACATGAACGATTCTCGGTTTTTCAGGTAATGCTTTTATAAATTGTTCAAATCGATGAACTTGTTTTTGGAAGTAAGAATCATCCTCTTCATCTGCTGTTGCAAAATGAGTAAAAATTCCATCAAGTATAAAGTGCTCTGCCGATTGAATTGCATCATACAGGGAGCGCAACTCTTTTACTGTTGTTACGCCAATACGATTCATTCCAGTATCTACTTTAATATGTAGTTTCAGTGACTTGTTGCAAACTTTTTTTGCTTCTTCAACCCAATTTGGAGAATATACCGTTAATGTAATATTTTCTTCTGCTGCGTAATCTGCAAAGGATGCTGGTGAATATCCTAGCACTAATATTTCGGCTGTCGGTATATGTTTCCGAACATGAAGAGCTTCGTCAGGAGTAGCTACTGCGAGCATGCTTGCTCCAGCTTCCAACGCCGCTTTCGCTACTTCAATATCTCCATGTCCATAAGCATTCGCTTTCACGACTGCAATAATTTGAACATTGGGTTGAATATGTTTTTTTAATTCATTTACATTGTATTTTATTGCATTTAAATCAATAATTGCTTTTGTTGGACGGAAGTGCTTATTGTTACGCATATTAAGTATTCCCTCTTTTATTTTTTTTAAACTTCAAATCTTAAGCTTTCTTGTTTGTATTGTAAATCTCTCCGTCCAACAAAGCAATGAAATTACTTCAAACTACCCGCTGTAACTGACGCTGCAACTTCAATCAATTCTTCCTTCGTTAAATCATTGGAAGCAATGAAGAATGAAATACCATCTTTTTCCCAACTAATTGAATGGTCTGTAATAGCTCCAATTGTAAATCCTAAATCTAGTGGATCTCCTGGTTGGAATACAGGAATTGTTGCAGATTCGCCTAGCTCAATCGGTTCTTGTACTAATGTGAAGGATTTATCACCTTCAAATGTGAGAATAACACGCTCTACACCATCGTTTTCAATGCGTTTTTCATCCACTAAAGTTGTATTACCCCAAGTTAATACAGGATAATGAGTTTGGAATTCAGTACTTTCTTTTTCTGTCGCTACATTTGGTTCATTATCTTTCGTAAATTGTTCAACTGCATATTCTTTTTCTTTATGCTGCACACCTAAATCGATCTTTTTAAATGTAATTAGCATTTGCTCTTCTTCAGACTCGTCTAATATAGAAACACTTTTTGGGAGCAATGTTTTCTTATCTACAGTTACTCTTTGAGTAGGCATGATACTCTTATGATTATTTCTCGTTGCAGCAGTAAAGATATAGCTATCTTCCGTTTCCTCCATCACAACATTTTCATCAGCCAACAAGTCTTCAGCTAACGCTCCAATTAGATACGGTTGGCTATTTTGTTTTGGCCATTCACTTTGGAACTTGTACGTTTTTTTCAATGAAGGTGTGACTACGAATACTCCTTCTTTATTTCGAATAATCATTTGGGTTACATTTTCATCTTTTTGAGAAACTTCAACTCGATAAAAATCTGGTTGTGTGTGCCATACATTAACATCATAAACTCTTGGTTCGTTTCCTGTTTTAATTTCCATTGTAGCATCGAGTTCGTATCCTTTGCCTTCTGCCCATTTTTCGTGCAGCTTTTCCAAAACTTCTTCCTTCGAATCTTTACCGCAAGCACTCAGCACGACGACACTTAACAGCAAAACGAAAAATATAATGACTTTGTGTCTCAAAACTCCATCCTTTCTACTCTAACTCGATACGACAAATATATGAGGGGCAGTAGAAGTTTATGCTATCACTTTTGGACAATAACACAATTTCATGTTGATAATCAGGAATTCAAAATAATAACTTGTGCTGCAGCATAATCCCTCGAATGTGTAATGCTGACAAAACCATTTACAGCTTGGCCATTAAAATAAAGTATTGGCTTCCCAAGTTCATCATTTAAGATTTCAATTTGGTGAAACTCACATCCCTCCCTTATCCCCGTTCCATTTGCTTTGGAGAAAGCTTCTTTTGCTGCAAATCTTCCTGCTAAAAATTCGCATTTTCTTTTTTCAGAAAGCTCTTTAAAAACGGACAATTCTCGTTCTGATAAAATGCGTCTCTGGAACTTATCTGTTCGATTCATTAACTCATATATTCGATCAATCTCTACGATATCTAAACCTATTCCTTTTATCATATGTTGGCGTTCTCCTTTTAATAATCTCTAAATACAATGTATAATAATTTTATAAATTGAGGTGACTATTATGTTTGTTCGAAGAGAAAATTTTAGACAATATATTAAGTTCTATCCAGTAGTTTCAACGATAATTGCGTTGAACTTAATCGTGTACATATTAACGCTGATTCCTATTATTGGCGATAAAATTTTTTACTCAGGAATGAGCGTGAATAGGTTGATCGCTGAAGGCGAATGGTGGCGAGTAATCACTGCTACTTTTATTCATGCAGGATTCTTTCACATTCTATTTAACATGTTTGCTTTATTTTTATTCGGGCCAGAATTGGAAAGAATTTCTGGTAAAATTCGCTTCTTTACGATTTACCTAATATCAGGACTGTTTGGTAACGTCGCTACCTTCATTTTTCAACATTTGGATTATGCCAGCGTAGGAGCCAGTGGTTCAATTTATGGTATTTTCGGAGCTTATGCAGCACTTGTCTACTATACTAGAAATACAATGCCGCAACTAAAACAAATCATTATGCCAATTATTATCATCGGGTTAATTATGACATTTTTACAACCGAATACGAACTTTTACGCCCACGTTGGTGGATTAATTACTGGATTCATGTTAGGGCTTGCCTACTTCTCACCAAAAAATATATTACGTTGGCGCATGAAATAATACTAATTTGGACAATAAAAAATTTTTTATATAAAAAGAGGATGCATTAGGCATCCTCTTTTTTCATTTCCTTTGATTTTTCAAACCAAGAAAGTAACTCATTTACATCTGATTCATTTAAATGAGATACTCTCGCAGTTGCACCTGTAATACCAGACATAACGGTAGCTTGAATAGAAGCGATGTTTTTTCTTTTTTGAAAATAATTTTGTTTACTCTGGACAACTTGAATCCGTTTCTTTTCTGCAATAAACGTCACTCGGCTAATCACACGATAACGCAATGTTAGTTGGTTACCTGTAATGATAAAGCCATTTGTTTTATACTGCCATAATCTAAGCATAAGAACAGGAAGTACAAATAATATCGAAAATAAACCTAATGGATAAAAGAAGTAAGAACATAATCCAATGATTGGAAGAAGCCACAGAATATCAATCCTATAAAAATGAGGTTTTGCCTTCTTTGGTGGACGAATAAAATCCGGTTCCATTTCAAAATCAAAATGTGGAAATAATTGTCGTAACGGTTCTAACATTCTTTGATTCGAAATGATTGGAAACAACATGATTTTTTTATCGTGTTCTCCAAAACCACCGCTTGCGCTTTCTACAACGACTGTTGCATATTTAACCATTTGTCTTATAGGATTTTCGACAATTTTAATTCCTTGTACTCGATTTTTTGGAATCGTAATTCGCTTTTTTTCCAATAAACCGCGTGTAATTACAATTCGGTCGTTCTCTTGAACAACTGTAAAATCATAGTAATTAATAAATGTAATGATGATTGATACAATCCATGCCATTAAAAATGTAAAGAAAATGGTCATCAACACAATCATAAATCCAAATTGTATAAATATTGATAGCTCTTCAAAAATCCTTTCGTAAGGTATAAATTCAGAAACTTGAGAAATAAAAGCCGCTACCCCTGCAATAACCACTCCTATACTATTCGATGTAGTGGCAAGCAGAAATAAGTCTTTTGCTGAAATTTTGTAAATGATTTCATGAAGATCTTGTTGAACTTCAACTGCTTCCAATTGGTTTTTATCTTCGAATTCATTTTCACTTGCTTGCTCTATGTTTACTTTCTTTGTTTCTCTTTCAATCTGAGAAGCCTCTTCTCTCGTTATAGCTGTCAACACCACTTCAGGTTTACCATCCGTACTTCCGGCTGTTTCTACCATAACTTGAACAAGACCGAAAATACGGTGGAATATCGATTCTTTATAATTAAAACTTTGGATGCGATCAAAAGGAATATAACGTTTCTTTTTGATAAATAGTCCATATTCCACTCTTAGTTCATTTTCTTCAAACCAATAAACAAAAGTCCACCATCTAATAAACCCGGAAATTAAATAAAATATTAGAACCAATAAAAAAATTAATAAAGGGATATATTCCCAAAAGTCATTACTCTCAATTTTAAAACCGTTCGCAACTGCAATAATTAAAAATGGAATAATTAATTCTTTTAATCCCTTTATAAAGTTAATAACAGCCGAAACTGGATGGAGTTTATACTTTTTATACATCATCTTCAGCCACCCTCGCTAACTCGGAAATTCTTGCTCGCAAACGGTCTGCTTCTTCTGTTATTAACATGGGAATTACATGGGTCGTGGCTGCTGTTGAAATCGAAATATTTGCTAAATCATATTTTTTTAATATGGGACCTTGTGATGTATCCACATGTTGTACTCGAACCATCGGAATCAACGTTCTCGTTACGACAAATAAGCCACTTTGAATTTCAATTTCATGTTCCCTAACTTCATAACGCCAATGATCCCATCGAATTTTTGGAAATAGCCAAATTAATGCCAAGGCTGGGATGGCAACAAAAACAATTGCAATGTAATAAATAAATGTTGGCCCATCAAATTTATATGTAAGAAAACTAGCTACTCCAGCAATTATTGATAGAAAAATAGTATAAATAAGTCCATATAATCTCCATACCGTTAATCCTTTTCTAGGAATTTGATATTCCGGTTCTCTTCTTATCATTATCTCTCACCTCTTATCTATCTCTTTCATATACGGTTTTCCTTTTATTTTGTTTCAAAACTCCTTATTTTTTTAATTCATCATTTTTTAGCTTAGTGAATTCATATATATCATATTAGACTTCCTAGTGCTTTCTCTGTATAAATTTTAGAATTTTCAGTCTAATAAAATCACTATTCATTACGTAAGGAGTGTAGTTGGATGAACGTACCTTTAGTTTTAACCCATTTTTTAGATCGAGCCGTTGCATTATACGGAAATAAGGAAGCAATTATCAGTTATGAAGGGGATCGGCGATTCACTTATTACCAGTTCAACACCCGAGTAAATCAGCTGTCAAGGGGGCTACAATCTTTAGGCATTAAAAAACATGATAAAGTAGCATATCTTGCCCCAAACACGATTGAAATGCTTGAAGGTTTTTATGGGATATATCAAGTTGGTGCAGTAATGGTACCTTTAAATATTCGTTTAAAACCTGAAGATTATCTTTTTATTTTAAATCATAGCGAGTCAAAAGTATTGTTTGTAGATCAAGAACTTTATCATTTAATTGAACCAATCAAATCAAAATTAAATACTGTCGAATCAATTATTGTTCATAACAAAAATAGTGAAACAAATGAAATCAATTATGATGAATGGCTTGCTTCTTTTGACGGTTCAAACTTTGACAGAGTTGATTTGGATGAAAATGATGAATGCAGTTTATTATATACAAGCGGAACAACTGGTAATCCAAAAGGCGTCCTTCTAACACACCGAAACAATTATTTACATGCTTTAAGCTCGATGCATTTCTTACGCGTTACAGATCGAGATGTATACTTACACGTCTTACCGATGTTCCATGTGAACGGGTGGGGATCACCTTTTTATTATACTGCCAATGGAGCAACTCACGTTACGTTGAGAAAAGTTGCAGCTGATCAAATCTTTGATGCTATTCAAAAATATAAAGTAACAGTCATTCATATGGCACCTACTGTATTAAATACATTATTGCAATATTATGATGAACATAAACCTGTGGTGTCTCATAAAGTGAGAGTTGTTATTGCTGGATCTGCACCACCTCCTGCCTTTGTTGAACGGGTTGAAAAAGACCTTGGCTGGGAATTCATCCAAGTTTATGGAATGACAGAATCTTCACCACTGAGCTTAGGTTCCCGAATACTTTCACAATATGAAAATCTTTCAGAAGTTGAAAAAATGAGATTGAAAGCAAAAGCCGGTACACCATTTATAGGTACAGAAGTAAAAGTAGTGGATGAAAACGGCGAAGAAGTTCCTCACGATGGGAAAACAATGGGAGAAATTATTGTTCGTGGACACGGCGTGATGAAAGGCTATTGGAAAAACGAAAACGCTACAATGGAAACAATCATTAATGGTTGGTTATATACAGGCGATGTAGGCACCATTGATGAGAAAGGTTATATCGATATAACTGACCGTAAAAAAGATATTATTATAAGTGGCGGTGAAAATATCTCTTCCATAGAAGTAGAAGGCGTATTATATGAACACCCTGCTATAAAAGAAGCAGCCGTCATTGCTATTCCACACGAAAAATGGGGAGAAACTCCTCACGCCATTGTCGTATTAAAAGATGGCTACCAGGTTACTGAGCAAGAACTAATCGACTTCACTCGTTCAAAATTAGCACATTTTAAGGCAATAAAAAGTGTATCTTTTGTTGATGAATTGCCAAAAACAGCTTCAGGCAAAATACAAAAAGTTCAATTACGCAAACAATATATTGAATCGGTTCAACAAATATAAAAAGCAGGAGGGAAGCCCTTCCTGCTTACATTTATTCTTACTTTCTACCTCGACGGCGTTCTCCCGTTTTCTTACCGCCTTCTCTTCTGCTTCCACGGTGTTCTCGGCGAACACTTCGTCCCCCACTGCGTCCATTTGAACGTTCTTTGCGTATTGGAAGCGGACGTTCTTCTGTAATTTTCACTGGAGTATCGTCCGGCTCTTTTGTAAATGATTTGATGGCTGCAGCTATAAGATCCACTGCATCATAATCTTCCAATAATTCTGTTGCTAGCAATCGATAATCTTTTAAATCATTTGCTTGAACAACTTCCACAAGCTTTTCAATCGCCAATTTCTGTTGCCCTGCTAATGCTTCGTCTTCAGTTGGTGGGCGCAGAGGCGTCATGCGTTTATTTGTTGTTTCTTCAACGATTCTTAAATAGCCCATCTCTCTTGGTGTTACAAATGTAACAGCAAGTCCTGATTTCCCTGCACGCCCAGTCCGACCAATTCGGTGTACATAACTTTCCGGATCTTGAGGGATATCAAAGTTATACACATGAGAAACTCCAGAAATATCTAATCCACGTGCCGCCACATCTGTTGCAACAAGGATATCAATTTTATTTTCTTTAAACTGACGTAATACAGACAAACGCTTTGATTGGCTCAAGTCTCCATGAATACCTTCTGCTAGATATCCACGAATATTTAACGCTTGCGCTAATTCGTCTACACGGCGTTTTGTACGACCAAATACGATGGCCAATTCCGGTTGATGTACATCCAAAAGACGAGTTAAAATATCAAATTTTTCTCGTTCCTGAGTTTTCACAAAATATTGTTCAATATTTTCAACCGTCATTTCTTTTGATTTAATTTTCACTTCTTTTGGATTCTTCATAAATTTCGTTGCGATTTTACGAATTGCTGGCGGCATTGTTGCTGAGAACAACAACATTTGGCGATTTTCAGGCACTTTTTCTAAAATCGCATTAATGTCATCAATGAAGCCCATGTTTAACATTTCATCTGCTTCATCTAATACAAGGGTTTGAACATGTTCAAGTTTCAATGTACGACGGTTGATATGATCTATTATTCGACCAGGAGTTCCAACGATAATTTGCGGTTTGTTTTTTAAAGCACGAATTTGTCGTCCGATATCTTGTCCACCGTAAACAGATAATATTTTTACTCGCTTATCATATCCAATTTTATAAAGCTCTTCTGAAACTTGAATAGCTAGTTCGCGAGTCGGTGCAATAATTAATGCTTGAATATCCGGATTATTCGTATCAATTTTTTCGATAATCGGAATACCGAACGCCGCCGTTTTACCGGTACCTGTTTGTGCCTGTCCGATAATGTCGCGACCTTCTAAAGCAAATTTAATAGTTCCTTCTTGAATGGGTGTTGCTTCTTCAAATCCCATACGTTTTAACGAACGTAATGTAGATTCACTAATATTAAATTCTGAAAAATTTGTCAAACTCTTCAATCTCCTTTTTTCTCTTAAGTCGACAAATGGTTACATTTTTCAGATGGAATGTCGGCAAATATCGAGCCTTTAGTTAGAACGTTCCGTCAAATTAATAAATCCTCATACTTAGAGAAAACATTTATTTATATGAAAAGGAAAGCCCGGTCTTTGCCGAGCGGTTCAATTCTATGCATTTCAATATGTTCCAATAGAATAAAACCGATAAACTCAAAAAAAAGTACTCTTCGTTTCCTTTGAAGAGTATTTGTATAAAATGTATCCATTGCTCTCCCTAGTCTACACGGTACATGAAAATTATGCAACGATAATGCTTCTATTGTCTAAAGCTTATTTTTCAGATTGTAAAAAATGCAGTACATCCGGAAACCAAGATTCACAATCGTCGCTATAACAAATATGGTGTTTACCACAAGATGAAAAGTAAATATATTTTTCCTTTGATGAAAGTTTATCGTATAAATATTGAGCGGTTGTATACGGAACGATTCCATCACATTTTCCTTGAACAATAAAGGTTGGTATATTGATTGACTCAATATATGGTTCAACCTGCCGGACGATTTTCATAAATTGTATTGCTGCACTAACAGGTACATTTTTTAGTTTATACTCATATCGCTTAAATAATTCATTATTTTTTAAATGTCCTTCAATGGCTTCTTTTGCAAACTTTTGTAAATCGCTTAATAACTGCTTTGGAGCAATATATTTCACAGCCGCACTAAGCAAAACGATTTTCTTTATAGGATATCGTTTTCCTAAGTATAAAGCGATGACTCCTCCCATGGAAAAACCTACAACATAAACCTTGTCGACTTTTTTAGCTAATCTTTTATAAGCAAGCTCAGCATCAATCAGCCAATGCTCAGCTGTGAAACCTTTTAATGAAAGTGTTTCACCATGACCACAAAATGTGGGGATTTCCACAATCCAATCGGTTTGATTTCGTATGTATTCTGCTAAAGGTTGCACCTCATACGGTCCTCCGGAAAATCCGTGCAACATCAATACACCAACAGACATAAGAAACACTCCTGTTGTAGAAGAATTCTTCCAAATAAAAAAGTGAAATTCACTTCGAACACCATTAGTTCTTTTCTGCCGGAGTCTCCATGAATTCCACTATAATGGCGAATTCTTTATTTATTAAAAGTATTAATTATCGTCTCTAATTTCATACCTCGAGATCCTTTAATTAAAATTAACGAGTCTTTATCGGCATGTTGTTTTATATAATCGACGATTTTCCCGTAGTCATCTTTCGTGTGCAATATTCGCCCAGAAAATCTTGGTGCTATTTTGTGATATAACCATTCCATACGAGGCCCAAATAAACATATTCTTGAAATACGATTTTCATCAATGTATCTAGCTAATTCTTCATGGAATTGTTGCTCTTTATCTCCTAACTCCAACATATCTCCTAAAACTAGCCATTTATCTTTTCGCATCGATGTGGATTGGAGGAATTCAATTGCCGCTTTCATTGATGTTGGTGCTGCGTTGTAAGCATCATTTATAAACAAAACATCTCCAACAGGAACAAGTTGCATCCGCATATCTGTAAGAGATACTTGTTCCAACCCTTTGCGAATTTGTTCATCTGACATTCCTAAAGATTTTGCGACAAGCATAGCACCTAACGCATTTTTCACTTGATGTTTTCCTAATATCGGAATAAAAAATTCGCCGTTTAATTCACCATCAACAATAAAGCGGCTGCCCTTTTCCGTCGTCTCTATTTCTCGAATCATTAAATCATTTCCTTGTTGAAAACCGAATGATTTCGATCTTAATTGGGGAGTAATTTCAATTAATGCTCTCAATAGAGGCTCATCACCGTCATAACATAATACACCTTCTGAATCGAATCCCTTAATAATTTCAAATTTCGCCTTCGCTATACCTTCTCTTGATCCCAAATCTTGCATATGAGCTTCGCCAATATTCGTAATAACAGCATAATGCGGTTTAGCTAATGTGGATAAAAACTCAATCTCGCCAAACCCGCTCATTCCCATTTCTAAAACTGCAATTTCTGTATCTTCATCAAGAGACAATATTGTAAGAGGCAAACCTAGTTCATTATTAAAGTTACCAATCGTTTTTTGCACTTTATAAAATGGTGAAAGCAAACTTGCTAAAATATCTTTTGAAGATGTTTTTCCGTTCGAACCTGTGATTCCAATGAATTTTGCCTTCAGCTCATTGCGGTACATACGCGCCATTTGTTGCAACGCGAGCCCAGAATCCTCTACAAAAAGAAGCGGTACATCTTTTGGTGGATTCGGTTCATCTTTTAACCAAAGGGAACAACTTGCTCCTTTTTCAAAAGCTTGAAGCACATATTTATGTCCATTCGTTTTTTCCCCGCGAAAAGGGATAAATAAATCTCCTTCTTTAATTGTTCTTGTATCAATGGATACGCCGGTTACGATTTTTTCACCATGTTCACCAGCTTCGATATTTAACCAATTTGCAATGTCTTGAATACTTTTTCTCATCATTCATCCCACTTATTCTCTATTAAATTGAAGTTGTTGTTTTTCTTTATGTCGCTCAAGTGCTAATTCGATTAGCTGATCAATTAATTCAGAATAGTTTAACCCACTGTTTTGCCAAAGAAGTGGATACATGCTGACAGGAGTGAAGCCTGGCATCGTATTTACTTCATTTATAAATACTTCATCTCCACATACGAAGAAATCAGCTCTTACTAAGCCGGAACAATCTAAAACTTTAAAGGCACGAATGGCCATATCTTTCATTTTCTCTTCCACTTCTTTTGTAATTTCTGCCGGAATAATTAATTTTGTTGATCCGTCCTTATATTTTGATTCGTAATCATAAAACTCAGTTGTTGGCTTTATTTCTCCTGCTACGGATACTTTCGGTTCATTATGTCCAAGCACAGCCATTTCAATTTCACGGGCTTCAATTCCTTGCTCTACAACTACTTTCCGATCATATTTAAAAGCGATATTAATCGATTTCTCTAATTCTTCTCTGTTCGATGCTTTGCTTATTCCTACGCTAGAACCTAGGTTTGCCGGTTTAACAAACATCGGATAAGTTAATTCACGTTCACACTTTGAAAGCAATGCCTCTTTGTTTTGGTCCCATTCATATCGAATAAAATAAACGAATGGTACTTGATTTAGTCCTGCAATGCTAAACAATTGCTTCATGACAACCTTATCCATTCCAGCTGAAGAGGATAGAACACCATTTCCAACATAAGGAAGGTTCAATAATTCAAGCAATCCTTGTACTGTGCCATCCTCACCATAAGTACCGTGGAGCAATGGAAAAATCACATCAAATTTTGCTTGTTCCTGATTCTCATCCAAAATAAATTCAAGAATGTAGTTTGGTTTACTTTCTTTCTTTGTAAATTGTAATTCTTCAATAGATTCAGCTGGTTTCGTTAACTGAGGACCTCTGCACCATTCGCCATCAATGGTAATATAAATCGGAATTACTTCATATTTATCAAAATCGATAGCTTTGGTTACCGCTGTAGCCGTTATTAGTGATACTTCATGCTCCGCGGATTTCCCCCCATATAATAATCCGATTCGTTTTTTCATTTTTCGACCTCCAACTTTTGAGTAATACTAGTTTATCATGAAAAGATTTAATTCATGAATGCTAAAAAGAAAAAACTCCCTGTCATTTGGCAATACCCTTGGACAGGGAAGTTTACTTCAGTTTAATAAGTTCATCATGTTCTTGTTTTAAAATCATTTTTAAATCATTCCATACTTCATCAGGATAATCATAATCGGAGAGTGTGCGAATTTCTAAGCCAAAGTGGTTGTCTGGTTTATCCACTTTATAAAGTGAAATCAAGGCACCTTCTTTAAAATAATTGCGATATGCTTTTAATAATGAGACGTCAATCGTTGGAATTGTTTCCTTCGACTTTCTTCGCCAAAAACCCCCATTTCCTCCGTTTTCTTTTATAATATTATTGATAAGTGTTGAAATGAGAGTCTCAAAATCTTCTAAGTAGCGAAAATAAATTTTTGTTGTTTGATCAGCTGCGGATGAACAATACACATAACGATTTTGCAGGTTCACAAAAAACGGTGTTGAAACAGGTTCCTTTTTATGAGCTAAATATAATAATTCTGCTTGCTCAATGGGAGTAAGCTGATTTACATGCCTTTCGTCAGCAAAATCAACCCAGCACAAATCTTGATTTGTATCATCCACTTTTTTAACAAAGTTTTTTATTTCATCGCTTGGAATATAATCTAGCTGGGTATGCATATTAAATAAACCATCTTCGTAATTGTGTTTTAACAGTAAAATATTTTTGATTGAATCGATTGCTCCAATAAATTGTTTTAATGACAAACCGCTAAAAATAACAAAGCGATCAACATCGTTCATATGTATAAACAAATGGTAAAAATAATCATCAACCGTCTTATATTTTTTAGCCATTCGATCACTCTCCAATACCGCAACAGTTAAGTTTATTATAAGATGTAATTATGTTTTTTGAAACAATTTCACAAAGGTTTCGTCTTATTGTTGTGTTTTAATCGGATAAAATCATATTTTCGCTATAATACCATATAGAATATGATACAGTATATTGATGAAGAGCTTTGTTGATTGCAATATTATAGAACATAGGTGGACAAAATGGAGAATAACAGAAATTTTGCAGAAAGATTCGATTGGAAACTTGCTGCCATACTCGTCATGTTTTTAATTATTAGTTTAGTAGCTATTTCTTCCGCTCAAACGACAGGGCAATATGGTCAAATAAATTTTGTTTTTAAACAATTACAATGGTACGTGATTGGTTCCTTCATCGTTGCTTTTGTCATGTATTTCGAGCCGGAGCAATATAAAAAAATGTCTTGGTATTTATATGGTTTTGGAATTTTACTCTTATTTGTACTTATTTTTATGCCAGAAGGTCAAGGCCAAATAGGGGAGCCAAAAAACGGAGCAAAAAGCTGGTATCATATACCAGGTCTCGGAAGTATTCAACCTTCTGAATTTATGAAAACTTTTTTTATTCTTGCAACCGCAAGACTGATTAGCACTCACCATGAAAAGTATGTAAGTAAAACACTTAAAACAGACTTTTTACTTTTAGGAAAAATTGGTTTGTCATTATTCATTCCGCTTGCTCTTATCATGCAGCAACCTGATTTAGGTTCATCACTAGTATTTATTGCCATTACTGCTGCACTCATTGTTGTTGCAGGAATTTCATGGAAGATTATTCTACCTATTTTTATCAGTGGTATGAGCATTGCCGGATTAATTTTATGGATGGCTTTATATATGCAAGATTTTCTTGCAGAATATTTAGGAGTAAAACCTTACCATTTCGGACGAATATATTCATGGATTGATCCATACTCATATGCAGATAAAGCTGGTTATCATTTAATCACTTCACTCAATGCCATTGGTTCAGGAGAAATTTTCGGCAAAGGATATATGAACCGTGAAGTATATGTAGCAGAAAACCATACCGATTTTATCTTTGCCGTAATCGGCGAGGAATGGGGATTTATAGGTGCTAGTTTCGTCATTTGTCTTTATTTCCTATTAATTTACCATTTAACAAAAATCACACTCACATTAAAAGATCCATTCTGTACATATGTGTGTGCTGGTATTATCGCAATGATTACCTTCCATGTTTTTGAAAACATCGGAATGACAATACAACTACTTCCGATTACCGGAATCCCTTTACCGTTTATTAGTTACGGTGGAAGTTCACTTATGGGAAATGCCCTTGCTATTGGTCTTGTATTTAGCATGAAGTTTCATTACAAAAAATACATGTTCTCAGCAAATGAAGATGATGAATTATAAAAAAAATTCCCGCCGATGCGGGAATTTTTTCGTTCAACCAAATCAATATTGGGAAGTAGTTTTTGGTGGTGCTAATACTTTTAACAATTCTAGCCGTGACTTTGTTACAGTTGCAGTTACCCCTAATTTCGATAATTTTGAAGCAATCTTTCTCAAATCCACTTCCTTGCCCATTCCAACCACCTATCCTCACATTATATTATTTACAACGTACAAATAGTGAAAAAAGTTTCGTACAAATATCCTCAAAATATTTTACCATGATTCTATTCCGTTTAATTTTTCAAAAATGTTACAACTACAATCTTGTCAAATAAAATGCCCTAAAAATTTATGGCATATTGAATTTACTTGTTTTCAAAAATCGGTAAAGTTACAATGTACAGTGTTCATACTAATTTAAAATTTATAAAGGCAGGAACATTATGAAAAAGATTGTTCTATTATTAGCTATACAATTTCTCGTTTATTTGGGATTCGGAATTATTATTCCTGTTTTGCCGGAAGTAATTGTGCAAAACCAATGGAATGAAGTTCATGTTGGCGGGTTATTAACGGTTTACGCATTAGCCAGCTTCTTTACAGCACCTTTTTGGGGACAATTATCTGATAAATTTGGCAGAAAACATTTAATCTTAGTAGGTCTTGTTGGTTTTTGTTTAAGTTTTCTTATTTTCAGCTTATTTATCGATCATTTATTTATGCTATATTTTTCACGCATCGTTGGTGGATTGTTTTCTGGGGCTTTATATACATCTGTCACAGGATATATCAGTGATATATCCACAAACGAGAATCGCAATAAATATATGGGCTTAATGGGCATGTCGATTGGTCTAGGGTTCATTTTTGGTCCTGCGATTGGTGGAGTGCTCGGTGAAAAGAGTTTGCATCTTCCTTTCACTGCGTCAGCAGCTCTAATTGCCATTCTCTTTGTTATCGCACTCATTGGATTAAAAGAACCTGAAAGAAAAGGAGAAGCAAACAAGCGGCAAATCATACCAAAAGGCGCATCCACGCTTTTCCAATATCGCGTTCGATATTTATTTCTCTTTTCATTTTTCGTTACATTTACGTTAGCGGGAGTAGAAGCAACATTTCAATTGTTCCAAATTAATCGCATCAGCATCACTCCCCTTCAACTAGGATATTTATTTATGTTTAGTGGATTTGTCGATGCTTTCATTCAAGGAGGAGTCATTCGACAAATAAAAGATGGTACAGAAACAAAATGGCTGTTTGCAGCTCAAATCGTGACTGCTATCGGGCTATTATTAATTGCTCTAACATCTAGCCTGGTAACGGCCGGCATTGCTCTATGCGTGTTTACAGCAGGTAATGCATTAGCTAGAACATGTGTTGTTTCGCTAACAACTAAAGAATCCGGAGGAAAATACGGTCTCGCTGCCGGACTTTCTTACTCCATGGATAACTTAGGCCGAATTATCGGACCGTTATTTTTCACTGTTTTATTTAAAGTTGGAATGTCTCTAACTTATTACATCTCGTTCATCATTAGTTTGATTATCATCGTATTCATTTTCATTTTCAGTCGTTCAAAAAAATCCCTTCGCTGAATTTGAATAAATAGCTAATTATCAATAAAAAGGGAGCGCTAAATCCTTCAAGCGCCCCTTTTTCATATTTTAGAAAAGGTAACAACATATTTTTATGCATATATTTACTACAAACGGTTATAAGAATAATAAAAATGTGTTGGAGGATAGAACTTGGACTTTTCATATTTGTTACGATTGCCGTCCCAATTTGAAGGGATTCGTACAAGACTAGAAGCATCAGTATTAAAAGCAATAAATATTTTACCTACCATTCAACAAACCAATTTCACTGATAGTAAATTTGCTGGTTATCCATATTTACCAAAAACTATGAAGTATCCAAAAGATATAGATGGGAATTATTTAATACTTCTTGCTCAAATAAATTTTGAACAATGTCATTCGTTTCATCCATTTCCTTCACGAGGAATATTGCAATTTTTCATTTCACCTTCATTAGCAAAGTATCAACTGACCGAAGAGATTTTTCAACATTATTTTAAAGTTCGCTATTATCCCAATATATTACCTGAACATGAACTAGTCACAGATTTTTCATTTCTGCCAAACTTTGCATACTCTCCGATAAGAAATGAGATGTCACTCCGATTTATCTATACGGTCGAACCAGTTTCTGCAATGGATTATCGATTAACCAAATATATCAGTCACTCAGATCTAAATAAACAGCTTCATGATGGACGTACACTTGAAGAACATTATTTTGAACATTTTTTAGGAGCAGAGCATAAAATCGGAGGATATCCCTACTTCATTCACCAAGATACTAGAACCCATTCAACCCTGTTAAAACGGTATGATACGCTACTATTACAAATGGTTTCAGATGATGAGCAAAATATTATGTGGGGAGACTCTGGAATCATCAAATTTTTTATTAATAGCAAAAAACTCGCCCAATGTGATTTTACTGATATATATTTGCAGGCTGAACAGTACTAGCTAATGGGCAACCAATCAAGTGGTTGCCTTTTTATATGCCAATAATTTCTATCTAATCAATAAATACGTTATAATAATATATAATTACTGGGGGAGTAGGTGGGTGTGGAATGAGCATCATCATTAATTCAATCCCTTTCATTCCTATCTTATTTGCTTTAAATATTATTCTTGCCATTACAATTATCTTTTTAGAGAGAAGAGATGCATCTTCCACTTGGGCATGGATCCTTGTTTTATTTTTCCTACCCTTAATTGGCTTTATTTTATATTTATTGCTTGGCAGACAACTACGAAAAAAACATTTATTTCGCTGGGATGGACAAAAAGATATTGGCATCGACAATTTAATCAAATATCAAATAGAAGCCCTTGAAAATGATACGTTTCAGTTTAATGAAAACTACGTTAAAAATTATAAAAATCTTATTCAAATGAATTTAAATACGGGAGATGCCATTCTTACGCAGGATAATCAAGTTCAAATTTTTGATGATGGAGTTGAAAAATTCCAGTCATTAATCAATGATATATTGAATGCAAAAGATCATGTTCATATTCAATATTACATTTTCAAGCTCGATAATTTAGGGCAAAGAATTTATGAAGTATTAAAGAAAAAAGCAAAACAGGGTGTCAAAATTAGAATCTTATACGATGAAATGGGTTCAAGAAGCATAAAAAAAAGACATTTTAGAGAATTGATTGAATTAGGTGGAGAAGTTGAAGTATTTTTCCCTTCGATTTTCCCGCTTATTAATCCGCGTTTGAATTTTAGAAACCACCGAAAAATCGTCGTGATTGATGGTCGAATTGGCTACATTGGTGGGTTTAATGTCGGGGATGAATATATAGGTTTAAACAATAAATTTGGCTACTGGAGAGATACCCATTTACGCATAGAAGGCAGTTCAGTTCTTCCAATCCAAACTCGCTTTATTTTAGATTGGAATCAAGCTAGCGAACACAAAATAGAGTATTCAGAACGTTATTTTCCTGCCATTCCTAAAAAAGGGGATGTGGCTATGCAAATTATCTCCAGTGGTCCTGATACAGACTGGCCAACAATTAAAAACGCATATTTAAAATTACTCATGGAAGCAAAACGGTATATTTATATTCAAACACCTTATTTTATTCCGGATAACAGCTTCTTAAATGCAATTGAAGTGGCTAGCCTATCGGGAATCGATGTTCGTATTATGATTCCAAATAAACCTGACCATTTGTTTGTTTATTGGGCTACTTATTCTTATATTGGGGAATTATTGAAGGCGGGCGCGAAAGTGTATATTTACGATAAAGGATTTATCCATGCGAAAACCATTGTGATTGATGATGAAGCAGCTTCAGTAGGAACTGCTAATATCGACGTTCGAAGTTTTAAATTAAACTTTGAGGTGAATGCATTTATTTATGATAAACTTGTTTGCCATGAATTAGCCGAAATCTTTGAAAAAGATATTTTAGATTCTAGAGAATTAACACTGGAACAATACGAAAATCGTTCAGTCATAATCAAATTTAAAGAGTCAATTTCTAGACTGTTAACTCCAATATTATAAAGAATTCGTTTTTCCAAAAAAACCTTTGGAAAAACGAATTCTTTTTATTTATCAATTCCCAAATATTCTTCTAAAGTTAATCCTGAATCTTTTACTTTAGTTGCAAGCTCCACACCTAAATAACGAAAATGCCAAGATTCATACATATAACCTGTAATGTGCTCTTTCCCTTTCGGATATCTTAATATAAAGCCGTATCTATGTGCATTCTCTGCTAACCATTTACCAGCTTCCGATTGTCCAAACGCTTCTGTAAGCCATAAATCTTCACGGCCTTTTTCACCAATATCAAAGGCTAAGCCTGTTTGGTGTTCGGAATAACCAGGACGTGCACTGTAGCGATCTGCATTCTCTTTGCCATCTCGTTCTACATATTTGTTATAAAGTAATTCCTGATATTCATAAGAACGATATGTACTAAATGCTACTAATTCAAAACCTAATGTTTTTGCTTCTTGGGCCATCAACTCAAAAGCGGCACGAGCTTCTACGTTTTCACCCGGTGCATAATCTTTTGGAAGTGGATATTTTTTATTCGCAATCAGTACTCCCTTAATATAAGTAGGCTCACTAGGCAATGTTTGCCCTTCAATATAACCATTATTCTCTTTGTATTTCTTATCTTCTGGTTTCTGTTGTTGTTGCTGTTGTGGTTTTTGGTGAGGTTCTTCCCCTTCAACTTTTCCTTCATCTTGTGAGTCGCTGGAATTTTCCAATTCATCTTCTAATACTTCAGAATTTTCCTTTGCTTCTTCAAGCCCATTTTCTTTTTCTTCTGAAATAGCCTGATCTTCCGTTTTAATTGTTTCACTCTCATTGTTCAGATTGTTATTAATGAAAACGATGGAGACAATAGCAATGATCATTATCAACAAAATACCAAGTAGTGTATAATGCTTTTTTTTGTTTTTCATAAAATCACCTAATCCCGTCTCATTTCAAAACACGCTCTATTATTTTAACACTATTTTCTCATATTTACTTCAAAAAAATTAGTCGAGCCCATTTAGACTCGACTAAACTACTTATTTTGCTTCTTCAACTGGATGCTCAGAATAATATTTTCTTCCTATATAGGTTTGTAAAATTAGTAATATCCCGCTGACGGACCAATATAACGGTAATGCCGCCATGGACGAAATTGAGATGATTACAATCATAATCGGCGAGATATAAATCATCATTTTCATTTGTTGCTTTTGAGCTTCTGGAACTGTCCATAATGAAACTCTCGCTTGTATGAAATAAACAATTCCAGCTATTGCCGTTATAACGAAATCCGGTGTTCCTAAATTAAACCATAAAAATTCGTGAGTTTTTACCTCGTCTGAATACAGAATAGCAAAGTATAGCCCCATGATGATCGGCATTTGAATTAAAATCGGCAAGCATCCTAAATTTAACGGGTTAATATTATGTTCACGGTATAAGGCTAACATTTCTTGTTGAATTTTCATTTGTTCTTCTTTTGTTGTTGCCTTTTTTAATCTTTCTTGGATTTCATCCATTTTAGGCTTAATAACATCCATTTTGGATTTCATAATCGATTGTTGGCGATAATTACGCAACATAAAAGGCATCAAAATAAGACGAATGAGAATTGTAATCGCAATAATCGCTAAACCATAACTACCGCCAAACCATTCGCCAAGCGTATTCAACAACCAATCCATTGGCTTGACAAAGGTATGATAAAAGAATCCTTCTTGATTTTCAACTGCTTGGCATCCTGATAACACTAGTAACATGATGCCGAAAAGTGAAAACAGCATTAGTTTTTTCATTTTTCCACCTACTATTAAATTCTAACTAAATTGAAGTATACGGAATATACTTTATAATTTCAAACAGCAGGTGTCAAAATGAAAAACAACTTTATATTTTTTCTTTTTCGACGTTTGCTGTTTCTGGAAGTTCGAATCTAAAAAAATCATGATGCAATTCATCTCTGAAGTGTTTCGGTGTAACTCCGGTATACTTTTTAAAAATACGAGTAAAATAACTTTGGTTGCAAAAATGGAATTGTTCAGAAATGGATGTAATGCTTTTATTTGTATGTCTTAAATAGTATTGGGATTCTTCTACTCTTCTTACATTTAAGTATTCTACCAATGTAATTCCTACATGTTCACGGAAAATGCGGGACAGGTGGCTTGTACTAATATGAAATTTTTGCGCAATACTTTCTACCGTTAAATCATTTTCTAATTCATCATTTATGTACATGATTACTTTATTGACAGTTTGATGACGGAATGTAGGTTGTTTTCGATCCGCAATAAAACTTACATAAAAGTCTATTAACTCATCAGCAAACTGTAAGAACTCTGCATCTTTCATTTTATTTTGAATCATGTCTATACAAGCAACATTAAAGGCAAAGGCTTTCTTCGAAGGCACTTGATTCTCCATAAGTTTTCTTGCAACAATCGAGGAAAGTGTCATAAAATAATTTCTAACTTCTTTAATAACTTGCTTTCCAAAACGAATTGATAAGATATCAATTAGCTCGTGCAATGATTTTTTCGCCTTATCTGCCTCCAAATGGAATATTTCAAATAACAGACGTGATTCAATGGTAAAAAATTCTTCAATACCGGTGTATTGATTAATACTGTCAATTTCTTGAAAATATCTCTTCGAAATCGTTTCAGAAATTGATTGTTGGTGTAGTTGCATAAAATACCCCATCTTTCTTCAGAATGAAATTTGCATCAATCGTATATATGTCAATAGTTACTATACTAATATAACCAATCATAAAAATGCTATAAATAAAAATTTTTTAATATGAAAAAGGTGACAATTTGATTAGTTTCATACTAAAAATCTGTCCTAAAGACCGAAAAAAATTGAAAATTTAAATAAATATTTATAACTAAAGTGAATATTACCATAATTTTCGTTTTTTTTTCAACTCCCATTTCCTAATTAAATTACCGATGAATATTATCTTTGATTCACACTATGGAAATGTGATTTCTGTTTTTCAATAATATATATTTCCTAATAAAATAGAACTAGATTTTTCAACAAATTTTTTCATTAACTCAGATGCAAAATGTTCTTATGTTATTACATTCTTCTCTATTTCTTTTCTAAAAATATGTAGTAAAATAGAAATTATTAAAATTATAAATGTGGACAAACGAGGTGTTTTAGAGTGGATCCAAAAGAAATAGAAGAAATTATGGATGTCATTAAAGAATTCTTCCCTGAAAATACATCCATCGCTATTTCAGATACTAAAGAATATATATATTATCAGCCAAGTAAACATGTGGACTTAAAAATTAAACCTGGCGACCCAATTAAAGAAGGTTCTGCTGCATATAAAGCAATACAATATGGTAAAAAAATCAACACTTACATTGAATCCGATGTTTTTGGCGTTCCTTACTATGGTATGAGTATCCCTTTAATTACTGAAGGAGAAATTAAAGGGGCTGTCACTGCTATTTTCCCTCAAAAGCCATCACCTTTTTTAACAAACTACATTACAATCAAAGTTGATGATTGCTGGTATCCAATTAAACATAATGAAGTTGTTTATTTAGAAACTCAACTTCGCAAAACTTTCGTAAAAACAATGGATAAAGAAGGATTCCATCGTTTAAATCTAAGCGATCTTGAACTGTTCCTATCCAACGACCATTTTATTCGTTGCCATCGTTCATATATCGTAAACATCGATTATATTGATGAAATTCAACCTGATTCCCATTCAACATTCCTTTTAGTTATGAAAGATGGTACTAGAATTCCTGTAAGCCAAAGATATGCAAGCTACTTCCGTCGTTCATTAGGTTTCTAATATTTCGCTAACGAAAGTGTTTTGGCACATACTTTGCAGCAATTTCATCATATAAATTTTTTAAATAAAATTGCCGTTTTCCTTTGAGAAAGCGGCGTTTTTTTATATCAACCAACATATTTATATAGTTTTTTAATTTTCTAAAATAATTTTTTGTCGAAAAATCTCGTATTTTCTCGTTCAAACGATAATTAAGCATTTTCATGCAACATTTGAAGATTGTGTGACAAAGAAGTGCTATTATTAATGTATTCTTGAGCATGGCAACGTTACTCGCTCAATATACTGAAAATTCTTACAAGCTTTTTTCTCTGTTCAACACGAACATCAATAAAGGGGAGGATTATATGAATTCAATCATTGAAAAAAGAATTGGTATACCACAATTAAAAGAACGTATTGTATCTGCCGAAGAAGCAGCTGCCCTTATCCCAGATGGTGCAGTAGTCGGCATGAGTGGTTTTACACGTGCAGGGGATGCGAAAGTTGTTCCTATGGCTCTTGTTGAACGAGCAAAAAAAGAACAATTCAAAATTGATGTATATACTGGTGCTTCACTTGGACCTGAAGTAGACCATTACCTTGCAGAAGCTGGCGTTATTCGTAAACGTGGACCTTACCAAGGCGAAAGAGCAATGCGTAATTTGATCAACAAAGGTGACATTCTATATGTAGATGCACACCTTTCACACAATGCTGAGTTAGTACGTCAAGGAATTATCGGTCCAATTCAATATGCAATTATTGAAGTTTGTGCAATTACTGAAGATGGATTACTTATTCCAACTACATCTGTAGGTAACGCACCAATTTTTGCACAATACGCTGAAAATATCATTCTTGAATTAAATATTTCCCATCCAGAAACTTTAATTGGTATTCATGATATTTATATTCCTGGTCCTCAAGGTGAGCGTGAACCAATTCCTTTAACAAATGCAAACCAACGAATCGGTGAAAAAGGAATTCGCGTTAACCCAGAGAAAATTAAAGCAATTGTCATTTCTGAAGAGCCAGATGCTCCTTCACTAATCGTTGATCCAGATGAAGAAACACAAAGAATGGCAAATTTATTATTAGACTTCTTCCGTTCTGAAATTAAAGCTGGACGTTTAACAAACCAATTAATGCCGATTCAATCTGGAGTTGGATCTGTAGCAAATGCTGTTTTAGACGGCTTTAAAGAATCTGAATTTGAAAATTTACAAGTTTACTCTGAATGTTTACAAGATGCTGTATTTAATTTGATCGACGCTGGAAAAGTAAACTTTGCATCTGCAACATCCATTACTTTAACTGCTGAAGCACAGCAAAAAGTATATGGCAACATTGAAAAATATATAGATAAAATTTGCTTGCGTCCTCAAGAAATTTCTAACCACCCAGAAATCGTTCGTCGCCTCGGATTAATTTCTATTAACGCTGCACTTGAAGTAGATATTTACGGTAACGTGAACTCTACTCACGTAGCTGGAACAAAAATGATGAACGGTATCGGTGGTTCTGGAGACTTTGCTCGTAACGCTCGTCTAACTATTTTCGTAACAAAATCTTATGCAAAAGGTGGAGCAGTTTCATCCATCGTTCCAATGGTTTCACACCATGACCATACTGAACATGATGTGGACATCATCGTAACTGAACAAGGTATCGCTGACTTACGTGGTCTAGCGCCAAAAGAACGAGTGCCGTTAATCATTGAAAACTGTGCGCATCCAGATTTCAAAGATCAACTTTGGGATTATTATCATCGAGCAGTAGAAAAATACGGAAATGTTCAAACTCCTCATATTTTAGAGGAAGCATTAAGCTGGCACGTGAACCTATTGAAAAACAACACGATGAAAAAAGAAGTAGAAGTAAAATAATGTATGATTTTATTAATAGCACAAACTAATCATTGGTTTGTGCTATTTTTTTAGAACATTACATCAATCGAATACGTTCAAAGCTTCCACATATTAAGAAAATTTCCAAACTATCAATATGTATTATGATGGGCTTTAAAGAAAACAGATTGATAATAAAGCATAAACAATTGCAAGGTTGGGACAATAACACCGCGCTAAATAAAATGGCCGATTGGGGGGTGTCTAGAAAGCCGAAAATATTCTAGACATCCTCAAATTATTTTATGATTTGCTCCTGTGGTAGTCAAAACAAGTTTCCACAATTCTCGTCGCTACTGCGACCATTTTTCTTTTGAGTTCGTTATCCCAACCTTGCACTAAAATAGTTATCTAACTTCTTGATTGTTTTCGTTATAATAAATAACCGCCGTTTGTAGGCCACTTTCTGCAATCATATTGTTTTCTCTAATTTTTGTTTCAGTATCATCTGCAGCCGTTTCAGCAATTTCTTTTAAATCATTATTATTATTTTTGCTATAACGCTTTTCACCAAAGTCAGTTTCCTTCGAGAATGTTGTCCTCATATTTTTTATCATCTTCATCGTTTTATCTCGATTTTCTTTTTTGCTGAGAAATGCTGCTACACCTGCTACAAATGCAGTCAATACAACACCTTTCCCTTTTGCCATGGAAATAACTCCTTTCATTTTCTTTTCTTACTGACAATAAAAAAAGTGACATAAAAACATAATGTTCTTATGTCACTTATCTTTTACGCTTTTACATCATCATATACACCACTACGAAACTCATTCACGACGTAAGAGCATATAGGATTCATTTTATATTGATGTTCCCTCGCATATTCCACTGCCCGTTCTAATAATTTTTTCGCGACACCTTGCCCACGAAGCTCTGGTGAAACGAAGGTATGCGTCATATCCATTATTCCATCATGCTGATTCCACGTAATTTCTGCTAACATTTTCCCATCTTTTTCATACTCAAAAGCAAAGTAGTTCGTCCCTCTTTCAACAAGTTTGAATTCCATAAACATTCCACCCCTTTTTGAATTACTATATCATAGGGAACATGCATTGTAATTTAGTTTGCTTCCTGTTCTTCAGAAGATGAGAACCATGAGGAAATTGTTTCGATTAATTTACTAAAGAAGTTTTTCACTTTTTCCCAAAATCCTTCATCATGCAGAAGATTTCCAAACTTTTCTTCAATCTTTGAACTGATGTTTGACAATTGATCTGCCCATTTTGAAAAATCAATATCCAGCTGTCGAATTCGGTCCATTAAATCAATCAACATTTGTCTATCAGCATCACTTAACTCAATTTGTAATTTTGATAATTGATCTGTTACTATTTTCTCCACTTCTTCCCTTGTTTGTGGATCAATTTCAGCAATTTGCTTTTTAATCTCCGTTAATAACTGCGCAACTTGTTCATCGCTAATATTTGCGTTATCAGCAAGTTCTGTTGCGACATATAATTCTTCGTTTGCAACATCTGTTCTTTCAATATCTAATGTTTCTCCTGTTTTTACTTCATATGCTTTGTAAATTCCAACAAGGGCTGAATGTCCCGTTACTGGCTTTGGAGCGGCTACTTCCACTGTTGCATCTTCTAGGCCCGCCGTCAACATGGCATTCGCATACATTTCAGATGTCACTTCTGTTATATTTTCCGGCGTTACGATGCTGACTGTAAGGCCTTTCCCCTCTTCTTCTCGAGTAATTTTGGCTGAAGAATACATGCGAGCATTTGGATTACTATTACTAATGTATTTTACTAAGTCTTGACCGGAAACGATGATTTCATCTACTTCTTGTTCTTCATCTACTCTTAATACTTCTCGTACCACTTCTTTTTCAGTATCTGAAAGGTTTGCACCATAAACCACTATTGGAACACCTAGTTTTTCGTTAATCGTTTTAGGAGTGGCTAATGCTTGTCCAGGCATAAGCGTACTGAACATGAAAAACAAACCAGCTATGATTGACAACCATTTCTTCATTCATAATTCTCCTTTCAAACCTAAACTTCAGGTTTGCTCATAATTAGTACGAATAAAAAACACAAAAGGTTTCCGTACTGTCCTTTTGTGTCTATTCATAGAAGCATTAAATTATTTCCGTCCAACCATCTTCTTGTTTTACTTTTTTTTGTTTCATGAGCACACCTAAAGCTCGTTTAAATGCACCTTTACTCATATCAAACATTGCATAAATCTCTTCCGGAGTCGACTTATCGCTAAAAGGCATCTTTCCTCCTACACTTTGTAGGTACTCATAAATCTTCTCAGCATCATTGCTGAGTCTTTCGTGACTGCGAGGTAGCATGGAACCATTCATTGTTCCATCTTCCTTGACAGCAATAATCCGAACTTCTACGTCTTGCCCTAGCCTTGGTTCAGATTCCATTTCACTATGGTGTACAAATATTCGATAAGGATGATCTATACCTAATAAAAACGAACCTACTGGCAATAGCCGATAAGCTCGAGCCATTATATTTTTATTAAACAATTTTTCAGAAGCCTCTTCGTACAACTCACTTACCTTTTCTTCTGTTATGAGACGCCCAAACAATTCGCCCTTTCGATTTGTATACAACGTAATAAATAAGTGATCTCCTGCCTTAGGCCATAAAGAACGAATTTTTGGTAAATCTTCTGCTTTCACAAGGGCTTCCCGAGTTGAGCCGATATCTACAACAGCACCTTCATTCGAGATTTTTAATACCTTTGCCCATCCATATTCTCCTTGAATAATATGCGGTACCATTGTTGTCGCTAATAACTCCCCACGGCGATTCGCATATAAAAATACCTTTATACGATCTCCTACTGTGAGAGGGGTAGCTACTTCAGAACTATTAAGTGGGATTTCTAGTTCACCATTTGTCAGTATCCACCTTGAACCAGCTTTCTCTAGGACTGTTAGCTCTACTACTTGACCAGCTTTTAAATCTTTCATTATTGCTTCCCTTCCGCCAATAAATTATGGTTGTTGTTTCATTTTTTCAAGCTTTTTTACAATTTCCTCATCTTCTTCTAACAATTGAACTAAATCTGCGATGCGGTCGATTGAATTCCAACTTAAATGATGTTCAATCCCTTCCACATCTTCATAAATCTTATCTTCATCAACACCAATGAGTCTTAAAAATTGCTCAAGAAGTTCATGTCTTTTAACAAGTCGCTTCCCAAGCTTTTCTCCCTTTGGTGTAAGTGTTAACCCTCTGTATTTTTCATATACCAAATAACCGTCTTTATCTAGTTTCTGCACCATTTTTGTTACGGAGGAAGGTAAAACCGATAAAGCTTCAGCTATGTCAGACACCCGGGCATATCCTTTTGTTTCAATTAATAAATATATTTGTTCGATATGATCTTCCATACTAGGTGTTGGCATAACACGACCCCTCACTTTCGTCTATCATATTCAGTTTACTACAATGTAACTAAAAAATGTAACTTTTAACGGCAAAAGAATCAAACAAAAATGTCCAAAAAGTTTAGTTTTCAACTTTTTGGACATCATTACTCTACATGACCCCTTCTTTTGCCCACTGCATGAATAGCACGTATGATTTCCTTATTAATGTTTTCTATATTTCTTGAGTCCTTTAATTCGTTAAACGCTTCTTCTCGAGCATTTAAAGAAACCACATAATATGTAGGCAAATTATTTAACACATTTGCCACTATATTTAATTCGCATTCTTCACAATTACAGAATGTTTGATATTCCACACTTCGTAAAAAATAACGAACAAGTCCACTTACTATTTCTTCCATTACATTCACTAATCTTAGTTGTGACATTTATTTTTTCTCTCCGTTCAAACTATACTTTTATTAATTAATACTATAAACGGATAGAACAAAATACTCAATAGTATCAAGTTATTTTTTCATAATAATCCCATATAAATACAATTTCATCTTGTATAATTATTTCAAAATTTGCCATTTTTATTAACATTTTTACATTTTATCCTGAATGCTATATCTTTAGTAGGGATATCTATTATTGATAATTGCCTATTATTTATGAACTAATAAATTTTCATTTAATTCCAAAACAATTGGACAGTGGTCACTTCCTAAAATTTCAGAATGTATTTCACTATTTATGATCGCATCGACAATCAAATCTGAAACGATAAAATAATCGATACGCCATCCAATATTTCGTTCTCTTACTTTATTCATATAGGACCACCAAGTATATGCATCTGTTCGGTTTGGATATAAATATCGAAACGTATCAGTAAAACCTTCTGATAATAATCTTGTCATTTTTTCCCTTTCTTCAAAGGTAAACCCAGAATTTCCGATATTGGATTTGGCATTTTTTAAATCAATTTCTTGATGAGCAACATTTAAATCTCCACAATAAATAACAGGCTTCTTACGATCTAACGCTTTCAAATAATCGAATAAATCATCTTCCCATTGCAATCGTTTATCCAATCTTGCTAAATCCCTCTGTGAATTTGGTGTATACACATTTACTAAATAAAATGAATCGTATTCTAATGTAATAATTCTGCCTTCTGATTCAGAATCCATTTCTCCGACTCCATATTTTACGGAGAGAGGTTTATGCTTCGTAAAAACTGCTGTTCCTGAATACCCCTTTTTCTCTGCATAGTTCCAATACTGATAATATCCTTTTAGCGGCAGCTCTACTTGTCCCGCTTGACATTTCGTTTCTTGAATACAAAAAAAATCTGCATCCATTCTATTAAAGTAGTCTAAAAATCCTTTCTTTAAACAAGCTCGTATTCCATTAACATTCCACGAAATAAATTTCACTTTCCCACCTACTATGTATGAAAAATTTAAAGAAAAGCAAAATAAGGGAGAAGCAACCTTTTTAATGAAGGTTGCTGCCTCCCTATGAATAATAAAGATTCAATTGGGAAATTTCCAATGATTTATCTTGGACATTAATCTTCTCCAACAATTTTCACTTCAAGTTCTAGCTCAACACCAAATTTTTCTTTTACAACTTTTTGGACCATTTTGATTGTTTCTATATAATCCGTCGCAGTTGCGTTTCCTTTATTAATAATAAATCCAGCATGTTTTGTAGAAACTTCTGCTCCGCCAACCCCTTTTCCTTGAAGACCACTATCTTGAATTAATTTTCCAGCAAAATAACCTGGTGGGCGTTTAAATACGCTTCCTGCTGAAGGATATTCTAACGGCTGTTTAGATTGTCGTTTATAAGTCAAATCTGCAATTTTTGCATCAATTTCTTCTTTATTACCTTTTTCTAGTCGGAATAATGATGAAAGCACAATATAGTTCTTCTGAGCTATAATGCTTTTTCGATAACCTAATTCCAATTCTTCTTTTGATAATACAAGACGCTTTCCTTCCCTAGTTAGTACTGTGGAATGAACGATGATGTCATTGATTTCTCCACCGTAAGCACCGGCGTTCATCGCCATTGCTCCACCTACTGAACCTGGAATTCCACAAGCAAATTCTAAGCCTGTTAAACTTGCTTCTGCTGCTTTTTTGGAAACATCCATAATAAGTGCTCCACTTTGTGCATACACTTCGGTTCCTTCAATTTTTATTTGATTGAGTTTCGATAAATTCATTACAATTCCACGAACGCCACCGTCACGAACAATCATGTTAGAACCATTTCCTAAAATTAACAACGGAATTTGATGGTTATACGTATACTGTACAATTGCCTCAACTTCCTCTTCCGTCTCCGGCATGACTAATATATCAGCATTTCCTCCAAGTTGTGTCATTGTATATTTTTTTAACGATTCGTTTATTTTTATATTTTCTTTATTTGTAACCCCAGATAAATCCTTAACCCATTGTTCAATTGTCATAAAAGCATATTCCTTTCCTGTATTAAACCTTGTATCTGTAATTGTATACTTTTTGACAAGCAAATATATGCTTTAATTGCAAGAATTTTACGATTATTTTCCAACTTTTCAAAACATAAATCTTTCCTCGATAAGTGTACCATGTTTTCCATTAGTTATAAAAGTTTAGACTATAAATAATACTTCCAAGTATTGTCTCTAACATTATAATAAACTATTATGAAAATAAGAATGTTGAAAGCAGGTGAAAAAATGAAAAAGTTTGCTGTAGATTTTTCCCACTCTTCCATCACTTTTTCTGTAAAACATATGATGATAGCAAATGTAATAGGCCACTTTAATTCTTATCATGCGGAAATCGAAGCAGATTCAATTGAAGATTTAATAAATGCAAACATTAGTATAGAAATTGATGTAGCCAGTATTTCAACAAACGATTTATTGAGAGATCAACATTTAACTTCAAACGAGTTTTTTTATGCGGATAAATATCCAAAAATCACTTATAACGTAACAAGCATAGAACAAATCGATCATAATAAATTTTACATACATGGTGATATGACAATAAAAGAAGTAACAAAACCTGTGATCTTTGAAACGACTTATAAAGGACATGTTAAAAGCCCTTGGGGACAAGATACATATGGATTTTCAGCAGCAGCGAAAATCAACAGAAAAGATTTTGACTTAACTTATAATGCAAGGTTAGAATCTGGAGGACTTCTAATTGGAGAATTAGTAGATGTTAATGCGGAATTTGAAATTTATCCAATACTATAGTGTTTTATAAATCTAAATCTATTTAAGAAACATAGTGGATTAGATAAACATTTTTAATAAATACATATTGAAGCGTCCATACATTTATATACAATAAAGAGGTGCCTTGAAATCACTCCAGGCACCTCTTTTCCTTTTAAACTGCTACTGGTACTAGTTTTTGAACAGAAGCTTTTACTTGTTCTAAACCTGCTTCAATTATTTCATTTGCTCGATTTGGTTCAGCGTTATGGCCTTCAATAATCACTTCATCAAGAAGCTCCATTCCCGCAATATTCCCAAGAACATTTTTAATATAATTTACACTCATTTCCATAGGTTGAGCTTCTGGTGATGAGTAATATCCACCTCGTGCGTTCAAAATGACGAATTTTTTATCTGTTAATAACTGTACTAGTTGCCCTTTTTCATTATATTTAAACATAAATCCTGCTTGATAAATATAGTCAATGAATGTGTGTAAAGGTGCAGGAATTGTTAAATTCCATAATGGGAAAGCAACAACGATTACTTCTGCTTCTTTTACTAAATCCATCGCTTTTTTCTTCGCAGCTAGTAAACGAGACTCTGATTCCGTTAATTCTTTACCTTCGTTTTGTTTTGCCAATGCATCGAATAATTGTTGACCGAAATATGGCATATCTTCTTCGAAAACATCGTATATTTTTAGATTAATATTTTCAATTTTCTTCGCTTCTTCAATATATGTTTCAAACATTTTTGTTGAAATTCCGTCTGGACGGTTATTTGCTTTAATTACTAACACATTTTTCATGATGTATATATGCTCCCTTTCTTTAATTTAAAACATCTCAAATTCAAGATTCATAAAATCAAGTATAAAAGGGGGGATTCATTTTATCAAGCAAATAACACTCATACTTTTGGCTGAAATTAAATATCGCAATGTCCATCCGAGCAAATATCTCCGTCTCCGCCGAGCATTTGTAATGATGGTTTTAATCCCTTTTCTTCAGCTACTTTCTTTACTGTCTGCTCAAATAACTCTTGAGGTTGTGCTCCTGAGATTGCATATTTGTTTTCAAATACAAAAAATGGAACACCCTGAATACCGTAAATTTGAGCTTGTTGAATATCTTTTTCGACTTCTTCAGAAAATCGATTGCTCTTCAATATTTCTTCTACTTCTTTACTCTCAAGTCCAACTTCTTCTGCCAATTTGATTAACACATCTTCTTTTCCAATAGCTTTCCCTTCAATGAAATACGCATGGAATACCCGTTCACTGAACTCTATACCTTTTCCTTTTGAATAAGCCCATTTTGACAATCGATGAGCCTTTAAAGTATTTGCTGTTTTTAGTTCATCAAAATTATATTGAAGTCCTACTTCATTCGCCCGCTGTACAACACTGTTTGTCATTTTCATTACTTCATCAATCGGCATCCCATATTTTTTTGATAGATGCTCATAAATGTACTCATCCGAATCTTCTAATGTTGTAGGATCTAATAAAAAGCTTTTTAATTCTACTTCCACTTGTCCAAAATACCCTGTATCTTGAATTGCTTTCTCCAACTGCTTCTTTCCGATATAACAAAATGGACAAACGAAATCTGACCAAACTTCTACTTTCATTTCTTTTCCTCCTTTTTCGCTATTTTACTTGTATCCTCTTAAAACAACAAAATATATGCTCCTACTGAATAATGTAATGATTTTTTTTACATACTCGTAAAAAACACATTTTTAGGGGGATTTTCATGCAGAATTCGCTTTGGTTACATAATGTAACCCCTTTATCTTTAACATCATTATCCGCTTCCCTGAACTGCGATGTATGTATAGTTGGCGGTGGATTAACAGGGGTCTATACTGCCTATCTTCTTGCAAATAAAGGGATAGATGTTGTTTTGCTAGAAGCGAAATCTTCTGTTGCGAATGGTACAACAGGTCACTCTACGGGAAAACTAACTCCCCAACATGGTGCAGTTTATGATTTATTACTGAACACTTTTAATGAAGAAGAAGTGCGCACCTATTATGATGCCAATGCAACGGCTATTGAAAACGCACTTCATGATGCAACAGCGGATACATTCCAACGAGTTGATTCTTATTTATATGCAACAACAGAACAGGGTGCGGAAAAAATCAAGAAAGAAATAGAGGCTTACAAGAAAATAGGTATACAAGGAACCGAAACAACTGATACTGAACTGCCTTTTGATGTTATCACTGCATTAAAAATGGAAAATACCTATCAAATCCATCCGACGAAATTTACGAATCATTTTGCAAAATTAGCATTAAAAGCGGGAGCAAAACTATTTGTAAATACAAGGGTAACAAAATTAATTATTGATGAAAATCGCCTTTTAACGGAGAATCATTTTGAAGTAAACTTCAAATCAATTGTGCTTGCAACCCATTATCCAATCGAGGCAATAAAGGGGCTGCAAATCGCCAAATTATCTATTGACCGTTCTTATTTAATGGCAACCAAAACTGCGGAGATATTGAAAGGCCAATATTTATCTACCGATCAATCTTCCCGAACAATTCGAACAGCTTTAATTGATCATCAACCATACTTCATTTTCGGAGGTAGCTCCCATGTTGCAGGTGCTGTCCAAAACACACAATTTTATTATGAAATGTTAGAAAAAGAACTTATGTCAACTTTCGATTTGCCTAAACCTGAATATTTATGGAGTGCACAAGATCCAAATACAGCAGATTATATTCCTTACGTAGGACGCATTTCAGAAAGTGAACCGCGTATATATATCGCTACTGGTTATCGGAAATGGGGGCTTTCCAACTCGCTTGTTGCAGGTGAAATAATTTCGACACAAATTACGGAAGGCCAACACCCTGCCCAATATCTTTATAGTCCTTCGAGAAATATGTTCGGAAAAACTTTTATGCGAATGTTGAAGGCAATTGGCTTTACAGTATCAAATCTCGCAGAAGGTTATTTAATGCGAATTGAAGCTCCAAAATGCACCCATTTAGGTTGTAAAACCCAATGGAATGAGGCGGATGAAACGTGGGATTGCCCTTGCCACGGTTCACGATTCGATAAGTTTGGCAACGTCATTGAAGGACCAGCAGTATATCCACTATCTTTGGAATAAAAAAAACGGTGTCAAGGATTTACCTTGAACACCGTCTATTATTAACTTAATGCATCTGTCAACACAGGAACTACTTGTTTTTTACGTGAAACTACTCCTGGTAAATCGAATTGGTTATCCACTAATTCCTTACCGAATGCTTTTGCTGCATCTAGAGCAGCATTTCCTGCTACTATTGCTACGGAATCGTTGTTTAAAATATCAGTAATGAAGAAGAAGAATAAGTTTAAACCTTTTTCTTCAACATTCTTATTCAGTAAACTTACTAATTCTTCTTTACGGTTCAACACATCATTCACATCAACTGCATTCACTTGAGCAACAACGGATTTCACTGTGCCAAAAGTAAATTCTTTTGCATCTAAAGAAAGTAAATCTTCTATAGATTTATCTGAAAGATCCGCACCAGCCTTTAGCATCGAAAGACCGTATTCTTCCGCATTCACTCCTGCAATTTCAGCCAACTCTTTACCTGCTTGTACATCTTCTTCCGTGCAAGTAGGAGATTTGAATAGAAGCGTATCAGAAATGATGGCTGAAAGCATTAAACCAGCAATGTTTGAAGGAATTTCAATATTTTTTTCTTTGAAGATTTTATTTAAAATCGTTGCCGTACATCCAACTGGTTCTGCGCGATAATATAACGGATCAGCCGTTTCAAAGTTTGCAATACGGTGGTGGTCAATAACTTCTAAAATTTTTACGTTTTCAATTCCGTCTGCAGATTGTTGGCGCTCATTGTGGTCAACTAAAATCACTTCACTAGTTTCTTCTGCAACATTTGAAATAAGTCTTGGCGGCTCGAAACCGAACTTTTCTAAAGCATATTTTGTTTCATTATTAATTTCACCAAGTCTTACCGCTTCTGCATCTACTCCGAGTTGCTGTTTTAAATAAGCATAAACGATTGCGGATGTAATCGAATCTGTATCAGGGTTTTTATGTCCGAAAACTACTACTTTGCTCATTCAAATAGTTCCTCCTAAATTTGTGTATAGTCCGTGTCTATTTTATCATAACTTCCTTATAATAGAAAAACGTAACATATCACATAAAATTTATGAAAAACAAAAATATTTTCGAAAAATTCAAAGTTTTACGAACATTTAAGTATCACTATTTCATTGTTAACGTTCGTTTTTCTAAAAATTGGAGACTATCATCTAATTGAGCATTTAAATTTAAAAATTTTTTATAATAATTTCTATTATGTAGAGTCATGCCTTCGACGAGAGCGTGTACAAGGGAATTAGCTGCGGTATTTGCTTCTAAAGCAACTTGTTTTTGAGCCCCTGCAACAAAACTGATATTTGCATAATCACGTACAGGGGATATGGAAGAATTTGTTATAGCAATAATTTTGACCTTTTTATTTTTCGCTAATTTAACAATTGTTAATATATCTTCTAATACCGAATCTAAAGCGATTACAAACAATACTGAATCTGTATCCATTCTATTTATTTGGTTTACAATATCTTCAACATTAAATTTGATTTGAGTAACCTTTTTTCCGAAATTTTCTAACATTGAAGTTAAATAACATGTAGATGGAGCGCACTGTCTATAACCTAACGTATAAATGATCCCTGCTTCATGTAAATAAATTGTGGCTTTTTCAAAGCTTTCTGCATCAATACATTGTATTGTATTTAAAATACTCGTTACATCCCGATTCATTATTTCACTGAATAAATATTCATGTTTTTTTCCAATGGATAATTGTTCGCCAGCCGAAACATGTTTCGATTCTAATAAATCCTTTCGAATTCTATCTTGCAGTTCACTATAGCCAGATAAATCCATTGCATAACAAAACCGAATCACTGTTGACTCACTTACACCGATGATTTTTCCTACTTCAGAGGCAATATGAGTAGCAACTACATTCGGATTTTCTATAACAAACTGCGCTACTTTACGTTGTCCCCTTGAAAGTCGGATAAAGCGTTTTTTCACTTCATCACAAAAGCCCATTTTCTTAATGAATTCCTCCTTCATGAAATTACTTTAATGTATGCAATATTATAGAAAGTAGGTTAGCATGTATAATGATTGAATACAATGAGTTTTCAGAAAAATATTCAAGAGTAACTAAGTAAATTCATTAAATTGTCAAACTTATAAGGAAGCTTTTTGTTCTTAAAAAAGCTTCCTTCAATTTATTTACTCTAGTTCCATTTGTTTTGTTTCTTGTCCTAAAAAAACAACTGCCGCTACACCAATTACAATCGAAATGCAAAATACAGCAAAAATAAATCCGAAATCAAATCCTGCCGTACGCAACCACCCTACAAGCAAAGGACCAAAAATGCCTCCAATCCGTCCAATTGCTGCTGCCATCCCTGCGCCAGTTCCACGAATTACTAATGGATATTGTTCCGGTGTATAAGCATACAAAGCTCCCCAAGCACCTAAGTTAAAGAAGGATAAAAGAATTCCCGAAATTAATAGCACTGTAATGGATTCTGCTTGTCCAAACACATAAGCACTTGCAGCTGTTCCTAATAAATAAGTAACTAATACAAATTTTCGCCCAATCTTTTCTACAAACCATGCAGCAGTAAAATAACCTGGTAGTTGAGCTAGGGTCATAATCAAGACATATTTAAAGCTAGAGATTAAGCTGAAGCCTTTTCCTACCATAACACTTGGAAGCCATAAAAACATTCCATAGTAAGAAAATACAACGGAAAACCACAGAACCCAAAGCATAAGGGTAGACTTCGCATATTTTTTTGACCATACACCACTTATATTTTGAAAAATAGTGCGTTTTTTCGCCTCAGGTTTTGCGGCAAACTGAGGAGAGTCAGGTAAATGCAAACGAATAAATACCGCGTATAATGCTGGTATAGCTGTTATGATTAATGCCACTCTCCAACCGGCAATTGGCCATATATCACTTGGAATAACAAAGTAAGCAATGATTGCAGCTAACAACCATCCGAATGCCCAAAAACTTTCTAACAATACAACTACCCGACCACGTTCTTTAGCTGGTACACTTTCTGAAACCAATGTAGAAGCAACAGGAAGTTCACCACCAAGTCCCATACCAATAATAAATCGTAAAATTAAAAACGCAGCTAATGTCGTTGTAAATGCCGATATACCACTTGCAATGGAGAAAACCAATAGTGTTACAATAAAAATGGTTTTTCTTCCTATTTTATCTGCCAGCAATCCGAATAGAAAAGCTCCTACGGCCATCCCAATAGAGTTGACACTTCCAATCCAGCCCATTTCATTGGAGGAAAGACCCCAATCTACCGCTAGTGCTGCAATAATAAATGAAAGTATTCCGACATCCATTGCATCGAATAACCATCCGACACCAGCAACCCCCAACAATTTATTGCGAGAGATGGTCCGGGCTTTCTTGGATTGCAACAACTTATTATCCATCTGTTATTTCACCTGTCTTTACAATTTAGATGATATTATTACATTAAACCCATTCACTATTATTAGCAAGTATTATATTTGATTTATTTTTGTAATTATTTATCTTGTGTTTAATAAAAATGATAAAATAATTTGTGTATATAATATTTTAAATTTTTCGTTTTCTATTGAAATATACTATTATTGTGCGCTAAAATGTCTTTTATATAAAAACATATGTTCATCCAGCGAAAACAAAAGGAGATATTACTATGTGGAAAGGTCTTATCGAAGAATATAAAGAATTTTTACCTGTGACAGAAAAAACACCTACATTAACTTTGAATGAAGGAAATACTCCTTTAATTTATTTAGGAAATTTATCTAAAAAACTAGGCATAGAATTATACGGAAAATACGAAGGATTAAATCCTACTGGCTCTTTCAAAGATCGTGGAATGGTCGTTGCGGTAGCAAAAGCTGTGGAAGAAGGAGCAAAATGTGTTATTTGCGCATCTACTGGTAATACATCTGCTGCTGCTAGCGCTTATGCTGCTCGCGCAGGTATTCAATCAATTGTCGTTATTCCAAAAGGAAAAGTCGCTCTTGGGAAATTAGCACAAGCTTGTATGTATGGTGCAAAAATCATTGAAATTGATGGAAATTTCGATGATGCTCTTTCAATCGTTCGTAAAATTGGTGAAGAAGGAAAAGTAACGCTCGTAAACTCTGTCAATCCGTACCGTATCGAAGGGCAAAAAACTGCTGCCTTTGAGATTGTCGATGCTTTAGGAAAAGCCCCTGATTATTTATGTATTCCGGTTGGTAACGCAGGTAACATCACTGCCTATTGGAAAGGCTTTAAAGAATATAATGAAGCAAAAAACAGTGGTTTACCTAAAATGTATGGATTCGAAGCAGAAGGAGCAGCTGCCATTGTAAAAGGTCAACCAATAGACAATCCTGAAACAGTTGCGACAGCTATTCGCATTGGTAATCCTGCGAGTTGGAAATTCGCTGAAGCGGCTCGCGATGAATCAAATGGAATAATCGACTCCGTTACTGATGAAGAAATCATTGCTGCATATAAAGAAATCGCAAAAAGTGAAGGAATTTTTGTCGAACCAGGTTCAGCTGCTTCCCTTGCTGGTGTAATCAAATCCGTAAATAACGGAAAAATTGAAAAAGGTAGCACAGTGGTCACTGTATTTACGGGGAACGGGCTAAAAGACCCTGATACTGCTATGAATGTATCGACTGTGGAAGTCGTTTCTTTGAAAAATAACATGGAAGAAATTCGAAACTACATTGAGGGTTTAGTATGAGTAAAAAATGGCAAATTACAGTTCCAGGAAGCACTGCAAATTTAGGCCCGGGATTTGATTCTATAGGGCTTAGCCTATCACTTTATTTAAAGTTAACTGTTTCTCCTCAAGATGAATGGGAAATTATCCATTTATCAGAAGGGTTACCAAAAAAATTCGAAATAAAAGATCACTTAATTTATAAAATCGCTCATGAAACTGCAAAACAATATAACAGAGAAATGCCTAGCTGTCGTATCGAAATGACAAGTGAACTGCCTTTTGCTCGAGGAATTGGCAGTAGTGCAGCAGCAATTGTAGCAGGAATTGAAATTGCAAACCTCCTTTGTGACCTTCAATTATCTGTGCAAGATAAATTAAATCTATCTTCACAGTTTGAAGGCCATCCAGACAATGCCACTGCTTCTATATTAGGAGGATTAACCATTTCAACAATGGATGAAGCAGGCAATGTTGATACAATTCACATCCATGACCTTGAAGCATCATTTGTATTATTTATTCCGAATGTAAAGTTAAAAACTTCTGAAGCAAGAGATGTGTTGCCAAAAACATTCCATAGACCATATGCCGTCCAAGCAAGTGCTGGTGCAAATATGCTCGCAGCAGCATTAGTATTAAAGGATTATGAACGCATCGGAAAATATATGGAATCTGATTTATTCCATGAGCCATTCCGTGCAGAACTTATCCCTTATTACCATGAAATTCGCAAGGAAGCAAAAAAAGCTGGAGCGTATGGTACTGCATTAAGTGGTGCTGGACCAACAATGATTTCAATAATTCCAAATTCCATAGGTCAACAATTTGTTGCAAAAATGGAGGAATTATTCCCGACACATAAAATCATTCTGACAAAACCAGATCAATGTGGCGTTTATGTTGAAGAAATATCAAGCGTTTCTAAAGCATAATAAAACAGGAGTTGTTCGAAAGTTCCCTACTTCAGAACAACTCCTGTTATACTTTTATGACAACAAAATTAAACTTATCGCCATTACCGCCATTCCCACAACCACCCCGTATATAGATGAGTGGGTCTCATCATATTTTTTCGCAGCTGGCAATAGTTCATCAAGAGAAATAAACACCATAATTCCTGCAACTGCTGCAAAAATTATTCCAAACATAATGTCATTTAGAAACGGCATCAATATTAAAAAGGCAACGAGTGCACCAATCGGCTCTGCAAGTCCTGAAAAAAAGGAAAGTTTAAAAGCTTTCTTCCTCTTACCAGTTGCATAAAATATCGGTATAGCTACAGCAATCCCTTCAGGTATATTATGGATAGCGATGGCAATGGCAATAGCAATTCCCACACTCGGATCGTGTATCGCTGACATAAAAGTCGCAATCCCTTCAGGGAAATTATGAATACCGATAGCAAGTGCCGTAAATATTCCTACCTTCATTAAATTTGCTTCATCTAATTCCTTAGGTGATAATTCTGCTTGCATAACATCCTCTACTGTTTTTACTTCATGAGGATTTGTTTTTTTCGGAATCAATTTATCTATCATAGCGATAAATAGCATTCCTCCAAAAAATCCCATCACCGTCATCCAATACCCTTTCGACTCTCCTAAAGCAACCGTTAATGCATCTTTCGCTTTAAAAAAAATTTCAATTAATGATACATATATCATTACGCCAGCTGAAAAACCTAAAGCAGCAGATAAAAACTTTTTATTCGTTCTCTCGGTAAAAAATGCTATAAGCGCACCAAGTCCAGTTGCTAACCCTGCAAATAAGGTCAGACTAAATGCTAATATGATGTTACTCATTCGAACATCCTTTCTTTTAATATCCTAATATTATTATATACGCAGAACTTTCCTTCGTGCAACTTTTTTTACCTTATCTATATTTTGTGGATTTAGAAAACTTATTTCAAAAAAATAAACGCTATATCAGCGTTTAATACTTTCATACAAAAAAATACAAATACAAAACCAAGTAAATCCTAAACTCCATCCAGCGATTACATCTGTTGCAAAATGATGTTTCTCCGCCACTCTTGATAATCCTGTCAATATAGCTAACACCAATGCTCCAATCCAATACCACAACTTACTTTTATGATTTTTAGTAAGTTCAGACAATAAATAAGCTATGGTGAATAAATACAATAACCCCATCATAGCATGACCAGATGGAAAGCTATACGATGCCAATTGATCTGCTATTTCTGGTCGTGGACGTGCTACCCATTCTTTTACGAAATGATTAATCAATCGGCCAATCGGAATAGTAAGAATCACAAAAAACATTCCTCTGTAATTTTTGAACTTTAACCATAAAATGAATAATAAAATAATTGCGATAAAATCTATTAATGAAGTTTCACCAAAATAATGGAAAAAGCTGAAAAACTTATTACCTTTTAATAATAATTCCATGTTTTGATCAAATGAAACGATAGTAGAAGTGTCATAAGTATAACGTAAAATAATAAAGAGAATAAATGTAAACAATCCACTAATGTAAAGTAATACACGATTATTCATCAACTTCTCCACCTTAAAATATTAAAAATCACCCTTATGAAAGCTTAATAACAAAAATAAATTTACTTATTAACATATTGTGCAATTTAGATATAATTCAGTCGAAAGTATATTATGCAATAATAACAGTAATAATGGATTCATTTCATCACATTTGCAAAAGGCAATGCTAACAGACAAAAAAATGATCACCCAATGATGTAATGGGTGATCATTTTTGGACAAACGATTTATTATTTTAGTTCATTTAAAATTTCATCAATTTTCGCAAGTTCAGATTGTAAGCCTCCACCGCTTAAATACCAAAGCGCACCATCTAAGTATACGATTTTACCGTTTTTATAAGCTTGTGTTTTTTGGATAATTGCGTTTTCCATGTCAGCTTCGATGTTTGATTGTCCGCCTACAGCTGCAGTACGGTCAACTACAAATAATACTTCTGGATCGAATTCTAAGATGGCTTCAAAACCAAAATTTGAACCGTGAGATGAAGCTTCGATATCTTCAGTTACTGGAGTAAATCCATAAATCTCATATACATAACCGAATCGTGAATTTGTAGCAAAGCCAGATAATTTACCTTCGTTATACATTGTAACTAATGAAGTTTTGTATTGGCTTGCTAATTGTTTAATTTCTTCAAGTTTTGAATCGAATTTCGCTAAAAATTCTTTCGCTTCTTCTTCTTTATCGAAAATTTGTGCTGCAATATCTACTGATTTTAAGAATGTGTTCCAGTAATCATCTTGAGAAGTACCAACGAAAATTACGTTTGGAGTAATCTCTTTTAATTGGTCATAGAAAGTTGCTTGACGACCAGAAATGAAGATTACGTCTGGTTGTAATTCAGCAATATCTTCAAGTAATGGGCTTTTTAATGAACCAACACTTGCATATTCGTCAGCAGCAAATTTAGAAAGATGTTCTGGTAATGTACCATCTTTTGCAACACCAACAATTCCTTCAACACCGAGAGCATCAAGTGTATCTAGGAAACCATAGTCAAATACAACAATTTTTTCAGGCATTTTTTCTAAAACAACATCTTCAAATACAGTAGTTGCACCAGTTTCTTCGTTTTTGCTTTCTGAAATTGTAGATGTAATTGTCATTGGGAATCGGCCATCTTCTTGAGCTTGTCCCTGTGTATTTCCTTCATCTGTATTTGAGCCCGTATTTTGTTCTGCCTCTTTGCCACCGCATGCAGCTAAAACAAATACAAGCATTGTTAGAATAACTGCGAATAATTTCCAGTTCTTCATTATAACTTTCTCTCCTATTCCTTATATTTTATATTTCAATACTATTTGATATTGATAATCATTATCAATAACTGACTCTAATTATAATCATTAGCTTATTGTTCGTCAATATACTTTTTTACATTTTTTATTAAATGATTTAAAAAGTATTACATTTTAAAATGATTTAGAAAAGCATTTAAGCTTTTCTAAATCATTCTTATGATTACGTATGAGAATTAAAATATACGCAAATGCGGCAACCATTTTGTTCTTGCACTGGAATATTCATATCATAAATTTCTCGTAAAGATTCTGAGTTAATAATCTCCTCTGTCGGCCCATTTTTCACAACTTTACCGTCTTTTAATGCCACAATATAATCTGAATAAACTGAAGCAAAGTTGATATCATGCAATACAATTACAACCGTTTTATTCAATTCATCAACAAGCTTGCGCAATATTTTCATAATTTGCACAGAATGCTTCATATCCAAATTATTTAATGGTTCGTCTAGAAGAATATATTCTGTATCTTGAGCTATAACCATAGCAATAAAAGCTCGTTGTTTTTGTCCACCAGACAATTGATCTAAAAATTTATCTTCAATTTCCTTCAAATTCATGTATTCAATAGCTTGGTCCACATATTGCTCATCTTCAGGTGTAAGTCTTCCTCTTGAATATGGATAACGTCCAAAAGACACAAGTTCCCTTACAGTTAATCGAACGTTAAGAAAGTTTGATTGTCTTAGGATTGAAACACGTTTAGCAAATTCATTAGACTTCCAATTTTTTACGTTCTGTTTGTCCAATAACACTTCGCCAGTATCGGCATCAATTAACCTGCTAACCATTGACAACAATGTCGATTTACCAGCACCATTCGGTCCAATAAAGGAAGTAATAGCCTTTGGTTGAATCGATAATGATACATCACTTACAACTGGTTTATTACCATACTTTTTCGTCAACCCTTTAATTTCAATCATCCTTGTGCCCTACTTTCCTTTAGTAATAAGTATATAAAGTAAATACCACCAATAAAATTAATAATGACACTTAAAGTCGTTTTCATTTCAAAAATATGTTCAACAATAAATTGCCCGCCAACTAACGCAATAACACCTATTAAACCAGCTCCTAATATGAGAACTGAATGCTTGTACGTTACAAAAAATTGATAGGATAGATTTGCAACAATCAATCCAAAGAATGTGATTGGACCAACTAATGCTGTTGATGTTGCAATAAGAACTGAAGCTAAAATTAATACATTCATCACTAAACGATCGTAATTAACACCTAAATTTATAGCGTTGTCTCGGCCTAATGTAGCAACGTCCAATTGATGTAGCATTCTAAAACCTATAATAAAGGCAGAGATTAAAATAATACTTGCAACAAGTAACAATTGAACTTTAATTTTAATAAAGCTTGCGAAAAGTACGTTTTGTAAACTCAAGTATTCAACTGGATCAATTAATACTTGCAAGAATGAAACGGAGCTACCTAAGAATGTTCCGATAATCATTCCGATTAATAAAAGCAAATAGATGGGATATTTGTCTGCTCTAAATAATGTACGGTATAACAAAATAGCAAATATGATCATAGCGACGAGCGCCGCGAAAAAGTTTAAATATTGATTGACTACCCAGATTGATGCAGATCCTGCAAAGAAGAATATAAGGGTTTGCACCACTTCGTACATGGAGTCAATTCCCATAATCGATGGTGTTAATATTCGATTGTGCGTAATTGTTTGGAAAATGACCGTTGAGTAAGCGATTGCAAAACCAGTAATCACCATTGCTCCAACGCGCATCATACGTCGAGGGAAAGCATAATCGAATCCACCTTTAATATCGTAAAATCCATAGAGTAAAATACAAATAATTGCAATAATCGCTAATATTATTAATTTCACAACATTATTTCGCATATGCTCTCCCCCTAAACAACATAATTAAGAAGAGCAAACTACCAATTACTGCAACTGTTACATTGACCGGTATTTCGTATGGATAAACCACTACTCGACCAATAATGTCGCAAACTAATAAGAAAACAACTCCCAGTACAATTGTATGTGGAATCGTTTTACGCAAGTTGTCCCCCATATAGATTGAGACAATATTCGGAACAATCAAACCTAGAAAAGGTATTACACCGACTGTTAATACAACGGTCGTAGAAATGGTCGCAACAAGAATTAAACCGAGGTTCAACACTGCTTTATAACTTAAGCCTAAATTTTTTGCAAAGTCTTCACCCATTCCGGCAACCGTGAATTTATTCGCATATAAATAAGCCAAGATAATGGCAGGAACACTTACATATAACAGCTCATAACGTCCTGAAATAATGAGTGTAAAACTACCCATTAACCAAGTATTTATGTTTTGAATCAAATCCCCTTCATACGCAAAAAATGTCGTAATGGAGGATAAAATATTTCCATACATAATACCGATTAAGGGAACGAAAATCGCATCTTTAAATTTAATGCGGTCTAAAATTTGCATAAATAAAATCGTACCTGCAAATGCAAACACAAAGCTAAAAATTATTTTTTGCATATATGCAGCTTGTGAGAATAACAAAATCGAAATAAGAATCCCTAACTTAGCTGCATCTAGAGTACCTGCTGTCGTAGGTGATACGAACTTATTTCTACTTAAACTTTGCATAATTAAACCAGCAATACTCATTCCTGCACCCGCTAAAATAATGGCAAGTAATCGAGGGACCCTACTAATTAGAAATATTTGGGTTTCTTGTGATTCCCAGTCTAGTAAATCAGTAGGTTTTATATCGATTGCTCCAATGAATAGCGAAATGAGTGACAGGATAATTGCTGCCACTAACAACATCCATAGTCTCATTTTTGCTCCCCAATTTTCTCATTTTCTATACTCATTAATGAAAATGATTCTCATCACCAAGTACAATATAATTATAAAGAGAAAAACTATAAAAATCAAATACAATTGAGAATGAAAATCAAATGTATTTCAGCGTTTTCTCCTATTTTATATAACATCCCGACTGTATATTCTTATTTTCCACCCAATAAGAAAGATGGGTGTCTAGAAAACTTTCTAGACACCCTCACTTTTTCATAATCATGATTTTCTAAAAATCTTTGCTCCTGCGGTAGTCGAAACACTTTCTACTATCTGTCGCAAAGGAGCCGTTTCAAAATATCAAACGGCTCCCCTTCCTATTATTTTACTCCTCTCATTGCTTTAGAAATAATCGGAGTAAATAGTAATATGATGACACCAAGAATAATGGATAATCCACCAAGTGCACCAAAATAAACAATTTCCGTAACTGCTTCATAAATTCTCACTAGCTGTGCATTGATAGCTTGTGCAGCCGCGCTAGTTAAGAACCAAAGAGACATTGTTTGAGAAGCAAAAGCTTGTGGAGCAAGTTTTGTCGTTGCAGATAGCCCCACTGGAGAAAGCAATAACTCCCCAATTACTACTAAGAAAAATGATAATACTAGCCATAATGGACTTACTAGTTCTGTTCCACCAGACAGTTTTGAAGGAATCATCATCACTAAGAATGATGCACCTGCGAAGAATAGTGCAAAGGAAAACTTCAGTGGTGTTGAAGGTTGACGATTACCTAGTTTTATCCAAATCCAAGCAAATACTGGAGCGAAAAGAATAATAAATAATGGATTTAACGATTGGAACCAAGAAGCTTTTAATTCAAAGCCGCCAACATTTAGATTTGTTCTCGTATCTGCATAAGTTGCCAAAATAGTTGCACCTTGCTCTTGAATTGCCCAGAACATTACTGCGGCAATAAATAAAGGAATGTATGCTAACACACGAGATTTTTCATCTTTTGTCGTTTTTGGACTTCTATACATGATGATGAAAAATGCTGTAGGAATTAATACACCTAAAGTTGTAATAATCGTACTAAATACACCCATTGTTAAATTGCCAGTTGCATACAAACCGCCTAATACAACAACAATCGCTAAAATAATGATTGTGAAATTCAAAATCGCTTTTTTCTTCTCGGCTTCATTTAATGGGTTTGGAACTTGAAGACCTGCTAAGCCCAGATTTTTCTTTTGCGTGGCTATGTAAATAATTAAACCGATCAGCATTCCAATACCTGCTAAACCGAATCCTAAATGGAAGCTATAAGTTTCCCCTACAGTCCCAACAATAAACGGAGCTAAAAATGCTCCCATGTTAATACCCATGTAGAAAATACTAAAACCAGAGTCGCGACGGCTATCTTTTTCTGCGTATATCTCGCCGACAATTGATGAAACATTCGTTTTTAATAAACCTGTACCAATAATGATAAATACCATTGATATAAGGAGACCTGTTAAAGCAAGTGGAAGAGCTAAAATGAAATGCCCGATCATGATGAGGATTCCGCCATAAAACATCGTCTTACGAGGACCCCAAACTCGGTCAGACAACCATCCACCAATAATACCAGACATATATACTAAAGAACCGTAGATGGCCATAATGGAGTTTGCAGTTCCGCGTTCAAGCCCCAATCCACCTTCATGTAATTCATAGTACATATAAAAAATTAAAATGGCGCGCATTCCATAATATGAGAAACGTTCCCAGAACTCAGTAAAAAATAGTGTGAATAAGCCTTTAGGATGTCCAAAAAAGCCTTTCTGGGGGACAGATTTCACAATTTCCTCTTTAGATAACATATCTTTCCCTTCTTTCTTTTATTATACTTTTTATTTTTTTCTGAAAATTTCATCACTTCCGAAGCAACTACAATATCTATTTTTAAATAATTTCTATAACATTTTCAATATATCTGTATAATGTTTAAATTTTAAGTTTATTTGTTATTTTCCTAAATTTCTTATCATTCTAACGTTTTTTCGTCTTTCTAACCACCCCTTTTTTATTATTTAGGTATAACAAAACAACTAATTTACTATCCCTTGAAAAATTTTTCTTAACTTGATACCTGTTATGTAGTTTGGAATGTAACAAGTCAATACATACTAAAAAAGCGAGGGGAATTTGATTCCACTCGCTTTCTGCTATTTCTTGACTACAAAGTCCTCAAACTTTTTATAATCCGATTCTTTCAATTCTACTATTAATTTTGTTCCCGCTTCTTCATACTCTGTTGACTTTACTGAAGCATTCTCGTTTAAATAGGATACGATATCCCCCCGGCTGAAAGGAATGAACATTTCACAAGTATAATAATTGGAAAAAAGATGTTTACGAATACATTCAACTAACTCATTCAATCCTTTGCCTTCTTTCGCGGATATCCAAAGGTCTTCTCCGTAAACTTTTGGGTAAGCAATATTGGCTAAGTCACATTTATTATAAAGGTAAATGGTTGGAACATTTTCTACTCCAATTTCTTTTAATGTACGATTCGTAACATCCATCATAAACTTATATTCACTGTTAGAAACATCCACTACATGTAACAATAAATCCGCATCTCTCGCTTCTTCTAATGTTGATCGAAAAGCTTTTACTAATTGGTGGGGAAGCTTGCTTACAAATCCAACGGTATCAGTTAGTAAAAATTGTTTTTTATCCGGTAATTCAATTTTTCGCACTGAGGTGTCTAGCGTTGCGAACAGCATGTCCTTTTCAAATACTTCTTTGTCCTCTTGCCCAAATTTTGCAAGCATTTGGTTCATAATTGTTGACTTCCCTGCGTTAGTATACCCAACTAGTGACACTACAGGAATTTCACTTTTACGTCGCTTTTTTCTTTGAGTATCTCGTTGTTCTTTAATTTGTTCTAGTTCTTTTCGCAACTTTGTAATTTGGTCTTCAATTTTCCGTCGATCGAGCTCTAGTTTTGTCTCACCAAGTCCTCTATTTCGAAGACCTCCACCTGTTGCTCCAGCTTGTCTTGATAAAGAAGAATGTAATCCAACTAATCTAGGCAACATATATTGCAGCTGTGCCAATTCAACTTGCAATTTAGCCTCTTTTGTTTTTGCTCGGCGGTCAAATATATCTAAAATTAACGTTGTTCGGTCAATCACTTTGCAATCTAAATCACTTTCTAAATTTCGGATTTGCGAAGGAGATAGTTCATCGTTGAATATGACTAAGTTTGCACCAACTTCATCAAAAAAATTTTTAATTTCTACTACTTTTCCCTTTCCTACATAATGAGATGGATTAACGCGCTCTAAATTTTGAGTTACTTGCCCTACCACTTCGACGTCAAGGGCTTCCGCTAAATTTTCCAATTCTTCCATTGAATATTCAAAATTTGGGTCATTTAAGTTGACACCCACTAATATTGCTTTCTCTTTAATCATCTCTACTTCTTTTAACTGAGTCATAATCCTTCCCTCCGAACAATGGGTCTTATCCCGTTATTATACAGTATACCCTGTGAAAGAAAAAGAAAGACCCACAACACAAAGTTGTGGATCTTCCTCGATAACTCATTATTTTTCCTTTTCAGCTTTTAAAACCTCTAATGTTTGATTGAATTCTTCTTCAATTTCTGGATTTTGTTTATACGTAATCATACTTACAATAACTGCTACAACTAAGTTAGAGAAGAATCCAGGAACCATTTCATAAATCATGCCTGAAAGAGTAGCAGATTGACCCCAAACGAATGCTACAATAGCACCAACAACCATTCCGCTTAATGCACCAATGTTTGTTAACTTTCTCCAATATAGAGCAAGGATAATAATTGGACCAAAGGATGAACCAAATCCAGCCCAAGCAAATCCAACTAAATCTAAAATTGAGTTGTTTGGATTCCAAGCTAAAATCATTGCGACAATAGCTACAATCAATACCGCTACACGTCCAGCTGTCACATAGTGCTTATCGGTAGCATCTTTTTTGAACAACGCTTTATAAATATCCTCAATTAATGCAGAGGAAGTAACGATTAATTGAGAAGAAATCGTACTCATAATTGCCGCTAAAATCGCTGCAAGTAAAACCCCTGCAATAAATGGATGGAATAAAATTTTCCCCATTTCAATAAAAATCGTTTCTGGGTCATTAAGTGTCATTCCGTTTTGTTGGAAGTAAGCAACACCCACTAGCGCCGTACACATCGCACCAACCAAACTTAAAATCATCCAGCCGATACCGATACGACGAGCACTTTTCATTTCTTTTACAGTATTAATGGCCATGAAACGAACGATGATATGTGGTTGTCCGAAATATCCAAGACCCCAAGCAACAGAAGAAATAATTCCTGCAGCAACTGCTGTTGACGGTAATAAACTTAAATGTTCAGGATTTACAGCAGTGATAGCGCTTCCAGTTTCACCAAATCCTCCTGTAACGAAAACTCCTATAAGAGGAACTAAAATTAAAGCGAAGAACATAATTGTTCCTTGTACTACGTCTGTATAACTTACCGCTAAGAATCCACCAAATAATGTATAAATGATAACAACTGCACTTACAAGGATCATCCCAGTGTGATAATCAAATCCAAATGAACTTTGGAAAAACTTACCGCCAGAAACCATACCAGAAGAAACATAGAACGTGAAGAATACAAGAATAACGATTCCTGATGCAATTCTAAGTAATTTCGTATTGTCACGAAGTCGGTTATCTAAAAAGCTTGGGATTGTAATAGAGTCTTTGGAAATTTGCGTATAAACACGTAAACGCGGTGCGACTAAAACATAGTTTAAATATTGTCCAACTGTTAAACCAATCGCAATCCACGCTTCTACTAAACCTGCTGCATAAATGGCACCAGGTAACCCCATCAATAACCAACCTGACATGTCGGCTGCTCCAGCACTTAGAGCGGTTGTAATTGGCCCTAATCCGCGCCCACCTAACATGTACTCTTTTAAGTTAGATGTTTTTTTGAATGCATACCAACCAATTAATAGCATTGCAATCATATATAATATGATCGCAAACATTTGGAAAGCATACTCACTCATAAAATTCTCCTCCTTGTTGTTACATACTTAAAATGTGTCGAAATAGAGAAAAAAATGTCGATTTCTAAGAAATCTTTTATAACAATACTTTAACATAGGGATAGGTTTTTTGGATATAATATTTTTTTGGAAAATTCTCTTTTTGTATAATTTTCCGTTTTAAAATAATTTTCCGTCAACATGGTTTACAATTTTCTCGACCTTTTCTATAACAATAATGTATTATGTGTTAAACTATTGTCGATTATCCTAAAACGAAGAAGGTTTGATATCCATGGAATTTACTGATATGAAACAACAATTGCTTGAGCATATTTTTAATAAAAAACTAATATCTGCAACCATTAGTCAACCAAGGAAAAAATCAGATGAATTGAAAAGAGTTAAATTAAATCCAGTTGAAATAAAGGGACAATACCATATTCAACTCGAATATCAATATGAAAGGATATTAAAACATAAAAATATCCTATTAGAAAATTTCCATCCCTATTTAGATGAGTTGCTACAGCAATTTAGACAATTTCACGGGCAATTCACCGATCGCTTAATTCAAATCCAATTATCTAAAAAGAATAAAGTCTTTTGGAAAGAAGAACAAACAAAAATGAAAAAAGAGCTGTCTTTAGCCCATAACCGTAAAAAGAATTACTTGCTGAATGAAACAACTCCTTATCCATTCTTAGTGCGGCTTGGGGTTCAAACTCCTGATGGAAAAGTCAAAAAACAAAAATACGACAAATTCCGACAAATCAACCGGTTCCTCGAATTTATTGACGATTCCTTAAATTACTTACCGAAAAATCGGCAAATTCGGATTATCGATTTTGGCTCTGGGAAGTCTTACTTAACCTTTGCCTTATATCATTATTTAAAAATCGAAAAAGGTTTAGATCTTAAAGTTACAGGACTCGATTTAAAAAAAGAAGTAATCGAAGAATGTAATAATATTGCAAAAGATTTACATTATGACAATTTAGAATTTATTGTAGGAGATATAAATGATTACGATGAAGAGACTTCTGTCGATATGGTTGTAACATTACATGCTTGCGATGTGGCAACAGATATGGCACTGGCTCGAGCTGTAAAGTGGGGAGCAAAAGTTATTTTAAGCGTACCATGCTGTCAACATGAATTGAATCGTCAATTAAACGCCCCGCAATTAGAAATCATGACACAACACGGATTAATCAAAGAACGTTTTGCCGCTCTCGCAACCGATTCAATTCGTGCAGAAATATTAAAATTAGTCGGATATGAAGTACAGTTAATGGAATTTATCGATATGGAGCATACACCTAAAAATATATTGATACGTGGTTTTTATACTGGAAAGAAACCGGGCAAAAACGAATTAGAAAGATACAAAGCTTTTATTGAATTCTTATCAGCAAAGCCATTTTTGCAAAAGGAACTTGAAGAATACTTATCATAAAGTCAATCCATAATAAGCATATTAATATGGCACTGCCAATTAATATGCTTATTTATATTCCTTATTTTCACTACAATAACTAATTCTTACCAAATAAATATTACAGGAATGTAAATTTTGTTATTTTCCGCATTTACATTCTATAGTTTTTGAATTTTTTTTGCTATCATAATAAAGGTTTTAAAACTAACGTATATCAGGGGGCATTACTTTCATGTTTAATCCAAAAAAATCAGATCCATTTTTTGTGTCATTACACAAAATTGCTGAAAACATGCGAGATGCAGTTCACTTTGCTAACGACTTTAATATCGATTCAATTGCTGATTTAAAGGAATTAAGTATCAAAGTTAAAAAATTTGAAACGGATGGTGACAATTTAATACACGAACTTATCGTCATGTTAAATAAGTCATTTATGACACCAATCGAAAGAGAAGATATTTTAGCATTAGCTATTAAAATGGACGATGTATTAGATGGTATAGAGCAATGTTTTGCTCACTTAGAGATGTTCTCCATTCCAGAATTAGACGAGTCAATGCGCACATTTTTAAAATACATAACAAGAAGTGCAGATGAAATTGTATCAGCAATCGACTTGTTAAATAAAAAAGATTTAACTTCAATGAGAAATCATATTATTTTAATCAAGGACTATGAACGAGAATGTGATGAAGTATCCCGTTCATCCATTAAACAACTATTCTTAAATGAAAAAGATCCAATCCGTTTAATTAAATATAAAGATATTTACAACCAATTGGAAGATATCGCTGACCATTGCCAAGACGTAGCAAATACACTAGAAACAATTATCATGCGCAATGCATAATAACGGAGCGGAGTTTTAGATATGGATGCCATTTTAATCATCACAATATTAATCGTTATATTTGCGCTCGCATTTGACTTTATTAACGGATTTCACGATACAGCAAACGCGATTGCTACGTCTGTTTCAACCCGTGCACTGCCACCGCGTACAGCTGTAATGCTTGCTGCTATCATGAACTTCCTTGGAGCAATTTCTTTTGTAGGAGTAGCAAAAGCAATTGCTAGCGATATCGTAGACCCATTTTCACTGAATCAAACGCCAGATGATACAACGGGATCTGTCGTTATTTTAGCAGCACTTATTTCTGCGATTACATGGAACTTACTTACTTGGTATTTTGGAATTCCGTCTAGCTCTTCTCATACATTAATTGGTTCCATTGCTGGAGCAGCAATTGCTGCAGCGGGATTTGATATTCTCAATTATAAAGGTTTTATCGGCATTTTAGAGGCGTTAATTTTTTCTCCATTTATCGCTTTTGGTGTCGGATTTTTATTCATGTCAATATTCAAGTTGTTGTTTAAAAATTTAAACCTTTATCGTACCAATAAAGGATTCCGTACGATGCAAATCTTTACCGCAGCATTACAGGCTTTCACTCACGGTACGAATGACGCCCAAAAAGCGATGGGAATCATTACAATGGCTTTAATCGCTGCCGGCATCCAATCAGATAACGATGTACAAGATTGGGTACGAATTGCCTGTGCGCTTGCAATGGGATTAGGAACTTCCATCGGAGGATATAAAATCATTAAAACGGTTGGTACAAAAATTATGAAAATCCGACCTGTTAATGGCGCTGCAGCCGATTTAGCATCTGCTACTGTTATTTTTGGAGCAACCTTAATTCACTTACCGGTATCAACAACTCATGTTATCTCTTCATCCATTATGGGTGTGGGATCTGCTCAACGTGTAAAAGGTGTTAAATGGGGAGTAGCTCGTAAAATTGTTTTAACTTGGATTATTACAATGCCAATTTCAGCAGTAATTGCTAGTTGTGTTTATTTCATATTGGATTTATTCTTCTAAATAAAAAACACGAGCTATAAACGCTCGTGTTTTTTATATTGTATTATTGGAATGACTCAATTCAAAAGGTATCATACTTTGGTTTATAGTTGGCTGATAAGTGGCATAAAAGATTGAAATGGCAACGATCACCAAAATACTAACTAAAAGCATAATACTTACGAGAATGATAGCAGCTCTCTTTCCGCTCATACAAAATCCCCTTTTTCTAATAATCGCTCTCTAATAAAATGCCTTATCTAAGTATACAATACAAGATTTAAAAAAACAGCTTCTCTTTAGGTGTATACTGTTTTATATTATAACGTTTTCGTTGCAGCTTCTTTAATTTTCTTCCGCTCCTCATAGATATTCTTTACAATTACTTTTAATACCGCATAAGTTGGAATTCCAATCATAATTGCAATAAAACCACCTATATTACCAGCAGCTAATACTACTGTAATAACCGTTAACGGATGGATATCTAAAGATTTCCCCATAACATTTGGAGTAATTAAATTGCTCTCCAATTGTTGAGCAACAAGGGTAATCACACATACCCAAATTACCAAGACTGGATCTTGAATAATGGCGACAAGAATTGCTGGCGCCAACGAAATCCATGGACCAATAAACGGAATCATATTCATAAAAAAGGAAAAAATTGAAAGTAATAAAGCGTATTCAAGTCCGATAATTAAGTATCCAATAAACATCATCGTTGCTAAAATTAAACTCACAAGTACTTGTCCCTGTACATAGTTTTTTAGTACTTCATTGATGTCTTCTAACGTATTCTTTACCCATATCCGACGCTCGCCGGTAAAAATCTTGTAAATATTTGGTGCAAATTTTTCATGATCCTTTAACATGAAAATATAAAAGAATGGAACCAAAATTAAAGTAAAAATTGTAGAAACAGTACCGCTAACAAAGTTTACAATGCTTTTACTACCTACAACGACAATGTCTTGAATAGAACTTGTTACAGAATCAACGAAGTTTTCAACTTGAGGAGGTAAATTGTCTTTGTTTTCTAGAATAAAATCCGTTGCTTCCATTATTTTATCGCCAATATTTGGGGAATTTTGCACTAAGCGGTTCACTTGTTCAGCAATCGGATTTCCGACAATTAACAATAATCCCGTTACTAATCCTGCTAATACTAATACAATCGTTGAAATACTTGCCCATCTAGGAAGTCCCTTTTTTTCTAGCCAACGCTGGAAAGGCTCTGATATGTAAAAAAGGACGCCACTTAATAACACTGGAATAAAAATTGTTTTGATAATAATAACAATGGGATTAAAAATCCAATGAATTTCTATTACATATTTAATAATTAATAAGGCAATTAATAATCCAATTCCCACTTGAAACCATAATTTTTTTGTCATCGTTCACTCACCCCTACCCAAGTTTAACACTTCCTGAAAATTCCTATACAAATCTATTTTCGTTTATAAAAAAGAATCAATAAAGAGTGTTTAATTGCGAGCATTTTCCACTCATTACAATTCGGTTGGAAGTTTTATTTTCCAAGGATTAATGTTTTTATGAGTGCAAACTGTTCACGAATATGTAACTTCTGCTCAACAATTTTCGGTGTTTTGGATGCAACTATGTCCACTTCTAAATCCAGTTTATTTGCTAATATTTTTGCACGTGCACAGTGAAAATCGCTAGTAATAAGCGTAACGTTTTTTGTATTGGTTGGCAGTAATTTTTTAGAATATAGTAAATTTTCGTATGTAGACGTTGCTTGTTCTTCACGGATAATTCGATATTCTTCAATTCCTGATTCCACTAAAAATGTGTACATTGCTTCAGCTTCACTAATCGGTTCGTCCAACCCTTTCCCACCAGAAACGATGACGTTTACATGAGGATAGGATTTCAAATACTTTATCGCCTCTTTCAAACGATACTGCAAAGTTAAGCTTGGTCTTCCATCCGATTCTACTTTCGCTCCTAATAAAATCGCATATTCATAAGTACCATCTGCAACCGGTATTGGCTGTTTCATGGTTTTATAGGACCAAGTAAATAAAGCTACACTACTCACTATTAAAATTCCTAATATTATTAAAAAACTTTTTTTCATATCATCACCTTAAGGTTTTCTCTTAGTACTTACGTTTAAACGATTATAAAGTTCCAAAATTATACTTTAGAAACGTGGAATTTTTCTTTGAAAGTCCACTTCCCCAAAAACTGACAATGAAAAAAAGACCGTGACACTCAACATGTTACGGTCTTTCCTTTATTGAATATTAATCTTCTAAATCTGCGTTATGATATACACGTTGTACATCTTCAAGATCTTCTAATGCATCAATCATTTTTTCAAATTTCACTTTGTCTTCCCCAGTTAGTTTTACTTCAGTTTGTGGAAGCATTGTTAATTCAGCTACTGTAAACTCTTCAATACCTGCTGCTTTGAATGCTTCTTGAGCAACATGGAATTGATCTGGCTCCGCATAAACGATTGTGATTCCCTCTTCATCAAACACATCACGTGCATCAATATCCGCTTCTAATAAAATTTCTAACACTTCATCTACTGACCTACCTTCAATTCCAAATACCGCAGTAGAATCAAACATATATGATACCGAACCTGTTACACCCATATTTCCTCCGTTTTTGCCAAAAGCAGCACGGACTTCCGAAACGGTACGGTTCACATTGTTTGTTAACGCATCAACAATCACCATTGTTCCACCGACACCAAAGCCTTCGTAACGAAGTTCATCATAATCTTCTCCGCCAGCACCTTTTGCTTTTTCAATGGCACGATCAATAATATGTTTAGGTACATTATATGTTTTTGCTCTTTCTAATACTGCCTTTAATGCCTGATTTAATTCTGGGTCTGGTTCACCTTTTTTTGCAGCTACATAAATTTCCTTACCAAATTTTGCATAAATTCGGCTGGTGTTTTTATCTTTTTCTGCTTTTTTATCTTTAATATTATTCCATTTGCGACCCATTGGATTCACTCTCTTTCCTATTCAAAATATCAGTAAAATTTCATTCTAACAAATACGACTGTATCATTATACACCATGATTTCTTTGATGAAAATAATCGCTACTTGATTTTTTTGTAAAATGCCTTTATAATATCAACCTTTAATCTTCCATCTCTTCTATTATTTTGCTCAATAATGCTTCGCAACCATCTACAACTAAGTCATATGTCTCTTGGAAATCCCCCGTATAATATGGATCTGGAACGTCTTTTTTGTGTGAAGTTAAATCAAGAAAACGGAAAATTTTAGGATGTTCCGTTTGACCTAATATTCTACATATATCCCTTATATTACTTTCATCCATACCAACAATATAATCAAACTTTTCAAAATCATCTTTTTTCAATTGCCGCGCAGTGATTCCTTCTGTGGAAATATTATATTCTTTTAATTTGTTGGAAGTACCGTAATGCGGTGGTTCTCCGACGTGCCATGAACTTGTTCCAGCAGAATCCACTTCGATTTTATCTTCTAATCCTCTCTTTTTTAGCAAGTCTCTAAATACTGCTTCAGCCATTGGCGAGCGGCAAATATTTCCTAAGCATACGAAAAGTACACGTTTCATCATAACAACCCCTTTTGAAAAAGCACCTTCCGATGACGGAAAGTGCTAATTATTTTCCATTTGTTCGTTGTATTTCTTCTGTTAATCTTTGAAGCTCTTTTTCTAAAAAGGCAGTGTATTCATCCCGCGCTTCTTTTCCAGCAGGAACGGTAAAAGGTTTACCATATATTAAATACCCTTTTTGTCTTTTTATTACTTCCTTTATATTTTTTGGACCAATATAGGCTGCTGGAACAACTTTCGATTTTGTAAGTTGAGCAATAGTAATTGCTCCTTGTTTTAACTCTGTGTTATTTGTTGTACGAGTACCGCTCGGAAAAATTCCAACAATTTTTCCTTCTTTTAGAAGTTGACGAGGTATTTTAATCACGCTCGGTCCCGGATTTTCACGATCGACAGGAAAAGCGTTCAGTTTTTTAATCAACCAACCTAACCCTTTAATATCAAATAGTTGTTTTTTTGCCATAAAATGTATTTGTCTAGGATATATGGAAAGACCTAGGTTTAAAATATCAATATATCCATTATGTGTACACGCAATGATGTATCCCTCATCTTTTGGTAAATTTTCCTTACCATATACCTTCGCTTTTGATCCATTTATTGTTAAAAACACGTTAACTACTCTAGCTCCGAAATCGTATAACACTGTTGATTCCTACCCTTAAATTTTTTTATTCATTCTTATTTTAAAGAAAACATCCCTTTCTTTCAATCTCATCACAAACTTACACTTCTCCCACTAATATATCCAAATCAATCGTCAATTCCTCTAAAGATATATCATGGGTTTCTGCATGCCATCCTAGAGGAGTCATTTCAATTAATTTAGGAATTAGTTCCTTTTCAATAGGCACTTTATAAGTAATTCTTTGTTGTGACACGTTCATAAATTGCTCATGAAATCGAACGACAGTTTGCTCGTTAGAATAAAGCTCTTTTTTTGAGTTTGCAAATACTTGTTTTCTTAATTCCATTAAATATTCGGATTGGGGAACTACTTTAATCAATTTTCCCCCTTGCTTTAACAGGCGTTTAAACTCACCATAGTTTGCTGGCGATAAAATATTCAATATTACGTCAAATGATTGTTCACGAAAAGGACTATCTGCTAAATCTCCAACGCACCAAATTTTCCGGTCATAATATTTTGCCGCAGTAATAATTCCTTCTTTAGCAATATCAACCCCTACACCAACTACCTCATCATTTAACTGCTCACAAATACGAGCCAAATGGGAACCTTCCCCGCATCCAGTATCTAAAATTGTCTTAACTGAATTTCCAATGATAGTTGCTACTTGTTTATGCATTTCATTGAACAAACCGCTATCAATTACAACTTTACGAGATTCAAATAAATTTTTCGTATACATAGAACGGACAGGTTTTGTCAAAAAATTCACATATCCTTGTTTTGCAATCGTAAAGTTATGACGATTACTACAGAAAACCTCTCCGTCATCATGGACATCCATTTCATTATTACAAATCGGACAAGAAAACAATCTTCTATTTTCTTTCATAAATTCTATGCTGTTTTGCCGTTTTGAGCGCTTTCCCATTGTTATTTCCTTTCAATATACTGTGATATTAATGATTAGTAGTTGCTTGATCCATGTTCATTTTATAAGAAGGTTGATGAATATTAACAAATTGTTCTAGTGAATGATGAATTTTTTGGATATCCTCTACTGTAAGCTTTTTATCAGTTCGTTTTTTCCAAAAACGCTTTAATTCATTTACTTTTATTACTGACACATTATTTGATTTCGTCATAATTTTTTTTAATGAACAACTGTCTGTAAATAGAACGATTGAATGAAATAAATCCTCTTTTACATTCGTCAAACTTTCCTTCAGGTTTAATACTGCTCTTTTCATTTCGTTGATTGGGTTTTCAAATGTGTTCAATTTATCTTGTTTATGTACTGCTTGAGCCCATTGCCCATCTTGTTCTCTACCATAAATCCAGCCATTCATAGATTGAATTGAAAAAATATAAATGCCAGATTCATGAATAACAATCGCATCGATATTTTTATTAGCACCGTTAAATGCAACATTTACTAACAGTTTGTGTTCACCTTGTAAATATTTTAAAGACTGAACTAATTTATATGTATTTTTTACATGTGGATTTGCCCAAATACTATATAAAGAATGTCCTGTGATTTTTCTAAATTCACTATTTTCAAATGAGTATAGACGAAGAGCAAAAAGGATTCCAATCATAATGGTAACAATAAGTAATAAAATTCCCATATCCATACCCCCTTATGTTATTCATTATTCTACCAAATGCACCTTGTATTGGCTATGATAACCCGTTTGAATCGAATCTATTTTTTGCCTTTATTGTTTGGTGAAAAATATCGAAATTTCCTAGGAAATATTGTCGATTCAATTTCTTTGAACTCTTTCTTTGTCGACTGTGACTTTTTCTTCCCTTAAGCAACTAATTTTATGACAGGATAAAAAGGAGAAATCATATGAAAAAAGGCATTATTATTAGTTTCATTATCCTTGTGACTAGTGCATTCTTCATTATATTTGTTTGGAACGGTAATCAAAATTCATCTAATGATGAACATTTATCGAAAGATCCGCCATTTCAACATGAAAAGCCAACTGCAGTAGAATTGATACAGCAAATTATGAACTATGCTGCGGAAGGAAAGGTTTACCATAGTTCCATCATTGCTGGAAACTCAACATTTAAAGATGTCGAAAAAATATTAGGTTCACCTGAAAGAATTGAAAATACAACTGTTGGAAATTATGCTTATTACCCTGCACACAATTTATCAATCGGAATGGATGGACAGCAAATTTTTGATATTCGTTCCTATGACAAACATTTATCCCAAATTCATATGCAAGATATTCAAGATGTACTGGGAGCACCTGAACAAACAACTTATTATGAAGATGAGACAACAGCTCAGATTATTTTGTATTACACTGTCAATGATTATTACTTGATTAAATGGATTTTGCCAAAGCCGTCGAACGATTTGCCTAACCCGAAAGTGCATCATATCTCAATTCTTACTAAAAATAATCCATCAAAGTACGCAAGCTTAGTAGACAATATGACTTTAGAAGAAAAGATTGGTCAAATGTTCTTTATCGGTTTTTCAGGGGAAAAGTTGAATGATCAGGTAAAACGTTTAATTGTGGAAAGAAAAATTGGAGGCATCATCTTCTTTAAAGATAATTTACAGTCTAGTCAGCAAATTACCTCATTATTAAATGAAGTGAAAAGTCTTAACAACAATAATAAATATCCTATTTTTTTAGGGATTGACCAGGAAGGCGGAAGCATCAACCGACTGCCAAAAGAAATTGCAAGTTTACCGACAAATTATTCTGTTGGATTAAAAAATAATGAAGTTTTTGCATATGAATACGGAAAATTGTTAGGAAAACAATTAGCTACATTCGGCTTTAATCTGAATTTCGCTCCGGTTTTAGATGTGAATAGCAACCCAAACAATCCGGTAATCAGTCACCGTGCTATTAGTCATGATCCAACAATCGTTGCAGCCTTAGGAATTCAAATGATGAAAGGAATACAATCTGAAAATATCATACCGGTTATAAAACACTTTCCTGGCCATGGCGATACTTCCGTCGATTCTCACCTAGCTCTCCCTATGGTGAATAAATCAATAAAAGAATTAGATCAAGTCGAATTACTCCCGTTCAAAAAGGCAATTGAAGAAAATGCAGATGTTGTGATGATAGCTCACATTTTATTACCGCAAATCGATAAACAATATCCTGCATCTATATCAAAAACCATCATTACAGAGTTATTGCGAGAAAAACTCGGTTTTAACGGTGTTGTCATCACAGATGATATGACGATGAAAGCAATTACCAACCACTATTCATTACAAGAAGCTGCTTTACTATCAGTAAAAGCTGGAAATGATATGATTTTAATTGCTCATGATGAAGATAAGATCTTTTCTATCATCGATGAACTTGTTACTTCAGTTCAACGTGGTGAAATTTCTGAACAGCGGATTAATGAAAGCGTTATGCGAATTCTAAAGCTAAAAGAAAAATATCAACTTAGCCACTCACTAATTCCAAATGCAAACATAGAAGAATTAAACAAAGAAATTCATACTATTCTTAACAAGTATAATTAATATTTTCATCTAATTTGTAAATAATAAAGTTAAAACAAAGCTACTATAATTTAGAACATGTTTCCTCTTAGGAAATCTGGAAAAGACGGAGGTTTTCACTGTGGAGATTATGGACTATAATGCAATTCCAGCATATCTTGAATCAACCGAACTAACTTTTGAATTGGAAAGTGTTGGAATATACGAAAACATTATGTTCCCAGTATCAGCGAAAGAAATTTCTCCTCAAGTAGAAGTTCAATATAATTTAGAAATAGAAAAGAATACTCAAAAAAGTGTTGATGAGGGGCATTCGCCGTGGAGACTTGATGCTATTGCAACCACACAAGTGTTTGTAAGTCTTCAAATCTCACCAAGCGGTATTGAAGGGGAATACCCTATTGAACTGGAGAATTTAAAATTGCTTCATAGCGATAACGAACTAGCAATCGTTGAAGTGGATGATTCAGATACAAACATTCAAACAGTATACTTAAAAAGGCTTATTCGTCAAGATGAAACAGGCATTTGGACGGTTATAGGATATGATGTAAAAGAAAAATAAAAAGGTGATGCGATAATCGCATCACCTTACTTCATTATTCGATTCCTTCTGTCCATTTAGCTACTTTTTCAGCATTTTCTTCAACCCATTTGCTCGCAGCATCTGCTGGACTCATACCATTACTGATATCAAGCATTACTGATTCCATATCTGCCGTTGTCCAGTGGAAATTATCTAACACTTTAAATGCATCTGGCATTTCATCTTCTAACCCTTTTCTTACAAATGTGTTAATTGTTTCTTCCCCACCAAATACTCCTTTTGGATCTTCTAAATACTTCAATTCGTATTTCGCAAATTTCCAGTGAGGAGTCCATCCAGTGACAACAATTTCTTCTTTATTTTTAATTGCTTCTCCTAAAGCAACCGCCATCGCCCCTGAAGAAGATGGTACTAATTCCCAATCGGCTAAATTTTCATATTCTTGAAGGGCTCTTTCCGTTGCTTGCATTACACCGGCACCTGATTCAATGCCTGTTATTTGCATATTAGCGTGTTTATTCAAATCCTCAATGGAGTCTACATTTTCCATGTATTCAGGTACAACTAATCCAATTTTTGCACCTGATAAGTTTTCACCTAAGTCAACAATATCATCCTTATATGCTTCATATTGTTCACCATGAGTAACTGGTAACCACGCCGCTACCGATGCGTCTGCTTCTCCATTTGCAACAGCTTCCCACATAATGGCATTATCTAGTGGCGTTAATGTTACATCATAACCTAAATCTTCTAACACCTTTCCAATGACATGAGTTGATGCTATTTCAGAATCCCATTCAACATACGCTAAATTGATTTCTTTATCCTCTTCCTTATTTGAATTGTCAACATCATTAGAAGATCCATTTCCACACGCAGCTAAAGCTGCACTCAAACCTAAAGCTAGTCCAATCATCATTAATTTTTTAAATTTCATTATATACTTCCTTCCTATTAATATTTCTTTTTATTTAAACTTTGTGTTAAGCGATCAATGATAATGGCAAAGATAACTAAACTGATACCTGCAACGAATCCATTTCCTACTTGAGCTCTTTGTAGTGCCGACAATACATCCCGACCTAATCCAGGTGCACCAATCATCGATGCAATGACGACCATTGATAATGATAAAAGCACTGTCTGGTTAATGCCTGCCATAATTGTTGATTTGGCTAATGGAAGCTCTAATTTATACAATTTTTGCCAACCTGTACTTCCATAGGAATCCGCAGCTTCCACCAACTCTTTCGGCACTTGTCTTATACCTAAATTCGTAAATCTTACCGTAGGCGGCAATGCGAAAATGACCGATGCAAAAACACCCGGTACGACACCAATACCAAAAAAGGCTACGGCAGGTATTAAATATACAAATCCCGGCATTGTTTGCATGAAGTCCAAAATCGGCTTAATGATATTCTCCGCTACATTACTTTTTGACATTAAAATTCCGATTGGTATACCAATAATGATTGCAATGATACTTGAAAACACCACTAACGTGACGGTATTCATGAGTTCTTTCCAAAGATCTTGATTGTAAATAAACGTTAATCCAACAATCGTAAATACCGCTAATCCGAATTTCTTTTTTGTGGCAAAGAAGGCGATGATAGCGACAATGAGGATGAACAAAATAGGTGGAATAAGCAGCAATAAATCCGTAAAGGATTCCATCGAATTTTTGCCCCATTTTTGAATAAAGGAAAACATTGAGGCAAAATTGTCTGTTAATAAATCCATGAACGTTTCAACCCAATCAGCAACTGGAAGTGAAGGAATAAAGTCGAGCATTTTATTCATCATCAACACCTCCATTACCGTTAGATGAAGAGAGTGTCTCAATCACTACTCCTCTTATTAATACGCCAAGTAATTTTCCGTTTTCCACGACGGCAATCGGTGTAGGTGAATCGGACATCGGCCCTAACACGTCTTGAATTAACGTATCTGGTGGTACCGTCTGCATATCATTTCTTAATATTCCATGTAGATGCCTTTCACCACGCTTAGATGCTTCAAGGGCATCGTTAGCAGTAATATATCCTTTAAAGTTTCTTTGTTTATCAACCGCTAAGATGACGCTCACTTTTTCTTCTCTCATCAACTGTAAAGCAACTTTTGGTCCATCAGCTTCAACGTTAATGGATACTGGACGTATCATTGCGTTTTCGACAGTCAATACTTTCGAACGGTCGACATCTTCAGTGAAGCTTCGAACATAATCGTTCGCTGGATTTGTTAATATTTCTTCTCCTGTTCCGATTTGAATAATTTCACCATCTTTCATTAACGCAATGCGATCCCCTATGCGAAGGGCTTCATTTAAATCATGAGTAATAAATACAATTGTCTTCTTCATTCTTTGTTGCAAATCTAATAATTCATCTTGCATTTCTTTCCGAATGAGTGGATCGAGCGCAGAAAAAGCTTCATCCATTAGTAAAATATCCGGATCATTAGCAAGTGCTCTTGCAAGACCAACCCGTTGTTGCATTCCGCCTGATAATTGGCTTGGATACTGGTCTTTATAAGGCAACAGTCCAGCATTGTCTAAAGCCTTTTCTGCTTTCAATCGCCTTTCCTCTTTTGGAACTCCCTTAATTTCGAGACCATATTCTGTATTTTGCAAAATTGTTCGATGAGGAAATAATCCAAAGTTTTGGAAAACCATGCTCATTTTATCTCTTCGAATTTTTCTTAATTCCTTTTTATTTAATTTGGAGATATTTTGTCCGTCGATGTATATGTTTCCGTTAGTAGGGTCTATTAATCGATTTAATAGACGGATTAATGTCGATTTACCGCTGCCCGAAAGACCCATGATTACAAAAATTTCTCCTTCGTTTACTGTGAAATTCGCATCGTAAACCCCTATTGTTGCGCCGGTTTCTTTGAGAATTTCTGTTTTGCTTTTTTTCTGTTCCACGAGTTTCATCGCAGCATTTATATGTTTACCGAAAATTTTCGTCACATGTTCAACTTTAATTTTTTCCATCTCATACTCCTTTCCACCATTTTTATCTATTTAAAAATGAATAGAATGTTACAAAAGTGACAACTCAATATTAACAACAGGTTGTTACTTTTGTCAAATTGCTAATCTCGGAAACTACAAAAATATAATAAGAAAGGCTTACAAAAGCTCAATTTTGCTTCTGTAAGCCTTTTTTAATTAGGAAATAGAAATTTTTGTACTCTTTCTAGACATTCATCGTTTCCAATAAAATAGATGACATCGTTCAGTTCAATTGTGGTATATGGTCCAGGTGAAATGATCAGTTCTTCCCCACGACGTATACCTACAATCGTTGCCATTGTATGATGCCAAAAATTTATTTCGCCAATCGTTTTAGATAAGTATGGGGAATTCTTTATTACTTCTAAATGAAATGGAACAAAAGGATTAATTGAACGAAAGCGCTCTGTTCGGCTGACTAATCTTTCTGCAGTCTCTTTTAGTTGATCCAGTTCCTTTTTTTGTCGGTCAATGCTCTCTAACATTTCCAATTGTATTTGATGAATGGATTGAACATCTAAAAACTGCTTTATATAATTTGCCGCTTTTTCATAAGACTTAATAACAACACCGCTCCCTTTCGTAGCTTCCACAATTTCTAAGTCTTGTAGAACGGCAATAGCTCTCCTTGCAGTTTCAGCTGAGACCCCATACTGACTTGCCAATGAAGATCTTGCATATATTTTTTCGCCTATTAAATATTTTCCCTCAACAATTTTTGACGCTATGTCGGCAGCAATTTTTTGATATTTTGGTTGCTTTACAATCTTTAATTCTTTATCTCCCATCTATTGCATCAACCTTTCATTCCGTTACTACAAAGTTAAATATAATCGATGTCTATATCAGTAGCCAGTTTTTTCTCTAAAAAAATATTTTCATTTGTATATTGACCTTCACGTTACGTCAACCTTTATGATGAAGTTGTCAGGAGGGATTTCAATGGAGTACACAATTAGTCAATTAGCAAAATTAGCAGGCATCAGTACAAGAACATTGCGATATTACGATGAAATTAATTTATTAAAACCAAAACGAATCAACAGCTCTGGCTATCGGATTTATGGTCAAGAAGAAGTGAATCGATTGCAACAAATTCTATTTTTCCGGGAATTAGACGTCAACATTGAAACAATTATTTCAATCATGAATGATCCAAATTACGATTCAATAAAAGCGTTGGAAAATCATTTAATACAGCTTAGAAATAAGAGATCCCGCCTAGACCGATTAATTGAATCCGTAAAAAAAACGATTGCCCATGAGAAAGGAGAAATGATGATGAGCAATGAAGAAAAATTTGAAGCTTTTAAGGAAAAACTGATAGAAGAAAATGAACAAAAATATGGTGAGGAAATTCGCCAAAAATATGGTGAGAATGTCGTCAGCAAGTCCAACGAAAAATTCCGTAACATGTCGAAAGAAGACTACGAAAGATTTGTGCAACTTGGAGACGAAATACTAAAACTACTAGCAAAAGCTTATGAAATTGGAGATCCTACATCACCACTTGCACAAGAGCTTGCCGCGAAACATAAACAGTGGCTCACTTTCACTTGGCCATCTTATTCAAAAGAAGCTCACCGGGGACTTGCGGAAATGTATGTCGCTGATGAACGCTTTAAAGCTTATTATGACCAAAAAGTTACGGGTCGTACAGAATTTTTGAGAGATGCCATTATTCATTACCTTGAAAACAATTCATAACAGATATAGTGAAAAGTCGCTCCGAATTTAATCGGGCGACTTTTTCCACTTTTTATAAGTATTGAATGATTTCTTAAAAAATTGGAAATAATAGCTGAAGAAACAATCGTTCACTAACTGCTCATAAAGGAGATTTGCCCTAATGATGCAAAAAAATGAGAAAAAACTAACAAAAGTTAAATACAACCACGACAACCGAGAATACATAATTTTAAATAAATGTCCGCACTGCAATTTAGATATACATCCTACGGTTGAAAATACCTATCGATTTGAAAATAAAAGTTTTGAAATTCATATTTTGTCATTAACTTGCCCTTCCTGCCGAAAAGACTATTTTGTTGTTAATAATTGTGGAGAACTAAACAATAACCAAGAGCGATACTTGTTAACGATACCGGGTCATACATTTCAAGATGAATCTCTCATTCAAAATACATCGAAGAAATTTCAAAATTTATATACCCAATCCATCCATGCAGAATTGCAAGGAAATGATGATATCGCCTTTTTTGGATATATTAAATCTCTTGAAGTACTTGTGAAAGATATCGCAATTATCGAACACCCTGATTCTGAAGATATGGTGCTATTCAGCAGCCTTATTCAGTGTTTAGAAAAATTCCACTCAACTAATATTCATTTATTCTCAAAAAAATTGTTGGAAGTATTAAAAAACGACTATTTGCATTATCAAAAGGGGCCGGAGTTTTCCTCATACACAGAACTTGTTAAAGACTGCATCGATTACTTCTTATTGTATTTAGAGTTATTGCAAAAAACTTTTTCATTAAATGATAAACGCACAGAAAAAGAAGCTTGAAAATAGGAAATTGCTCTTATCCACTATTTGCATACTCGTTCATCCACTTGGAAATGCTAGAAATAAAATTAATAAAGGAAGATATAAATGCCAAAAATTGTATCTGTCAGTACTTATAAACCTCCCTACACATTACATCAACATGAAATAGAGCAATTTACAAAGGCATTATTTCAAAATAAAATTCCGCAATTAGAGCGGCTATTAAAAGTGTTTGAAAATGGGGAAATAAAAACGCGGCATTTTTGCGTACCGTTAGAATGGCATAAAGAAGATCATACTTTTGAAGAACGCAATCAATTATATATTCAATTGTCAGTGGATTATAGTGTAAAAGCTATTCAAAGTTGTCTACAAAACGAACTATATTTAAAAAGACCAATTTCGACAGAAGAAATTGATGCCATCTTCTTTGTATCTAGCACAGGCATATCAACTCCCAGCATTGATGCTCGAATCATGAATAAATTGAAATTTTCAGATCGGATAAAACGTTTACCTATTTGGGGGCTTGGTTGCGTTGGAGGAGCATCTGGAATTAGTAGAGCCTACGATTATTGTCTTGCCCATCCAAAGGAAAAAGTGCTTGTCATCTGCGTGGAATTATGCAGCCTCACTTTCCAACGAAATGACTTTTCAAAAAGCAATTTAATTGGCGCATCACTTTTTGCTGATGGTGTTGCTTGCGCCTTAATTTGTGGTGATGAAGCGAAAGTAGAAAATCGAAAAACAGTACCATATATCATTCAAACAGCTTCAAAATGGATGCCTAACTCGGAAAATGTGATGGGTTGGGACGTTAGAAACGATGGGTTTCATGTCATCTTTTCAAAAAGTATACCGACGATTATTTCTAATTGGCTAGGGCCATTCATCCATTCATTTTTCAAAGAGGCAGGCATTTCATTAAATGATCTTGAACATTTCATTGCCCATCCTGGCGGGAAAAAAGTGTTATTAGCCTACGAAGAAGCACTGAATTTAAGCGACAAACATACAGCTATTTCTCGAAAAATTCTTCAACAAAACGGCAATATGTCATCGCCGACGGTACTATACGTTTTAGATGAATATATGAAAACCGTCGAGAAAGATGAATCATATGGTTTAATAGTAGCTCTTGGACCTGGATTTAGTGGAGAAGCAGTATTGCTGCAATGGAGGGATTAATATGCTAATTTTTATGATTGTAACAACAATCGTCATTTTACAAAGAATTTTTGAATTGTTTATTGCAAAACGAAACGAGAGACAAATGCTGCAACTTGGGGCTTATGAAGTAGGGGCCTCACATTATCCCTTCATGATATTGTTACATGTAAGTTTCTTCATCAGTTTAATTGTAGAAGTCATTGTATTTGAACGTACAATATCCCCACTTTTTCTACCTTTATTTATTATTTTTCTACTCGTACAATCTTTAAGAATATGGTGCTTATCTTCATTAGGTATGTATTGGAATACGAAAATTATTGTGTTGCCAGGAGCTCAAATTGTTAAAAAGGGACCATATGCTTTTCTTAAACATCCAAATTATTTCGTTGTTTGTTGTGAAATTATTATATTGCCAATTATGTTTCAAGCTTATTTTACTGCCATTGTATTTACCTTGTTAAACTTCATTATGTTATCGATTCGAATACCAATTGAAGAAAAAGCATTAATGGAAGCGACAAATTATGAATATGAATTTAATAAAAAAATTCAGCATCATAGCTGAATTTTTTCCATTTTCATCAACATAATTTTTATTTTCGTAAACATAATAATAAAAAATCTTTGTTTTAACTTTTCGTTATCAATTTCTAATAACAAATAGCAAAATAATATTAGAAATTATAATAGATAAAGCGTATAATTCAAATTGACGGCAAATTCAAAAAAAGTCAACACTTTTGTAAAATATTTGTCACAATTTAAGAAATATTCAAAAAATGATTGGGTTTTCTTTTTCATTATTAATAGTTATAAAAAAGGAAAACGCTTTCAATCTTTATTTTTATTCATACCATCCAATAAAACACTCACTATTAAAAACAGTACTTGATTTACGAAATATTTGTATTATATTTAAACTGTAGTTAACATTGTTAAACATTTCACATAGTTATAATTGAAGAGTTTTTTCTTTATTGTATGTGAAATATCTATGCTGTTTTTAATAATGGGCACAATGATAAGTAAAGGAGAATGGGTAATGGCAGAAGAATTAGTGAATCAAGTTCAAGAGTCGGCTTTGAAAGAAAAACAAGATTTACTGGATCAATTATTAAAACCAGAAGTGCAAGAGTCCTTAACATATTTAGTAGAACAGCTTCCAAAGCTTGCCGAAGTAGTAGGACTTCTTACAAAGGCTTATGATTTTGCACAACAAGTAGCAACAGATGATGTATTAAAGAGCGACACAGTTAACGCAATTAAAGAAGTTTCTGAACCAGTTGTGAGTACTGTAAAAAGCTTAGCACAAACAGCTATTGAAGCAAAAGAACGTGCAGACGAATCTAAAGAAGCAATCGGGTTATTCGGAGTATTAAAATTGTTGAAGGACCCAGAAGTTCAAAAACTATTACGCTTTGCTAATGCATTTTTAGAAGTTTCAGCTGAACGCAAAAATCAATAAGGTTTTGTTTATTTAATAAAGTAAGGACGGAGGAATAATATGTCAAAAGAAATCGTCATCTTAGGTGCAGGCTACGGTGGGTTATTAACGGCCCTAACATTACGTAAATATGCAAGTAAAGATGAAGCTAAAATCACAGTTGTGAATAAATATCCTAATCACCAATTAATTACTGAATTACACCGTCTTGCAGGTGGAACAATTTCTGAACAAGCAATATCCTTCCCATTAAAGAAATTATTTAAAGGTAAAGACATTGAAACGGTTATCCAAGAAGTAAAATCATTCAATGTGAAAAATAAAGAAGTATATTTAGCAAACGGCTCTGTCTTATCTTATGATTATTTAGTTGTAGCACTTGGTAGCCAAACTGGTTTCTTCGGTATTCCTGGTTTAGAAGAAAACTCAATGGTATTAAAATCTGTAGATGATGCAAAAAGAATTTACAACCATATTGAAAGCAAAATTGCTTCCTATGCAAAAACAAAAAATATTGCGGATGCAACAATCGTCATTGGTGGCGGCGGTTTAACAGGTGTGGAACTTGTTGGTGAAATTGTAGACAACGCTCCAAATATTTGTGCAAAATACGCAGTTGACCCTAGCGAGTTGAATATTAAACTAATAGAAGCTGGTCCAAAAATTTTACCGGTATTACCTGATGAATTAATTGAACGCGCAACAAAAAGCTTAGAAGCTCGTGGAGTTGAATTCTTAACTGGCCTTCCTGTAACAGGTGTAGAAGGTAATGTAATTTCACTAAAAGACGGTTCCACAATTACAGCAAACACATTTGTTTGGACAGGTGGAGTTGCAGCTCTACCAATCGTTCAAGAATCTGGTCTTGAATGCGACCGTGGTAAAGCAATCATCGATGAGTATTTACGTTCTAAATCACATCAAGATGTATTTGTTGTTGGAGATGCTTCCGTTGCTCTTCCTGAAGATGGAGGTCGTCCATTATATGCACCAACTGCTCAAAATGCATGGCAAATGGGAGAAGCTGCAGCTTACAACATTTACGCAACAATTAAAGGCCAAAAACTAAAAGAGTTCAGCCCAGTTAATTCTGGTACTCTTGCAAGCCTTGGACGTAAAGACGGTGTAGCAACTGTTGGTAAAAACAATATTCACCTAAAAGGTTTACCAGCTTCACTTATGAAAGAAGCAAGCCATGTACGCTACTTATCACACATTAAAGCATTATACGGTTTAGTATATTAATGACCAAAAAAGTGCGGCAATCATGCCGCACTTTTTTATTGGCTGGATTCCATATTCTTTGGTTTTCCCGCCTCTACTAATACTTTGTTTCCTACTAAAACAAAACTAAGAACGAACATCGCTACTCCTGTTCCTAATAATAACCACTCAATTTTAATGAAATCGCTAATCGGACCAAAAATTAGCATTCCTAAAGGCATCATGGAAGTAGAAATCATTGTCAGTACACCAAAAATTCTCCCTAAATAGTCTCCTTCAACTTTTTCTTGTAAAAGTACGGTTGAAGGTGTATTAAATAACGGCATCGCTACTCCAGCCAACGCCATAATGGAGCAATAAAACCAGAAGTTTGGCACAATCCCTAATAAAAATGTGCAAACTCCGAATATTATACTTGATAATGCCATCGTATATGTTCGGTTTTTAAATCCTCCCCATACAGCAATGACTGCTCCCCCAGCCATCATACCGATAGAAAATGCAATTTCGATCGCTGAAAGCCGCCATACATCTTCTCCAAATGTACGAGTTACTTGCAACGGTGTTAAGAAGGAAACAGGGGCCGCCATAACAAAGAATATCGCAAAATATATAAATAAAATTTTCAAGAATTCATTGTTTTTAATATAAACAAGTCCCTGTTTAAAGTCAGCAAAATAGCTGATTTGTTGTTGTAATGCTTTTTCATGCGGGGGAATTTGTAAAAAGAATAGCAAAGTTGCCACCGCAATCGCAGCTGTTACGACATCAATAAAAAATAGTGTTTCCAACGTTGTAATAGTAAGCAAAGCCGCACTAACCATTGGTGAAAGCAGCATTACAAGGGCTTGAATACTGCCATTAATTCCGTTCACTTTTGTTAAATGCTCTTCAGGAACGATTTGTGGTAATATTGCCCCTACTGTCGGCGTTTGAATACCAGTTCCAAATGAGCGAATGACGTACATTATAAAGAGCATCCAAAGAGATTCATAACCGCTTAAAAATAAAATAGCTAGAATAAGTGTAGCCAAAGCAATGGCGGAATCTGATAAGATAATTAACATTTTCCGGTTATAACGATCTGCCCATACTCCTGCAAAAGGCGATAATAAAAAAGTAGGAACAAATCCACAGAGAATGGCAATCGTCATCATGATTCCCGACTGAGTCGTTAACGTGATATACCACATGATGGCGTATTGAACGATTGAAGAACCGAAAAGCGATATCGTTTGACTCGTTAGAAATACGCTAATATTTCGTTTCCAATGAATATAATGATTTGTTTTCATAGGCAATTACTTCCTTTATTGTATAATTCATTTTAAAATTGTTTATTGTAAACGGTTAAAACAATTTATTATCATTTAGGGTTTACCCTTTGAAGAAATAACCTATTCAAATAAAGTAATCTAGCCATTAGTAATAGACTGAATGTTGATGTAATGTGGAATTATAAGCATATAAAGTAATAATCAATATTTAAAGGTGTGACGTTCCATTGGTAGAAAATAACATACGGACTCCCATTTACCCTATCATGATTGCCATTGCAATAGGACATTTAATTAATGATACTGTTCAAAATATTGCACCAGCAATGTTCCCTTATCTTGCAAGAGATTTAGGTTTTACTTTTACTCAACTGGGGCTTATTAGTTTTGTATTAAATATGGTTTCTTCAACACTTCAACCGATCATCGGCTTTATTAGTGATAAAAAACCGATTGCATACGCATTACCTATAGGAATGATGAGCGTCTTCATCGGTTTAAGTATGTTTGCATTCGCTAATCAATATTACATCCTTTTAATTGCTGCCATCTTTTTAGGATTTGGTTCAGCCATTTTCCATCCGGAAGGCTCTCGCGTTTCATTTATGTCTGCAGGCAATAAGCGGGGCCTATCACAATCGATTTACCAAGTCGGTGGAAATTCTGGGCAAGCTATCGCTCCTTTAATTGGTGCCCTTATTTTAGATGCATTAGGACAAAGAGGGGCTGCTGTATTGCTTCTTCTCGTTGCTATTGGAATTGTGTTGTTATTTAACATTTCAAAATGGTATGCTCGACAATTAAATGCCGAGAAATTAAACCAAAAGCAAAAAAAAGTGTTAATTTCTTCCTTGCCACCATTAACAAAAAAACAAGTGGGAATCGCTCTCATATTGCTGTTTACGATTATTTTTGCACGCTCTTTTTACACAACGAATATTCAAAATTACTATGTGTTTTATTTAATAGATCATTATGATTTGACTACCCGTATCGGCCAAATTTTAATCTTTATATTTATGGCTTTTGGCGTTGTTGGAACATTTTTTGGAGGATCCCTTTCCGATCGCATCGGTCGGAAAAATGTCATTTTACTTTCAGTAGTTGTACCGATTCCTTTATGTTTATTACTGCCGTACATGCCTCTTTGGCTTGTACCTGTATTTTTAATTATTATCGGAACACTAATAATGATTAGCTTCTCTGTAACTGTCGTTTATGCTCAAGAATTAGTACCTAGCAAAATCGGAACAATGGCAGGACTGACAACGGGGTTTGCCTTTGGAATGGGTGCAGTTGGATCTGTCGCTATCGGTTGGCTACTGGATACAATAGGAATAGAAATGACAATGAAAATCATCTCCGTATTACCAATCATCTTAGTAGTCGCATTTCTATTGCCTAAGGATCAAGTCAAAAAAGAACTGAGTTAATAAGCTAATCGATACTTGCCAAGTGCATCAAGGCATATTGTATCTTTTTCGTAACGCTAATTTAAAAGTAAGGGGGAAGAATACAACTCTTCCCTCTATTTTCTTTTAAATAACTTTTTCTTACGAATGAATCGTACAACAAACCAAATGAATACAACAGCTATTACTGCATAGGCAATGTTTGAATAGACGTCCATCACTTCTACAATTTTCTCCCAATTCTCTCCAACTGTTGCACCAACATGCACTAATACAGTATTCCATATTAACGTACCTAATGTCGTTAATAAAATGAATAGCCAGAATTTCATATTACTCATCCCGGCTGGAATGGAGATTAAACTACGAATGAGAGGTATAAATCGACAGAAGAACACAGTCCAAAAACCATATCTGTCAAACCAAGCATCAGCTTTATAAATATCGTTTCTTGTTAATCTTAAAATGTGACCATATTTATCAACTATTTTTACTAGCCGTTCGACATCCAACAACAAGCCAATACCGTATAAAATGATTGCGCCCGCAACGGAACCAAGAGTTGAAGCAATGATTACTCCTGTGACCGTCAAATCAGTAAAAGTAGTCATAAATCCACCAAAGGTTAAAATAACTTCTGAAGGAATTGGAGGAAATAGGTTTTCTAACATAATTAACAGGAATACACCTATATACCCAAAATCCTCCATAATTCTTTGAATCCAAGTTTCCATCTATTCTTCCCCTTATGTATTTCTTATATTTATTTCTATTTTCACACTAACTATATCATTATGAATTTATTCCTTCTCATAGTCAAACTAATCAAATTATTAGACTGTATATCGTTTCCATAAGTTTCATGATTATGGATCATTTTATATTGTAAAATTAAGTTAAGAAGAAAAATCTCAGAACATCTTATGTAAAGGAGGTTTGTTTATGTATGTTGCCGATCAAAAAACAATGCAACTGCTTGACCATTTTACAATGGAACAGCTAGGGCTACCTGGTGCTGTATTGATGGAAAACGCAGGGAACGCTGTCGTGCAAGCAATTTTAAAGGACTACCCCAAAAATACTAGTGTACTTGTGTTATCTGGGCACGGGAATAATGGTGGTGATGGCTTTGTTATCGCGAGACGATTAATTGATTTTGGATACGATGTATTACTTTGTTTTATTGGAAATGAAGCTAAACTAAAAGGCGATGCTCGAATACATTATCAAGTATACAAAAATCGTCAGTTGCCTTTCTATCACTTTAATGCTGAAGAAAATGATATATTTACATATATTCAACAGGCGGATGTCATTATTGATGCGATGCTAGGAACTGGAGTTTCCGGTGAAGTTCGATTTCCGTTCAATCAAATCATTGAAGCTGTTAATGATTCAAAAAAAGATGTAATAAGTGTGGATATTCCTTCTGGGCTTAACTCCGACACGGGTAAAGCCGCAAGTACAACGATTAAAGCAACGAAAACAATTACTTTTGCCATGCCAAAAATGGGATTTTTTGTTGGTGATGGTCCTACAGTGATTGGCAAATGGGAAGTTGCAGATATTTCCGTTCCTGATTCAGTTGTTGAGACCCTTCAATTAAAACTGCCTAAACTACTAGATGAAGCTACTGCAATATCCTCTCTGCCACAAAGAATAAAACATGGACATAAAGGAGCTTTCGGACACTGCCTTGTAATAGGTGGTTGTAAACATTATGTAGGGGCGCCAGTCTATACAGCAAAGGCTGCTTTTCACTCAGGAATTGGTCTTGTAACCCTTGCTATTCCAGAAAAAATTTATCCACTTGTTGCTGGAACATGTCATGAAAGTCTCTTTATCCCACTATCCGATTCAAATGGATTTATTAACTGGAAAGCTATTGAAACAATCGACTTTTCTAAATATACAACAATCGCCTTTGGGCCTGGATTGGGAAGAGAGTTAGACGGCGATGCAATAATTCGAACATTGCTAGATCAGCTAACAACACAAACACTCATTATAGACGCAGATGGATTGTATTTTCTTAAAAACCATTTAGAACAGTTGCAACATTATAAAGGGGATATTATTTTAACTCCACATCCAGGAGAAATGGCTACCTTGACGGGAAAATCAGTTGCTGAAATTGAAGCGAATCGCTTAGAAACAGCAAAAAATTTTGCTGCAACATACGGAGCTTATTTATTGTTAAAAGGACATCGACCAATCATTGCAACACCTACTAGCGAACTTTGGATAAATCCTTATGGAAATGATGCTTTAGGTAAAGGTGGCAGTGGAGACGTATTAACTGGTTTAATTGCTTCCCTAGTTTCCCAGCATCAGAATCCCCTAAAAGCCATGTTATGTGCAAGTTTTTATCATGCTATTGCCGCGGAAGAATTAGGGAGAAATTCGTCCAATTATGGAGTAACTCCAATGGATATCATCCATTATATCCCTATACTATTCGGCCGTAAATAAACAAATAGGATTGAAAGTCCTTGTGATGAAATCTGCTACAAGGACTTTCTTTGACATTCTCTTTATAAAAAAACAAAAGGCCCTATTCATGGAGGCCAAAACTATTTTTTTAAGTATAATGCTTCTCTCACTTTATTAAACTGTTTTAAATCATAATGAATATATTCAAACAAATAGGACGAAATAGTATATTTGGATGAATGAATGCGATAACTTTTCGACCATTTTTCATCTTCTAAATTATTTACAGCAATAATAAGGCTTCTTCTAACAGAGGTAAATTTTTCTATAATCTCTTCCTTTTTTCTTTTTCTACTCTCAATTAATGATTGTTGTTTGATTGCTTGTTTGTCTAGTTCTTTTGGAAAAACTCCATCTTTTTTAAAGTAGGGAATTCGTTTTTGAAGGACAAATTCATCTAACGCAATGAAATGAGTGACAACGCCTGCAATTGTCCATTCGTCATTTGTTAATGATAAGTACCATTCATTTTCCGTCAGTTTTGATAAATTTTTTACAAAATCCACTGAATTCTCGAAATGAATTAATATTTTTTCTTTATTTTTATCCAAGAATGTCAGCTCCTATAGGTTTACTTATTGTAGTAATCCTTCGATACAAAAAAGAAAACTCCTTCTCTTTTCAATTTAAATTTTTTTATTTTCGAAAAAAATGCCCCAAAAGTAGAAAACTTTTGAGGCTTCTTATTACTAATGAATGCTTTCTTTTAATCGCTTAACATTTTTTAATATCACTTTACTTTTAGGAATACTTGGTATCGTATCCATCGTGATATACATGTCCTGTTCTGGAATCTCATAATCCATTTTATTTAACAAATACTCTAAACTTAATTTCATCGCTTCAATGGTTAGTTGTTCACCTGGACAACGATGGGTTGTTTCATATCTTCCGCCGCCTTGCGGAATGAAACTGAATTGGTCATCCTGCCATTGGGCAAAACGTTCAGGTTGAAATTCATCGGGATTTACCCAAATATTCGGATCATGATTAGTACCGTAAATATCCAATAAAACGAGCGTCCCTTCATGAAATGCATATCCGTTCCAAGTAAAACTACTTTTAGCCTTTGCTGCAGCAACAGGAACAAGAGGATAAAAACGTCTTACTTCTTGAATAAATAAGTGGATATAATCAGGCGTATTTTTTAATTTTACTCTTTCGTGAGGAAATTGGGATAATGCCATTACAATGAAATTAATATAGATGGAAATCGCAACAATAGGTCTTAAAATATTAATAATCTCAACTGCCACTGTTTCTACATCTAACAAACTGCCATTTAAATCTTTATAAAATACAAATTGATGTAATATCGATTCACTTTGTACTTGTACTTCGTTGGATCGTATTTTTTCTATCAATTTCTCCATCTTTTTTTCCAATTGATTTCTTTTATTTCTACCTATCCAATGTTGCAAGCCAAATGCGATAGGCGTTTCAAACATCGCTCCTATTTCCTTCATCAATATATCCATATCTTTTTCATGGGGAGGATACCCAATCCATTTAAATGACGCTTTACAAAACAGCGTTTTCATTTCTTCATAAAAAATAATTTCTGTTTCTTTACTCCATTGATCTAATGCTTTTTCCCATTCAAGTTTTGCAATATCTAAAAACTCATTTATTTTTTCTTTTGTCATGACATTCATAAACATTTTTTTGCGATGTCGATGAGCTACTCCATCAAGGGTTTGAACGCTATTTTTCCCGAATAAGGTTTCAATGATGCGGTTTGGAACAGCATCTTGACGTTGAAATTTTGTTTGATCATAAAACAATTGTGCCGCTTCTTTCCCACCCATGCATATCGCCTTTTTCCCCAATATTCTTGTTTCAAAAATATTGGTTTGCAAGCTTTTTCTGCGATTTAAAATGTATTCATACCCTTCTTTTAAAAGTGCTAGGCTATGATCAATACCTTCATCTCTTGGAATTTCATTGATATTTTCCATTGTTGCACCTCACAAACAATATTTGGCTATATTTATTTTGTTACAGGTTTTATATTTCATACAGAGATACAACAATTGCTAAACTAGACTGACAAGTAAAGTTTCCCTTATCCAACATTATATCGATATAAATCATTCATTCGATTTTCGCTCATTATCAAATGAAATAAAGGTCCTTCATATTCCAACTGCAAATTCGTTAAACACTGTAAATCATAAGGGGAAATCAGAGAAATCGGTTTATGAAATTCGTAATTCGCCCCTTCTTTTAAAACGTGAGCAACAAATTGAGAGCAAAAATAAGCATTTTTTCGATGTGATGGTTTATTAAAAGTGTATGTAATAAGCCCTGTTAAATTGTATTTATATTTTTGTTGTTCTGCTTCAATAGATTTTATGATTTCTTTCATACGAGCAATTTGTTCTTTTGTAGCCCAAATGCTATATACAGCTCCTCTACTTTTTAAAAAAAGCGTACTACGTAAATCTTCCTTTACAAAACCGCCGATAAATGGATTATTTGGATATTTTCTTCCAAAACTGTACACTTCCTGAAAATTTGAGTCAAATGCAATGGATGCATGATTATAAGTTTTTTTCGTATAAAGCTTAATCATTCTCGTAAAAAGCGTTCCAGTATCGGTAAATAATAAATATACTTTTTCCATCTCGACTTTCTCCTTTGTAAATATACCTCCATTCTAACGACATTACATACACCATTAAACCGCCCGAAGAAATATATTCTTTTCAGTCTTAGGTCGTATTTAATCAATATGTAATGAATTGCAATGGAAATAATATTGTTTATTTGAGATGGATAAATCATAAACAGCGCAATAGTTGGAGAATAGACCTACAAATAGGGGATTGTTATGGAAGGGAATGGGCATATTGTGTTCATCTCTTATTTGTCATTTTCCTATTTGATAAAAAAATTGACCCGGAAACTAAGTTCCGGGCCTCGATTTCACAAATCACGACATGAATTCAGAAACTCTTCGGTGTTACTCCATATTCAATTTACTTTTGAACAATGGACTTTCCTTCACCTTGACGAGTTTTCGGCGGAGTGTCAGAATCAAATTGATCTTTGATCTTTTCCATCGGGAAATCCCTCCTGTTTATCATGTCGGATTGTCTTGTGAAATCATTATTTATTATGACTGCTTTACAAATATTTATACACAAATCGCTACTTTTTTGAAAAAATATCTGAAAAAAACCCGGAAACTAAGTTCCGGGCACTTTCACTAGGACGCCATGATGCTCTTTAATACTGCCTTGCCTTCGCATCCGTTCTCAAAATTTGGTTATGAAGTGATATTTCCGTTTGACCGTTAATTTGAGATTTTTGATATTTCGGCTTTAAGTTTTGATTTCGAAGAGCTTTCGGAAAAACTTCCTTCTTACTCATCGGCAATCACCTCTTTCATCATGGTCGATTTCCTTAGTGAAATCATTGTTAGTATGAAAAATTCAGCAAACAACTATGCTTTCCTTATATTTTCATTTATTTTGCAACACACTTAGAATGGACATAAAATTTCTTCGACACCATTTGAACATTTTTTTCGTCGCTCCATATTTTATTAAAGAAAGGAGCGATGTGGTTGATCTCAATTGAACCCATTGAATTACAAGGACATATGTACACTGCCGTCACTGTTCACTTGCCGAAAACAACTTTATTAACAATCTCGAATGAAATTGGGTACATTATGTGTGGTGCGCTAGATGTTGAACTATTGAACACTCGGTTAGCTGACAGAAAAATTATTGCAGGTCGTGCAGTTGGGGTAAAAACCATTGATGAATTATTAAAAGCTCCGCTCGAATCTGTTACAACTGAAGCCGAAAAAATGGGAATTGTTAAAGGAATGACCGGAGAAGAAGCATTATTAAAAATGATCTAAAATTTTACAAATTGAAAGGAGGTTCTACTTGTTGATCCTCCTTTTATCCGATAAATCGATTAAATTGGTGTTTTTGTTCAACTAATGAAATAACATCTTCGCAAATAACTTCAGCTGATCTTGGGCAATATATTTCTTTCATATTATCAATTAACCGGTTTCGATGGTTTTCATCTCCAATTAACTGAAGTACAGACATAACTAAATCATCAGGTTGATTCACAATAATTGCCGCATCCTTAGACTGAAAGTAATTTGCATTTTCCAACTCTTGACCAGGCACTACTTGATACAGCAACAGCGGTACTTGAACAGCTAATGCTTCACTTAACGTAATTCCTCCTGGCTTTGTAATCATTACGGTAGCCATTTTCATCATTTCATCCATTTTGTTCGTGTACCCAAATATTTTAACATTTTGATTTTCGGAAAATTTTTCTAATAGATTATTTTTCAACTCCTCATTCTTCCCGCATATGACGAGTATTTGATTATTGTCATGCTGCAATAATTTCTCCATAATTCCTTCAATATCTTTTATTACTCCATAAGCTCCCGTTGCAATTAAAATTACAGGCTTTTTTGAATCTAAACCATAAGATTCAAGAAGATCGTTTCGGTCCACTGAGCGTTCAAACTTTTCTTCAATTGGAATTCCTGTGACCTTAATTTTATAATCAGGTGTTCCAGCGTTTATTAAATTTTGTTTTAAATCTTCAGTTGCCACATAATATCGGTCTATATAATCATGAATCCAATTTTTATGAGCTTGAAAATCTGTAATCACATTTACAATGGGTAATTGAATACCTGTTTTTCTTTTTAATTCTGGTACAACTCGCATTGGAAATGTATTCACTATAATATCTGGCTTTACTGTCTCAACCATTCGCATCAGTTTTTTCATTCCATAAGTATTCATAAATTCAATATCGAAATACCTTTTATTTCTTCTACCTCCATAATATAGTAATCCATAGATTTTCCGACCATAATTAAAACTCTTTATATATAAATATTTTGAAGCCTTTGTTAATAATGGGTGAGAATCGTAGTAAAGATCAGATTCTATTACATCTGTAATGCCATAGTTAAAGAATGTATTTTTTAAAGTATTTGATACTTTTAAATGACCATTTCCATAGCTCCCCGTTAATAGCAGAATCTTTAAATCCCTCTCCACAATATCACCCTCACACATAAAATCCATCGTTTTCATTTTATTTAAACAATATTGAATAGGTAATCATTCCAAAAAATAATACTTATTTTTATAACTTATGCCTAACAATACGTAGTTAATGTGCAAAATTTTCTATTACACATAATTGATTTTCAAGCAAAAGAAAACTTTATTAAAATTTTATTCTGTTTAACTAGAGTCACCTTATTTTTCATTCTTTTGGAATGAAATTCAAACTTATGAATATACATGAATATAAGATTTTTTATGAACTTGGAAAACTAATATTAGAATCCATATATTTAAAAATTTCTACTTCAAATTTGCTGAAAGATTTGAAGTCAACATAACGGTTTAGAAAGGAAGGGACGATATGAATAAAGTCTGCGTTATCATTCCCGCCTTGAATCCAACTCATGATTTAATCGATTATATATACGATTTAAAAAGTCATAATGTTTCACAGATTGTCGTAATTAACGATGGAAGTATGACTAGTTGCAATGCAATATTTCATCAAATTGGATTAATACAAAATTGCACCGTGCTGACTCATGAAAAAAATAAGGGCAAAGGTCGTGCATTAAAAACCGCATTTCAATACGTTTTGAAGCACTGTCATGTGGACGGGGTGATAACTGCTGACGCAGATGGTCAACATTCCATTGAAGATGTCATCAACATTGCTGAATTACTCAGTGATGTTCAAGATGCCATTCTTCTTGGCGTCCGAAATTTTGACCAAAAAAATGTCCCGATTAGAAGTTATATTGGAAATAAAATTACTAGTTATTTATTTACAGCATTATTTCAAATTCATCTTCAAGATACGCAAACAGGCCTTCGTGGCATTCCTATAAAAATACTTCCTTCACTCCTTGCTTTAGAAGGAGAACGTTACGAATATGAAATGAACATGTTAATTGCTGCCGCCAAAAAGAAAATTCCTATCAAGCAAATCCCTATTCAAACTATATACATCAACAAAAATAGAAGCTCTTATTATCACCCTATAAAAGATTCTTTAAAAATTTTTACAATGATTATTTCTGGAATTTTTGCAAATAAGAAGCTGGATGAAGGTGAAGAACATGGTATCTAATTTTTACGGTAAGTTCTTCCTAATCTCTCAATGGATTATTCGTCAAATATACCCTACCTATAAAGTAGAAATTCCTGAAAATACTCAAGAGCCTGTTGTTTATATTTCACACCATCAAAATCTTTTTAATCCATTTATTATATATTTATGGTTTCCGAAAAGTTTGCGAACTTGGATTTTACATGTTTTTTTAGACCGTAAATCATGCTATCAACAATATGTGGACTACACATTTACAAAAAGAATGGGAATGAATAAAACAATCGCAAAACTATGTGCATATCCCCTTTCATTTATTATTTCTAACCTGTTGAAATCCGGCAAAGGCATTCCTGTGTATAGAGGATCTAGAAAAATAGTAAATACGTTTCAACTTTCTGTGGAAGCGTTGAAAAGAGGCGAAAGCATCGTCATTTATCCAACGATTGACTACACGAATACTTCCAACGAAACAAAGGCAATGTATGAAGGATACCTATATATTGAAAAATATTATTTTAAAGAAACTGGCCAACACGTTCGTTTTGTACCTTTACACGTAAGCAAAAAAAATCGACTGATTATTGCTGATGAGCCAATTTCATTTCAAGAAAATGAACATTTTTCAGAGGGTCAAAAAAGAATCGAACATTATATTCAAAACAAATTATATGAATTAGCCAAAAAGTGTGGGGATATAGAATAAAATACATAAAATAAATATTCTTTTCAAATAGCTCTTTAAGGAAGGCTATAAATTCGAAAAAGCCGTAAACATTTTACAATCGTAAAATGTCTGCGGCTATTTTTTCGAATGAAACGAATTGCGATTAGCCCTCAATCGGTTTCATGCAAGTTAATCACAACTACTAATGACTTAAAGCTTCACTTAATTTTCCTGTAATATTTTCAATGTCTACTTCAAATACTTCAGTTTTTGGCAAAGCAGGATAACCACCTTTTTCAAATTGCCAATGTGGATCGCCATATTTTTTCCAAAGGCAATCATAAAACCATTCTTTCTTTTGTTCATCTTCAATTCGATGAATCTTCCCAAATAATACGACGCTTGTATAAGCTAAAGCCGATTGACAAGCGTATTTCTTTCCAGGAACGATAGCTCCCATTTCACAAACTTCAATACTTACCCGCGGATTCTTTTTAACATTTTCCCAAAAATGACTTTCTCTTAAATTGCCTATATGCAAGTACAATTTTTTCCCTTCTTCATAAACAAAAACAAATGGAATGACATAAGGATAGCCGTCTTCTCCTACTGTTGCAACATGAGCAACTTTCGCTTCCCGCAAAAAAGCTAATGCATCATCAACTGAAATTTCTCTTTTTTTGTTGTTTATAATTCCTCTCACTTCTCCCAACTCCTTTCTACAAATATATATTCTAAATACTTCTTTAAAACCCTTTTAAAATAGCAAAATTTTTATCATGGATAAAACTAGTGCACCAATTCCATTAAAATTCCATTTTCAAATATATTTCAATATCCAAAAAAGTATAATATTATGGTACTATGAACTATAGGAAAGATTTTAGGGGGGAATAAAAATGGGTAGCAAAGCATTGAATACAAATGCCAAAATTACACCTGAACGCGTAGATGAAGCATTAGACATTCGTGACCGTTTAATTATCGAATTGTTAGTAAGCGTACTTGACGAAAAACAAGTTATTGAACGCCATATTTTAAAAGAGCGCCTTGCTAACTTAATTCAACTTTCCGATCACGATGATGAATTAAAAGAAACAATACATGCGCTTGTGAACAAGCTATAAAAAGGAAAAGGAGACGTCAAATTGGAACGCCTCCTTTTTTCTTTACTATTTTTCTTCATACAATTGCACAATTTTATTTAATTTTTCTTTTAAAATATCCATGTGCACAAATCTTGCTTCTCGAATAGATTCTTTTCCTTCTACAAAAAACAGTAGTACAGGCACTGTAAATATCGAAAAGCGTCCTGCTGTTTCCTCCACTTCATCTACTTTTATATACCCAAAAGCGATTCTAGGATAATTTTTTAACATTTCCTCTACCCGAGGAAGTAGTGCATGACAAACCCCGCAATTCATTCGTGAAAAGTAAAGAAAAGTGAGTGGGTTTCTTTCAATAAAAGAATTAATTTCATCCAACGTAGATAGCTCAATCATAATCTCACCAATTGTTAATAATATTTCTTGGCCAAGCATATCATTTTCCAAGAAACAGTGGAAGGATGACGAATTGGAAAGTGCACTTCTTTATATGGTGTTATTAAGATATTTATCTGGAAGTATCGAATTATCAATTGCCACACTGATGTGGAGGTCCAATGATTTAGAAAAAGCATTGATGCTCAATTCAATGTTAGCGTTAGTTGGTCCAACTATCTTAATAGTGACAACTGGAATAGGAATTAGCGGACTTTCTGAAAAAATTTCTTTCTTAAAAATGCTTTGTCTATTTTCAGGCATCGTGCTCATTATTATCGGCATGAAAATGAAATAATTCAGGATATTATCTGAACCAGCCTTTTCTTTTAAACCACAAGAGCATCGATATTCCAATGAGAAACATGATAAAAAGAATTACAAAATAACCATATTTCCAAGATAATTCAGGAATGTTTTTGAAGTTCATCCCATAAATACCTGCAATAAATGTTAATGGGGCAAAAATAGATGTAATAATTGTCAGTAGTTTCATGACATTATTGGTTTGATGTGCATTTAAGGAAATATAACTGTCACGAATATCTGCCGTTACTTCTCGATTAGACATGACCATTTCGGATAATTTTAATAGATGGTCATGAATATTTGAAAAGTATTCTCTTCTCTCGTCAATTTGATTTAAATTCAAATGATGAGAGTTTAACATGCGATATAATAAATCCCTCATAGGATTGACAGAATGCAACAACTGTAAAAGCATATTTCTAGCTTCCATCAAGCTATTCATCGGTTGAATGCCTGTTTGTATAATAATTTTCTCAAGTTCATCTTCTATTTTATAGATAATGGGAAAATAATGATCGACAATTTTATCTAATAATTCATAAAATACATAATACGGATCCCATTGTTCGATTGAAGTTTGAGCAAGCAATTCACTCCATACTTTTGTAACTTCTACAGAAGGATGTTTGTGAAAGGTAACAATAAACGATTCTCCTACAAAAAAATCTAGCTCCTCTTTAATTAGTCTACCGTTTTCTTCACGAACTGTATGAGTAACGAAAAAGGTGTAATGATTAAAATAATCTAATTTCGGCCTTTGAAGATCTTGTACACAGTCTTCTATTGCTAAAGGATGAAAGTGGAAGGTATTTGATAAATGCTTCATTTCTTCTTCTGTCGGTTCGCTAAAATCTACCCAAAACCATTTATAACTGGTAATGTCAATATTATTTATTGAATCTCCTTTTTCTAAATGGTTATCTTTTGTAATGCCTATATAGTAAATCATGAAATGCTCCTTTTCTTCCGAAATTCCGATGAGCAATTTCTAATTATCTTGCAGTTCTTCATTATTTCCTTTTAACCGTTCCTCTTGTTTCCAAGGTGGATCCATTACAATATGAATTTTTTCATTAATTTTGTACACAGTAAAAGGAACTAAAAATGCGAAAACTGTGCAAACAATTACATATGTTGAAGGTAAATGCTCGATAATAAATTTCATGTGCATCACCTCATTTAGATGTTGTTTTATTAATGCTTCCTGGTTCCTCGATTACGATTTTCACTTCACAATCGATATCACTTTTTGAGAAATAATTTTTCCCATTATCCCATTCATCTTGTACTTCCTTCCATATTTTTGGATAATAACGGTTTAAATACTTCCCCAATCCCATGGCATCTGTTTGAAAATCATTTTGCAGTTTATTAATTGTATTCTTAACCATTTCTTCAATTTTCTCGCTCGTTTTTTTATAAAACTTATTTAACACTTCATATTCCTTTAAATTTTCCCAACCAGACTGGTCTGCAATTGCTCCCTTAATTTGAATTTTGATAGAGAATTGTAAGTTATTTGGATCATTATTGGTTAGAGTAATTTTTCTTTTTATCGTAAAAATTTCAATCGTCATTGGCCCACCATCGATTTCTGTATTAATGGAACCATTATTTTTTAAACCTCTAATATAACTTAACGCTTTCGCATCATCTCCTTTCAATACTCCTACCATCCGCTCTTCTTTACCGTTATAAATAGCTATTCCTTCATAATCAATGACTGTGGAACTAATTTTTTTTAGGTATGGTAAAGGGAAACTTGTCTCTTCATATAGTTTTTCATCGATATCTCCAATTCTCACCAAATCAGTAACATCCAATCTTTTTTTATTTTCTAATAAATTTTTTATATATTCTGCTGGTATTTTTTCATGTTCCGCTTCAACATATAGTAAGTCTTCTGCTAACCCATTTGTAACCGCTAACTTAATGCCTCTACGCATGCGTTTTTCACGAAAAAATACATCAAAATGTTCTTTAAAACGCCCTGGTTGTTTCATGATATCTTCAGAAACTAGAATCACACCTAAATGTGTTGAATCTATTGAACGACTTGCCTGTTTTGCTAAATCTAAATTAATTTCATAAATGGTCTTTCCAGTGCTCGAAAGGTTCCGATAGGCTTTTCCACCACCCCCAGCATTTACAGCAACGGTTGCCATATTTTCAGGAACAACAAGTTGTTGGGTTAATTTGACTTCAGTTTTGTCTGCTGCATCTATAGCCATTCCAAATATAAAAGCTCTTTCGTCAATTTCAATTTGATCCCAGCAAGCTGCCAAAATTAAAGTACACATCATCAAAATTAGCATCGCATTCAATTTATTCACTTGAATTCCCACCTTTAATCTTGAATGCAATCCCTAAAAGTATGGTAACTAATAGAAAATATATAATTGTAAAATGGCCAAGGAGGCGATTAAAAGAGACTACATCTAAGTAACTTTTCGGAACCATGCTTGTAAAATATATAATTGGTGACAACATGATTACTGCATTTATCTTTTTGAAATTTCTAAAAACCATTCTAAGTGTCATGACTGTCACATCTAAAGCCATCGTAGCTGTCGTAAAAAAAATGATTGTCCAAAACAAAAAAAGAAACGCATCAAACCGCTCAAAAAAACCTCCAGGAATTTCAACCGTTCTTGACAAATCGAAGGTCGGAAAGAACATATTCCTCATCGTCGTATTTCCAAAAACCCCAACACATACAAGGTAAATAACCAAATTGAAACCCATTGTTACCAATACTCCATAAGCAGTCATTTTGGGCGTATTTCGCGGATTTTTTACAAGTCCAATATAAAAAAAGACAATTGCAAATCCTAACATATTAACGACGCTAAAATATGTCCCTTTCAAATACCCCTCAAAGTCCGTTTGAAATAACGGAAGAAATCCTTCCCAATCTATTAACCCTATCGGAAGAAAAATTACTAAAAATAATCCAACTACTAAAATCGGAAAAAATAACACGTTTAAACGGAAAATACCGGCCTGAGAACCAGATACCGCATAAATAACAACGAACAAAAATGTTAATGAAATAATTTCTTGAGGCGTATGGTCAAACAAATATTGGTGTGAAAGGGCCGCTAATTCCCTAACATAAAAAACTGTTGTCATAAAAAATTGTAATGAAAATATTAATGTCATCACGATTGCAACAGGTTTCGATAGTAAATAAGACGTATAAGTTAAAAACGATTGATTCGGAAAGGATGAAGCAATTTTTGCAATAAACCATCCACAAAGACTCGCTATGATGCCGCCAAGTAAGACAGTTATCCAACCATCGGAAGAATTTGTTACTTCTGCAACTACTCTCGGAGAACTTAACGTTAATACTCCAATAATATTTGTAATCACTGTTATTAAAATATCTCTATCACTAACAATTCCTTGATAATCAGGCGACCGATTCATTGTCGTTGACCCCCACTATTTACTTTTTGATCATCTATTGGCTCTAAATAGGGTGGGCGCTTTTTAAGCGTCATAATTGGCGCGCGAATAAAGGTGTTTTTCAAAGCGTCTATGAAATAAGGGGCAAATGGTCCAGAGTAAGGTGTACCCATACTTTTTAAATTAACAATATGAATACAAATCATAATAAGCACTAAGATAATCCCATATAACCCAAATATGGATGCCGCGATGACAAAAATGAATCTCAAAATACGTAAAACAATGGACATGCTATAATTCGGTATAGTAAACGAACTCATAGCAGTTAGAGAAGTAACAATTACTAATGCGGGACCCACGATTCCTGCACTTACTGCAACATCTCCAATCACAATACCTCCAACAATACCTACTGTTTGACCTATTATTTTTGGAAGCCGTATACTCGCTTCTTGCAAGATTTCAAAAGTTACCGCCATTAATAGAACTTCTACAATCGCTGGAAACGGTCCCCCTTCTCTAGTGGCTGCAATCGAGATTGTTAATTGTGTTGGCAGCATCCCAGGATGGAAGGAGGTTAATGCAACATATAAACCAGGTAAAAATAATGCAATAAACATTGAAAAATATCTTAACAATCTCATCGATGTAGCAATAATCCATCTTTGACTAAAATCTTCAATCGTTAAAAAGGCATCAACAAATGAAATAGGAGCAATCAAAGCAAAAGGACTTCCATCGACTAGTATGGCAACTTTTCCTTGCATAAGATTGTAAGACACTCGATCAGGTCTTTCCGTATCCAGTAATTGCGGAAATGGAGATAGAAAGCTATCTTCAATCCATTGTTCGATAACTCCAGAATCTGGTGCAAAGTCTATATCAATTGTTTTAAGTCTTCGATTGACCTCATCTAAAATGTCTGGGTTAACGATTCCTTCCACATAACAAACGGCAATTTTTTGCTTAGAACGCCTTCCAACTTCATGCATTTTAAAACGTAAGTTAGGGTCCTTTAATTCTCGCCTGATTAATGTTAAATTTGTTTCAATACTTTCAATAAAAGCTAAGCGTGGCCCTCGAATAAGCGCCTCCGACTGCGGTTCATCAAGGGCACGTTTCTCGGAACCGGCAGTCCCCATATCTAGAGCCGTCATTTTTCCATCTATTAAAAAAATGGATCTCCCTGATAACAGTGCGTGTACCACTTGTTCAAGGGTATTAACTCTTTTTGTTTCTGTAACAGCGATAATTTCTTGATAAATTTGATCAAGTATGTCCCCATTAAATTCATTTGTTTTCCTCTGAAGATTTTTTAAAATATTGTCATTTATAATATTTGTGTTTGATAATCCACTGAGATATAAAATACTACAATGAATTTTTTGTTTTTTTTGTTTGGCTTTTTCTAAAGGTCGTTCATCTATAATGTTTAGTTGATTTATCTTGCTATCATTATTCTCTGGATCGCTTAAAGTTTGAATAGGCAAGTTCCCGTCATCATGTCCACTTCGACTGCTCGGACAATCTCCTTGTTCATTTTCATGATTGTCGTTAAAAGTTTCTAGCGTTAATTCACGAATCACTAAATCATCCGGATTCCCTAATAACCTTCTAATGAATTCAATATTATTATTCATTTTTTTATATATGGGCACGTGTATTTCCATTGATACATTCTGGTTGTTGGTTTGTGTTGCATTTGAATTCGCATTGCCGTTTTGTTTAAGAGATGGACTTTGGTTTTGTGATGTTTTTTGGTTCTGCGATTGAACATTGTCTTGAGACTGGTTATGGTTTTGTGTTTGAGTTTGGTTTTGTAACTGATGATTTTTTAGATGGCATTGGCACTGAATACTTTGTTGAAACTGTATATTTTGATTTGATTGAATACTGCTTTGAGTATGTTGATAATCTTGACTATGTTGCGATCCAACATTCTCATTATTTAAATTGTTTCGTGTTCCTTGTATATATTGAGCCTTTTGATTTTGCTGAAACTGAGGGTTACATTGACACTGTTGCACATTTATTTCTTGTTGAATACCATTTATGTCATTTTGTTTATGTTGAGTATTTATGCTATTTTGATGCTTGTTTGTTGAATTTTTTCTAGGCACTTTTCGATAAAATCGTCTCATACATATACTCCCACTAATAGCATTTACCATTAATGTGGTTCATTTATTTGTTTTTATACCATCTACTGTTACCTTTATTAATTTTTTGCATGAATAAAAAGACTGCTCAAAGCATGTATCACTTTGAACAGTCTCCCAATTAACCATTTGTTTGCTTAACTTTTCACTTCATTTCCAACATTCAGATTAAACTTCTCTCGATATTTCTCCAACCCTTTACTAAATTGTGATGCCAATACTTGTTGGAACAGCATACCAAATACAACGGGAAGCACTACTCTTGATGGAAAATATGTACTGGCCACAACAACACCAACCGCTATGTTGCGCATTCCTCCTGTAAAAACAAAAGTTGTAATCAAATCGATTCTTCTCCATAAAAAATGTCCAATAATCAGACAAAAGGTATAGCCGGATAAAGATACAACTAAAACTAATAGAATAATTCCAACTATATCCCATGAGATATTTTTTAAATAGGGTGCAATGACACTACTATTGATAAACACGATGAGGAATATACTGACTTTCTGAAAAGGAGCGAAAGTTCGGGATAATTTTTTGACAAATTCACTTTTCCCCAACTCATTCATCAACATGCCAAGCATGGATGGAAATGCAATCATCCAAAGTAAATCGATCATGATAGACGTGGTGTCAATCGCTACTATTTGTCCCGCAGCCAATTTAGCTATGAGCGGTATGATGAGGGGAGAAAGTATTGTATCAATTAATATAATGGATAAGCCAAGTGGAATATTTCCTTTACAAATGCTAATCCAAATAAAACTTGTCACACCTGTTGGAACTGCTACTGACAAAATAAAACCAACCGTTAATAAATGATCATTCATTATTAGCGCTGACAATACGTAAGCCCAAAACGGCATCAATACATGTAAAAACAAAATCGTAATGAAAATGAACTTTGGATATTTTTTTAAACTTTTTAATCCTTCAAAGTTGATGCTAAGACTCCCAGCAAAAGTCATAAAAGCAAATATCCAAGGAACTAGGAAAAGCAAATGCCCACCGACTTTTTCAAATATCACCCCTATAATTAGACTTAATGGCGTCAAAATAGGCATTAACTTTTGCAAGTATGCGTTAAAACGGTGTAACATTTAGCAAAGCCTTCTTTCATTAGATGTCTTTATATTTTATCAAATTTTAAATAAGGGAAATTCCTGTTTCAAATAAATTCATACCGCCTGAACTTCTTATGCTGAAAATAAAAAAGCAGTACAAATCATGATTTGTACTACTATTGATTGAAATGCCCATGCATAAATCGCTTATTTTCTTCAATTGTTTCTATAAATTTTTCCATACTTGATGTTAAATACGAATCAGCCCTTCTTATAAAAACTGTTTTTACTTTACTATATTTTTCAGGTAAATTATAACAGCGAATTTCTCCGCTTTGTTCTAAATGAGCAACGGCGGATTTCGGTACGAATGAAACACCAAGCCCCATAGCTACACTTCGTAAAATCGTTTCCAGGGTTCCAAATTCCATGATTTTTTGTGGTGTGATGTTCTGATCCTTGTACCACTGTTCTAGACGTGCACGATATCCACAACCATTGCTAAAACATAAGATTGGTTCATCTTTTAATTCTTCCATCATCAGTTTCCGATTATCTGAAATTAATACTAACTCTTCATCAAATACATCATACGTCTCCAATTCAGGATGAAAATCCGACTTCGTGACAAATGCCCCATCCAATTTATGATTTAATACTTCTTCTTCTAAACTGTCCGTTACCCCTGTAAAAAGAGATAACTCCACATTTTTATATTTCTTTATATAATAAGAAAGTATTACGGGTAAATGATAAACTGTTTCGACTGTACCAATCTCTAACTTTCCAGAAGGTTCGTCATGATTTTGGACAGCCTTTTTCATTTCAGCTGTTAACCTTAATATTTTTTCACTGTAAGATAATAGTTTTTTTCCTTCCGGTGTTAAGGTCATCCCTCGACGATGACGATGAAATAAGGGGGTATTCAGGTCCGCCTCAAGTTTTTGTATACGAGATGTAATGTTCGATTGAACATAATTTAATTCCTTTGCTACTTCGGTAACTGTCCCTTTCTCCGCCACTAACTGGAAAATCTCCAAATCCTTTAATTCCACTTTTAAACCTCCTAGAAATTCCTATTAACTATTATACTATCAAAAATAATGATAATAATCTTCCTTTTCACGCAATATTTTTGATGTTAATTAAAGGCGATTTTTTGAAAGGCAAATTATTCATATTGCAAATAAAAAATGATCATCGAATTGATGATCATTTTACAAACAGTATATTAAATTTACTTATCCCGCCCGATGCTCTCTATAGATTAACAGTTTTTTCATATAATTCTCTTGCTTGATTAGCAACCTTTAAAGTATATTGATTGATATTATCTATGGTTTCAACGAGAGTTTCTAAGTCATTACCAACCGTTTCAATCTGCTTTTTATTTTCTTGCAGTGCATTTTCAATTTGATTAAATGTCTTTTTCACTTTTATTCCACTTTCTAACCCGGTTGTTACCGTTTCTCGAATAGTCCGAGTTGTAGAAACTGTATTTTCCGTAATTTTAGATGTATTTTCTATAATCTCAGTAATTTGTTTTACTGATTCTTTAGACTGGTTCGCTAATTTTCGTACTTCTTCTGCTACAACCGCAAAACCTTTTCCGTGTTCTCCAGCTCTTGCAGCCTCAATTGCTGCATTTAACGCTAAAAGATTTGTTTGGTCAGCAATTTGGGTAACGATGGATATAATGTTATTGATTTTTTCAGAAGATTTTTGTTGTTCTAAAACAAGATCTTCCATTTCTTTTGTTCTCTCTGAAATGGATACGATTTTTTCCTCCAAATGTTCCATTAAAATATTTCCACCGCTAGTATTCTTCTCCATTTCTTTTACTTGACCAATATAACTTTTAGTATCGTTTTTAATTTCTAATGAATAATCGATAATTTCTTTGATGGAATTTGTTGTCTCCTCTGACAATTGCGCTAAATTTTTCATAATGAGGGAAAGATTATTTTTTAATTCATCTTTCACTTGATTATGCTGTAATTCGATATATTGTTTTTTCTCTTTTTCATACTCTTCTAAAACTATTTGTGTTTCAAAATTTATAAGTTTTATACTTAGAACTGTTGCTTTTTCGATACTTTCTTTTGACCAATTACTTCGATTGATAATGTTAATAATTGAATTTAAGATATTTTGAAAAGCCCCGATATACCATTTCGGCAATAAGCCAATTTTTAAATGTACTTGGGCAATGCGCATTCTTTTCTGAATAAATTCTTCATTTATTTTTCCAGAAAACATTTCTAATATATGTACACTAAGGGTCTTTTTCAATCGTTCCACTGTACTATGTTGATTAATAATACTCTTTAGTTGTGGAATGGAGCTTAATGCATCATAGAAAGTGTCTACTATTTCTTCAATTGATTTTTCAATGTATGGTTTAATACAAGTTAATAAGTTTAAAACCTTCTTCTGTTAAATGAATCAATTTTAATTGTGCATAAACGTCTGAATCTCTACTAATTTCCAGTAAATTTTCCTGTTGGCTGTTCACTCCAATCCATTTAGGCTCTTCGTAATTAGGATTTTTACTGATTCTTCTAAAAATGGCCAACTCTACCCCTCCTTTTTAACCAATTGACACTACAACGCACCATTATATATTCCCCATTCCCCTTATAACAAACAGGAAGATAACTTGAATATAAATTACTTTTTTCTTATTATCATACTATCATTTTTTTATAAATCATGTCTTTATAATCGAAATATCCATAGAAAAATTTATCAAAAACAAAAATATAGACAATATTAACTATTATTTTAAAACATTCACAATAGTTTTTGTTAATTTTAGGAATAATAGTAATGAAATGTTTGTGACAATTTATCTATCCAACAGAACATTCCGACTATTATTTCTCATGTACTTTCTAAAACGAATATTTATTTTAAAAAAGCTTCTTGTTTAGAAACCCGAATCATTTCGTTTGGAAAATATCGCTTAAAATATTCCGCCACTTTTATATGTAAATCTTGTTTGTACCATTCTGAAAAATGATTTTCTACAAAAAGATCTGGCATTTTTAATCGCAACGAACGTTTCCCGTCCGCACCGTCGCCAATTGTTAATGTATCAATCCAAATATAATCCACTTTATCTTTTAACCTTTTTGGGAATTCATGAGTAAATGGTAATACAGGGGAGACGGCAGCTTGTGTTGTAATATTAGCATCATGCAATTTTTTTAGAACCTCTAATCTCTTGTTAATACTTGGGGCATAAGGAGCAAAAATTTGTTTCACATCCTCTCGATCAGTTTCAATTGTCAGTGAAACAATCAGCTTACATTTTTCTTTCAGTTCAACAAGTAAATCTTTATCTCTTTCTATTAAAGTACCTCTCGTTTGAATGACCAATACATCAGGTGGGTATTCCAACATCTCTTCCAATACTCCCCTTGTAATTTGAACTTTCCTTTCTATGGGTTGATAAGGATCTGTTGCAGAGGACATATAAATATTTACTGGTTGTTGTTTTCGACGAAGGCTTTTCATCTCTTTTCGATAATTTTCCCTTGCATTCTTTTTTATATCAATCCATTGTCCCCATGGAATCCCTTTAAACCTTTGGATTGGCAATTCTCGAACATAACAATACCGGCAAGCGAAAGCACAACCACTATAGGGATTTAAAGAATGAGTAAAACCGATATCTAAATATCCCGTCGCTTCAGTTAAAATCTTTTTTGAGTTTATTTCTTTTAATTGGATAGCCATTATCGTCTACTCCTTCCGTAAACTTTCAAACGACGTAATGTTACTGTTATTCTGCGAATTGCTCAAAAAATCAATGAAGGAGGGCACATTCAGTGTAGCCATTCTTCTTCTGGCCCATATTCTTAGACAGTCTAAAGCTTTACAAATGACAATTGATATAGGAAAATAATTTCCAACATACATCGTTAAATAAAATGTTATAACGATGAAAAAATCGAAAGAACTTAGGATTATCCTAATCTCTTTCGATTGAATACTGCGAATTGATTATACCTTTAATAATCCACGAAATCCTCTTGAGCTGTAATAAGAATCTGCTCCGTTGTGGTAAACAAAAACGTGGCCATAGCGATAATCACAAAATAAAGCTCCACCCCGTTCTCGGATATCTGCCGGCGTCTTTATCCAACTGGAAGTTTTTGTATCAAACGGCTCTAACTTTTGCAGTTCTCGATATTGTTCTTCCGTTAGTATTTCAATTCCCATTTCTTTTGCCATATCCATGGCGCTATTTTCTGGTTTATGCTTTTTCCTAGCTTCTAATGCCTCTCGATCGTAGCACAAGCTTCTGCGTCCTTTAGGACTTTCTTTCGAACAATCACAAAAAAGATATTCTCCTGTCTTCTCATCAAACCCGATGACATCTGGTTCGCCCTCCGTTTTTTCCATTTCATGTAACGACCATAGCTTCATAGGATTTGCTTCAAGCTTTTGTTGAATTTGATTCCAGTCAAGCCCTTCATGGCGATGCATATTTTTTTCAAACCGTTCTTTCAATACGTTAAACAATTCTTCTTTTTGCTCCTCGGTTAATTCGCGTTTTTCCATTTAGAACCTCCTCTATATTTCCTCTTTGCAATTCAAAGGTCTCAACAAGCATCATCTTCGTTTTACTTTTCTATTTTACCCCTTTTAAAAGGATATAGTCTGATATCATTTAAAAAAGCAATTGAGATAAAAAAATGCCTCTACAAAATAGTAGAAGCAAAAATTATTCTGACGTTTATCTTTGACTTGGTCTGAATCCTGCTTGTTCAGCTTCTTCTCGACTGCAGAAGTATCGCTCACCTTTTGAAAGATCGATTTTGGTCACATCATAAAATTGTTGACCCGGCATATGGTAAATTTTTTCACCATTTGATGAAATATTTCCTTTGATATTACAATCTCCTGAGGTGTTTAAATTTGGTTGATTATTTGTTTTTTCATTATTCCCCACATGTTCTTCTATTACTTCTTTATGAAATCCATCTTCTTGTGCATAGTTTTCAATGCTCCAAATACCAATCCCTTTCTTTTGAGCCTCTTTTTGAATTTCATAGTATCGGTCTACATATTTTGTATTCGGTACATAGACGTAAGCAACCCTTGCTAGTCCATTTCTTAACAATTCTTCTTGAACACTTTTCCCATCAACATAAACGTAATATAAAAGGCGACCGTATTTATCCCTTTCACTCACATCTTTTTCAAGTTGAACAGTTTTGCCTTCTAACATCTTTTTCGTAAAGGCTTTTGCCTCTTGGCCAAAGGGTTGTTCACCGAGCCGTGGATGGTTTGTTTCCGGTGTATCTACAAGTAAAAATCTTACGGATTCTACTTTTCCATTAATCTTTACTTTAATAGTATCTCCGTCCACAACTGATACGACTTCCGCATCGAATGTTTTAATATCCGCTGGCAGCTCAGAGTTTACCGGAATTTGTTGTTCTTCATTAGGGTTAACATCTGTCGATTTATCCGCTCGATCCTCAATTAGATTATCCTCTAGTTCTTTTTCATCTAAATAATCTGCACCTTCACTGGCACAACCAAATAACATCACGATGGAAAGTAAAACATATAGTAGGAACATTCTTTTTTTCAATGTTGCTCTCTCCTTTGTTGCATTGGCATATACATTTTTCTACAATACTTCATTAGTATATAAAATATTTAACTGTTATTGTAACAATTACAAATAAAGTTTTTTCTTTGCAATATAATTATTGAATTTATCGATTCCAACATATTAAATTAATAAATTTTTGTAAAATGCATTTACAAAGAATCAATAAATTAGAGAGTATAATTGACTTTCATAACTCACTACAACAGACTATATTATAAATAATAAGAGGCTGGGACAAAACTAGCTTCTAGATAGGAAAAAGGAGAATTTGAGCCAACTCAAATTCTCCTTTTTCCATTTATCCCCATTATTTTTGGTTAGTTGATCTTTGTTGGCCGTGTATTTTCGTAAATTCACGGCCATTAAGGCAATGCCTATTTCATTTTCCACTTTCGATTTTCCTCGAACGGAAAATCGAGTGAAACGCAAATTAGCCTTCAAGAATCCAAAAACTGGTTCTACGTCTATTTTACGTTGACGGAAAATAGAACCAGCTTTTTCTTCTGAAAGCTTCGCTCTTACATATTCTTTTTGTTGTTCCCATTTTTCATTCACCATGACCTTTCGGTGATTGCCTTCCTTTGCTTTTGTACATGATGAACGAAATGGACATCCTGAACAGTTTTCACATTCATAGATTTTCAATTCTCGTTTGAAACCGGTCTTATCTGTACGTACAGAACGATAACGGAAGGTTACTCGCTGCTGATTTGGACAAATGTAGGTATCACTTTCTTCGTCGTACATCCAATTGTCTGGATGAAATGGATTTTGTTTATATTTCTTCTTTTGTTCTTTCTCATACATGGTATATGGAATGAGTGCCTCACATTTTCGATTCGAAAGGATGTCTTCATAGTTTTGTTCACTACCATAACCAGCATCTGCGACAATATACTTTGGCAACGGAAAATAATCCTTTTCTATCTTATTCAAGAACGGAATTAATGTACGTGTATCAGTAGGATTTGGAAAGATGCTATAAGCTAGTGCGTATTGACCTTCTGTTGCGATTTGTACATTGTATCCAGCTTTCAATTGACCGTTTTTCATATAGTCGTCTTTCATTCGCATGAACGTTGCATCTTGATCTGTTTTGGAATAACTGTTCCGTTCCCCCAAGATGTCCAAGTCTTTTTGGTATTTTTGTTTTCGTAGAATGAAGTCTATTAATTGTTTGTACGCTTGTTTTGGATATTTTCGTTCGCTTCTTAATGCTTTTCGTTCTGTGGCATCGGGCGATGTTTCTATCTTTTGGTCATATTCCTTAATGACTTCATCGACTTGTTGCACCATTTGAGCGAGTTCTTCAACGGACAGTTCTCCCTCATTTTCCCGCTCCATTTCAGGGATGATTTCTTTTTCTAATAGTTCGTTGTATAACTGATTGGACTTTTCAATTAAGTTTTGGTTGTATTTTTCAATGGATTTCTTCCATACGAAAGTAAATTTATTGGCATTCGCTTCAATCTTCGTACCATCGATAAAAATGGCTTCTTGATCGATTAACTTTTCTTCCACCAGTTGGCAACGGAATTGGACAAAACATTGACGAATTAATTCTTTTACTTCCGGATGCACACGAAAACGATTGATCGTCCGATAACTTGGTTCATATCCTTGTGCCAACCACATCATTCGTATACTGTCCTTTAATAGCGCTTCAATTTTTCGACCTGAAAAGACAGACTGCGAATAGGCACACAAAATAATTTTTAGCATCATGCGTGGATGATAAGCAGGACAACCTGTATTTCGAAGAAACGGCTGGAAGGCTTCATCTGGAATACTTTCAACTAAATGGTGAATGTGGAAGGCAATATCATTTTCTTGTAATTTTATTTCTAAATCTAGAGGCAAAACTAATTGATTCATGTTATAATATTTGAACATAAGGTCCCTTCTTTCTGTTAGGTTTTGTGTGCTAACTTAATTTTAACAGAAGAGGTCCTTATTTTTTATTGAAAAAATGAAAAACAGCCCATGAAATTTCATTCCAAAATTTCATGGGCTGTTTCCATTTTAGAGGGGGTTTTGTCCCAGCCTCTATTAAAATTTAACTTCTTAAATAATATTTGAAATTACATAGGAAAAGATAAATGTAAAGAATACGATTGCAAGTACAATGCCTAAAACAATTGCTACAAGTACAGATTTCCAAGTGTAGCCCTTCAATTCCTTTACTGAAGAATAATCAATTTTTCGATTGTGGATAAGCAGCGAAACATTTGCTGTTATCAATAGTAAAATTGTGATTCCAACAAACATTCCAATCATATCTGGCTTGAGAAAATTCACTGTAGAATTCCAATTCATATAAGATTGTAGGAATGCGATACAACCTATTATCAAATAAACAATGTTTTTTAATTTGCTCTGCTTATACCATTCATCACCTAGTTTTTCTTTTTCATAGATCGCTACTTTTTCATAAATTGGAATGATTGACTTTGTAGACCCGCCTTTTTTCATCCGAACACCCGCATGAATGAAACATAGTATCCCTAGTACAAGAAGAATATGGGCAATGTTCATTGAAAAAAATATCATTAAATAAAAAAGTATAAGGCATGATAACAAAATGACATTTGTAACGGCTAATTGCTTCATTCTTAAATTTTTGATTTCATTTCCATTCATTTCTCCCACCCCTCAGGTATTTAAGTGTTCTATGGAAAATATTTCTATATTTATTATACACAATCTGTTAATTCCTGAGAACTTAAGTGGTTTATGAAATAATATTTAAGGGAATAGGTTAACGAAATGCATTAATATTGGAGGCTATTTTATGTGGAAAGAATTTAAAGAATTCGCTATGAAAGGAAATGTAATTGATCTTGCCATGGCGGTCGTGATTGGGGCTGCATTTGGACAAATTGTTTCTTCTCTAGTGGACAACATTATCATGCCGCTTGTCGGCATTCTTACAGGAGGAATAGATTTTACGAAGTCATTTATATGGCAAGTGGGAGATGCAACTGTTTCCTTTGGAATATTCCTTCAAAGTGTTATTGACTTCTTAATCATTTCTTTTGCCATATTTATGTTTATTCGAATCATAAATAAGATAGCAAAAAAGAAAAAAGAAGAAGCTGTGGAAGAAAGCGCACCTGAGTTAGATACGAAGGAAGAGTTATTAAAGGAAATTCGCGACTTATTAAAAGCCCAAAATACAAATAATTAAAGTTTGTAGTGATTGGGTAAAAAAATAGGCATAACATATTTTCTTAAATATGTTACGCCTATTTCTTTTACTCATCCTATTAATTTAACTTCCCTTTTTCTTTACAGCAAACCAAATCTCACTATACACATTGTTCATATCACTTAAATCGCCTGTAAAGGAAATGTTGGGAGCTTCTACTAATTCATAATCCGATGAAGGTAGCCATTCTGAAGCAACTTTCGCCCAAGTCTCTTGCATGACGTTTGGAAATGGCCCTTTTGATGAAAAAATCGCCCAAGTAAGTGCAGGAACTTCAACGACATCAAATTCTTCAAAATCTAAGTTTTTTGTAGTTAAGTAGCCAATCATATGATCAAGGCTTCCTTTTTCCTCCATACATCCATCATCTAAATTATAAGATGCGTTTACGACTTGGAATGGTTCCATATTGGCATAGCTTCTTAATTTTTCCCTTTGTTCTGGGGTAATGCTCTTTGCTAATTCTACTATTTCTTGATTAATTCCTTTAAATTGAATGGGAACTCTTTTTTTCTTTCCTACAATTTTAAAGGATTCCTTTTTCTCGATTCTATAATCCATATCGATTCCTCCCTTTATGGTTAATTGGAAGGAGAGCTTTGGAAATGCTTTTAGCTTCGTTGATTTTTTTACTTCAGACGGACTAATACCTGCCCATTCTTTAAAAGCACGAGAAAATCCGTCTACCGATTCATATCCATATTTAAATGCGGCTTCCGTGACACTCATTCCCTCATTTTGCAAATCAAAGGTAGCGTTAGATAATTTTCTATTTCGAATATATTCACCTAGAGTCATTCCTGAAAGAAATGAAAAAATACGTCTAAAATGATAAATCGAAGTCCCTGTAATTTTCTCTATCTCCCTTTCATCTATTTCGTCATTCAAGTGAGCTTCAATATATTCTAACGCTTCATTAAGACTTTTTAGCATTTTCCTCCCTCCTTCAGTTTTTAGTTTAGTATCTGACTCATTTTCGTACCCGATATTCTTAGAATGACTTTTATCGGATAATGATGAAATGAACTGGATTCGAATCACGAATAGTCTTTTATTATTCCGAAAAACACTTTTTCAGATTATAACCTATACAATAAACCATCCATACTATTCAATACAGCTTGAAAATAAAAAACGAAATAAGCCGTAGTAGCCTATTTCGTAAATGATGAAAAATCATTAATCATAATCATTTTCTTGATCGATTTTGATGATTCGCCCATTTCTTGCGAGAATCTCCACTTCAAAAATTTGTCCCTGTTCTGTCATAATAAAAACTTCATAAACTAAAACACCATTTTCTAAGTCCATATCGATATGCATTACTCTTCCGGGTACGGCTTGAAGGGCGATTTGTTGAGCTTGTTGCATTGTTACCCTTTGATTAAACCTAGATCCTTGACCATATGAAGAGTACTGATTCAAAAAGTAGTCCTCCCTTTATGTTTATTGCTTGTTTAACGGTTTGACCCGTTAAATCTAACTGGTTTATGTATATGCATGCATAAATAGTCGGGTTCCTGGACTATTCTTTTAGCAAAATCATCTTAAACATTTAAAAGATGCATTTGACATGTAACCAAAAGGTTTTATATAATGCAAAAAAACGAAACCAAATGGTTTTATATTAACTGAAAGAAAGTGGGATTTTTAATGGAAAAAACATTGCCAAATATTCAACAAACAGTCATTATTAACGCACCTATCCAAAAAGTGTGGGAACAAGTATCGACTGCAGAAGGCATTGCAGCATGGTTCATGCCAAATGATTTTATAGCAGAAGTTGGTCATGAATTCCATTTGCAATCTCCTTTTGGTCCTTCTCCTTGTAAAGTAACCGAAATTGAGCCACCACATCGTCTTTCTTTTACATGGGATACAGAGGGTTGGTTTGTTACCTTTAATTTAAAAGAGTTAGGTGAAAAAACTGAATTCACACTTATTCATGGTGGTTGGAAAGAGTCTGACGAACTAATTAAAAAAGCGAATGAAAAAGCTTCTGTAGTTCGCGAGAGAATGAATGGTGGCTGGATTACAATTCTTGAAACGCTTCGCAAAACTTTGGAGAACTAAGTGAGCGCTTCTCAACAAAAACACGACGTATTCCATGCAATTGCTGACCCAACCCGTAGAGAAATCTTGAAGCTACTTGCTGAAAAGGAATTAGCAATTTCAGAGATTACATCCCACTTTCCCATTAGTCGCACAGCCATTTCCAAACATTTACGGATTCTTACAGAAGCAGAACTGGTTAGTGGGAGAAAAGTAGGTAGAGAAAAAATATATTGGCTTCATCCGGAGCCGTTGAAAGAATTAAAACAATGGCTTGCTTTTTATGAAAAGTTTTGGGAAAACAAACTTACAACATTAAAACATGTTGTGGAAAACTCGGAAGATTCGGAAATCAAATTAATAAAATCTGAAACACAAAAAGACCCGAAAACATAAATTCGGGTCTTTGTAAGTTTTATCCAAAGTCTTTTTACATCTTTCCAACATATAATGATTTAAATCCAAAAAGCTTTTCTCAATTTACATTATCCAAAGGCAATGTGTAATCAATTATAACTGGTATTCCCCCATAATTTTATTGGAGGTTTCTATGACAAATTTTTATTCATTCAGTGGAACTGTTACTGCCATTAGCGATTTTTTTACAGGTCAACGTGATGAAATTGAGGGCTGCAATAAATTGTTTACCGTTGAAAATGACGATGGTTTAATTGTTCATTTTATTGTTTCCCCTTCAACTTACTTCATTGATCAAGAAACAGTCAAAATTGGGGATAAGGTGACTGGTTATTATGATGGAGACTTACCCGCCATCCTCATTTACCCACCTCGATATCAAACGATTGTAATGGTAAAAGAGTATCCGAATCGAAACGTTAAAGTAAGTTATTTTAATCATCAACTATTAAGCAGTGATGGCCAATTACAATTACATTTAACCCCTTCTACTCCCATATTGTTAACAAATGGTCAGTTCTTTTCAAAATATCCTGGAAACCGCGATTTAGTCGTGATCTATGGTCCAACAACTCGTAGCATCCCTGCACAAACTACTCCATATCGAATCATCGTTTTATGTTAAACTTACTATTTCTCCATGATGACAATCCCCAATCGTTAGAAGATCTTCTTACAATTGGGGATATTACTTATTTCACCAATTATGCGTTCTATCGTATTTAAGCACTCCTCTAGAACCCCTCTTTCAAATTTCTGTTCACAATGCTAATATAGTCAGTAAAGTAAAAAAAAAGAAGTACAAACTAAAAAGCATCATAATTGACAAAAAGATACTAAAGGGGTAATTAGAATGAATATAGAACCAGATCTTTGTCGTGTTGAAGATGCTTTAGGCATATTAGTCGGAAAATGGAAACCCATTATCTTATTGCATTTATTGAAGAATGGTACTCAAAGATTTAGTGATTTAAAACGAAGTATACCTGGAATTACACAAAAAATGCTGACCAATCAATTACGTGAGTTAGAAAACGAGGATATTATTCAGCGTGTTGTCTATCCACAGGTTCCTCCTAAAGTGGAATATTCGATTACCGAGTACGGCCGGAGCTTAGAACCAATCTTACACGCAATGCACGAATGGGGAACAAACCATATCCAGCATAAAAAACAAAAAATGAATGAATCGATGAGTAAATAAATACTGAAAACACCCAGTTTCTTCACTAGATAGCTGGGTGTTTTCAAAAAATAAAAGAAAGAATCATTCACATTCTGGTTCAATATCCAATTATTTTAACCTTCATTTCAACCTGCAATAAAATGACTTGCTTAAACGACGGTCTGCTTCTCACCACTATCTTGTGCTTTCCCCTTGAATGTGTAATGTGTTAACACTTCTTTTTGCGGTTGCTGCAAATTGAAAAATCATCATTATTAGAACAATCACTATCATTCCAACTACTGCAGAAGTAAAGCTGTTCGTTGCGTCATAAATCCAACCGAGAATAATAGGACCTAATGCACCAATTACATAACCAGCAGATTGTATCATGGCCGACCAAGAGGCTGCTTCATGAGCGTTATCTGTAGCATCAATTGGCAAAAGAAGATTTAAAGGAAACAATCCGCCTGCTCCAATACCTATCAATGCAGAAGCTAGCAACGGTTCAATATTTAGCACGAGTAAAATAAATCCAACAAGTTCTATAATGGATTCTACAATCAACCAGAAACGACGGGAGTGAAACCTTCTTAACAAAATTGGAAGCACTAGGCTAACTGGTATTTGCACGACTACGAAAATTGTTAATGCGATTGCGGCGTAATCTTTCGTGTACCCCATTCCTTGGATGATTTGAGGTAGCCATGCCGTAATTGAGTAAAATAGCATACCCATCAGACCAAAGGACAATGTAAGAATCCATGCTTTACCGTTCCCCCACGGCAATTGAACTTTTGTTCCAGAAGTAGCAGTGTGAGCTGATTTTTTGACTTGTTGATTTACAAATAACCACCAGATAACTGCAGCTACAAATGCTATAATTGCCCAAAATGCAAGGGAAGTTTGCCAGGAGTTAAAGCTATTCTCTAGCGATGTAGAGAGTGCAGAACTAATTGCTGCCCCCAAAGTCAGAGCTACGGTATATACTGAAACCATAAAAGGTACTTGATTAGGAAAATGCTCTTTAATGAAACCAGACAACAGTGGACCTATCAAAGCGATACCGATACCTGCAATTATAGCTGTTGTTACTAGAAATGATACAGAATCTGTGAACAAACGAATAACAGTACCAACTCCAATAATTAAAAGCGATAAGCCGATTACCCGTTCAATTCCCCATTTTCCCCCAGCTTTCACGGCGATTGGAGAAAAAAGACCCATACAAAGCACTGGAATGGCAGTCAACAAACTTGCGACAGCTGCACTCATTCCAAGATCTGTTCTAATGCTCTCTAGTAAAGGGGCGATTGAGTTAATAGCTGGACGTAGATTTAGCGAAGCCATAAATAAAGCGATAATTAATAAGACACTTTTTTTCATCTAATATCCCAACTTTCTTTATGCTTTAATTAGATTCATTCAAAAAAGTACCGTTTCTATAATCTTCACATACTTGTTGAATATCTTCTTATTCATAACGAATGGGCTCCTGCCAAAAACAAGTTCACCATGTCGTTCCCAAGGACCCGATTCGATAATCTTTTGTTGCAAGTTTTGTTTTAAATCCCTCCATTAAATTGTTTTGTTCAACGAAATCCATTATGCCAATGAAGTATGAAAGTGATAAGTAGGCACTTTAATGTGGTTTAGTTTCTTTGAAGATACTATTGGAGATGTAGCAAGGTTAAGACTATAAAATTTAATATTTACTTCCCTCTTTTCTCCGTTCTGGCTTGTATCAAATATTCTGTTAATGTTATTAAATTCTTCCATTTAATTAATAGAAAAGAAGTTGATACTTAACTGGCTTAAATATAATAAAAAAGGAGAATCCTTCTTTTACTTTTGTACATGATGAATGTAATGGATATCCTGAAAGTTTTTTAAAACCTAAAAAAATATAAACCCATGAAATTTTGCAATGTGCAAAACTTCATGGGCTATTTTTCTATTTAGGAGGATTTTGTCCCAGCTCCTCCTCAATTTCTATTCTAATATTCTCATCTTGTTATTCAGATTTTCCTAACTCGCCTTTTTTATTTTTTATTCTTCTTTTCATTACTTTTGCCATTTGTTTAGAGCTTAAATCGCCTTCGCATTCCAATTTTTCAATGATGTTCAGATAATCCTCTTCATTTCGGTTTTGACTTAATTTATAGGCAGCTTGCAATTCTTGAATTTTAATTTTTATTCCAACAATTCCTTTGATTTGTTTTTTTGTTTGAGCAGAAAGATTTTCCCATAATACAGGATTGTTACGATGCCCTTCATATTTTTTTAATAATAAAATAAGATCTTCTTCTAACTCAGTTTCGTTCATAATACTAGCTTTTCCATAAACATGGACAGCTTGATAATTCCAAGTTGGTACATTTTCATGGCTATACCAAGATGATGAGATATATGCGTGTGGACCTTGGTAAATTACAAGCACGTTTTCATTTTGTGATTCAAAGCTTTTCCATTGAGGGTTGTTGATAGCTAAATGTCCCGTTATATAATAATCATCCCCTTGCTTTCGCAACTCCAACGGTAAATGAGTAGCAATTGGTTTATTTTCAAATGTCGAAACAATCGTGCCGAAGGAGTTTTTCTGAATAAAATCAATAATTTCGTCTATATCCGTCACCCTAAAATATTTCGGTATGTACATGTTAATCAACCTTCCAATGTTTTGATCATAATCAAGTCAGTCTGTTCTTCATCGCCCATATGAAAACAGTGAGATCCTTTTTGAACAAATCCCATTTTCTTATAAAAACCAATTGCATTTTCGTTCTTTTCCCAAACCCCAAGCCAAATTTTCTTTTTATTCCATTCCTTTGCAACTTCAATCGCTTTATTTAGCAAGGATTTACCAAGTCCATGCTTCTGAAATTTCTCTCGAATATAAATTCTTTCAATTTCAAGGAATTCATCGCCCATTTTTTCCGTCTGAGCATCATCACTATTGACTTTTAAGTAACCCGCCAATTCATTTTGGTAATAGACAAAGAAAAATTGTGAATGAATATTGGATAGCTCTTTCTCTAATTGTTTTATATTAAATGCCTTTTCTAAATATACTTTCATATTTTCAGGTGAATTTTGATCTTTAAATGTGTAATAAAACGTTTCAATGCCCACTTCTTGTAATGTGTGCAAATCTTCAAGGGTACATGTTTTTATTTTGATTGTCATAGTGAACATCTCTCCTCATATCAATAATTTCGTTTGTTTCCCTTCTTAACGTATTCCCAATCTTTTTCAACATTTTTTCTTACCCGCTCTAAAAGATTGAATAATGTTTCCACTTCTACTTCAGATAATCCTTGTAAAGCTACAGCGTTAGAATGATCATGTTCTCTTATTAAAAACGGATAAACATTATTGCCTTTCTCGGTCGCATAGAGTTTCTTAATTTTTTTATTTTGTGGATCCTCTCGCTTTTCAACAAATCCGTTCATTTCTAGTTTTTTTATTGCGCGTGATGCAGTTGTCCGATCCACTTTGATCATTTCAGCCAACTTTTCTTGAATAATTCCTGGGTTCTCACATATTCGTACAAGGTACAAATACTGACCTTTTGTTAAGTCATATTCTTTAAACTCGATATTACTGATTGAATCTAGTGCTCGTGCTATCATCCCAATTTCACGAAGAACTTCTTTCATAATGAACTCCTTCATTTTTATTGCAAATGCAATATTTTTAATTCATTTTAATCAAACTTTGTTGCATTTGCAACAAAAAATAATTGAATATCTACATAATTTTAGGGTGATAATTCAAAAGAATTTGCAATCTTTCATAAGAATAAGTAGACTTTATATTGAAATTGAATATATTAACCGGGGGCTTGCGGAAGCAGGCTGAGAGTACGACTAATCCGTCGTTGACCGTTTGAACCTGATTTGGGTAATGCCAGCGCAGGGAGTGTAGTAAGTCGAATTATGCACTTTGCTTAGGCAGAGTGCATTTTATTTTGCGGAAAGGGTGAAAACCGATGACTCAGCAACGAGAAATCATAGAGGAACTTTCTCAATTTATCAAAAAGAATCAAGCTTCAGAAGAAGAGTTTAATAGCTTGGCTTTACATATTTTTAATTATCAATACAAACATAATCTCCCCTATCAAACATTTTGCCGCCAAAAAGGAAAGACACCGCGGCTTGTGAAAAATTGGCGAGACATTCCTTATGTGCCGATGAGTGCCTTTAAAGAGGTTCCATTGACATGTTCAGATCCAGAGGCAGCGGTTAGAGTCTTTATGACAAGCGGAACAACCCAAGGAAAACAAGGCAAACACTTTCATTCCACTCTCGAAATCAGAGAACTTTCCATGATTATCAACTTTAAAGAACGGTTTATGAAAGAAACAAATCGCATCCGCATGGGAATTTTGTTTCCAACTGAAGAGAAAATGCCGCACTCATCCTTAGCCCATTATTTAGCTCTTGTCATGAAAGAGTTTGGCACAGAGGACAGCTGCTATTTATTAAAAGAGAACGGCGTACATATTCAAAAAATCATCAGTGAGTTGGAACATGCCGAAAAAACAGGAGAACCATTTGCTTTGCTCGGAGCAAGTTTCAGTTTTGTTCATTTGTTTGAGGAATTGGAGCGTTTAGGAAAAACGTTTAATCTGCCGAAGGGAAGCAAAATTCTTGATACTGGTGGTTATAAAAATAAATCAAAGGAATTAGATTTAAATGAATTTTATCAGTTGCTTGAAAGATATTTCGGTGTAGATAGAAGCAATTGTATTAATATGTACGGCATAACAGAGCTAAGCACGCAATTTTATGATGATGGCAATGAGGTCGTTCCATCTATAAAAACTGGACCTAGTTGGATTCGTACGAGAGTCATCAATCCGTTAACAGGTGAAGAGGTTCCAGAAGGAGAACGTGGTGTTTTAGTTCATTATGATTTAGCGAACTTTAATTCCGTAATGGCGGTTGCTACTGAAGATGTAGGAATGGCGGTTGATGAAGGATTTTATCTGTTCGGTAGAGTTCAAGGTGCCGAGGCAAGGGGATGCTCGCTAGCGGTAGAAGAGTTTATTCAATTGGCGAAAGGAACAGCAAAATGAGAATAACAGCTGGATATATTCCAAATATCGGAGAAACGAAATTTGATAAGAAAATCCTGAAGTTTCAGGATTTAGAAGTGGAACTGCCTCTCCTTACATTAGAGCAAATGCAGAGGGTCATTGACACGGTGAAAAGAGAAAGTGCGGAAATCTTAAAATCACTGTCGGTATCAACAGTAGTGGACATCATCGGTTATGTAACGGAACAATTTTTGGACCGCAGTTCATCTTATCGACAGCAGGCGGAAAAGTTGCTTCCGATTGTCACCGGCTATGATGAGGAGGTAATTCGCCTTGGTCTTACATCTTTTTTAAAAACATTTCGCAAGCACGAACTCCAGCGTTTCCTAGTAGAAGATTTAGGAAATCCATTATTATTAGATCATTTTCAGCCGCGCGCAAAAGGTGGTTTTTCAAAAGCAATTGGACCAGAACTCATTACCCATGTATGGGCAGGGAATGTTCCAGCACTGCCTATTTGGAGTTTCGTATCTGGTCTGCTAGTAAAAGCAGGAAATATCGGAAAAGTTTCAAGTTCTGAACCTCTTTTTGCTGGCTGGTTTGCAAAAGCCTTAGCAGAGGCCGAGCCGAGTCTTGCCAATTGCTTTGCAGTTGTGTGGTGGAAAGGCGGCGATGAAAAGCGAGAGAAGATGATATTTGAAAAGTCGAATCTCGTTATCGGATACGGTAACAACGAAACGCTGCAAGCTTTAAAAAAACAAGTTCCCATTACTACTCGCTTTTTACCTTTTGGTCATAAAGTAAGCTTTGGCATCATTTCAAAATCTGCCTTAGATGCGCACAAAGCATGGCGAATTGCTCATCAAGCCGCACTTGATGTCATTCGTTACGATCAGCAAGGTTGTTACTCACCGCACTTATTTTATGTGCAAAAAGGCGGAAAAGTATCGCCAGTGGAATTTGCCCGCTTGATTGCGGGGGAGCTAGAAAACTTCGAAAAGCGTTATCCAAGGCGTAAGCTTTCCATGGAAGAATCAGTTGCCCTTGCTTCATGGCGGCAAAAGGAAGAAATGAGCACTTTTACAGAAACAGGAAAAGAAGTGCTTGGAACTTCCACACATCAATGGACGGTTGTTTTTGAAGAAGAGGAAAAAGTTTTTACGGCAAGCCCGTTGAATCGAGTTATTCGGGTTATTTCTTTTGAAAAATTAGAAGACATTCTACCATACATCAAGCCATACCGCTCATTTCTTCAAACGATTGGTATGGCCGCAACCCCTAAAGAACTTTTCCACTGGGCAGAGTTGTTGGCTAACGTTGGCGTAACACGAATCACAGCACTAGGAAAAATGACTTCCCCTGAAGCAGGTTGGCATCATGATGGACGGTTCAATCTAATGGATTTAATTCAAATGGTAGACATCGAATCATCGGCAATAGTGGATAGTGAACAATTTGCTCCTTATGTTGATTAGGAGGTTTTTAATATGAGTTTTTTGGTAATGGAGGATGTAACGTACAGTTACGAACAAGGAAAAAATCAAATTTTACGTGGGATTAGCTGGGAAATCAATAAAGGAGAGTTTCATTGTCTGCTTGGAAAAAGTGGCTGCGGAAAAACGACCTTATTAAAGCTTGCTGCTGGCCTGCTTTCATCTGAGAATGGAAGCATTCGCCTGCAAGGAAAGGAAATAATCAAACCTTTACCTAATTGTAGTTTTGTCTTTCAAACTCCAACTCTATTGGAATGGAAAACAGTTATTGAAAATGTGCTTCTCCCTATTAAATTGAAACGGAAAATCAGAAGTGAGGATATGGAGCAGGCAATGGAATACTTAGAGCTTGTTGGGTTAGCCTCTTATCGAGATTGTTACCCTTTACAGCTTTCCGGTGGACAACAAAGCCGGGTCGCTCTTGCACGGGCCTTAATGCAAAAGCCTTCTTTATTATTTTTGGACGAGCCTTTTGCAGCATTAGATGCCATTACAAGAGAAGAACTGCAAGATGATCTTTTAAGAATGTGCTATATGCATAATATTACTGTGCTCTTTATTACCCATGATATTGCGGAAGCTGTATATTTATCCGATAGAGTTGCTGTCATGGCACATGGAGAAATTGTCTATCAAACCCCCATCATGCTTGAACGCCCACGTAGAATTGAAATGAGATATGAGCCTTATTTTAACGAACTATGTTTCACGTTACGTCAAGTGATGAATGGTGAACGCTTATGAAAAAAACATCCGTTTATTCATTCTTATTATTCATTTTTTTACTAGTTATTTGGTAAGTAACATCCAAGTCCTATTCCGAACTTGTATTACCAGCTCCTTCTGTAATAGTACTCACCCTTGTTGATGGACTTTTAAGCGGCTATTTTACACAGCATATTCAGCGGACTGCCGCTGAGGTAATTCTTGGTCTCTTTTTTGGTGGTGCAGCTGGATTTACAGTAGGAGTTCTAATGGGAGAAGTGGCCTTTTTACGTAAGCTTCTCTTTCCTTATATTATAGTGAGTCAAGCAGTTCCCAAGCTGGCATTGGCTCCGTTATTTATTCTTTGGTTTGGCTTCGGCATGACGTCCAAAGTTGTTATTACTGCGCTTGTATGCTTTTTCCCATTGCTTGAAAATACAGTAACAGCGATTCAGTCAAGCGATACACAAAAGCAGGAACTATTTAAAATGCTTGGTGCAACACGGTTACAAACATTAATTCACTTAAAAATTCCTTCTGGTATGCTGGGTATTTTAGCTGGACTTCGTGTTTCGGTTGTCCTTGCAATTGTGGGTGCGGTTGTCGGAGAATTTATCGGCGGCAGTGAAGGACTAGGGGCGCTTATTATCGCAACCCAAGCAATGATGGATACCGCCCTTATGTTTGCCACATTAATTTTATTAACAATTTTCGGTATGATTCTTTACTTAACTGTATCTTGGCTTGAAAAAATGTGGATGAAAAGATTGAAGAAGGAGATATGAAAGATATGAAGTTTAAACATATAATCATCGCATTTCTTTTATTACTTCTAACAGCATGCGGTTTAAAAGAGGAAGGCTCGAATGAAAAAGAATCATTTGCACAGCTGACAGTTGCACTCTGGAGCCAACCTATTACAGAATCTGTCAACCTATTAGTCGATGATGAAAAAGGATTTTTCAAAGAAAAAGGCATTGATTTGAAGGTGATTCCCGGTGCTGGTGGTGGAGATGCTATTAAAAATATTCTTTCCGGTCAAGCAGATATTGCCTTTACTGACCCTGGATCTCTTTATTTTGCTTTAGACAAAGGAGAAAAATTAAAAGTTATTTATAATATTTATCCACAGAACGTGTTCAATATTGTGGCGTTAAAAGAAAGCGGTATTGAAAAGCCAGAAGATTTGAAAGGAAAAACAATTGGTGTTTACAGCCTAACAAGTGGAACGCGACAAAACTTATTAATCCTTCTCCACCAAGTTGGTTTGACGGAGGATGATGTCAAGATTGTGGAAACAGGCATATCAAATTTTGCCCCACTAATACAGGGTCAAGTGGATGCAACTGCAGCAACGGATACCGGATTATACCTTGCAAAACAAAAAGGATTAGGCGATGTAAATATAATTGAAGTGAGAGATTATTTAAATATACCAAGTGATGTCTTTGTTGTGACAGAAAAAACGTACGAAGAGAAAAAAGAGGAATTGAAGCGTTTCGTTGCCGCATACAGAGAAAGCGCCCAATGGATGCTTGAAAATCCGGAAGAAGCTGCAAAACTTGCGAAAGAATTTGCTATTGATGGAAAAGATGAAAACATCAATTTAGAGATAATTAAGCTACGTAATGCTTCTTCAGTTTCAGAAGATACGGAGATAAAAGGATTAGGGGCTATTGATGCCGATGTATTACAAAAGGGAGCAGACACATATCAACAGTTAGGTTTAGTGAATAATCAATTGGACATGTCTCAAGTCGTGACTGAGGAATTTTTGGAGGTAGAGCAATGAACTTTGAGGGGAAAGTTGTCCTAGTTACCGGAGCAAGCCGCGGCATTGGTGCAGCAATTGCTCGTGCTTTTGCAAAGGAAGGGGCTTTTGTCATTGTCAATTATTTGCAGAATAAAATGCTTGCTGAAAAAGTGGCAGCTGAATGCATACAGCTTGGTGGTGACGGTTATGCCATTCAAGGAGATGTTACTTCTGAAGCGGCTGTGAATCAAATGATTGAGGAGATTATGTTAGAAGCAGGCAAAATTGATGTAGTCGTTAACAATGCCTTTAAATCTTTTCAGTTTAATCCTGAAACTCGCAAGTTAGCTTGGGAAGTGCAATGGGAAGACTATCAGGGGCAAATTGATGGAGCAGTACGCTCAGCCCATTATATTTGCCAAGCAGTCATCCCCATCATGAAAAAACAAAGCCAGGGCAGTATTATTAATATCATTACAAACTTAGTTGAACGCCCCATCGTCCCGTATCATGAATACAATACTGCCAAGACCGCACTTATGGGGTATAGTAGAAATTTGGCTGTCGAAGTCGGCTCCTTTGGCATCCGCGTCAATTGCGTCGCCCCTGGTCTAGTTTATCCAACAGATGCGAGCCGAACAACAAAGGAAAATCTAAAGGAGCTGATTATCGCTCAAACGCCGTTAAAGCGAATTGCCACTCCAGAAGATATTGCTGGTCCTGTTCTGTTTTTAGCCTCTGACTGGAGCCGCTTTATGACTGGACAAACTCTTTATGTCGACGGCGGGTTTGTAATGTAGTAAGGGATTGCTCGCAGTATTTTATGCTGCAGCAATCGCTATTTATTTTTAAGACAAATTATATAAATAAAAAAACTCCTATTTGTATTGCAGTACAAATAAGAGTTTAAATAAAGTTTGTTTCCATGCTACCTCCTGAATTTATGTTGTTAAAAAGAGGGTTCGGATTTCAATATCCCATAATACAAATACTATTTCATTTATCAGAATCCCCATGCTCACTGTCTACAGCAAAGTCAGCAAATTTACGTATTGCTCCATCGACAAACATTTGATGGTCAATATCCAGTTGATTATATAAAGCTTCAAATTCTTTTTCATCCATTATTTCGATTTCGTTCATGATTTTAGCCACAATTTCTTTTTGCTTAGAATTACTCACCATACCACTCAACTCCTTTCATTGATTTATTAATTTAATCATATTGAATTTTTTAATTACCATTTTTTACAATACCGTGTCGTTCTTGAACAATCTATGTAGTTTATTTTTTATACCGTATACTCCGTTTCGAAATGAAAAGGTGCCAATACAAAATAAAAAAGACTGAATCCTAATTGGATCCAGTCCGAAACTATCAATTATATATGGTTGCCTGCTTTCTAACAGGAGTAGAAACGACTTCGATAACTTTATTCACTTAGGAAAGATTATATTTTTTTACATGATTTCTATTGATAAAAATACTCCTACAAAATGGCGTTGATTGGATGAGTATTTTTAACTTCACTAATAGATATGTGTAATTGATAGTTTCCAAATTTTAAAATTTCATCCAATAATGAATTTAATGTCTCTTGCATATCAAACTTAACTTTTAATAAGAAACAGCCGCTCCCTGAAATACGATGTGCTTCAATAATTTCTTTTTTACTGTTTATAAAATGTTTAAATGCCTCGTGATTATTTGAATCATGGAAATAATAATAAACGCTGTATAAGTAAGACCTAATTTTGATTCATCTACCATCAAAGAATATGACTTAATGACTCCACTATCTTCTAATTTTTTTAATTCTATTTCCTATTGCTTGACCAGACATATGAATCAATTCTCCGAGATCTTTCCATTGAATACGAGCGTTATGCGTGAGTTAAATGATGAACAGACTTACATTTTAGATATCCTTTATGTTAATGAAACAGAAGGATTGAGGAAGTAGTCTATTATTATCCTACTCTCTATTAAACAATAAGACCTATCCTTCTTATGTTTGGATAGGTATTAAAATTTTCTTTAGTTCATGAATTTATTAGTCGTCAACAACATGTAAACAAATAATAAAGCTGTGAACTATCAACTCTTCAAATCCGCATTTTATATGACTAACTTTTGAAAAATAATAAAAACCTAAAAACCATTTTTATCCACTTCAAATAAATTGGAATGAATAATAAAGTTGTGAACTGAACTTCCGTTATTTGTAAATGCTGCTTATAAAAAATACAGCATACTGTTTTTTACTACAATACTCTGTAAACGCTCCCGATTGTTGAAGATTATTTATATTTATAACTGTTAAACGTTAATCAAGAATTAAATGTTTATCCATCAATATTGTGTTCGTCCATTGGCCATTCTTTTTAGCAATCCCTTTTCGTACACCCACAATTACAAATCCTGCCTTTTTGTGAAGGTGGATACTAGCTAAATTCACTTCAAATATAGATGCTTGCAACATCCAGTAACCCGAGAGTTTGGCTTTCTCAATTAAATGTTGAAGTAATTGTGTACCTACCCCTTTGCCCTGTGCTTGAGGGTGAACATAAATACTAACTTCTCCTACGCCTTTATAAACCTCTCTTGAAGAAACAGGTGTAATGGATACCCAACCCAAAATCTTTTTATTTTCTTCATAGACATATCGAAGATACGGATGATATTTTTTGTCCCATTCCTTTATAGAAGGAGCTTTTGATTCAAATGTAGCAATTCCCGTATCAATTCCTAATTGATAAATTTTTAGTACATCTGGTATATCTTCCTTTTCTAAAAAACGAATCATTATACAAAACCCCTTTATTATTGGCAACACCCATCAATACCTGTATGACAAACACCCGTTTCAGGAAGTGATAATTTCACATCAAGAGCTGCTTCTGTATCTCCTGCAAGATGCGCAACAATTGAACGTACTTGTTCATAACCAGTAGCCATTAAGAATGTTGGAGCGCGTCCATATGATTTTGAACCAACGATATAAAAATTCGTTTCTGGTTGACGCAATTCCTTTTCTCCATGTGGTGGAACAGTCCCGCAACTATGCAAGTTTGGATTAATAAGTGGTGCTAATTTTGTAACAGCTTCTGTTGCAGGATCAACCTCATAACGTAGTTCACTAATAAATGAGAAGTCTGGACGATTGCCAGTATTGACAATTAATTCGTCGAACGGACCAATTTTTTTATCTGTACCTTTAAGAATCAATCCTTCTTCTTTTTCGAAAATAGATTGAATATAAAAAGGTGTTTCTACATAAATCACTTTTTCAGAGAGGATTTTTTTCATTTTTAAGCCAAGTTCACCACGTGCAGCTAATTCATCGGCAGTTCCACCACCTAGAGCATCTTCCACTCGTTTTTTGCGTAAAATCCATGTAATTTCAGTTTGTGGATGGGCATCTTTTAATTCCACTAATTGAAGTAGTGAATTGATTGCTGAATGTCCTCCGCCTATAACTGCAATCCGTTTGTTTGCATAGCGTGAAATATTAGCTGGCACGTTAGGAATTTGATAATTAATTTTATGTCTGGCTGCTTTTTCGCTTGGTAACATTACCCCATGACTAGCAGCAGGATTCGGATTTCCCCATGTACCTGTCGCATCAATAATTGCGCTAGCTTTATACATCTTTGTTGCCTGCCCGTTTTTAGTGAAAATTAAAAAAGGCTTATTTGCTCGATTAGACGATTTCATTTTATCAGTATCTAATTTTGTAATCGCAATTACTTCTTCATTCGTATGAAGCTGCTCTTTAAATAGCTCACTTAGAGGAAGTAAATAGTCTTCTCGTAATGCTTTACCTGTTGGAATTTCTTCTTTATTCGGCATCTTCCAGCCGTTTTTTTCTAATATTTGTTTAGCAGCACTGTCTACATTATATTTCCAAGAAGAAAATAGCTGAACATGCTCCCAAGAAGCAACATTTGCAGCAACCTCATTTTTTTCGAATATGATAAATGGCAGATTGTAAGACTTTAAATGGGCAGCGGCAGCTAATCCAATAGGACCTGCACCAATGATAGCAACTGGATATTTTAATTCACAACACCCTGAATTAGGTGTGCAACAAGATGAATTTGGTAAGATAGTAAATTCCATTTTCATTCCTCATTTCTTAAAATTATTTGAAGCGCCTGTTTAAAATTAGCAAGCGTAATAGGACCAAGTGAAGATAGATCACTTTGAAAAAAGTGTTGAGTCATATATTCTTCAAGATTTTCAACTGTAGTGATGTTAGTTTGTAAAACAAGTTGCATATATGACGTGAAAAATTCGACTGATTTATTGCCAGATTTGTGTATTCGCATCAGTTTTTCTCCCTAGCAAACAATCGTATTCGTTCTTCAATCGCATCCCGTACTGTTTTAAATACAAGCCATTTTTCTTCTTCTGTTCCACTCGCTTTTGCTGGATCATCAAATTTCCAATGTTCTCGTTTTACATGAGGTGGCGTTACAGGACATTTGTCAGCTGCATCTTCACACAGAGTCACGACGAGCGTGGCGTTATTTAAAATATTGTGGTCAATGGTATCTGACGTTTGATTTGAAATATCGATGCCAACTTCAGCCATTGCTTTTACAGCCATCGGGTTTAATCCATGTGCTTCAATGCCCGCACTTTTAATATTCCAGTCTGATAAATATTTTTTGGCAAACCCTTCAGCCATTTGTGAACGACATGAGTTGCCAGTACATAAAAAATACAACGTTTTCTTTTCCATAAAATAAACACCTTTCATTAAAAATACGTAGTGCGACATAAAGACCGATTAAAGTAAACAACAAAATAGGTATCGTTAATAGAATCCCTGTTTTCAAATACATCCCCCATGAGATTTTGACCCCTTTTCCTGAAAGTACATATAACCACACAAGAGTAACGGGCGATTTGAACTAACAGCATAGCATTCATTCTATTGATTACTAAACCAACATAAGAGAAATAACAATGCCAACAAGTAAGACTATTACAGCTCCTTCCATAGTAGTCCCACCAATATTCAGTCACCTAGGCTGCCAAATAACAAACATTTATGTTGTGATAGAGAGTTCTTGCTAACAAGAACATGTATTTCCTCCATCATTAGTTTTTAATTCGTTAATAACTGCTTCGACAACAGGGGACAGTTGATCAGCAATTCGATAATATTTCCACGTACCTTCTTTTCTTTCTAAAATTATGCCTGCATCTTTTAACTTTTTTAACTGCTGGCTAACAGCAGGTTGCGAAATACCGAGCACTTCAACAAATTCACAAACACATACCTCACCATTTTTCATACAAGCTAAGAGCGTTAGACGATTTTTATCTGCCAATGCTTTTAATTGTTTTTCTAATAAATCCAAAATGAAACCTCCAATTCTTTATATAAGCAATTGCTTATATATAACATACCATCATTCTTTATATAAGTAAATACTTATGTATTAAAAACCCGTGGTGCTAGTTGAGTCTTAACGCTCAACTAGCCCAAGAACAACAAGGAGTAAGCCAGTAAAATACCATCCAGTGCCGTTTCAAATCCAGAAACCGAGTTTGCTCGAATCTCGGTGATCCGATACGAATCGACTAAAATCGAAAACACGGTTTCCACCACTTTACGTTTTCGCTTCATCCACTGTTTCCATGCGTCCGATTGGCGAATTCGCTGATTTTTTCGAACGGGCGTCCAAAAAGCGATTCGATGCTCTTCGTACAGCTTCTTTTGCAGCTTTTGGCTGATATACCCTTTGTCACCTAGGTTATACGGATGTGGAATTTGTGTCATGACGGTCTCCGCAGCCATCCGATCATGACAAGACGCTTCAGTGACGACATATCCCATCGGAAGCCCTTGGTCGGTGACCTGCAGATGAAGTTTCAACCCATAGAAAGCGATCTTTTTCGAAGCACAATAGCCAATATCGGCAATTCCACGAAACCGTTTGGCACGATACATTCGGGATGAATGACACCGATCGATCGGCAAGCTGTCCACGACCGCATACGCATGGTCTGCCCGCGTTTGGCCAGCTGGTGCCGTATCCACTTGGTCGCAAAGCCAAGCGCTCGGTAGCGATGGTTGTACCGAGAACGTTCAGGGAACAAGGCCTTGGGAAACAAATTCCCGATCACAAACTGGTGCCAAGCCCGTTCGGAAGTGAAGCCCAGCAACTTTCCAAGGACATGGATGGTGATGATGACTTCGTCTTTCTGTTTCAACCAATGACGATTTCGACGTTGAAGATGAATCTGGATGCTCGACAGTTGAGCGGATACAAAGAATAAAATCGCTGCATATTGTTTTTGAAGTTTGGCTCGATCTGTTGTAAGATGAAAGTGCTCTTGCATGGGGATTCTCCTTTTGATGTTTGGTCGCACTTTCATTTTAAGAAGATCTCATGCAAGGGCTATTTTTATGCTTATCTGATTTTATTAATTAGAATTTATTTATTTAAAATGAGGATGTCCCAAAAGCGAACGCTATGCGAACACTTTTGGGACATCCTCATTTCATTGAGAAATTTGAGATGCAACATAATCAAGATTATCGGAACTCAAATGTATCTAGAATTATAAAATATCCCCGTTCATCAAATTGATGATGGTGTTGCAAAACTAGAGTAAAAACTCGAAGTTATGCATAAGGATGCAGCATAACACATGTAGTAAATATCGATGAAATCCATACCATCGTGGCTGTTCCACCCCATCACTCTTTCGCTCGTTAAATACCCGTTCAATCCCGCGGCGAAGCCCAAACAGCCATTGGCCAAACCTCGTTTTCAAAAAGACAGGAAGAACCCGGCCATAGGCATCTTTCCGTTCCTCGCTATTTTCGGCGGTTGATGGGAGAAAGGAATAAGATTCCTGCTTGTTCGGCTGTTTGTCGAATCTTTTCGCTGCCATACGCGGCATCGCCTAACACAAACTCAATATCCCATTGCCCTAAAGAAATTACCATGGAATGGGGGGGATTTGTGTTGCACACAATTTGAAAAAGTGGGCGGCCACCGTCCACCCAATAAAAAGAAAAAGGGAGAACATACGGGGATGAGAAGAAGCAGATCCTTTGAGAGAACAAAAAATATCCAAATAATGTAAAAGAAAAAGCAGGAGGCTGTCCTCAAAAAGGTCGTTTTACCGATCTTTTGGGACAGCCTCTTTGTTACGTTTTATCAGGCCCTGCCTGATTCCACACCTTCAGTGAGGGCAAAAATTCCTTATGCTCTTACATGAGAAACCATAAATGTGGTAACTCGTCAACCTTCATTCTGTCAGATTTACCGTCGACAAACACCAAATAATTTAAATCAATTGTTTAACTGCAGCAATAGCTTCATAAACAAAATAACCCGAAAAACCAATTAACACTATACCAGCAATAATAGAACTTACTTTTATCATCGAACGGCTCATTAACTTTCTTGTAGTAGAAACAATGGTTAATAAGCCAATGTCATGTAGTAAAATTCCGGTTAACACACCCGTCCCAATGGTGATAAATTTAATTGGATTCGCCATATCATATGAGTTGGTAAGAACCGACCCGAATACGCTTAGCCAAAACACTATATTCCCTGGAGATATCGCAACAAGAAAACCATTTCTATATGAAGAAAACCAAGATTTTGTTGGCTTTTCACCTGATAATGTGATATCATGATCCGCATTTTTAATAGAATCATAACCAATTAAAAACAAAAATACTGCACCAACAATCCACATCGGGATTTGAATAAACGGTTGCTTCAAAATGGAGGATAATCCGAAATAAAATGCTGCGATTAAAGCTAAATCAATCGTCATACCTCCTAATCCAACAGCCCAACCATGCCAAAAGCCATTCTTGAGACCTTGCTTGATCATTTCTACAGAAATGGCTCCAATTGGCATGGCAATAGAAAGGCCCACAATAACATAAGTAAGATACAATGCCATAAAACCCCACACACCTTTATAAACTTAGTATGATGTACAAATCAGTAATTCTGATTATCAAGATTTAGGATGGAATGGACATACCCCTTTTCTTGGATTATTGTCATCAGTGATTATATACTGTTTCCATTCTCTGTTGCTTTCGTCTCCATATCTTCCTAGATCCGGATGGATTGGGAGATTTTCTATCGACTCTACTTTTGATCGAATTAAATCAATAGCCTTTGGAGTAATATCAGCAAAAATTCTTCTAGGTTGAAAGATCAATATAAGGCTTTTTCCCATGTTCCTAGTAATTCTATGTTTATATGCTGGCATATTAGCTGATACAAAAATAGGTTCTCCATCAAAACAAAATTCCCAAAGTGGATCATCTGGATCAGTTGGAATATTTGCATTCCATTCTTTTTCATCATTCTCATGTAGATATTTTAAAATATTCCAAAAATAATTTTCATAGTAATCAAATGACTGTTCTGGAATTTCAGGTTGCACAAAAACAACCAAAGCATGTTTATTATGCTCATTTTCTCTTGATAATTTCAAAAACTCTCTTAATACATTCGGTAGAGGGCTTAAATCATGATTTTCTATATAAAAATATCTTAAATCGCCTTTTTTCTCAGCGATAGTTCCAAAGTGGCAAGGGAAATTCTTATCAGAAACAACTTTTTCCCAATAAGAATATTCATCTTTTAGCCATTCTGGTATATTATTACCATATTTGAGATCTGATTTGGTTAACATTGAAATGGCTCGTTGCAACACTTTTCTACTAACTCCACTCAACTCCTTGTCAAAATTCTACATTTATTTTCTATTTTTCCTAATAAAAAGCATAGCACAAAATCTTTAATCCATAGCAAATAATTCCATAATATTTTTCACCCTTCAATTAATTGTATACGTGATTAAATACAGATATTTAACGTATTAATAATACGAATTATCTTTACACCATATGTATTAAAAATAAAATATCACCTTCAAACGAGAAGGTGATGATATAAATTCATAAAAAATGTTGTTCCTCAATATAGAAAACAATGCTGATTTTTCTACGGAATAGCACCCTATCGTTGAAGAGCACATTAGTTTTTTAGATAGTATTGAAGGCTGAGTAGTTAGCTTTCGTTCAAATAGATTTATCTAAATGCTACCTCCGCAACATAGATGTAGTTGAAATTCGATACACATTGCATACTCCATATTTAAAATAAAAAATAAAACCTATCCATCACCTTATTGAGGATAGGTTTTATATTAGTTCACAACTTTTTTACTTTAACAAAAGGTTAAAAGTGTATTGATTATTTACTCCACTGTTACAGACTTCGCCAAATTTCGCGGTTTGTCAACATCGCATCCACGATCTAAAGCAGCATAGTAACTAATGAACTGCAACGGCACTACAGCAACAAGCGGCGTAAGAAGAGCATGCACTTTCGGAATGACAAGTCGGTCTTCGTCTTCATTTAACCCTTCCATTGAAATAACGCACGCATTAGCACCACGTGCCACTACTTCTTTCACGTTACCGCGGATATTTAATGCCACTGGCTCTTGTGTAACGAGAGCAAAGACAGGTGTTCCATTTTCAATTAATGCGATCGTTCCATGCTTTAACTCCCCACCAGCAAAACCTTCCGCTTGAATATACGATATTTCCTTTAATTTAAGTGCCCCTTCTAAACTTACATAATAATCGATATTTCGACCAATGAAGAACGCATTACGAGTATGATTTAAATATTCATTTGAGATAATATGCAGTTCTTCTTTGGAATCCACGATTGTTTGAATTGCATTTGCAGCAAAAGCAAGCTCTGTTTTTAAATCGAAGTTTATGATGTTTCCTTTGCTTTTACCCGTAACATAAGCAGCAATTGCTAAAACGGCTAATTGTGCCACATATGCTTTTGTTGAAGCAACGGCAATTTCAGGACCAGCGTGTAGTAATAGTGTGTAATCCGCTTCACGGGAAAGCGTTGAACCCGCAACATTTGTAATGGTTAACGCAGGATAGCCTAATTCTTTTACTTTTACAAGCACCTGTCTGCTATCCGCTGTTTCGCCAGATTGAGAAATAAATATAAAGAGCGGCTTTTCAGATAGTAATGGCATATTATAGCCGAATTCGCTAGAAATATGAACTTCCACTGGAATTCCAGCAAGCTTTTCAAAGTATTGTTTTCCTACAAGTCCTGCATGGTAGCTCGTTCCTGCCGCAATGATATAAATTCGATCCGCATTGCGTAAAGCAGATAATATTGCTTCATCAATTGTTAATTCTCCAGCATTATTACTATATTCTTGAATGATTTTTCGAACGACACCAGGCTGCTCATCCATTTCTTTTAACATGTAATGAGGATATGTTCCTTTTTCGATGTCGCTAGCATCTAGCTCCACTGTATAAGGTTTTCGTTCAATTTGACGTCCATCTATTGTAGAAATTTCAACTTTATCCTTCGAAACCAATACAACTTCTTTATCATGTAATTCAATAAATTGATTTGTCACTTGTAACATCGCCATTGCATCGGATGCAACTACATTAAATCCTTCACCTACACCGACAAGCAATGGTGATTTGTTTTTAGCTACATAGATGGTTTCAGTATCTTCCATATCAAGTAAAGCAATCGCATAGGAGCCATGCAATAAAGATAGGGTTTTACGAAACGCTTCTTCAGTTGAAGAACCTTCATTAGAGAATAATTCTACAAGCTGTACAATTACCTCTGTATCTGTATCTGATAGCATTGGAGCATCTTTTAAATACTCTTTTTGTAGTAGGTGATAGTTTTCAATGACTCCGTTGTGTACAATCGTAAATCTGCCAGAAAGACTTTGATGAGGATGCGCATTGATTTTATTAGGCTCTCCGTGTGTTGCCCAACGTGTATGACCAATGCCGATGTTTCCTTTCATTTTGTCGTCTACAATTTTGCGTAAGTCAGCAATTCTTCCTTTTTCTTTGAAAACTGTAATTCCTTCTTGATTTTGAATGGCTATACCTGCTGAATCATAGCCGCGGTATTCAAGCTTTTCTAGTCCTTTTAATAAGATTTCCTTTGCATTTAAATATCCGTTATATCCAACTATTCCACACATTTACATACCTCCGTCAATAAGCGATACCATACTATCAATTTTCCAAAAAAATTGTAGAATTTTGTTTCCTGAAAAAAGGCAACAGAAAACTAAGCCTACTTTTTTGCTCTTTTTTTGAATTTGAACTCTGTCTAGTTCAATATGTCCAAAAAAAGAATTGTAGGTTTGATATCGCTATTTAATTTTTATTGCTTTGCCTTTTCGTTCCTTTGTCCATAAAATTGCTTTTATGTTTTAAGAACGAAATTACGACCGGGCAATGCGATCGGGAGGCATCCGCCGAATATTTCGATAAACCTCCACCTCGTCAACTAAGGATTGATTGCCGTCCGATTTCCTTAGTCCTGGCGCTTTCATTGTTTTCCATTGCATTTATATAGCGCGAAACTAACCTCCTTTACCGCGCTCGCTTAATTTTTCTAAAAACTGGAAATTATATTTATAAAAAATTAAGCATTCTCATCATACAGAATATGTATCTATACGTCAATGATTTACTAATGTTACTTATTATTTTTAGATATCAAGAGTTACAATATTCCAAACAAATTTGCCCAAGGTAGGAAAATTCCTAGCTTGGGCAAGCAAATTCATATAATTTATTTTTATTTATAAGGGGGTATCAAAGGCAAGGAATGTTATTTTATTTCTGAAACTCTTTCTCCTTTAATAAATTTACAATTTCTCGGTTAAATTCAGGTAAATCATCTGGTGTTCTGCTTGTAACTAACTGATTGCCACATACAACAACTGGCTCGTCATGGAATTTTGCACCGGCATTTTCTAAATCGACTTGAATCGACTTATATCCTGTCACGTCACGTCCTTCTAATTCTCTTGCCGAAATTAAAAGTTGAGGCCCGTGACAAATGGCAAATACAAGCTTATTCGCTTTCATAAATGATTTAACAAATGCCACTACTCGATCATCATCACGCAACAAATCCGGTGAAAATCCTCCTGGTATGAATAAAGCATCAAAGTCATCTGGATCTACATCTTCAATTCCATAATCAATGTCGACTTTTGCTTCTCCCTTTTTGCCTCTAACGGTTTTGTTACCTACTTTATCAATCGTCACAACTGTATGACCAGCAGCTTCCAACGCTTCTTTCGGACTTGTAAATTCTACATCCTCAAATAAATCTGTAATTAATGTCGCGATTTTTGCCATCATTTCACACTCCCTTTCATATTTCACATTTATTACTATTGCCGATTCCTTCTGTAAATAATCAAAAAGATGGATGAAAAACAGCTTGCGGGGATATTTCACAAATGTAGTTTAAACTCGTATGGATATGAATGATGGCCCACTTGTGCAGATAACCTCTTCACTTGTGTGGTTAGGGTACTAGCTTGTGTAGATAAATTATCAATTTGTGCGGATGATTCCACAGCTTGTGTGGATATAATTCCTGCTCGTGCTGATGTTTCCGTAACTTGTGTGGATGCAACTTTAGCTTGTGCAGATGAATACCTACCTTGTGCAAATAATAATTATTCATGTGCAGATATAACTCCCGATAACTTAGAAACTTATCCATTCTTCTATCCAGACATAATAAAAAAGCTGTGTGTAAAGTCAATGTATTTTGACATTACCCACAGCACTGTTTATGTTATTCAGTAATACCCATTTCTTTTTTTACAACTTCTGCAATGCGATTTACATAGCTTTCACATTCTTCATCCGTTGGTGCTTCCACCATTACTCGAACTAATGGTTCTGTTCCAGAAGGACGAACTAGTACTCGTCCATTGTTTCCAAGTACATCTTCCACTTCTTTAATTGCTTCTTGCACTTTTGGATTGTCCTTCACTTTATTTTTATCTGTAACACGTACGTTAACTAAACGTTGCGGGAATACTTTCATTTCTGATGCTAGTTCAGATAAACGCTTACCTGTTAATTTCATAATATTTACTAATTGGATAGCTGTTAGCATACCATCGCCAGTAGTGTTGTAATCAAGGAATACGATGTGGCCAGATTGTTCGCCACCTAAGTTGTAACCATTTTTACGCATTTCTTCAACGACATAACGGTCACCAACAGGCGTTTGTATACTAGTCATTCCATTTTCTTCTAATGCTTTATAGAATCCCATGTTGCTCATCACAGTCGAAACGATTGTATTTTTCTTTAAAAGCCCTTTACTATTTAAATATTTCCCGATGATAAACATGATTTGATCGCCATCGACAATATTCCCTTTTTCATCGACTGCAATCAATCGATCTCCATCGCCGTCAAAGGCTAGCCCAACATCCGCTTCTCTTTCCACAACGAATTCTGCCAGCTTTTCAGGGTGTGTAGAACCTACTCCATCATTAATATTTAATCCATCCGGAGAAGCACCCATTGTTGAAATATCTGCCTCTAAATCTGCAAATAAATGCGTTGCTAATGAAGAAGTAGCTCCGTTCGCACAGTCAATCGCAACGTGAATACCTTCAAAATCTTCATCAACCGTTTGTTTTAGATAGGAGATGTATTTCTGACCACCTTCAAAATAATCGCTGACTGTGCCTAAATCTTCCCCAATTGGTCTCGGCAGTGTATCTACCTCAGCATCTAGTAATTTTTCAATCTCTTCTTCTTGTTCATCTGTTAATTTATAACCATCTGGACCGAAAAATTTAATTCCGTTATCTTGAACTGGATTATGTGAAGCTGAAATCATAATTCCTGCATCTGCATTCATTACTCGAGTTAGATAAGCAACACCCGGTGTGCTAATGACACCTAATCTCATGACTTCAACCCCAATAGAAAGCAAGCCAGCAACTAACGCTCCTTCTAACATATGACCAGAAATTCTTGTATCTCGACCAATGATGACTTTTGGTCTTTCATTAGCATTTTTGGTTAAAATGTATCCCCCTACACGACCTAATTTAAATGCAAGTTCCGGGGAGAGCTCTGTATTTGCGACTCCTCGTACGCCGTCTGTTCCAAAATATTTTCCCATAACTATTCTCTCCTTCAACACTTGACATTCCATATTTGAATAATTCATGGAATCAAAACCAAGCAATTTATGTTATTTGAGTAGTTTTTTATTTTGAAATTCAAGATTTTATTCGCTTTTTATTTCCTCATCAACACCATTTGGCTCATCCATACTTTGGTCTTCATCGGTTTCTTCATCAACTGAATCTGATTGAGTTGGTGTTTTTGTAACATTAGCGCGTACAATAATTTTATCAGTTCCTAATTTAGTAGCTCCCTTCGGCAAGTTTAGGTCCACTTCATAATTTCCTGAGCGGTCAACCTTCGATACGTCAAATTCTACGACTAAAGACTTTAGGGAGTCAATAATAGATTTTGGACCAAACAATTCAATCGTCTTTGTATCTGTATTTAGTTCATTAATTACTACACCTTGTTGTGGTGTTCCTATTTGCCTGAGTGTGATTGGAATATCTCTGCTATATTCCTCCACTTCAACAGTCACATTAACCGTTTCTGGTTGAATAGATACATCTAGTTTATTTAAATTACTATCTAATACTTTGACATTCGCTTCTTGGGTAAAAGATTCCTTAATTCCTTCCGGTGCTGAAACTGTTGCTTTTACATAACTTATGTTTTCAATTATGCTCTTGGCACCTGTTACAATCACTTTACTCGGCTCAGCCATCATCGATTTTAACACATAACCTTCCGCAAACAATCGGTTATTGATTTCAGGATCTACCCTAAACTCTTGAGTTACTTTTTCTTCAATAACAACATCCACTACCTCTGGGTCAATTGTCACATTCAGTTTATCAGAAAAATTTTCATGCTGTATTGTAACTCTATGTTCACCAATTAACAATGAATTTAAGTCAACAAATACTTTAAAATCTTTTTGGAATTTTGTTTTTAACACAATTTGCATTGGGCCTTCAATTGTTACATCTACAGTTTCTGGCAACCCAGTAACAATTAAATTTTCGGAATCATAATAGACCTCTAAAGGAACATCCGTAATAATATCTACATGATTATTCGATGTAGATTCTTTTCCACCACCAGTTAATTCCGCTTTCACGTAAAAGAAGAGAAGAAACGCTAATATGAAGGCTGTTGCTCTCAACACCCATATATTATCAAAAAATTTATCCATGTTTTTTCCCCCTCCAAGTCCACTTAGAGGATGCGTCTAGTTCCATTTCTGGCCCAAACCATAATGTTCTAAGTAAAGATTCGAAATTTTCTAATGTGAGATTTCTATGTAGATTGCCATTCACTGCAATACTAACTGCACCTGTTTCTTCCGATACAACAACTACGATAGCATCTGTAACTTCACTTAACCCAAGAGCAGCTCGATGCCTTGTACCAAGTTCTTTTGATATCAATGTGCTTTCTGATAATGGTAAATAACATGCCGCTGCTGCTATTCGATCTTTTTGTACAATTACTGCTCCATCATGAAGTGGGGTATTTGGAATAAAAGTATTAATAATCAATTCTGACGTAATATGGGCATCAAGTCGAATACCTGTTTCGATATATTCGTTTAAGCCTGTTTCTTTTTCAATGGAAATGAGTGCACCAATTCGTCTTTTCGCCATATAACTTACAGCTTTTTTCATTGCTTCAATAAGACGCGCTTGTTCATCTTCCAATTGATTTACTGGACGTTGAAATAACCTACCGCGTCCAATTTGTTCAAGGGCTCTTCGAATTTCAGGTGTGAAAATAATAATAATCGCTAAAAATCCCCAATCAATTACTTCTTGGAGCATCCAGCCTAATGTATCCAAACCAAAGATTTCAGTTGCAATTCTTGCAATGATAATGACGAATAAACCTTTTAATAACTGAACGGCTTTCGTCCCTTTTATAAGGGTTAAAATTTTATATATAACGTACCAAACAAGTATGACGTCCAATAAACTAAAAATAATATTTACAGGAGTAAAGTCAGTAAATTGCTCAATTATATTCATGTGGCATCCCCCACTTAATTCACCAAATCAATAACAAAAAAACACATGCGATATAGTTTATGCATTTTTTATAAAAATAGTATATAAAAAATTCCATTTTTATAAATTTAAAAAATTCCCAATTATACTATCAACAAGTATATCATAATCAAATCCATAAAGCTTTTATAGTATTGACGAAACTTTTATATCAATTGTTTCTTTTTTTCTTTTCTTGTCTAAAAATATCGATTTTGATTAATAACAAAAAATTATCATCCATTTTCGGATGATAATTTTTTGTTTAAATCATTATTGTTTCAAAAGAAGAACATACTAGCAATGCTTCTTTGCCACTTTTCAGACATTACTTTCCTGAAGAATGCATGCATAGAAACTGTCTATATGTCCACGCCACATGTAAGATTACAGTTCTTTAAAAACACATTTAATTTTTGTTACATCTACTTGCTGCTGAACAATCCAATTCCTATTTTATTCTTCATCTTTTTCAAACAGTGTCACAAAGTCCGATGCCATTCGTTTAATCTCATACCATATCCATTCAAACACTTGATCGATTTCTTGAATCTGTCCCGATACAACTGCCGTAGATGCCATATACTCCCCATTAATGACGATTATATTGCCATCTACTTCTCCTTCAACTACAATATCTCCGTTTTTTACAACAATATCACCTTTTACGACTTCACCTTCAGGAACAATGACCGTTTGCCCTTCAACGATTAAGTTTGGTTGTTTCGTTACTGAAAATTTATCATCATTAAAACTTCCAAATAACGTTGCACTCATAAATAAAACAAACATTGCGGCCGCTACTAAAAATGGATGTCTTCTAAGCCATTTTTGCACGCCTACTCGACTTTTCGGTCTAGGCAGACGCTTCATTACCTTTTCCTCAAAATGTGGAGGTGCTGTAATATGCGCTGCACTTTTAATAAATGCAATCGTGTCACTCAGTTGATGCATATGTTGTTGACATTCCGTACATGTCTTCAAATGCTGTTTTAGCACTTGTTCGTGTTCACGGCTAATGTCGCCATCTAAATACTCGTGCATATAGTCAATAATGTGTTGTGGACACGTACTCATGCAATTCCCCTCCTACAATTTGTTAAGCTGCTTTCTTAACGCTTCACGACCTCTATGAATTCTAGTTTTCACCGTTCCCAAAGGCAAGTCAAGTATTTCACTTATTTCTTGAAGAGAACATTCTTCAATATATTTTAGTACTATCACCGTACGATATTTCTCAGGTAACCTGCTAATTTCATATTGGATGCGTTCTTGAAATTCCATTTGGAGAGCTACATCTTCAGGTAAATCTTCTTCATTTGCAATATGTGAATACATATTTAATCCATCAGTGCCATCTACCTCAGCATCTAAATAGTAATCTGGTTTTTTCTTACGAATTCGATCTATACACAGGTTCGTTGCTATGCGATAAAGCCAAGTTGAAAATTTCCTATTTTGATCGAACGTATGTAAATTAATATACGCCCGAACAAAAGCTTCTTGAGCAATATCTTCCGCCTCTTGCTTATTTCCAAGCATTCGATAACAAATTTGGTATAGCTTGTGCTGGTAGAGGCTCACAATATCTGAAAATGCGTTTTGATCACCTTTTAGCACTTGCTTTATTCTTTTGTTCACTAACGCATCCATGTGTTTCTCTCCACCTTTTTTGGCTTAACGTAATATACGAATGAATTCTTCACAAAGTTTCATTTTTATTTAAAATACAAAAAAAGAATTCTGACCCTAATAAAGTATAAAATACCAAATTTATCAAATAAATAGTGCATTTTACACTAATTTTTCGCCTAGCAACGACCCCATTAATGCTACCGCAGTATCAGCAGTTTTATTGCGCTCATCAAGAATTGGATTTACTTCCACAAATTCACATGAAGTAATAATTTTGGCCTCTTCCAACATTTCCATTGCTAAGTGGCTTTCTCGATAAGTAATTCCTCCAGGTACTGGCGTTCCTACTCCAGGTGTATAGATAGGGTCCAAAGCATCTAAATCAATGGAAATATGCACCCCATCAACTTCCCGCTCTCTTAAATATGCCACTGTTTCTTCTATTACTTTTGTCATACCCACTCGATCGATTTCATGCATTGTAAAAATTTTAATCCCCTTTTCTTTAATTAAAGCTCTTTCTCCCTCATCAATCGAACGAGCGCCTATAATGACCACATTTTCATATTTAATCGTTGGTGCATTTTTTGCGATATTAATTAATCGTTCATCACCAAGTCCAAGGTTTACCGCTAAAGGCATACCATGAATATTTCCGGAAGGAGTTGTTTCCGAAGTATTAATGTCTGTATGAGCATCAAACCAAATAACACCTAAATTGTTATAATGTTTTCTTATTCCAGCAATGGAACCGATAGAGATACTATGGTCTCCTCCAAGAATTACAGGAAATCTTCCTTGCTGAATAACTTCATCCACTTTGTCCGCTAATTTTTCACTAACCTCTAGAACTTCTTCTAAATTTAACAATTTCTTATCGCTAATCTCACTTTTTTTCGTTTTATGAACTGATACATTTCCTTCATCAATCACTTCATATCCTAATCTTTCTAATCTTTCAATTGCGCCAGCGTATCTCATCGCGCTTGGCCCCATATCTACCCCTCTACGTTGTTGACCATAATCTGATGGAACTCCTATAATTGATATTTTTTTTCTTTCCATAAAAACACCCCCTGATAAATTTAATTCTATAAGAGAATGATGGTTTGACTCAACTTGACAAAAAATTGTATAAATATACATAAAAAAACACAGAATATAGCGATTTCTTCATATAGAATGTATTTCAAAAATACGTTTTAACCAATCCATTAAACTTGTAAGCATGGAATTAAATTATAGTTTTTCGTGTACTCTTGACCTTTATACAATAAAAAAAATCCTTTACTCATTGAGTAAAGGATTGACTAGTTAAAATTATTTATTCGATTAACACTTTATTGAAGGGTAATATACAATCTTAAGCAATATTATTTTAGTGGCTGGGGTACCAGGATTCGAACCTGGGCATGACGGAATCAAAATCCGGTGCCTTACCGCTTGGCTATACCCCAATAAATGGTGGAGGGGGGCGGATTCGAACCGCCGAACCCAAAGGGAACGGATTTACAGTCCGTCGCGTTTAGCCACTTCGCTACCCCTCCAAATGTATATCCAAACAATATATGGTGGAGGATGACGGGATCGAACCGCCGACCCCCTGCTTGTAAGGCAGGTGCTCTCCCAGCTGAGCTAATCCTCCTAAATTAATAAAAAATAATGACCCGTACGGGATTCGAACCCGTGTTACCGCCGTGAAAGGGCGGTGTCTTAACCACTTGACCAACGGGCCATTGTCTCCTTAACAAGACAAGAATTATATTATCATGTATTACTGAACTATGCAATAGAAAAATTAAATTTTTTTCAAAAAAATTTATAACTACCTTAAAAGTATACTAATACCTTTAAGGTAGCCAATTCTATAATTGTAAATACTTCTTACCAAACAATTCTTTGTCGGCGCCGATTGCTTCTACCTTCTTTTATATCTTTTCCAGTGCCTAAATAATGTTCACTAATATTTTTATCTTCTAATAATGCCGATGCTTCACCTTTCATTACAACCCTACCATTTTCGATAATATATCCATAATGTGCTATAGAAAGGGCGATGTTAGCATTCTGTTCGACGACTAATATCGTCAAACCTTCTTCTTCGTTAATCTTTTTTATATTCTCAAAAATTTCCTTTACAAGCAATGGGGCAATGCCCAGTGATGGTTCATCAAGCAGTAATAATTTTGGTTTTGCCATAAGTCCTCTGCCAATGGCCAACATTTGTTGTTCTCCACCAGATAAGTAACCTGCTTTTCGATGTTCAAGCATTTTTAATTTTGGGAAATATTCATAAATCTTTTCAATGTCACTTTTAATTGAAGAGCGATCTTTTCTTGTATATGCTCCTGCATATAAATTTTCTTCCACCGTTAAATCTTTAAATATTCTACGACCTTCCATACACAAAAAGATTCCCTTTTTCACCAACTGATCGGGAGAAATATTGTTTATGATTTCTCCTTGAAATTCAATTGTTCCGTCCGTAATATGTCCGTCTTCTGCAGCCAATAAACCTGAAATGGCTTTTAAAGTTGTTGATTTCCCCGCACCATTACTGCCAAGCAGTGCAACTATTTGCCCTTCTTTAACATTAAGCGAAATTCCTCGCAATGCTAGAATCATTTTTTGATAAACCGCTTCTAAATTACTCACACGAAGCATTTTTTTATCTCCTTCCATCAATCGTTAAAGAGAAAAAGGGACAATAGAATGTTGTCCCTTTCATTAATTTTGATTTTTTCAATCTTTATAGCTGAAGTAATCAGTAATTGGCTCCCATTTTCCGTTTTTCACAATACCAAGTCGAGTCATTTCTGTACCAGCATGATTATCTGGAGCAAAGGATACATTTGCAGCTAAACCGCCTAAATCTAAGTTTTGAATGGATTCAAGACCTTCGCGAATTTGTGGTCCTGTTAAATCGCCTTCAGGATATTTTTCTGCAGCGATTTTAATTGCTTCAACCATAATTTTTGCTGCAACCCATCCTTGTACAAATTTTTGGTTAATATCATCAACTGTCTTACCTTTTGCATCTAAATATTCTTTGATCTCCGCCATACCAGGCATATCTTCATACGGGAATGCATGGGAAAGGATACCTATATATCCTTCTGCAACATCTGCACCTGCAATATCAATAATTCCTTCACCTGCTGCCCAGTTTAATCCGATAAATTGCGTATCAATGCCTAATGTTTTTGCATCACGTAAAATTGTAGATGTAGCTCCCCAAGTTTGTTGAATAATAGCATAATCTGGATTTTTCTTTTCCATATTTAACAATTGAGATTGAGCTTCTGTTGCTTGAACATCAATAACTTGTTCATCAACTACTTCCACTCCAACTTCTTTTGCATATTCTTTAATATCTTCAATTGGTGAACGCCCAAATGCTGTGTCATTGTAAAGCAATGCTAAAGTTGGAGCATCGTCTCCTTCATGGTTTTCAACAATCCATTTAAGAATTGCTCGTCCTTGATCTGAATAGGAAGCAGCTGTTAAGAAATTGTATGGACTTTCATTAATATTTTTCAAGTTTTCAGAGTAAGAAGCTGAAATAAATGGTAATTGGTCTGTAGCTACTTGCTGTCTTAAAGCTTCCGTGTCACCTGTACCCCAACCTAAAATAGCAACAGCCTTTTCCTTATCACGCAATTCTTGATAAATTTTTTGCGCTTCTGGAATTTGGTAGGCGTAATCTTTACCGATTAATTTTAGGTCAAGTCCTTCCACTCCGCCTTTCATTTCTAGATACTCAAAATATGCTTTTTCTCCTTCCGCATAAGGTGTTCCTACATCTCCAGTACCACCTGTGATATCATACAAACCTCCAACAACGACTGTGCGTTTGCCTCCACTATCGCTCGAATTCGATGAACTACCATCGTTTGAAGTGCTTGGATTTGCTGAGTCTCCACCTCCACAAGCTGAAAGGATGATGAGCAACACCCCTAGCATAATCCCCAAAAGTTGTTTGCTTTTCAAACCAAAATCCCCCTTTTTTATATAAAATTTATTAACTAACTTAATAAGAGAATGGCCAAACTCTGAAATAGTTTTTTATGTTATGCCAAATATGAGCTAAACCACCCGGTTCAAAAATTAAAAACAGAATAATCGCTAAACCGAAAACAAATTCTTTAAAGGCTGAGAATAATTGGTATAAGTTAGGCATGTATGCAGTTAACAAATCAACAATAGATGTTAGTCCAACAGGTAAAAGGGTAATGAATATAGCCCCTAAAATAGATCCTAAAATGCTTCCTAACCCACCAATCAACACCATGGCGAGGTATTGAATGGAAACATGGATATTGTATAGTTCAGGACTCACAATCATTGTGTAATGAGCTAATAATGCTCCTGCAATCCCAACGAAAAAGGAACTTATAATAAAGGCTAGTACTTTATAGTAGAATAAGTTAATCCCCATAATCTGCGCAGCAATATCTCGATCTCGAACAGCTAAAAAGGCTCGCCCGACTCTCGTTCTCAATAAATTCACCGAATATATGACGGTTAAAATCAAAATGATAATCGATAAATAATAATAAGATGCGTTAGACATGAAAGAATAGCTTCCGATACTAGGCCTGCTCAATACCATTCCTGCTGTTCCACCTGTGACGCTATCCCATCGGCTGATGATGAATGTAATAATCACTTGTGCTGCCAATGTGGCAATGGCTAAATATAACCCTTTTAGTCTTAAAGATGGAATTCCAAACAATCCTCCAACCAATGCTGTCACAATACCAGCTAGCGGGAGAGAAACCCAGAAACTTAAACCATAAGTTGTAGTGAGTATCGCTGTTGTATATCCTCCTACCCCTAAAAATGCACCAACTCCGATAGAGATTTGTCCAGTAAATCCGGTTAAAATGTTTAAGCCAATTGCACCGATAGCGGAAATAGCACAAAGGGTAAGAAGCCCTACCCAATAATTCGATACGTAGAGCGGTAATGTTAGTAAAATGATGAACAAAAAAAGCCATTTTACGATTTCACTCTTCGTTCCAAAGAGTTTCATATCATCTTTATAGGATGTTTTGTAATTTCCACATTCTCTTACAAACAAATTCCTCAACAACGTCACACCCTCTCAATACCACGGCTACCAAACAAGCCATGTGGTTTTAACATTAGGATTAATAGAACCACAATAAATGGCACTACATCTTTTAATCCTCCTCCTACGAGAGGATCTAAATAACCTCCTGCCAAGTTTTGTATAATGCCAATGAGAAAACCTCCAATAATTGCCCCCATTACACTATCAAGTCCTCCAAGAATCACAACCGGTAATACTGTTAAACCAATTGCTGACATAGTAGGGCTAACTCCATTAATATTTCCAAGCAATATTCCTCCTATTGCGGCTACCATGGAGGCAATCATCCAAGTCATCGCTAAAACGAACTTTACGCTCATCCCCATGGATAATGCAGCTTGTCGATCGTCTGCAACCGCACGCATCGCTAGACCAATTTTGGAGTATTTGAAAAAAATTGAAAAAATAACTAATAAAATCATGACAATAATAAAGGACCATAAATAGACTGGTGTAATTATGATTCCTCCTATATTCAGCGGCGTCTGCGGGAACACCGGTGGAAAAGTTCTAGTTGTATGTCCCCAAATAATATGAACAGCACCAGCTAGTAAACTTGATAATCCTAGTGTTGCCATAATGACAGAAATTGTCGGTGCATTTTGTAATTGCCGAATGACTAGTCGCTCAACGACTAACCCTAAAAATGCACTAAATAATAACGTCCCTATAAATGCAACAAGGAAAGGCACGTTTAAAGCCGTCATAATGACTAAACAAACATATGGTCCAAATAATACAAATTCACCATTAGCTAGGTTTAGCGCTCCACTGGCTCGGTAAATCAAAACAAAACCGAGAGCTACAAGACCATAAATACTACCAACGACAATTCCATTAATAAGCATTTGCAAGAAGAACATCCTCAGGCACCTCCAAATTCTGCTCCAATTGAACGATGCGCAATGGAATCTCCTCTACTGGTTCTGTTTCCGATATGCGCACTTGAATCAATTGATTATTTGAATACATTGCATCGATTAGCTCTTTATAAGCATTTTCAACGAAATTCCTTCGAATTTTTAATGTTCTTGTCAGTTCTCCTGCATCTGCTGAAAATTGTTTGTGTAAAATGATAAATCGCTTTACCCGTTCTTGTGGAGGTAATTCCTCCATTAACCTTTTTACTTCTTGTTGAATTAATTCAATCACTCTATTATTTACTGATAAATCAGAAAATTCTGTATATACTATGCGCTCTTTAGCCGCCCATCTTCCAACAGTAGTCATATCGATATTAATAAGTGCAGATAAAAATGGACGATTTTTTCCAAACACAATCGCTTCTTGAATATATGGACTGGACTTTAATATATTTTCAATTTTGTGAGGATAAATTTCTCCTTTTGGCATGACGATCACATCTTCTTTTCTATCCAAAATATAGAGATGACCATCCTTATCAATGAAACCTTTATCTCCAAGGGAAATCCATCCATCAATCACCAATTCCTGATGTTCTTCGTTTAAATATCTAGAGAAAATGGCATTGTTTTTTAAATATACTAGTCCATCTTCTCCAATTTTTACTTCCGTATTTGGAAGCGCCATACCAGAACTGCCCACTTTGATATCATCATCTCGTTGAACAATGGCAATTCCCGCTACTTCTGTTCCACCATACGTCTGCTTCACATTTACACCGATGCTATGATAAAAATATAATGCTTCAGGGTGCAATGCTGCTCCTGCAACATATGCTCTTCTCGTTCTCGCTAAACCTAAATGATCGCGAATTGCACTAAAAATAATGACATCTCCAAGGAAGTACATAAAACGTTCAAATGCAGTAAGCTGGAGATTCTCCAACTTTGCCTTTGCGCGCTTATCACCATATTTTTTAAATAGTTGATATACTTTTCTTTTGAACCAACTAGCTCCTTCCATACGAACTTGAACATTTGACATGATCGATTGATACACTCTCGGAGAAGCAATTATTGTTTGTGGTCCAATTTCTCTTAAATCACCAATAACTGTATCCGAACGTTCAGGGAAATTTACTGTCAACCCAATAACTAAAGGAACCACAATCCCCATAATTTGCTCATGTATCCAAGCAAGCGGGAGAAATGAAAAATAATCATCCGTTTTTTTCATTTCATCTAGTTGAGTTAAATTTTTGGCTGCTTCAATTAGTTGATAATGGGTGTATACGGCTGCTTTTGGGTTTCCACTTGTTGCGGCACTGTAGGAAATAAGCGCTTCTCTTTGCTCTTCTAAAAGGCAAATCTGTTCTTCGAAAAAATTCGGATGTTCTTTTAATCGTTCTGCACCAATATTCAGTAATTCTTCCAAGTAAATTAGTTTTGGGTGACGATAATGTCTTAAACCTCGAGCATCATAATAAACAATATGTTCTATGAATGGGACTTCATTTTCAATTGCTAATAATTTATCCACTTGCTCCTTATCTTCAACAATGACGATTCTCGGTCTTGTATCATTCAAATAAAATCGAATTTGCTCTGGTAAAGATTCTTGATAAATTCCTACTGATATTCCACCAATTGTCTGTGCTGCAAGCTGAGCATATAGCCATTGTGGTTTATTTTCCCCTATAATGGCTAGCGTTTCCCCTTCTTTAAAATCATAATGTTTCTGTAAAGCAATCGATAATCTCTTTACATTCTCTAAGTAATGGCTCCACGTGATTTCTTTCCATATTCCCAATTGTTTCTGTCTAAAAGCTACTCCTAAAGATTCGATTTTCGCTCGTTCAAATAAAAGTGACGGTAACGTGACCGTTGTTACCATGTTTTTCCTCCTTCAAATAACTGTTTCTTCTCCAATATAAGCTTTTATTACATCTGGATTTTCTCTTACTTCCTTAGGTGTTCCAAAACCTATGCGTTTCCCAAAATCCAACACTGCGATGTGATTAGATAAGCTCATTACAACACCTAAATCATGTTCAATAAGTACTACTGTAATTTTCATGACTTCATGCATATCTAATATAAATTGAGACATTCTTTCTTTTTCGGCACCATTCATCCCAGCCATTGGTTCGTCCAATAAAATCAGCTCGGGATTTAAGGCTAACGCTCGGCCTACTTCTACTCTCTTTTGTAGTCCATATGGAAGAGTGCCAACTGGTTTATGTCGAATATCCTGTAACTCTAAAAACTCTATTACTTCTTCTACTTTTTCACGATGTTCTATTTCTTCTTTTGATGCTTTACCAACATAAATTCCACCACTAAACACACCTGATTTCATTAATGTATGTCTACCTAATTTAATATTGTCCAATACTGACATATGCGCAAATAACGCAATATTTTGGAAAGCCCGTGCAATTCCAAGGGTTGTTCGTTCATAAGGTTTCATATTAGTTATATCTTTCCCTTTATAGCGGATTGAGCCGCTTGTTGGATGATACAATCCACTAATACAATTCAACATGCTTGTCTTTCCCGCACCATTTGGACCTATAAGTGAGAATATTTCTCCTTCGTTAATATGAAATGAAACTTGATCTAAAGCTTTCACTCCTCCAAAGTGTAATGAAACATTTTCTATCTCCAATATCGGCCCCAATAAAGTTCCCCCTTTTAGTTTATTAGTTACATTAGCAGTTAATAGATGAGATGTTTTGTATAATATACTAATCTTTTTTCTTATTTATGAATAAAATTTTCTAATTTTTGAGATTTTTTATAACAAAATACCCCCTTACTTTTTATTAGTAAGAGGGTATAAAATATTAAATTATTCTAATATGATATTTTAGTCATATGGAACATTAATAGTGTTGTGCTGATTTAAGAAAATTGTTTTATCATAAAATAAATAAACTATTCTTCTATTATAAAATTTTTCCTACTTGTATACTTTATATTGTATTGTAAACATGGAAACTGTATTTAAAAATAATAGATGTTTTGCTGAGGAATTTGGAATATATCTAATAGAATGGTGTTAACGATATTGTAAGAAAATTGATAGAGGCATTGTTATTGTAAAAATGCAAAAAAAATGGCTCCGAAGGTAGGATTCGAACCTACGACCAATCGGTTAACAGCCGATTGCTCTACCACTGAGCTACTTCGGAACAATGAAAAATTTATAATGTTATTGCATACAAAATATATTATATCCATTTTTATCATTTTTACAAGTGGATTATTATATTTTTTTGCCGCTAAATGTTATTTTGCTCTCATCTTTTAAACCGTTAGATTTTTACTTGCGAAATAAGCACCACTTTGCCGTGGTATTATGGAAAAGCAACGTCCTACCCTCACAAGGGGGGCCCCTTTCTACCATCGGCGTTAACTCCGAAGCACGTTGACCGGCGAATTTCTGTGTCAGCTTCCCGCAGTCCGGTGCTCGTACACTGTATCTTCTCTTTTTTATTGAAATTAAATGTTATATATGCTTTTTCTTTTGTAGTGTTTCTTTAGTTGTACTGCGGTTTATTGAACTCGAGTGGACTTTTTGTCCTTGTTGTTATTTTCAATTAAATGCTGTAAATATTAACTATTTATTGTTTTTTTAAACCGTTGGGTTTTCACTTGTGAAATTGGCATTTTACAGTGGCATATTAAAAAACAACGTCCTACTCTCACAAGGAGGGTCCCTTTCTACCATCGGCGCTAACTCCGAAGCACGTTGACCAGTGAATTTCTGTGTCAGCTTCCGCAGTCCGGTGCTCGTACACTGTATCTTCTCTTTTTTATTGAAATTAAATGTTATATATGCTTTTTCTTTTGTAGTGTTTCTTTAGTTGTACTGCGGTTTATTGAACTCGAGTGGACTTTTTGTCCTTGTTGTTATTTTCAATTAAATGCTGTAAATATTAACTATTTATTGTTTTTTAAACCGTTGGGTTTTCACTTGTGAAATTGGCATTTTACAGTGGCATATTAAAAAACAACGTCCTACTCTCACGAGGGAACTCCTTTCTACCATCGGCGCTAACTCCGAAGCACGTTGACCGGCGAATTTCTGCGTCACCTTCGGCAGTCCGGTGCTCACGTACACAGTACGCTCCGCTCCGGGCTGCCTCGCTTCCTTGAACTTCTTGGTCTCCGTGCTTCTCGTTTCCTCCAAATTATTGTTTTCCTTTCGTTTTAAATACCACTCCTCTATCGCGCCGAACGGACTTTCAGTCCTTGGTAGTAAGAGGCATAAAAAAAGCCACTACCGACCTTCCGTCAGTAATAGCTTTTTGAGCCTAGCAACGTCCTACTCTCACAAGGGGACCCCTTTCTACCATCGGCGCTAACTCCGAAGCACGTTGACCGGCGAATTTCTGTGTCAGCTTCGGCAGTCCGGTGCTCACGTACTCTGTACGCTCCGCTCCGGGCTTCCTCGCTTCCTTGAACTTCTTGGTCTCCGTGCTTCTCGTTTCCTCCAAATAATTGTTTTGCTTTCGTTTTAAATGCCACTCCTCTATCGCGCCGATCGGACTTTCAGTCCTTGGTAGTAAGGGGCATAAAAAAAGCCACTACCGACCTTACGTCAGTAATAGCTTTTTGAGCCTAGCAACGTCCTACTCTCACAAGGGGAAGCCCCTTACTACCATCGGCGCTAAAGAGCTTAACTTCCGTGTTCGGTATGGGAACGGGTGTGACCTCTTTGCCATCGTCACTAGACTCATTTGATTATGTATGTAATTTCAGAGAGGTTATTCTCTCAAAACTGGATAACGACATTGAAATGATTGGTTAAGTCCTCGATCGATTAGTATCCGTCAGCTCCACACGTCACCGTGCTTCCACCTCGGACCTATCTACCTCATCGTCTTTGAGGGATCTTACTTGCTTATGCAATGGGAAATCTCATCTTGAGGGGGGCTTCATGCTTAGATGCTTTCAGCACTTATCCCGTCCACACATAGCTACCCAGCGGTGCCTTTGGCAAGACAACTGGTACACCAGCGGTGTGTCCATCCCGGTCCTCTCGTACTAAGGACAGCTCCTCTCAAATTTCCTACGCCCACGACGGATAGGGACCGAACTGTCTCACGACGTTCTGAACCCAGCTCGCGTACCGCTTTAATGGGCGAACAGCCCAACCCTTGGGACCGACTACAGCCCCAGGATGCGATGAGCCGACATCGAGGTGCCAAACCTCCCCGTCGATGTGGACTCTTGGGGGAGATAAGCCTGTTATCCCCGGGGTAGCTTTTATCCGTTGAGCGATGGCCCTTCCATGCGGAACCACCGGATCACTAAGCCCGTCTTTCGACCCTGCTCGACTTGTAGGTCTCGCAGTCAAGCTCCCTTATGCCTTTACACTCTGCGAATGATTTCCAACCATTCTGAGGGAACCTTTGGGCGCCTCCGTTACCTTTTAGGAGGCGACCGCCCCAGTCAAACTGTCCACCTGACACTGTCTCCCAAGCCGATCAGGCTTGCGGGTTAGAATTTCAGTACAACCAGGGTAGTATCCCAAGGGCGCCTCCAGGGAAGCTGGCGCTCCCCCTTCTACGGCTCCTACCTATCCTGTACAAGTTGCACCGAAATTCAATATCAGGTTACAGTAAAGCTCCACGGGGTCTTTCCGTCCTGTCGCGGGTAACCTGCATCTTCACAGGTACTATAATTTCACCGAGTCTCTCGTTGAGACAGTGCCCAGATCGTTACGCCTTTCGTGCGGGTCGGAACTTACCCGACAAGGAATTTCGCTACCTTAGGACCGTTATAGTTACGGCCGCCGTTTACTGGGGCTTCAATTCGGAGCTTCGCTTGCGCTAACTCCTCCTCTTAACCTTCCAGCACCGGGCAGGCGTCAGCCCCTATACTTCACCTTACGGTTTTGCAGAGACCTGTGTTTTTGCTAAACAGTCGCCTGGGCCTATTCACTGCGGCTCATCAGGGCTTGCACCCCAATGAGCACCCCTTCTCCCGAAGTTACGGGGTCATTTTGCCGAGTTCCTTAACGAGAGTTCTCTCGCTCACCTTAGGATTCTCTCCTCGACTACCTGTGTCGGTTTGCGGTACGGGCACCTCCCGCCTCGCTAGAGGCTTTTCTTGGCAGTGTGAAATCAGGAACTTCGCGCGTAACGCGCTCCCCATCACAGCTCAGCGTATTAGGAAGCGGATTTGCCTACTTCCACGCCTTGCTGCTTGGACACGCTCGACCAACGGCGTGCATTCCCTATCCTCCTGCGTCCCCCCATCACTCAAACGGCGGGGAGGTGGTACAGGAATATCAACCTGTTGTCCATCGTCTACGCCTTTCGGCCTCGACTTAGGTCCCGACTAACCCTGAGCGGACGAGCCTTCCTCAGGAAACCTTAGTCATTCGGTGGATGGGATTCTCACCCATCTTTCGCTACTCATACCGGCATTCTCACTTCTAAGCGCTCCACCAGTCCTTCCGGTCTGACTTCGACGCACTTAGAACGCTCTCCTACCACTCGTGCAACGCACGAATCCACAGCTTCGGTGAATCGTTTAGCCCCGTTACATTTTCGGCGCAGCGTCACTCGACCAGTGAGCTATTACGCACTCTTTAAATGATGGCTGCTTCTAAGCCAACATCCTGGTTGTCTAAGCAACGCCACATCCTTTTCCACTTAACGATTACTTTGGGACCTTAGCTGGTGGTCTGGGCTGTTTCCCTTTTGACCACGGATCTTATCACTCGTAGTCTGACTCCCGTGTATAAATAGCTGGCATTCGGAGTTTGTCTGAATTCGGTAACCCGAGGTGGGCCCCTAGTCCAAACAGTGCTCTACCTCCAGTATTCTTCACACGAGGCTAGCCCTAAAGCTATTTCGGAGAGAACCAGCTATCTCCAAGTTCGATTGGAATTTCTCCGCTACCCACACCTCATCCCCGCACTTTTCAACGTGCGTGGGTTCGGGCCTCCAGTGAGTGTTACCTCACCTTCACCCTGGACATGGGTAGATCACCTGGTTTCGGGTCTACGACCACGTACTCAAAACGCCCTATTCAGACTCGCTTTCGCTGCGGCTCCGCATTTTCTGCTTAACCTTGCACGTAATCGTAACTCGCCGGTTCATTCTACAAAAGGCACGCCATCACCCGTTAACGGGCTCTGACTACTTGTAGGCACACGGTTTCAGGTTCTCTTTCACTCCCCTCCCGGGGTGCTTTTCACCTTTCCCTCACGGTACTGGTTCACTATCGGTCACTAGGGAGTATTTAGCCTTGGGAGATGGTCCTCCCGGATTCCGACGGAATTTCACGTGTTCCGCCGTACTCAGGATCCACTCAGGAGAGGATGGATTTTCGACTACAGGGCTTTTACCTTCTCTGGCCGTCCTTTCCAGAACGGTTCGTCTAACCCATCCTTTTGTAACTCCGTATAGAGTGTCCTACAACCCCAAGAGGCAAGCCTCTTGGTTTGGGCTGTTCCCGTTTCGCTCGCCGCTACTCAGGGAATCGATTTTTCTTTCTTCTCCTCCAGGTACTTAGATGTTTCAGTTCCCTGGGTGTGCCTTCTTAACGCTATGGATTCACGTTAAGATACTGTTCCATTACGAACAGTGGGTTCCCCCATTCGGAAATCTCCGGATCAAAGCTTACTTACAGCTCCCCGAAGCATATCGGTGTTAGTCCCGTCCTTCATCGGCTCCTAGTGCCAAGGCATCCACCGTGCGCCCTTAACAACTTAACCTTTTCGGTTTTCGATACGCTGCGCAATACTTCGTCAATTTCGCTCGTTCGAATCCTCATGTACGCATATAGTACACTCCGGTTCTCACTCGCTCATTTCCTTGTCTTGCTTGCGTCTCGCAACCCTTACGGCTTTCAATCCACGTCGCATTTACGTCGTGTTAGCCTAGTTGTTTGCGCTTTACAGTAAATTGCTTGCTTTCAATGTCGTTTATCCAGTTTTCAAAGAACAACACTATAACTTTGAAGGTCATAAACCTTCAAAACTGAACACAAAACGCTAACGCTTCCGTAAATATCCTTAGAAAGGAGGTGATCCAGCCGCACCTTCCGATACGGCTACCTTGTTACGACTTCACCCCAATCATCTGTCCCACCTTCGGCGGCTGGCTCCCGAAAGGGTTACCTCACCGACTTCGGGTGTTACAGACTCTCGTGGTGTGACGGGCGGTGTGTACAAGGCCCGGGAACGTATTCACCGCGGCATGCTGATCCGCGATTACTAGCGATTCCGGCTTCATGCAGGCGAGTTGCAGCCTGCAATCCGAACTGAGAACGGTTTTTTCGGATTGGCTCCGTCTCGCGACTTCGCGACCGTTTGTACCGTCCATTGTAGCACGTGTGTAGCCCAGGTCATAAGGGGCATGATGATTTGACGTCATCCCCACCTTCCTCCGTATTTGTACGGCAGTCTCCTTAGAGTGCCCAACTGAATGATGGCAACTAAGGACAAGGGTTGCGCTCGTTGCGGGACTTAACCCAACATCTCACGACACGAGCTGACGACAACCATGCACCACCTGTCACCGCTGTCCCCGAAGGGAAGGCTATGTCTCCATAGCGGTCAGCGGGATGTCAAGACCTGGTAAGGTTCTTCGCGTTGCTTCGAATTAAACCACATGCTCCACCGCTTGTGCGGGCCCCCGTCAATTCCTTTGAGTTTCAGTCTTGCGACCGTACTCCCCAGGCGGAGTGCTTAATGCGTTAGCTGCAGCACTAAGGGGTGGAAACCCCCTAACACTTAGCACTCATCGTTTACGGCGTGGACTACCAGGGTATCTAATCCTGTTTGCTCCCCACGCTTTCGCGCCTCAGCGTCAGTTACAGGCCAGGAAGCCGCCTTCGCCACTGGTGTTCCTCCATATCTCTACGCATTTCACCGCTACACATGGAATTCCGCTTCCCTCTCCTGCACTCAAGTCTCCCAGTTTCCAATGACCCTCCCCGGTTAAGCCGGGGGCTTTCACATCAGACTTAAGAGACCGCCTGCGCGCGCTTTACGCCCAATAATTCCGGACAACGCTTGCCACCTACGTATTACCGCGGCTGCTGGCACGTAGTTAGCCGTGGCTTTCTAGTAAGGTACCGTCAAGGTGCAGCCAGTTACTACTGCACTTGTTCTTCCCTTACAACAGAGCTTTACGATCCGAAGACCTTCTTCGCTCACGCGGCGTTGCTCCATCAGGCTTTCGCCCATTGTGGAAGATTCCCTACTGCTGCCTCCCGTAGGAGTCTGGGCCGTGTCTCAGTCCCAGTGTGGCCGATCACCCTCTCAGGTCGGCTACGCATCGTCGCCTTGGTAGGCCGTTACCCCACCAACAAGCTAATGCGCCGCGGGCCCATCCTATAGTGATAGCAGAACCATCTTTCAACATCAAAGCATGCACTTTGATGTGTTATCCGGTATTAGCACGCGTTTCCGCGAGTTATCCCAGTCTATAGGGCAGGTTACCCACGTGTTACTCACCCGTCCGCCGCTAACCTCATGAAAGCTAGGCTTTCAATTGGTTCGCTCGACTTGCATGTATTAGGCACGCCGCCAGCGTTCGTCCTGAGCCAGGATCAAACTCTCCATAAAAGAAAATTTGATTTGCTCAAAAATTGAATGTCCGAATCTAGTTTGTTAACGAGGGTTAACAACTAGATAATTTATTGCATTAACGTTTTGTTGTTCAGTTTTCAAGGTTCATTTGACATATTTCGCTGTCTTTCGACGACTTTTATATATTAACATCTTTCATTCATGAAAGTCAACACTTTTTCATAAGTTTTTTTAGGAACCATTTTTACTAAACAAAATCCTATAAAAAGGGGACAAACTGATGTTTCGTAAAATGATATTGGCACTATTTATAGTAATAGTGATTTCCTTTTTAATTTATCCTCAGAAAAGTTCGATTGTTTCCGTTTTTCGAATGACCCATGAACCGCTAGTTATATCTAAGGGTAATTATGGACAATCATTAATAGTGGAAATTTCTTTTACTCACGAAGGATTGCCTGAATGGTTGGAATCACTTCATGCTCCTTATCCTATATTAATGCTGGATGCAAAATGGATTGAACGTTCTCCAAAGCTAGTAGAGTTAATTCAGAAAAAAAACATTTCCACTGGCTTACTCGGAGGTTATGGTAAAGAAGAATATAGCATAAAAACTTTTAATAAAGAAGTGGAGATTTATAAAAAATATTTTAATCAGAAGCCTCTATGGTTTATGACGAAGGATTATGAATTTCCTGGAGAGTTGAAACAAGCTGCCTTTCACGAAGAAATCAATTTATTATCACCATCTCACATTTATGAAGAAGGTAACCACTATCATGATGTAAAAGGTGCTATCATTAGTTTACAACTAGATGAACAATCAAACCCTAATTTCAAAAATATTTCGAAATTTATTCAGCAACATAAATTCATTTCATTAGAAGAAAACATTTTCGGTTACTCCATTAAATCGACAAAAATGCCATGAAAATAATTAATAACATTACATCCAACAGAAAAAATATTAAATAAAAATTGAAGGCATCCGACTTGTGTAGTTGGATGCCCTTGATTATTTTCTAAATATTATTATTTACCAACATTCTTCTGCTTTCTTGTTTTTTTGCGCTCATCTAATTTTTTTCGATCTTCATTGGATTTTTGATTGTATTTTGGCAAAGCTAATAATTGATAAGCGTTTACTGCAATTAGAGGGAATAATAATAGGGCTACATATGTATCAATATTGCCCTTACGCCCCATCAACGGAATAATCCACTCTAAACAAGTAATAACAATCATAAAGAACATAGATGAAATTAAAATATGTTTTTTTCCAGTTAATTGAACTTTTTTTATAGCAGTTGCAATAGCACTAGAGATTAGAAAAATTAATAGTCCTCCATAGAAGAGCCAATCTTTAGCGCTCTCGGCAACCGGAGCAAAACGGAAAATAATTAAATCTCCGACAACCACGATCATCAAAAGAACTTGTACCCAATTCCATAAAGTTAATGTTTTAAATACACCGACTCCAATTTGATGAATTGTTAAATATGCAAAGAAGCCTGCTTGGGCAATTACGCTCATTGTAAAACCTAAAAAAATCATCCATACAAAAGCGGCAAAAAACTCTACTATTTCTCCTGCGGCTAAATATGAACTAAAAAAATTCCATCGAATGATGATGCCTGCCACTCCTGTGACAACACCGCCAATTAACATACACATCGAGAAAAATTTTATCCAATTTCGTATTGTCACGACACAATGCTCCCTTTATTTTTTTCAATCTCTTCATTATTTTATCAATGGTTTTTTAAAAAAGCTATCGAAGTTATAAACATGTACATATTCACTAGCGTCGCATTAAAATAATTTAACACCTTCAAATAAACCGAATTTTCTGAAATATAATCTAAACACAAAAAAATCCTTTATAATGGTTGGGTGGTAGTAAACCATCCAAATCCAATACAAAGGACAAAACCATGGATAAGTTTACACGAAAAACATCATTTGAACAATGGTTTTCACCGATTAATCGTCCATTATTTGACGACCTAGTGAAAACACATCAATTAAATCACTATACCAAGAAGCTTTATATGGCTTCATTTATGAAACTGCTTTTGTATGCCCAACTCCATGAAACCGAGAGTTTACGGGCGTTGAGTGACGCTGTCTTTTTAGAAGAATTACAACGAGCAACGGGATTGGAATCGATTAGTTTTTCACAGTTAGGGAGACGAATCAATACCATCCCAACTGAGTTCTTTCAAACGATTTTTCTCGATTTAGTGGCACAAATTCATCGGAAAACCAATTTCCAAACAAGAAGAAAAGTGACAACGCCTTTGAAAATCATTGATTCGAGTACATTACCGCTTAATTTGACCAATCATAAGTGGGCAGAGTTTCGAAAAACAAAATCAGGAGTAAAGCTTCACTTACGACTTGTTTTTATGGAAAAAGGACTCTCCTATCCAGATAAAGCCGTACTCACGAATGCCAACGAACATGATCGTGGTCAACTAGAAGTATTCGTGGATGACAAAGAATGCATGTACGTGTTTGATCGTGGTTACTTGGATTATGGGCGCTTTGATCAAATGACGGAAGATGGCTATTTCTTTGTGACCCGTTTGCGTAAAAACGCTGTTGTCCGAGTGTTAGAATCCTTTTCGTTACCAGAAGATTCACCCGTATTCTCTGATGAAATGGTTGTCATTGGAACACCACAAAATCGTTCTGAAAACGTGTTTCGCTTACTCAAATTGCATGATACAAAAGGAAATGAGCTTCATTTACTGACAAATCGGTTTGACATTGACGCAGATGAAATTGCAGAAATCTACCAATCACGTTGGGCAATCGAACTTTTTTTCAAATGGATGAAACAACATCTGAACATTAAAAAGTTTTTTGGTCACAGTGAACAAGCTGTACATAATCAAGTGTACGTAGCCATGATAGTGTACTGTCTGAATGTTTTAGCTCAGCTGAACACGAATAGCGAACGCAGTTACTTACAAATTAGTCGCTATTTGAAGGCTTCTTTGTGGAAATCCGCTCACATTTGGTTACGAAAAATCGAAGGAAACGGCGTCCCATAAAGGTTTGCCAGTCGTTGTTGCACAAGTCATAGGTTATAGTAAAAAAATGGATGTTTACTACCCTCGCTTAGGTGTTTTCGTTTTTTCTCTAAAGTCCAGAAAAAATAAAACTGAAAATTCAGACATCATTTATGCGACGGTAGTGGTACATATTATGAAAAGAATTGTAAAGAATAAATAAAAAGAGAGCCTTTATATAGAAAGGACTGAGAAAGTTGAAAAATCCCCTGTTTAATCGATTATTGATCCTATTCTTCATATTGATATTGCTCGCGAGTTGTTCCGATTCACCGAACGCCCAACCGTCTTATGAAGAAGTAAAGAAAATTGTCGTCGATGCTATTCAAACAGAAGATGGAAAAAAAGCAATTAGACAATTATTGGAAGACCCTAGTTTTAGGGAGTTAGTTATTTTAGAACACGATGAAGTGGAAACATCAATCAACAATTCATTATTGTCAGAGCAGGCCCAAGAATTTTGGAAAAAAACCTTTGAAGATCCAAAATTTAAGGAATCAATGGCTAAAAGCATGAAAGAACAGCAAACTGAAATTATGAAGCAATTAATAAAAGACGCCTCTTTTCAAGAAGACTTAATTGCATTTTTTGGACAACCTGAAATGAAAAAAGAATTAGAATCCATTTTAAAAAGTGCAGAATTAAGGAAAGAAATTGAAAAAGTTGTAATGGAGACAATTGAAAATCCGTTGCTGCAAACAAAATGGCAAGAGTTAATTAAAAAGAGCGGTGAATCTGGCGGTTCAAAAGAAAAAGGTAAGGAAAGTAGTAGTGGGGGACAAGATGAGCAAGATCAAGACCAAGGTGGCAGCAGTTAATTATTTAATAAGAAAAGCAAATTGCGATTATATACTCGTTACTCAAAATTTTAGAGCGAATTGGAAAACATATCGTTTTCTCAATTCGCTCTTTTGCTATCCTATTCCAATTTATTAATAACTTTTTGAGCTATATCTAAATAGATTTTTCCTGTTGGATGGTTTTCTTCATAGATTGATGGAGCGAAATCCTCGTTATCCCAGTCAGGTTGTCCAAGCGGAATTTGTCCTAATAAATCTGTGCGCAATTCTTCAGCAAGCTTTTGTCCTCCGCCTTTACCAAAAACATATTCTCGCTCACCAGTTTTCGACTCATACCAAGCCATATTTTCAATAACACCAAGAACTTCATGGTTAGTTTGAACAGCCATTGCACCAGCACGTGCTGCAACAAATGCTGCTGTTGGATGTGGTGTTGTGACGATAATTTCTTTGGATGTAGGCAACGCTTGGTGAACATCCAATGCTACGTCTCCAGTACCTGGTGGTAAATCTAATAATAGATAGTCAATATCTCCCCATTCTACATCACGGAAGAATTGATCTAATACTTTACCAAGCATTGGACCACGCCAAATAATCGGTGCATTGTTCTCCACGAAAAATCCCATGGATATGACTTTTACCCCTTTACGTTCCACAGGATAAATTCGATCATTTTTTACGGTCGGCATTTCCTCAATTCCCATCATATCTGGGACACTGAACCCATAAATGTCCGCATCAATTAAGCCCACTTTTTTCCCTAAACGAGCTAAAGAAACAGCTAAATTTACTGATACTGTGGACTTACCTACACCACCTTTTCCTGAGGCAATGGCAATCACTTTTACTGTTGATAATGGTGATAGAATATCTCGGGACTCGGCTTCATTTGCTTTTCCACGGAAACGTTCAAGAACTTCCGTTGGCAACTCTTCGAATCGAATTCCTACAGTTGAAGCACCGGCTTCTTTTAATTTTTCAACAATTTTCATTTGCAATTGTAATTGTTCTGGGGTATTCGTTTTAGCAATCGCAACTTTTACACTCACATGATTTTTTTCTTCTTTTATTGATACATTGACAATACCGTTTGTATCTTTTAATGGTCTATGTAAAAACGGATCTTCAAGTTGTCCTACAATTTCGCGAACTTGTTGTTCATTAATCACGATAAACACTCCCCTATATTAGCTTCCGATTGATAGTATAAGTATAACATACCAAGTGTTTAATCATAGCGATATTGCTTATTCAATCTCCAAATTTACATAATTTTCAATTCCGTTAACAATTGCATCTGCCATTTTGTCTTGATACTTTTCATCTGCCAATAAACTTCTTTCCTCAGGATTACTTAAGAATCCAGTTTCCACCAAAACCGCAGGAACTTCGGTTTTTTTCAGTAGATAAATTTGTTTGATTGCCAAAGCCTCTCGATCTGTATTTTGTAACTTTTCTCTTATTGAAGATTGAATGGCTTTAGCTAGCAGCTCACTGTTTGGGTGCCCTTCTTTATGATAAAATACTTGAGCGCCTCGCCACTTTTCTTCTGGGATAGCATTTGCATGAATCGTAATGAAAATATCGGGCTCATTTTCTTTTACAATTTTTTCTCTTAAGAAAATATCTTGTTTTTTCCTTTCTCTTAATGTAGAGAACTCTTCACTTGGTGCGTGTTCCGAAAGAACATCGCCATCTGAAGTTCTTGTCATCACAACTTCCGCACCCATTCGTTTTAATTTTTGTTCAACCTTTTTTGCAATTGCTAACGTAATATCTTTTTCAATAACATTTTCTGCCGATGCTCCTCCATCAATCCCACCATGGCCCGCATCAACGACGATTTTAACTCCTCCTAATGGTTCAGGAAGGAAAAATCGATTGTCCGATGCGCTTGTCTCATACATAACCACTAAAAAACAGCAGAGCAAAATGACAATTAGTGCAATCCATCGTTTCAAATCTACTACACCGCCTTTTGCAACCTTTTGCACTACTATACGCTGAAAGGAAGGCTTGTATGCGTAAAGAATTTCTATAAAAAGTTGATTATTTTTATTACCCAACTTGCTTGTTAAAAGACTTTGTTCATCCTAATCTTTGTTTCAGTCATCTTAAAATTCAAATGATTATTAAGAAACGAATAGATTTAAAATGATTCCTGAAAGACACAAACTGTATACTTTACTAAACTCAAATATTTTATTCATGTATCCGAAATTTGATGATGATAGAAAAAAACTGCCCCCTATGCTTTGTAAACATTAGTGGGACAGTTTACTGCTAAATTTCTGCTTGATGATATTGTTTTTGCAATTGGGCATAAAATCCATCTAAGGACATTAAGGAATTATGATTTCCTTGCTCGATTATTTCTCCATCTTTTATGACTAAGATTCGATCTGCATTTTCGATTGTTTTTAAACGGTGGGCAATGACGAAACTCGTGCGGCCTTGCATTAAATTGTTTAATCCTTTTTGAATATGCACTTCTGTCATTGTATCAACACTTGAAGTGGCTTCATCCAAAATTAGAATATCCGGATCTTTTAAAATAGCTCGTGCAATCGCAATCAGTTGTCTTTGCCCTTGACTTAAGTTTTTACCACCTGATTCAAGCAACGTATCATACTGCTCCGGCAAATATTTTATGAAGGAATGGGCATAGGCGATTTTTGCTGCCATTTCTACTTCCTCATCGGTAGCATCTAGTTTTCCATATCGGATGTTTTCTCTTACCGTTCCTGAGAATAAATACGTATCTTGCAATACAACACCTATTGAATCTCGTAAATGTTCCATTGAGTAAGATTGAATATTTTCACCATCTATTAAAATTTCTCCTTCAGTTACATCATAAAAACAGCTTAATAACTGTACGATGGTTGTCTTCCCTGAACCAGTTGGGCCAACAAGAGCAACAATTTCACCAGCATTCGCTTGAAACGAAATGTTTTTTAGCACCGGCTTATCTTTTACATAATAAAAACTGACATTTCGAAATTCAACATTTCCTTCTAGAGATCGTCTAGGCAGAGAATGAGGTGAATCCATTAATTCAATTCGTTCATCTAGTACTTCAAATACCCTCTCGGCTCCAGCAATTGCAGATTGAAAAGTATTTAATAAGTTTGAAAGTTGGTTAATTGGGCGGAAAAACTGTCTTGCATATGTTAAAAATGACGTTATAACACCTACCGTAACGAGAGAATTGGTCGCCATAATAGCACCAACTCCAACAATTAAACCTGATCCGAGGTTATTGATAAAGTTATTCGTTGGTCCTAACAAACCAGATACAATTTCTGATTGCATTGCAGAATAGCGCAACTTCTCATTCGCTTCTTTAAATTGTTGAATAGTTTGTTGTTCTTTTCCAAAGAGCGTCACAACTTCCGAATTAGAAATCGTTTCTTCAATAAATCCATTTAAATTTCCTAAATCTCGTTGTCTATTTCGATAATTCATGCTACTACGTTTCACAATCTGTTTTGTAGCCCAAACAATTAACGGAACGACCAAAAGGGTAACAATGGCTAATATCCAATTTAAATACACCATCGCAATGGCGGTACCTACAAGAGATAATACAGACGATACGATTTGAATGACGCTTTGGGAAAGAGCGAAATTCAAATTGTCGATATCGTTCGTCATGCGGCTCATCAAATCGCCTTGCTGTTTTTGATCGAAAAACGAAATCGGCAATGATTGCATTTTCTCAAACAGTTCGATTCTCAAATTTTGAATTGTTTTTAAAGATGCTCGAATCATGACAAAAGTTTGCAACCAAGTTAATAAGGATGATGCGATAAAAATTGCTGCAAGCAACATTCCCATCCGAATAGTTCCTTCAATGTCGAGGGGAAGAATATAGTTATCTATAATAACACCAATCATCAAAGGCCCTAAAATATTTAACACCGATGTAATCAGCACAAGAATAATAACAAAATTAATGCTGAGTCTTTGTTTCTTTAAATAACTCCAAATTCTTTTAATTGTAGCCTTTTGATTTTTAGCCTTTGCTGCTGGACCACGGCTTCGACCACTACCTCTACCAGTAAGGGATTCTTGTAGCCTATTCATCAATCGCACCTCCCCTTTCAACTTGAGTTGCTACAATCTCTTTATAATGCTCGCTCATTTTCAGTAATTCTTCGTGGGTTCCTTGGGCAACAATTCGACCGTCTCCTAGCACAAGAATCAAATCTGCGTGTTTAATAGAAGAAATTTTTGATGATACGATAAATTTCGTACTGTCTTTAAGAGCTTCTTTCATGTTTCGCTGGATTATCTTTTCAGTGATGCTATCTACCGCTGATGTTGTATCATCTAATATTAAAATTTTTGGTTTTCTTATAATTGCACGACTCATTGCCAAACGTTGCTTTTGCCCACCGGATAAGTTCGTAGCTCCCTGCGTTAATTCATGTTGTTCTTTATGATCCAATTTTTCCACAAACTCAAAGGCGTTTGATGCAAAGAGCGCTTCTTGAATGTCTTCTTTAGTTGCGTCAATTTTTCCATACTTTAAGTTTTCTTCAATCGTTGTTGAAAACAATGTTGCCTTTTGTGGGGCAAAAGCCATAGCATTTCTTAACATGTCAATGTCATATTGCTGTATGGGAATGTTATCAATGTAAATAGTTCCTTCATCGACATCCATGAGTCGACCGAGCAATTTGATTAATGTTGATTTTCCACTGCCTGTCATACCGATAATCCCTACTGTACTGCCGGCTTTCGCTTCAAAGGAAATCTCTTTCAACACCGGTTCAACGTGTTTGTTATAAGAAAAACTAACCTTGTCAAATTTCACATTTCCTTGAATTTCTTTTTTCACTGGGTTTTCAATATTCGTAATATCAGACTGCTCTTCCAATACGACAACGACACGTTCTGCACTTGGTATAGCCCGCGCAATTTGAATCAGTACGTTGCTGGAACTCATAAGGCCGTTCAAAATCATCATCAAATAGTTGATGAATGCAACAATTACCCCAATTTCAATAGCTCCTGCATCAACTTTCACGACACCAAGCATAAGTGCAAGTACAATTCCGATGTTGACAACAAATTGGGTAATCGGCATTAAGGCAGCTACCACTTGATCTGCCGTCATATTACGTTTCGTTAATTGATGATTGACAGTTGCAAATTGCTTCATTTGATATCGCATACGGTTAAATGCTTTAATGACGCGAATCCCCGCCAAGTTCTCCTGCACACGTGTATTCACTTGATCGATTGATTCCTGCACCTTTCGAAACAGCTTAATCGATAATTGAATAATAATATATAAACTGATGATTAATACAGGCACCACAAAAAATAGTACTGGAAATAAATCTCTTGCCGTAAAAAATACGACAATGACCGCCCCAACAAACATAAAAGGCCCGCGAACGAATATTTTTAATAACATGTTTAAGGCCCTTTGCAACATTTCGATATCATTTGTTAAGTTGGTAATCAATTTTCCTAAAGTGAACTTGTCCTTATTGCTATTCGCAAAATATGTAATAGTTTCATATAAATCCGCTCGAACATCAGATGCAAAGTTTACCGCCGCTTTCGAACTGAAATATGTACAACCTGCACCCCCAAGCCAACCTATCATTGCACACAAAATCATCGCAGCAAACATCATAATGATATACTGTGTATCATTCGTTGCAATTCCTTTATCGATTATTTTCTGCATAATTGTTGGCTGAATTAAATCCATCCCTACTTCCAACACCATAAGTATCGGCGCTAAAATCGCAAAATGCTTATAGGGCTTTAAATATTTTGAAAGCTTTAACGCTGCACGCATTTTGTTACTCCTTTTCTTTATTACCATCGTTTAATTTTTGTATACAATTGTATACTAACCGTCAAGTTGATACCCTTACATTTCCAACTATAACTGAATAGATTCCTTAATATTTCACCACTAAAATAATCTTTTAGGCAATGGAAGTTTTCAAAAAACTTGACTAAAGTTTCATTTCATTTTAGATTATTTTAAAAAGTATATCTATGTAATTAGGTGCCCTTTTTAGGGAGAATAGGGAATAAAGTGAGAATCTTTAGCGGACCCACCACTGTATCGGGGAGCAATATAGAAAATGCCACTGGGAAACTGGGAAGGCCTATATTTGCGATGAACCTAAGCCAGGAGACCTGCCTAATTACTTGAAAACATACAGTACGATGGTAAAGTCTGTAGTTTATTTGGCATGCCAATAAACTGCAGACTTTTCTTATTTCAATAATCGATGGAGGAGATTCAATTGGAACTATTGCAATCGACATTACAAAACATTAAACAACTTAATAAAGAAGTGATGGGAAAAGCAAGAGAAAGAGTAGATGCTCTTTGTAAACCACCTGGCAGTTTAGGAAAATTAGAACAAATCGCGATACAACTTGCTGGAATAACTGAGAAACTAGAGCTTGATGTATCCAATAAAGCGGTTATTTCATTAGCTGCGGATCACGGTGTATATGAAGAAAATGTTTCAAATAACCCCCAATTTGTAACGGTAATGCAGGCAATTGGCTTTGCTAAAGGTTTTACAGGAGTATGTGCTATTGCAAAAGCAGCAGGTGCAAAAGTCGTTCCAGTAGATATTGGCATTAAAGAAGATTTACCAAAAGATTCTGGAGTCATCGTCAAAAAAGTGAAATACGGAACGGATAATATGGCTAAGGGACCAGCAATGTCACGTCAAGAAGCGATTCAAGCGATTGAAGTAGGTATTGAAATTGCCAATGAACAAGTGAAACAAGGTGTCAATGTTTTAGCAACTGGAGAAATGGGAATTTGTAATACCACTCCAAGTAGTGCTGTCCTGTCAGCATTCTGTGGTTGTGACCCGGCTATTGTAACAGGTATGGGGGCTGGGGTAGATAGTCTTCAACATAAAATTGACGTCATTCGAAGAGCTCTTGACATAAATAAGCCAAATCCAGATGACCCAATTGATGTGTTAGCGAAAGTTGGCGGTTTGGAATTAGGGGGAATGGCAGGCGTAGTCCTAGGTGCTGCAGCAAATCGTGTTCCTGTAGTAGTGGACGGTTTTATTTCCACAGTTTCTGCACTTATTGCTTATAAATTAGAACCGAAAGTGAAGGATTACATTATTCCATCCCATCTTTCAGAAGAGCCTGGAGCAAAAATTGTAAACGAGGTATTAGGGTTAGAGCCTATGTTGAATATGAATATGCGATTAGGTGAAGGTTCAGGAGCAGCCCTTGCTTTTCCTATTCTTGATGCCGCATGTTCTATGATGAACACCATGACTACTTTAGAAGAATCCCATCAATATATGCTAAAAATCATGGGGAGTCAAACAATTTAAAAGATAAGGCTATCTAGAAGACTATCTAGATAGCCTCTTTATTATCATAAAGAAACTCTTTCAATTAATTCCTTCGAATTGTTTTTCGGAGAATTTACTAGATTAGATACTGGATAGGCAGTTAACCACTCTGAAGGGCAAGGTTTAAGCAGCGATTTTAATTTCTCTCGCCCCTTTAAATGAGGGTCTAACCATTCTTTTTGCTGTTCCTTATTTAAAATGACCGGCATTCGGTCATGGAGTGGGGCCATTAATTCATTTGCCTTCGTTGTTAAGATCGTACACGTATGAATCTTTTCTCCCTCTTGACTCCGCCAAGTATTCCATAATCCCGCAACTGCAAATACTGCGTCATCTTTCCTCTTTATTCGCATTGGGACTTTCAAATTTCCTTCCCTTTTCCATTCGTAAAAGGAGTCCATCGGGATAATACATCTCCGTTCATAAAATGATTTTTTAAAACTTGGTTTCTCGTCGACAGTTTCAGAACGAGCATTGATCATTTTCGATGCTATCTTTTCATCTTTTGCCCACGAAGGAAGGAATCCCCATTTTAAGAACCCCATACGATTTTTATCTCCATCATTAATGATTGCTACAATTTGTTGACTTGGAGCAATATTATAACTTTCCTTATATAACTCCTCGGAAAAAGCCTCTGCTACATCAAATTCTTCAATCAACTGATGATACGAGCAAAACAACGTAAATCGACCGCACATAGCCATCCCCCAAAAAATTAAAGTTTCCATTATAAGTATTTTCTACTTCATTTCATCATAAAAAATACAGTATGGAAAGCAATATCCGGACTTTCAATTATTGCAATAAAGGAGCGAAGCATATGAAATTAAGAGTATCTGCAGTTCAATATCATTTACACACGATTCAATCATTCGAAGATTTTGCAATGCAATGTGAACACTACATTAAAACCGCTTTGGAATTTGATTCGGATTTTATCGTGTTTCCAGAATTTTTAACAACTCAATTGCTTTCTTTCAAAAAACAAAATGGTTCAAATCAAACAATCCATGATTTACCTAGTTATACAGAACAATATGAAGATTTATTTCTTAAATTAGCTAAAAAATACAATATCCATATTATCGGCGGAACACATGTAGTAGAAGTTAACAATCAACTACGAAATACCGCATTTTTCTTTGACCCTGAAGGCCGCATTATGCGACAAGAAAAGCTGCATATCACGCCAGTTGAAATCAGCGCTTGGAATATGGCAAAAGGAGAAGAATTAAAAATTTTTGACACCAAATATGGAAAGATTGCGATTTTAACTTGTTACGATATTGAATTTCCTGAAATTGTACGTATAGCGAAAGCGCGAGGAGCCGATATCATTTTTTGTCCTTCCTGTACCGATAACCAACACGGGTATTATCGTGTTCGATATACAAGTCATGCTCGGGCAATAGAAAATCAAGTATATGTCGTTCTATCTGGAACAGTAGGTTCACTTCCGACTGTTGACTTTATGAGATCGAACTTTAGTCAAGCAGCTATTATCACTCCTAATGATATTCCTTTCCCTCCAAAAGGGGTTTTAGCAGAAGGAGAAGTCAATCAAGATATGATTATTACCGCTGATTTAGATTTAAACCTTCTCTATGAAGTAAGGAACCATGGTTCAGTAACAACATGGAAAGATCGTAGAACCGATTTATATACGGATTGGTAGTGGAGGTGAATCCATGTACAGGAGCGAACAGTTTATTTTTATCGGACAAAAAGCCGTTCCTATCGTCATTCGTAATTATAGAAAAGAAGATTTTATACAGCTAATCGACCTTCAAGTTGAATCTTTCCCTCCACCATTTCCACAAGAACTATTGTGGAATGAAAAACAATTAAAAAATCATATTAATATTTTTCCCGAAGGTGCTATATGTGTTGAAATTGATGGAAAACTAGCTAGTTCCTTAACAAGTCTCTGTGTACAATTTGACCCTGCCAAACCAAAACATTCTTGGGCAGAAATAACCGACAATGGTTATATTACAAATCATGATGCAAATGGAAATACTTTATACATTGTCGATATTTGTGTTCGACCAAGCTTTCGTTCATTAGGCCTTGGTAAACTCATGATGCAGACAATGTATCATATTGTAATCGAAAAGAAACTAGATCGCCTTTTAGGTGGTGGAAGAATACCGGGCTATAGCAAATATGCGGATAAGATGAGTGTGGAAGAGTATTTAGAGGCGGTCATCAACGGAACATTACAAGATCCCGTTATCACTTTTCTGTTAAGTTGCGGGCGTGTCCCTATTGCGATTGTTGAAAACTATTTAGAAGATGAAGAATCCTGTAATTATGGAGTGTTAATGGAGTGGAAAAATCCGTTTAAAAAGTGAGCAATAATGGGGCTCTCAAGGAATCATGACTGTGAGCAGCCCCATGTTTCTCCAATCTTTTCGATTTAATCGATAGCTGATAGCGAAATGCGATATAATTTATCATCATTTCTTTCTGGGTTTCCACGACCGTCTGTATTATTGGTGATAAAGTACAAGTTATTCTCCTCAATTAAGACATCACGAATTCTACCAAGTCCATTAACGATTTCTCTATTTGCACCAGTATTTAAGTTAAATTCCAATACAGCACTACCCCTTAAAGCGGCAACGTAAAGCTTGTTATCAAAATAGGCAATTCCGGAAGGAGCCCACGTATTGTCTGAGCCTGATGTAAAGAGAGGAGCAACCATATTTTCTTTTTCTCTAGTTCCTTCAATCTCTGGCCAACCATAGTTTTTACCAGGTTCAATACGGTTTATTTCATCATTCGCATTATTGCCATGTTCACTTGCATACATCGTTCCATCTGGTGCCCATGTTAAACCTTGAGGATTTCGATGTCCAAAACTATATACGTAAGAGTTAGGAAAAGGATTATCGGATGGAATCGATCCATCTAAGTTAAGTCTGAGAATTTTTCCACCTAATGAGTTAACATCTTGAGCGCTATCAGACTGTAATGCATCGCCAGTTGTTGCATAAAGTTTACCATCTGGGCCAATTTTAAGTCGACCTCCATGATGAACCCGTCCACTTGGAATTTGATCTAGTAGTACTTCCTCTTCTCTCCAAGTATCATTTTCTAGCTTTAAGCGAACAATGCGATTAAATTGACCTGTATCATCTTCGTAAGTGTAATATCCGTAAGCCTGATTTGATTCGACAAAGTCTGGTGCTAAGACAAATCCTAAAAAACCAGCTTCCGATGCCGTTGAAATAGGTTTTTCAAGTTGTAATTGCTGTTTTTCCACTTGTCCGTTTTCTACTTTTACAATATTTCCGCCACGCTCAGAAAGGTAGAATGTATTCCCTATTTTGTTGATGGACCACGGAATTAGAAGATCAGTTGCTATGATTTCTATTTGTTGGCTTGCTGTAGTTTCAGTCTTTTGTTCATTTGCTTTCGGTGGTTGTTTAGGTGAACAACCAGTTAAGACTAAAGCAATTATTAAAAAAGGAATATAAATCTTCATGTCCGTCCCCCTTGAGTTTTTTCTATCATTAACTTTAACCATTTTTTGATACACTAATCCTTTAAGATGAATCTTAATAGCTATAAATGATTGCAACCAAACAAAAAATCCTACTCTCTATGAGCAGGATTTACTTATTATCTAATAATGGATCTTTCTTTTGATCATATGAAGGATAAATATGAGGATGTAAGATAGAACCTAATTTCACTAAACCTTGTGCGAGTTTTAGTGAAGGACGGCAAAATAAAGATTCTTCTAAAATATATAATTCATTGTTTTGAATTGCTTTTATCTCGTGTACGTCTGGTCTTTTTAATATTACTTTTGGGTTGACTCTTTTCGTTTCAACTCCTACCCAAGCCACACAAAATACGTCTGGATTTCTGCTTTTCACTTCTTCCCAATCTGTTTGGACACTTGATTTGTGTATATCTTGGAAAATATTTCGTCCTCCAGCAAGCTCACACATTTCGGTCAACCAATTCGTTGCACCAGGGGTAAAAATCGGTTTTGCCCACCATTCGAAGTAAACGGTTTTTGGATTATCAACTTGTTCTGATAAACTGCGATATTGTTCAAGCAAATGAATATATTGATCGTACAATTGCTTGGCCTTGTCCTTTGTGTTTGTTGCATTGCCAAGGAATAATAAACTTTCTCCCACTTCCGTTAATGTGTTTGGATTAGGTACTATACAATATGGAATATTCCGTTTTTCCAGCCTTTCAATATTCTTTTCCATGCCCGGTACAGAGAGGGATGCCAATACTAAATCAGGCTGCAATGCTTCTACTTTATCTATATCAATATCTAAATCAGGACCTAATCTCGGCAATTGATGAATATCTTCTGGCCAGTCGGAGTAGTCATCTACTCCAACAAGTGAAGGTGTTAAACCTAAATAACCTACTAGCTCTGTATTACTTGGACAAATGGAGATTAATCTCACCATACTCCCCCTTTATTGAAAGTATTCAATTGTTCAATCAAACAACAACTTTTTCTTTTTGATATACTTGTTTTACAGCAAGTTGTACCATCTCTCGCAAAGTTGCCTCGACAGCTCTTTGCGTTACTGACTTATCACCTTTTTGCGTAACCGCTAAATAGAGAGCCTCATTTGTTTCATTGGTTTCTACCATTCCAAATTGTTGCATTGCTTTCATTTTTTCTTTTGTTGCAATAAGCAAACTATTAACTAAAGCTCCCTCGTTAAAATATCCATCCATAAAAACCATCATATTGAATCCGCGAATTTTTTCATTCATTTTCGTAGGTGTAACGATGAAGAGAATTTTTGTATCCTCAATTTCTCTCTCAACTACAACGACATCACCTATGTTCCCTTCAACAATTGTTGCAACCGTTTGTTCGGGAGTAATAGAGTATTGTTCCATGATGGTTTGTATTTCTTCCTCTGGGGGAATTGTGGAATGTTGTTTACACGAAAAGATGCAATAATCTTTTATCCACTGTATACCATTTCCAAACATTCCATTTGATATCGTTCGTAGTGGTTTTTGAAATTGAACATGAACAAATTGTTCATTGTTGTTTATTTTATAATTTCCCTTAAAGAACGTAGAATGTGGTGAATTCGGTAAACTTGGTGCTAGTAATAGTTGCGGTTTAGGGACTGTTGGATGCGCTTGGACATGGATTTGTACTTGATATATTTTATTTAAAGTATCTACTTCCTTTAGTAAGCTTGCATCCCCAACTTTTAATAAACTACCGTTGTACAGCAGTGCGAATCGGTCTGCATAAAGCGATGCCACATTTAAATCGTGTAAAATTGAAAAAATCGTTAATCCTTTTTCTTCTTGCCTCTTTTTTAATAAATCTAATAGTTGAAAGGTATGTTTTATATCTAAATGATTTGTAGGCTCATCTAACAGTAGTAGCTCCGGTTCTTGAGCCAACGCTTTTGCTAATAGCACCCGTTGCTTTTCACCGCCGCTAATCTTTCGAAATTGAGTATGCCTAAATTCAGTTACTTTCGTTAGTTCCATTACTTCTTCAATTATATGCCAATCTTTTTTTGATAAATTTTTCAATATTCCTTTTTGATGAGGGTATCGCCCAAGACTGACGATTTCTTCAACTGTATAGTCAAAAGAAACAGAAGTATCTTGGGAAAGAACTGCGATTTTCTTTGCTTTTTCTAATTTTGAATAAGATGAGATATCCTTACCCGATAACAATACTTTCCCCTTTTGAATAGGCAACTGACCGGTAATTAATTTAAAGAGCGTTGTTTTTCCACTTCCATTTGGGCCGAGAAGGGCAAAAAAATCACCATTTTGTACTTCTATATCAATATTTCTTAGGATCGGGTTATTGCTATATCCACCCGTCACATTTTGAATCTTTAGCATCTATTTTTGCCCCTTCCAATCTTTTCTCTTATTAGCAGAAACGCAAATACCGGTGCACCGATAATCGCTGTTATAACTCCAATTGGCAATTCTCGCGGTGCAATAACAATTCGAGCCAACAAATCCGCAAACATTAGAAAAGTACCACCAATGATAAATGACAACGGTAATACATGTCGATGATTTGGTCCAACAAGGAGTCGTACAAGATGAGGGATGACGAGACCAACAAAACCAATGGAACCAGAAACAGCAACCGATGCACCAGTTAATAACGATGCACCAATTAATATCATAGTCTTACCTCTTTTGACATTGACACCAATATGATCTGCAGCCTCTTCACCAAGTGCAAAGGCATTTAATTCTCGAGAATGAATTAACAAAATGAATGTCCCCAATATCATAAACGGGATGATGAGTTGTATGTATTCCCAACCTCTCATTCCAACGCTCCCATATAACCAATAAAGAATTTGGGTCATTGCATCTCGATCTCCCAATGAAATGATTAGAGAGACAATGGCACTGATAAAGGAACTGACGATAATACCTGCAAGCACAATCGTTTCGATTGCTAAACTTCTACTGCTTAGCCTTACCAACCCAAATACAATTAATAAAGTGATAAAACCACTTACAATTGCGACGATTGGAAGCGTAAAATTTCCTAATCCTATTATGGTAACTTGGAAAAATATAACTAACACTGCTCCTAAAGAGGCGCCTGATGATACACCAATTGTATATGGATCTGCTAATGGATTTCGTAAAAGGCCTTGGAAAGCAGCCCCCGCTAGCGATAGGGATGCCCCAACACAAAAGGCAAGGATGACTCTCGGCAATCGAATATTCCAAATAATCATTTCCTCATTTTTTGGTACTTCCATCCAAGTGATATGGAGGGTTTTCTCAAATATTATGTGGATAATTTTTTCCACAGCAACGGGTACACTGCTTATAAATAAACCTAAAATGATTGCCGCGGCAAAAAGAATACCACTCCCTACATAAATCCAACCAATTTTATTATTCAAAAATTTCAGGATAAATAAGTTTCGCAAGAGTTTCGACTCCTTCAATTAAACGAGGGCCTGGTCTTGTTACTGTATCGCTGTCCACATCGTAAACTTCGCCATTTTTTACCGCAGGAACCGCTTGCCAACCATTACGAGCAAGTACTTGTTCCTTTGGATTCTCTATATAATAGCCGTATGTCGTTATAATCACATCCGGGTTTAATTTTACTATTTCTTCCTCATTCATCTTTACCCATCCTACTTGATCACCTGCTACGTTAATGGCTTGGATGGATTCTAACATTTCATGCATAAATGTATTTTTTCCAGTCGTAAAAATATCTGGTTCTGGTGATACTTCAACCCAAACTCTTTTTTTATCTACAATGGCTTTCGCTTTCTCTTTAATGGCTTCATGACGTTTTTTCATATCAGCAATAATCTCTAAAGCTTTATCTTTTGTTCCAGTGGCTAAACCTATCATTTCAATGTTTTCATAAACATCTTCAAAAGATGTTGCACTACCAACGACGATGGTTTGAATACCCGCCTCTTCAAATTGTTTTAATACCGTCGGATGAGCTTTGTAATGATAATCTGTCACTAATGCTATATCTGGAAGTAGAGATAGAACTAGCTCCACATTAATGTCCTGTCCTCCCACCTTTGTAATATTTTCTGTTTCAGCCGGGTAATTACAATAATCTGAAACACCGATAATTTTGTCGCCTAGTCCAAGAGCAAAGGCAATTTCCGTATTACTTGTTTGAATGGAAACGATTGTTTCTGGTTCTTCTTCAATCGTAATTTCCCTGCCTGCATCATCAGTAAATGTAACTGGGAAAGTAGCATTCTTCGATTCGTTTTCTTTTGTCACCGTTTCCTGGGTGTTATCATTTGTTTCATTGCTAGCACAACCAGCAATGAATGGGATGGTTAATAATAAAACTAATGCTAGAAGTATTGCTCGATTCATTTTTAACATCTTTCGTCTCCTCCTTTTATAAAAAATAAAAAACGCTTCCCCCTCTTGGAAAGCGTTGTAAAGGCAGATATGTATACTCTAACCATATGCATAATGACACATATACATTCAATTGGTATCTGCTCTTTAAACATCCCTTTCCTCGAAGGATGTTTAAAATACAAATAGGCAGGTCTCCTGACTTACGGATCATCGGTTTGTTACTCCTTCCCATGTTAAAAACACAGTGGATAATCGTAACATTCCTACCCGATTACAGTGGCGGGACCGTGTTGGATTTTCACCAACTTCCCTCTTAGTCTTAAATGTAATGAATTTACATTTAAGAAACCTATTTGTTTGTTATTCAATTATTTGTTCTAGTGCCATTATAGTAGAATAACCGTACCTTGTAAAATAATTGTTTTTTATCTTGCTCCTGGCCATTGAAAAAAACACTAATACTGAATACAATTTAACAATAAATATTCTGAAATTTCGTGTTCGAAAGGAATGAAATGATGGAAAACTTTTTTCTATTTGTGTTGATGTGTGTTTTGTTAATCCTTTTACCTGGCCCTGATTTTGCCATCGTCACTAAAAACACTGTTACTCGTGGCAAATTTGGCGGAATGAAAACTGCTTTAGGTACTTGTTGTGCCCTGCTAATTCACACTACTGCCGCGATATTAGGATTATCTGCGCTCATTGTAAAATCAGCCTTTTTATTTTCTATTTTTAAGTATGTTGGAGCCATTTACTTAATTTATCTTGGAATTAAAACTTTTTGGTCTTTGAGAAAAAAGAAAGATGAAGTAGAGGTAGAATTTGTGCAAGAAGGTACATTGAGTAATACATCTTGTTTCAAACAAGGATTTTTAACTAATATATTAAACCCTAAAGTTGCACTATTTTTCTTAACCTTCTTCCCTCAATTTGTAAATACTAGTAGCGATACATTTATGCCGTTCCTTATTATGGGAATTACTTATACCATTCTTACGGCCCTGTGGTTCATTTTCTATATTTATTTAATCGATCATATTAGTGCATTTATAAAAAATGCTCGCACTCAAAAAGTTATCGAAGGAATTACTGGTGCCATCTTGATTGGTTTTGGTTTAAGACTTGCCCTTGAAAAAGCCAACCCATAATAATTGAGACCCTCGAATTAGTCGAGGGTCTTTGTTTTATTAGCGGATAAAAATTTATGAAATGAATGTCTACGGCTCACGTTAAAAATACAAATTTAAGCGGTATCAGCAAAACAAATTTCTCATAAAAACACCCCTCTTCCCGAAAGCGAGAAGAGGGTTTGATAACGTTGATAATATTAACGTTTTGAGAATTGTGGTGCGCGACGAGCGCCTTTAAGACCGTATTTTTTACGTTCTTTTATTCGCAAATTTTACTACTTTATATAAACTTACACAGGACCTTGATATATCAATTTTTTATAGTTTTGTAGAATAAATCATAATTTTTATATTTTAATATAAAAATTACAGTCAATTTACATTCAATTTATAGTCCCCTACATTCATTCTTTTTATTCACATAAAGACATTTTAATATATCCACAAATATATATACGTATATTAAATTGTAAACGCTAAACTAGAATCAACAGTTTTCCACAAATAGAACTCAACAGAATTCCCCAAATAAGATTAAACAGTTTCCCCACCATCAATCACTTTCAAATATACTGTTACTAGTCTATTGAAAGTGAGGAATTAGGAGTGAACAGATTTATGCTTTACATCGAGATTCATCGTTTATACAAAGAGGGATTCTCCAAGAGTGCTATTGCAAGAAAACTAAATATTTCAAGAAATAGAGTGATAGATTATTTGAATATGAGTACTGATGAGTTTGAAGAATTTTTAAGTACATTACGTACAAGAGAAAAGAAACTAGACCCTTATCATGATCAAATTCTAGGGTGGTTGAAGGAACATCCTGATTTAACTGCTGCACAAGTTTATGATTGGTTGGAAGAAAAGTTAGGTTTCAGGGAAGTCGCTGAGAACACTGTACGAAATTATTTAAACGAAATGAGGGATTACTATCGGATTCCAAAGGTAAAGGTTCAGAGGACATATAGTGTAGTTCCAGAATTACCAATGGGAAAACAGGCTCAAGTGGATTTTGGACAAACTACCGTCAAAAACAGACAAGGTGAGAATAAAAAGTTGTATTTTATCGCATTTGTTTTATCACATTCAAGATATAAATATGTAGAATGGCTCGATCGACCTTTTCGTACTTCCGATATGATTCGAATGCATGAAAATGCATTTGAATACTTTGGAGGAATGCCAGAAGAAATGGTCTATGACCAAGATGCGTTATTAGCAGTTAGTGAAAATGCAGGTGATTTAATTCTTACAGCTGAATTTACTAAATATCATCATACCCGTAAATTTAATGTTTATTTATGTAGAAAGAGTGATCCGGAATCAAAAGGTAAAATTGAACAGGTTGTGAAATTTGTAAAAAATAATTTTAGCAAAAATCGAGTATTCGATCATCTTTCAGATTGGAATCAATCGTGCCACGCTTGGTTGAAAAGAACAGGAAACTATAAAGTTCATCATAATACGAAAAAGAGACCTTCTGAAGTGCACGCCCTGGAAAAGCAACACTTAAAGAAAGTCTCTGGTACTTACATTTTCGCAAATGTTTCAACTCCAAGTATAACAAGAAATATCCATAAGGACAATGTTATTCGTTATGAAGGAAATCGATATAGCGTTCCTAAAGGAACATATAGAGCAGATGCCCCAAATCTTGCTTATTTACAAGAAGAGGATGGTTGGTTAATTATTCGACTGAAAGAAACTGGGATGGAGTTAGCAAAGCACCGAATATCCGAAGGAAAAGGATTGATTATTACAGATCCCTCCCATCGGGAACATAGCACAAGTAAACGAGATCTTTTAATTCATCAAATTCAAGAAACATTCATAGATAAAGAGAATATTCAATGGTTAATACACAAATTGAAAGAACGATATCCACGTCATTTAGTGGATCAACTCAAAGTACTACAACAAGCCATCAGAATTTACCCAAATCATTGTGAGGAAGCTTTATCTGAAATGAAGAAACTTGGAATGACCAGTGCAAATGATTTTCGGGATATTGCACATGCATTATCTGTACAATATCAAAAAAGTTCACCTAAAATCGTTGAATTGAATGAGAAGTATAAAGATTTATCAGCACCAGAACGATCCGAAGACATTTATTTAAAAGTCTTATCTGGAGGTGAAAATGAATGAATCATCATCCCTATGAAATTTTACAAGATAAATGTCGTACCTTGCGCCTCGCTGAGACGGCTAAAGAATTACCGAATTTACTCCGTGAAGCTGAAGCAAAGAATTGGACATATCATGAACTGGTTTATGAAATCTTAAGCTATGAGATGCGATGTAGAGAGCAGAAAAATAATGAGAGATTAATGAAATGGGCAGAGTTCCCAGAAATATTGACGTTTGATACCTATGATTTGAAGGAACAAACAGCTCTTGGTGAAAAACAACTAAATGTATTAAAAGAACTGAATTGGATTGAAGAATTTTTTACTTTAATTTTGATGGGACCAACAGGAGCAGGAAAAACACATTTATCCGTTGCATTAGGAATACACGCTGTGGAGAGAGGATACAAAGTATCCTTTGTCTCCATGAATCAGCTTATGTATATTTTAAAAACAAAAGAATATATCAATAAATCTAAAATACGCTACAAACGTATTATAGCTTCGGATTTAATTATTATTGATGATGTCATGTACATGACTTACGAGACTCAGGAAGCCAATCTATTTTTCCAGTTTATCTATGATTTATATGATAAAGCAGCATTCATTCTAACCTCTAATAAAGGGCCAAATGAATGGGGAAAATTTCTTGGTGATCCTACTTTAACAACAGCTATACTTGACCGTTTATTACATAGGAGTGAAATTATCACTTTCGATAACGAAACGGATAGCATTCGTATGAAATACAGAAAGGTATTATTTTAATTTAGCAAACTGTTGAATCTTAATTGTAGAAAACTGTTTAAAATTATTTGTGGAAAATTGTTTAATTCTACTTGACGGTTACATAAATTCACCTGTATATTCATACATTTATATATCCTATACCTGTATATTTACATATCTATATATGATATATTTGTAGACTTGTTTATTTATATACCCATATATTGATATATCCGTATACATGGTTATTTTAGCGTCTCATTGTAGAATGATAACGCAAAATTCATTAGACCCAATACCCTCAACATTTTGAGTTATTCTCCTCTATGTAGAATAACTCAAAAACAACTCAAACTAACGTTCTATTCTGGTGCTTATTGGTGCAATTTTTAGGCAAAAAATATCAGTAAGCATGTTTATAGGAATGGGTGAGTTTTTTAACTAAGGATAAAAAACACCTAAAAAGTGTAGCTATTTTTGCATACGAATTAACTTTCATGAATGTATGGAAACGGCGGGAGTCGAACCACTTTTACACAAAATAACTACAGATCAATAAATAATTAGAAGTATTTTTGCACAAATCAAAATACATCAAATGCCATTCTAAATGCCATCTACAAAATGTTGTTGGGGGCAAGTTTAAAATTTATAATAATTTCTACACATAAGTAAACTTTAAATGTTGGATCACTTATTTTAACCGTCACACTTGAAAGAATAGAAACTCTTTCAATTACTATAAAACTATAAAAATGTTGTTATTACTAATATTTTCCTTATTTAGAAAATGATTTACACTTTATTACATAATCTATATTTTACAAAATTGGTAATTATATACTATTCCTTGTATTAACTGGTTGATTTTATAATATAAATAACTCGAGTTATAAATGGTACTATGCATAGTAATAACTAAAATATTTTTATAGGGTGGTAGATAAATATGAGTACAATAAAAAAATTTTTAATATATTTTTCCACTAGCGTCGCATTAAAATAATTTAACACCTTCAAATAAACCGAATTTTCTGAAATATAATCTAAACACAAAAAAATCCTTTATAATGGTTGGGTGGTAGTAAACCATCCAAATCCAATACAAAGGACAAAACCATGGATAAGTTTACACGAAAAACATCATTTGAACAATGGTTTTCACCGATTAATCGTCCATTATTTGACGACCTAGTGAAAACACATCAATTAAATCACTATACCAAGAAGCTTTATATGGCTTCATTTATGAAACTGCTTTTGTATGCCCAACTCCATGAAACCGAGAGTTTACGGGCGTTGAGTGACGCTGTCTTTTTAGAAGAATTACAACGAGCAACGGGATTGGAATCGATTAGTTTTTCACAGTTAGGGAGACGAATCAATACCATCCCAACTGAGTTCTTTCAAACGATTTTTCTCGATTTAGTGGCACAAATTCATCGGAAAACCAATTTCCAAACAAGAAGAAAAGTGACAACGCCTTTGAAAATCATTGATTCGAGTACATTACCGCTTAATTTGACCAATCATAAGTGGGCAGAGTTTCGAAAAACAAAATCAGGAGTAAAGCTTCACTTACGACTTGTTTTTATGGAAAAAGGACTCTCCTATCCAGATAAAGCCGTACTCACGAATGCCAACGAACATGATCGTGGTCAACTAGAAGTATTCGTGGATGACAAAGAATGCATGTACGTGTTTGATCGTGGTTACTTGGATTATGGGCGCTTTGATCAAATGACGGAAGATGGCTATTTCTTTGTGACCCGTTTGCGTAAAAACGCTGTTGTCCGAGTGTTAGAATCCTTTTCGTTACCAGAAGATTCACCCGTATTCTCTGATGAAATGGTTGTCATTGGAACACCACAAAATCGTTCTGAAAACGTGTTTCGCTTACTCAAATTGCATGATACAAAAGGAAATGAGCTTCATTTACTGACAAATCGGTTTGACATTGACGCAGATGAAATTGCAGAAATCTACCAATCACGTTGGGCAATCGAACTTTTTTTCAAATGACAGTGAACAAGCTGTACATAATCAAGTGTACGTAGCCATGATAGTGTACTGTCTGAATGTTTTAGCTCAGCTGAACACGAATAGCGAACGCAGTTACTTACAAATTAGTCGCTATTTGAAGGCTTCTTTGTGGAAATCCGCTCACATTTGGTTACGAAAAATCGAAGGAAACGGCGTCCCATAAAGGTTTGCCAGTCGTTGTTGCACAAGTCATAGGTTATAGTAAAAAAATGGATGTTTACTACCCTCGCTTAGGTGTTTTCGTTTTTTCTCTAAAGTCCAGAAAAAATAAAACTGAAAATTCAGACATCATTTATGCGACGGTAGTGATATTTTTCAGTTTTAATATTATTAGTATCAAACATTCCAATGGTTAATGCTCAGGAAAATAATAACTTAGAAAAGGAATCTTTCATAGTAAACGAAAAAGAGTTCTTAGTTGAAACGGATAACTCAGTACAGCCTGCTGCTTTACCATTACTTGTAGTACCAGCAATTGCTATCTCTGATTATGTTTGGGCAGCAGCAGGATTAACTGTAGCAGCTGGAGTTTATCAATTATGGTTGAAAGAACCAACTTTAGTTGAAAATATTAATATAGCATACAAAGCAATTCCAAAAAAACTATTAAATAATGATGGTTATGTAGATTTGGGTAAATTTACCGATAAAGTAAATGGGAAAACTGCCTATAAAGATCCAAAAACGGGATGGCAAATAGATAAAGATACAGCAGGACATGGAGGTAGAAAATGGAAACTAAAAGATAATAAAGGAAATACTGTTGCTTCATTAGATGAAAAAGGAAAAATATTGAATAGATATTAAGATAGAAAAGTGGTGTTTATTATAAATTGAAAGAGAACTATAATAATATGACATATAAAGAAATAATTGCTTCATTTAATCTTTCAATTCCATTTGATAGTGATGGATTTATTAATGAAGAAGAGCTTTTCAATTTATATCCAGAAAATTTTGTATTGATAGATCGTTTTCCAATGATAATTAATAAAACTATGGAATGGTTTTCTCCACTAGATGTTTTTTTTACTCGAAAAGAGCAAACAGTAAATGAATATTTTGAAGTTGAAAGAAAATATATCAATACTTTAACAATATTGTCCTGCTATAGTCCGTTATGGGTACAAAGCTCTTTTTACTTCTCAAAAAGATTACCAGATTACCTCTCTGAGGAAGAAAGAAATTACCTTATAAAAATTAAGGATTATCTATTCATTCAAGTTAATACCCCCATAGAATTAGCATGTCTCTTAAAACTGAGCCTTAGAGGGTATGAACAAACTATAATCTATTTACCAGAATTAAAGGTGATTGCTTGGGTAAATGAATTAATAGTTTCTCTATATTATCAAGATGAAAAATCTAGAAAGCTTATTGAGATGATTACTACAACTGAAGGATTATATTTAAGAAAAAAATAAGTATTATTTATTATTTGAACTATTTTTTAAATGCCATCTAACCTATTTTCATATATAATTGCAGAGGCAGCTGCCCAGAAAGTGAAATGGTCCCTATTAAATAAATAGATAAAAAATCATCTCTCATTAATAGATGGCTTTTTATTATGACTCTTCAATATGTGGTGTTGGTGAGAAAAACCAGCACCAATTTTTTGTAAAAAGGAAGGGACTGTCCAGAAAGTCAATCACTTTCTGAACAGCCTTACTTCTTATAGTAATATTCTCTTAAAAACTTTGCTCCTGCGGTGGTTACAAAACGCGCCTCCCCGTCGCAATTTATCTGCGGCAAAAACTCTAGCGACAGCCGCAATTTATCTGCGGCGAAAGCATATGCGACAGCCGCAATTTATCTGCGGCGAAAGCATATGCGACAGCCGCAATTTATCTGCGGCGAAAGCATATGCGACAGCCGCAAAGGGGGCGTCTCAAAATGACTTTTCAGACGCCCCCTTTAATTGATTAAAATCAATGATGCGATCGCTAATTCTTTCCAGCAAGGAAATGTGGTGACTGATGGCCAATACTCCGATATTCCGCTCTTTTACAAGCCGAATGAGAGCATGCCATATTTGCGCCTGTGTAATGGCGTCGAACATGCTGGTAATTTCATCGGCAATAATATACCGGGTATCGGGATGAAAGGCGCGGGCAATGCAAAACCTTTGCAGCTCGCCGCCAGAAAGTTCGTGAGCTCTGCGATTGAGCCACTCCTCTTTAATGCCAAGGATAGAGGGGATATCTTGATCCAATTCTTTTGCTTCTTCAAATATTTTGGAAAGCTTCCATTTAGGATTGATAGCCTGTTCAGGATGCTGCCAAATCAACTGCACTGGGTACACTTCTGAATGATTGCTCTTTTCACCATCCACTAGAACTTCCCCTTCCGTAGGAGAAAGATAGTTTGCCATGATTTTTGCAAGGGTCGTTTTCCCCGATCCGCTTTTTCCGTATATGCCGATAATTTCTCCCCGTTCAATGGATAAATGGATGTTTCGAAACAGCCAATTTGAACGATTGTAATAAAAACCTATATTTTTACATTCCAGCATAAAAGCACCTAACCATTTCGTCATGACTAATCTCTTTTAATAACGGCTTTTCTATTTTGCATTTTTTCGTTGCTTTCGGACATTGCTTTGCAAAGGAACAACCGGTCAATTTTTCAGTAGCGGAAGGTTGGGTGCTATCAATGGCGATAAACCCGTTTTGCGGCAATGCATTCCACAATGCTCTGGAATAGGGGTGACGGAATTTCCCGCCTTTTTTCAAATGTTTTTTGTCAACCACTTCAACGGTTTCCCCCGCATAGAACACGGCTATTTTATCGGCTACTTTCATTGCCGCTTCTAAATCATGGGTAATCATGATTACTCCCTTGTTGTCCTTTTCCAACATTTTTATTTGGAATAACATTTCATCTATTGATTCATAATCCAGTCCATTCGTTGGTTCATCTGCAATGATTAACTTCGCTTCACTCGCCAACGCCATGGCAATAAAAATTTTTCGAATCATCCCTCCTGAACATGCGGAAGGAATTTGATCATAAACATCTGGGTCCAGCCCTACCTTTTGGAAAATTTGCTTCACCGCTTTTTGATGATTGTTTTGTTTCATTAATGTTTTTACTTGTTTTCCAACTTTCATTAAAGGGTCTAAGGCATTGGTCATTTGTGGAATCAACAGAATATCATTGCCCCGAAGCCGTTTTCTTCGTTTCTCCGTCAACAGTTCGTTTTCGTATTTTATCATCCCATCAACAATTGAATTCTTCGGATGAATTCCTAAAATGGCGTCCGCTAACAAACTTTTGCCTGACCCACTGGCACCTACAATTGCCACTACTTCTCCATGATGAATCTTTAAATGAAAGTCTCGAATAACATATAAACGTTCCCTTGTCCATCCTTTGCCAAATCGTTCAATGGTGAGGGATAAATTTTTTACTTCCAGCAAAAGATTGTTTTGTATTTTTTCTAGTTCTTCCTGTGTTTCATGATTCAATTCATAAACATGCATGAATGAAATCCTTTCTTAATTTGGATTCAACAGTTTTCTCAAGTTATTGCCCAACGCATCAAATATCACGACCATCCCAAACAATGAAAGACCAGGAAAAACAACAAGCCACCACATGCCCATTGTTAAATATTTCATCGCCTCTGATAATATTATGCCGATAGCGGGCTGTTCCGGCGATAATCCAAACCCTAAGAAAGTAATGGCGGATTCATGCAATATGGCATGCGGAAACAACAAGATAAAGCCAACAAACAATTGGGGCGCTAGCTGCGGCAAGTAGTGATGCCGGATAATCCACATGCGGGATTTTCCCAATTTCTTAGATATATGTACATATTCCGATGATTTGATTTGCAAGATTTCCGCCCGTAACACCCTCGTCAGCGAAGGCCAATGGGTAAATGCAATCCCAATCACAATGCCTTTTACTCCCCCTCCTAGCACGAAAGCAATTAAAATTAAAGCGACGAGGTGGGGAATGCTTAAAAACAAATCGATAAGCATCGTGACAAGCGAATCAAAAAATTTATTGATCGATGAAAGCAAGCTTAATGTCAATGCAATCACTGTACTTATAACAGCTGCGAATAATCCTACCTTCCAACTTAAATGAAGCCCCAAAAGCGTTCGAAAAAACATATCGCGACCTAGCCAATCTGTCCCAAAAGGATGATCCAAGGAAGGGCTAAGATGCTTTTCACCCATATTTGCTTCGATCTGTTCTTCCCCAATCCAAAAACCACTAAGGGCAACTAGCAAAAAGAGGCATACAAGTCCGATGATTTTCCATAAGATTCGTCTTTTATAATTGGTACTGTCAAAATCAATAGAAAGATACTGATTTTTCATATCGTTTCACCATTTTTCATCCGTACATCGATGAGGTAATACAACAAATCGGCCAATAAATTGCCGATAAACACAAACAACGTACTAAATACAACGATTCCCAGCAACAGGGGAACATCACTATTCATTCCTGCTTGAACGATGGCTTGTCCCAAACCCGGATAAGAAAATACTTGTTCAGCTAAAATGGCCCCTCCAAACAATTCTCCAAATGAGGCAAAGTGCACAGAAATGGCAGGGAATAACGTATTTCGCAAACCATGTCTGGCAAAAAGCCGGAAACCTTCTTCCCCCTTTGACCGGGCAAATCGGATAAATTCACTCTCGAGAACGTCCATCACTTTTTGCCTTGTATGAAGGGTGATATTGGAAACGCCAATAATACTTAATGTCAAAGCAGGGAGAATGATATGTTTTAACCAATCCCATACCGTTACTTCTTCAGCCAACATTCCAATAGGCAGGCTTAAACCAATAGGAAACCAACCGAGCCACAAGGAAAAGACAATTAATAATAATATGCCTATCCAAAAGGCAGGTGTTGAAGCGAGGATGAAACAAAAGGATTTAATGGCTTTATCTATCATCGTTCCTTTATTCATCCCTGCAATGACTCCTAATGCATAACCAAAAATTCCAGAGATTATCCATGAAATTGCCATTAATACAAAAGAGGCCAGAAATCTTTCTTGTATTACAGCGATTACCTCTTGCCTGTATAAGAGGGAAGTGCCCAAATCCCCATGCAAAAACATATTCAACCAATTAAGAAATTGCTGTGTTTTTGATTCATCGACACCAAAATATTCAGCAAGTCGTTCCTTTTGCTCTTCGCTGACCACCATCATCTCCGCCCCGAGATAGGATTGGATGGGATCGACAGGCGAGAAGCTGACGAGTATGAAAGAGAACAAGACAACGGCAAATAGCAATATGGCAAATTTCAATGTGCGCAATAGAATAAATTTTCCTATATTCAAGAGTTGCAATGCCCTCTACCTTCTTTCCATACTCACTCTTCCCATGTCCAATCTGCAATAAATTCCGTTATCGGCCATCCGTGTCCATGGGGTTGTATCTTCTGTTCGCCTATATTCAAATGTTCATTCACAAAATATAAGTGCTGAAGATTCACCAACCAAACCCATGGAGCATCGCCCAAAGCAGAAAAGCCCGTTTCTCCATCCCATTGGGCTTTTTTCCAATATTCATTAGCTTCCTCCGGCGTTATAGCATGAATAGCCTGGTCCATATATTGGTCGACTTTTTTGTTCGAATAATAGTTAGCATTGGAATAGCCTTGGCCACGGTATTTGCTATGGTACAGGTGGTAAATTTCAATCGGGTCATGGCTTCCCCATCCCATAACGACTGGCGTTGAATGCATAACTTCCTCGATTTCGCTCCAGCTTTTGCCTTCCGTGTTGACCTCAATGCCGATTTCTTTGGCCATTTGTTTAAATGCAATGGCCAACGATTGGCGCGTTTGGTCACTGGCGGGATATACCAATGTAAAACTTGCCTTCTCTCCGTCTTTTTCAAAAATTCCATCCGCGTTTTTCCGCCATCCGGCATCCATTAAAATTTGTTCTGCCGCTTCTATATCCCCATCTTCAAAAACGGTCTCTTCATTCCACCATGGCAGTTTGTCCGCTACCGAAAAAGCAGGAGTGCCGAATCCTTCAAGAACATCTTCCACTAGCTTGTCCCTGTCAATGCCGATATTCAGCGCTTTTCGAATGGCCAGATCCGATGTAACCTCATGCCCAATTTCAATTCCTTTTTCAGCATCGTATCCCGGTTTTACGAAAGGCAGCATAATCCCCCGGTTATCTACACTATCCAAGGCGATTAACTTCATTCCAGAAATGGATTCTTTCGCTAAGTTTGGCGGAACGGATACAATATCCACCTGTCCCGCTTTTGCCGCTAAAAATGCGGCATCCTGGGATAAAAAGAGGAATGTTAATTTCTTAAAAGGAGATTTTTTTCCGTAATAATAAGGATTCTCCTCGACAATCAGCTGCTGCCCTTTATCCCATTGCACTAACTTATATGGTCCAGAGCCAATTGGATTTTCCCGATAGTTTTCAGAATAGGCATGTTTCGGCACAATTCCTAGCATTGTTAATGTGTATAAAAAGGTCGATTGGGGTCTTTCTAAAACAAATTTCACTGTTTGGGCATCAAGTTTTTCAATCTTTTTTAAGTTTTGTAAGTCCACCACTGATTGGCTGTTTTTGGCCGTTTCAAAGGTAAATATCACATCCTCGATTGTCAGCGGCTCACCGTCGGAAAACTTCACATCATCGCGAATTTTTACAGTCCACTCCAATCCATCTTCACTCACGCTATAGTCCACGGCCAAATCCGGCTGCACATTGAAATTTCGGTCCAGTGTAAGCAAGGTGCTTTGAAACAATGGGGAACCGTACCGCCCCCATCCAGTCGTTGGATCAAATCCATCGGTCGGTTCTGAGCCGATTGCCAATACTAAACTATCTTTTTTCTTGTCTGTTTCTGAGTCAGAAGCTTGGGATGCGCATGCAACCAGCAGGAAACATGCGAAAATCAGCACTGATAAAAGTAGGAATCGATTATTAACCTTCATAGTGCTCACCTTTTATTCAATGATTGTTGCTGAAAGAATGGCTGCTTGTCCCAAACTGATGCAGTTATCGCCCAATGGAACTTCATCATCATATAAAATTTCAATCTTTGAACCTTCCAATAAATCGAAAATGTCGGAAACCAGCAGACTATTATGGAACACCCCGCCGGACAATACGGCGTAATTCGTATCATATTCTTCACAAAGGAACTGAATCACATCCACAACCGCCTGGGCCAAACTGCGATGGAATCCCCTTGCAATCACTGATGGTGATTGGCCTTTCAGCTTTGATTGAATCATTTCTTCAAATAATGGGCGATAGTCTAATTCTTCACCCGTCCAAGGGAATGTGTAGACTTCTTCCACTTTGGATTGGCTGGCAAAATACTCCAATGCTATAGCCGCTTCCCCTTCAAAGGAGTTGTCCAAATGGAAACCTAGTAATGCCGCCACCGCATCATATAACCTGCCTACAGACGTTGTCGGAAATGTCCGAATATTTTTTTCCTTAATTTTCAGCGCTTTCGGGAACGGATCCGGAAGATGCAGCCGATCAAACAAGTCTTTGTCAAAATCCCCAATAAATCCAGCTAATGCTTGAAGCGGATATGTTGCTGCGGCATCTCCGCCAATTAAAGATGCTTTTCTTAAATGGCCGCGCCGCGTAAATCCTTCCTGTACGCTTCCAACAAAGATTTCACCGCCCCAAATTTCTCCATCTTCACCAAATCCAGCACCGTCAAAAACAATGCCAACAACCCGTTCGGACAGTTTATTTTTCAATGCCAATATAGAGGCCAAATGGGCTTTATGATGTTGAACGGCGATATGTCGATAGCCTTCTAAATTTTGGGCAAATTTAGTCGTAAAGTATTCCGGATGCAAATCATAACCGATGATGGTTTCGCTCAAGTCCACCCCATGGATGGCCAAATAATCCTTCACTGTCCGTTCAAACTTCAACTGTGTGCCATATTTCGTCATGTCACCAAGATGGTGGCTCATAACGACTTTCTGGTCTTTTAACAGCGTAATGGTGCTCTTTAAATCTGCACCTACCGTTAAAATCGGGCGGGAAGAAGGCAACGTGATATCCAACAAATTGTTATAGCCCCGGGATCTTCTAAATAGAACTGCTCCAAATTTTGTCACTTTTAAAACCGTATCGTCAACGCTGCGCTCAATTTCACGTTCTCCTATTAATGTTGCACATTGAAAATCCTCTACTAATCTCGTTAATTGATCTTCTTTATGAATAGTAGGTTCTCCTGGATAATTGGCGCTTGTCATCACGATATAGCGGGGTGCTCCAAAATGGAAAAGCAAATGCTGCAATCCTGTATAAGGCACCATAAGGCCAATATCCGTATTATTTGGCGCCACGATGGAACTCAATTCTTCACTTTTTGATTTTGCAAGCAGAATAGGTCGCTTTTTCGATAACAAAATGGCTTCTTCTTTTTCGGATAAATGGACAATCTCCTTGGCCGCTTCTAAATCTTTGACCATAATGGCAAAGGATTTTCTTGGACGGCCTAATTTATCCCTCATTACCTGTACTGCATTTCTATTAAAGGCATCGCAAACTAAATGATAGCCTCCATTGTTTTTTACAAGAAGGATTTCCCCGGCATTCAATAGTTCAGCGACCCGACGAAACATCTCTTCGCCTTCATAGCGCTCTCCGTTTTCAGATAGGTAATAGTTTGGTCCGCATTGTGGGCAGCAATTTAATTCTGCGTGGTACCGGCGGTTTTGCGGATTTTCATATTCTTCTTTACAGGAAGGGCACATTTCCCAATCCGCCATGGTTGTATTTTGGCGTTCAAATGGAACATTTTTCATTAACGCATATCTTGGACCACAATTAGGGCAGCCGATATATGGATATAAATAACGTTTACTTTCCGGGTCAAACAATTCTTTTAAACAATCATCGCAAATAGCAGTATCAGGTAAAAAAGTATAGGTCATTGTACGATATGGCGTTGTCATTTTTATTCCTCTCTTTCTAGGAAAGATTGCTAACATATCCGTGGGAGCGGATCACCGACTAACATATCAATCGCACGCGTTCCTCCATAGGAAGAGCGGGAAAGGACAATATGGCGGTCGCTTTCAAACACTTCTCCAATGATGGCTGCCTGTTCTCCACCTGGAACTTGTTGAATGGCTTTTAATGCGGTATCGGCATATTCCTCACTAACAACAGCAATGAATTGTCCTTCGTTTGCTATATGCATAGGATCAAGACCTAGTATTTCACAAGCGCCGCGAACTTCTGGATTCACTAGGATGGCTTCTTCTTCAAGCATGATTGCCACTTTTGCATCTCTTGCTAGTTCATTTAAAGCCGTCGCCATTCCTCCACGGGTTGGATCTCGCATCCATTTTAATCCCGGTGCTGCAGCATCAATCAGTTTCGAAACAAAGGGCCAAACTGCACGGGTATCTGTTTTGATATTTGCCTCTAAGTCAAGTTCTCCCCGGGCAAAGAGAATGGTGATGCCATGATCTCCAATAGGCCCTGAGAGAATGATTTTGTCTCCTTGCTTCACCCTGCCTGCTGATAAATTGACTCTTGAATCCACCAAACCAATGCCTGCTGTTGTAATAAACAGCTTGTCCGCTTTTTGATGTTCGACCACTTTTGTATCGCCGCCTACAATGGCCACATTTGCTTTTTCCGCCGCTTCATGCATGGCTTTTATTTCAGCTTCCAATATTTCTGTTTCCAGACCTGCTTCGATGATGAAAGTTGTCACAATTGCCAGTGGTTTCGCACCGCCCATTGCAAGATCATTTACCGTTCCATTGATTGCTAGCTCACCAATGGAACCTCCTGGAAATCTCAATGGATTCACTACAAAACTATCTGCTGTAAAAGCAATTTGGGCTTGATCGATTTGGACATAGGCCGCATCATTTAATTCACTAACATTTAAATATGGCGCTAATAGTCCCTCAATTAACCTCCTGCTTGCCTTCCCGCCGGCTCCATGGGCTAGTTGAATGGTTGGTTCTCTAAATGCGATTTTCTCTTTCAGCATGGCAACGACTCCTTTTTCCTTGATAAAATGTTATAAGCTCATGGTTGAATAGAGATGATTGTAATAAGTTGCACACGCCCCTTCAGAAGAAACCATGAGAGCGCCGACAGGATTGTCTGGCGTGCATACTTTTCCAAACAATTTGCATTGATTTGGCTTGAGCATTCCTTTTAACACCTCGCCGCATTGGGCATCTTTATTTTCTTCAATCGTGATTTTTTCAACATTAAATTGCACTTCTGCGTCCCATTTAGAAAATTCTGGCTTTAGCTTCAATGCAGAATTTTGAATCGCTCCTAATCCGCGCCATTCGAATGCTGGACGGTCTTCAAACACTTGATTCATGATTTCGAGCGCAGAAACATTGCCTCCTTCCATCACAACCCGCTTATATTGAATTTCCACTTTGGATTCCCCGTTTTTCAATTGTTTGATTAACATTAAAATGGACTGTAATAAATCCAACGGTTCAAATCCAGAAATCACAACCGGCTTCTTATATTCTTTTGCAATAGTTTCATAAGGGTGGGCGCCAATGACGACTGATGCATGCCCCGGTCCTATAAAACCATCAATCCTCATATTAGGCTGATCTAAGATGGATTTTAAAACAGGTACGATTTTTACATGGTTGGAATAGACGAAAAAGTTGTCGATATCCAATTCTTTTGCCTTTAACACCGTAATGGCCGTAGAAGGCGCCGTCGTTTCAAAACCGATTGCGAATAATATTACTTTTTTATCTGGATTTTTCATGGCAATGTTTAATGCATCAAGAGGGGAATAAATCATCCGCACATCTGTACCCATCGCTTTGTAGTTTAAAGGCGAGCCTTTTTTTCCGGGCACTCGCATCACATCCCCAAAAGCTGTAAAAATCACATCCGAATTTTTGGATGCAATCTCCAATCCTTCATCCACACGACCTGGAGGAAGAACACAAACAGGACAACCTGGTCCATGTATAAACTCAATATTTTTCGGCAATAATTCTTGTAAACCGAAATGGAAAATGGAATAGGTATGCCCCCCGCAAGCTTCCATAATACGGAAATGGTCATCCGGCTCGATGATTCGCTCAATTTCATCTAAAGTTTTTCGGATGAGTTCAGGATTGCGAAATTCATCCACAAATCGCATTTTCATGTTTATCCCCCAATCATATCCACTTATTCAAATTGATAGCCTTTCACTTCTGCTAATGCTTCCTGTTCTTCTCCAATTTCCGCTAACAGCTGTAATTGCTCTTTCGCTTGTTCTTCACTAATTTTATTCATTGCAAAACCGACGTGGATTAACACCCAGTCATCTACTTGCACATTTTCGTGTTTGATTAAACTGATGTTGACTTTACGTCTAACACCTGAAACATCAATCATCGCCAAATTGTCATCCAAAAGCTCAATGATTTTTCCTGGAATCGCTAAGCACATCTATAATCCCCCCATTCCCGGTTCTAATCCACACTTTTTGATTTTCTATTCGGACAGGAAACGGTTCTAATTGAATATATGGGACAGTTATACATTCCCCATTGGTTAAGTCAAAGCGAAACGTTTCGTCATGCCCGATTAAAAACATATTTCCTTCTTGCTCAACTGCCTCTTGTGTAAAAGGGGTTCCTTTATGAGGGCATCGATTTCGGTAAGCCATTACTTTGTTATCAATAATAATGAGCAACACATCTATGCCATCAATCGTGATGTAATAGGGTTTATTCTCTTGAAGCTCTTTGATATTTGGCCCTTCTCTCCAACCTGATTCTAATAAGCTCCTCTCGTCCACTTGTTGATGAAATGGCATAAAGCCCGGAGATAACTCGTTCACCATCTCAACTCTTTCAATTTCCGGAACCCGAGTTTTGATGACTTCTTCCACTCCACTTTTTAATGTCACCGCCGATAAGGAACACCCCGAACAAGCTCCTTGCATTCGTACATAGACCACATTGTCTTCTATTTTCTCTAATTCAATATTGCCGCCGTGGGAGTTTAAATAAGGCCGAATCTCTTCCATAACCGCTGCGACTTTTGTATATAAGTTTTGTTTAATAATTCCATGCAATAAAAGCATCGTATAGACAGAAGGGTCTTCAATCGCCTCCATCATCAACCTTTTTCCTTCATCCGTTGAGCGCACAATTTTGACTAGCTTTCTTAGGGCATCTTCATGAAAAGCTTCAATGGCTTTTTTTAACTCCATGATTTTTTTCAGTTGATAGTCCGTAAAATCCATGTCCCGTATCTCTCTTAAAATTTGATCGATCCGCCCTGTCAAATCCTCTACACTTCTCGATGGTGTTTTCAAAAGGTTCACCCCCCAAAAGCTACATGCTGTTCAAGCAATTCCTCTGCCTTTTGTTTTAACAGCTCCCCAAACACTTCTTTTGCCATCTTCTTGATAATTTCTTCCACCGTTAACGCTTGTTGAGGCAATAATTCTAAGTTATAACGCCTTTTTGATAATGCTTGCAAGATAAAACAAGAACCAGCAGTATTATCAAGTAAAAATTCCTCAAAAAAAGCATTGATGAATTTATCCAGCCATATCCCGTTGCCATAAGGGTCTGTACGCAGCAGGCGCAAAGCTTTTTCTGCACCTTCCGACCGTTGAACGGCCCGCTCTACCAATCGCTCTGTTGCTATTTGCAGCAATGTATTAAAATATTGTTTTTCATAATCGCTCACTAGCTTCCCCCCGCTACTGTTTGGAAAGTTCTTCTTGTTTCATCCTGATTTCCTGCAACATATCCTCCACAACTTTTGCAGATTCCTTATCACCAAGCTCTTTAAAAATTTGTTTTGCTTCGGTTAGTTTTGGAACCGCGCTGGAGAACGCGCCCAGATGAGAGAGGGCTGTACCTTGATTTGCGACAAGCCGTGCATAGCCATGAGGATCTGTTTCCTTCCTGCGCACTTTTAACACATCTTCATAAAGCGCCACAGCTTCCCATAAGTTATCTTCAATGTGGGAAGACTTAGCATATTGCAATGCATTGGCTAAATTAATTGTTGCACTGCACCATAAATCCCTATGGCTCTCTTTATCCAGATAACGCAATGCTTCCCGAAGAGACTGAATCGCCATTGCATTTTTTAATTGATAATTATGGGCATTGGGCGGCATCGCTATATAAGACAAAGCTAAATTCATATGAATCATGGCGTAGTTTTCAGGATATTGATCTTTCCTGAACGTTTTTAATGCTTTGTTATAGCATTTGATGGATTCCTGATAATAGGTTTTATTGCCATCTGCTAATTCCTGATAAGCTGTTCCTAGCTGAAAAGTCAATTCTGCACGCATATCTTCAAAAGGCGATTGTTCGATTAGTTTTAATGCTGTTTTATATAACTCAATTAACTGCTTGTCTACCATTCCTAATGATTGTTTCGTTGAAGCCGCTTCACTTAGCAGCCTTGCTGAAAAAATCGGTGAAATATCCTGGACAGCTTGAGCAGCTTCTTCTAATAGTTCAATTCCTTTTATCCAGTTGTTCTGTTGAAAAGCATCATACGCATGGGTTGCTAAAATGAAAGCGCGAATTTCGCCAACTGTTTTGTCATCATAGCAGGGAGGTTCTTGTTTCATATTGAAACGCCAGGCAACTGCATCTAAAAGCAAAAGCAAATCTTCTTCCAACATGGATTTTGCTTTTTCGTAATATTCTTTCTCTGGATATAAAATAAATCGATTAAAATGGCTTTCCGGTGTTTCAGGCAATAACTCCTCTACTCTCTCAACCGGTTCTCCTTCAATTGCAGCTAAAAAAAATTGCCATTCTTTCGGACAAGGTTTTGGCATAAAACCTTGCAGTAAAGAAGGCATAATGGTATCCGCATGATCAATGGGAGGCAATAAAAAGAATCCTGCTGTACCTGGAAATACACCAATTGGCTGACGTTTTAACATTTTGACACTCCCCTTCCATCCAATCCACTACAAAATTTCGCTTATCAATAAGTGGGGGGATCTCGGGTATTCCCGTTCCAATGACGGGAAATTGTCCGAGCATACCCTCAAAGATTTTCTATGCCAAAAAACATCGGGCAATCTTACGTTATATAAAGTGGTATCCGAAGCGCCAATGCTTCTTCATCCCACTGGACGTCACGCATACCATAGTCCACATCTTCCGGCAAAAGTTCGGAAAGCAATACAGAACGATCTCCTTTGGCATTGCGATATTTTAAAATTAACCCGCCAGCTCCTACATAATTCACTGGCATGATCAGCAGTTCTTTTCCTTTCAAAAGGGCGATCACTGCCCCAGTCGTAAAATACTGTTGTGCAATTTCTGCAGGGATATGTAAATAGCCACTCTCAGTTATTTGACACTTCAATTTCTTCACCTGATACTTTCCGAATGATTTTTTTGGCTAGTTTGTTTACACTTTCATCCACTGCTGGCGAAAGCCCCGTACCGTAAGATAAATCCTGAGCTTCAATTAAATAGACCGTTACTTTTTTTGGAAAGTCATTTTTCAAAAGCCATTTTCCCATGGCAATGGCATGATTCCAGCGAAAATCATGCAAGTTGATATTCTCTAACGGCGTTTCCTCCACTTCCTCACCGGGTATTTCAAACACCGTCCCCGGTTCAGCTCCTGTTGTGCAAGCATCAATAATGATCAATTCTTCAGCTTTTCCGATTTGGAATACGACATCCATTCCCGCCGTTCCTCCATCCGCTAAGCGCACATGCGAAGGAACGCCTAAATCCCATAATTTTCGTATTAAAATCGGACCAGCTCCATCGTCTTTTCGAATCAAATTACCGCAGCCTATAATTGTAATCATGCTGTCCCCCATTAATGATTACTTTTATGAATAAATTAGAGGGCTTATGAGAAAAGTGCCCTCTAATAGTTTTGTTTGCATTTAATGCATCTCTAACTTTTAAAAATTCGTTACACGATACTTTGCTAATTGTTTATTCGTTTTTGCATCATATGCATGGACTGTACATACAAGGCACGAGTCGTAGCCTTGTGCAATATGTGCCAGCTCGATTGGATCTTCCGGATTTTTAATTGGTGTGCCGATTAATGCCGTTTCGATTGGTCCTCTTTGGCCAAAGCGGTCACGTGGTCCAATATTCCATGCAGTCGGTGTAATAATTTGATACTTTTCAATTTTTCCGTCCTTCACTTGAATCCAATCGGCTAAAAATCCTCGCGCTGCTTCCGTTGCTCCAAAACCTCGTCCTTCAATTAATTCGCCTGGTTTTATATAGAATTTCTCATTCAAGTCAATTTGCTTTAACCAATTTTGTACATAACGAATATATTTTGGTGCTTCATGGAATCGAGCTAACACGCGAACCATCACGCTTGGTCCAATTTCTTTTACAATGTTGTAAATCAATGGATCATAATCTTGCCAATCTTCCGCGCCTTCCCGAGCAACCATCAATTGTCTTGCAAGCGGTCCAACTTCTAACGGCGTCTCTTCTCCGTTATCCAATAAATAGCGTGGAGCTTTTGCAAACGTATATTTTCCTTGTTTTAGCCCTTCTTCTGGATCAAGTGGATTTGTAAATCCTTCAAATGGATGGTATGAACCCGTTCCTTCATAGAAGGAATGTGTGTGATCTTCGCGAACTCGGGCTTGGTCAAAATCATAGAAATTCTCACCATCGTATACACCAGAACGGGCAATCAATGCACTATTTCTTGATTCAATTGTTGGATGCATAAATTTCTCAGGATGCGGGAAACTTCCAGCAGCCAAATATTTGCCTGGTCCAGCTCCATATTTATCTAATCCGATTTCTTGGCTGTAACGAATAAACAATCCTAAATCGGATTCATAATGCTCTTCTTTTTCTTCCAACCACTCAAGCACATCGGACCAAGTTTTGTTTTGGAGCCATCTTTCCATTGAACAGCCAAGTAAAACATCTTCCAGCCAATTTTTCCGGAAATATTCCAAAATGGAGATGGAACGTGTCACATCTGATAAAGTCGGAGCACACATAACCCCACCAGGAATCATAAAGCTGGAATGTGGCCATTGCCCTCCAAATATTGCATAAATTTCCACCGGCTTTGCTGAAAGAATGACTCCTTTTTCATAGTTCACTCCAACAAACGGTGCCCATCTTCTCGTTACCTCTTCATATAAGGAAGAAGATTGATAGTTTTTATGCGTTAACCCAATGGCAAACAATGCGTAGAACCATCGTGGAATACTTTGAAGTGTTTCCACCGCTTGTGCGATATTTCTTATCAAAGTGGCATTTGGTGGCACTTCAGTATGAAATGCCGTATCCAACGCATAGGCAGATTTTGTCAAGTGGCTTCCGCCGCAAATTCCGCAAATTCTTGGCGTCATGATGAGGCCAGCTTGAGGGTCTTTTCCAATTAATATTTTTTCGAATCCCCTAAACATTGTCGCTTCTGTCCAAGCATCTACCACCACACCATCTTCAATTTTTACTTTGACGTCTAAATCCCCTTCTACACGACCTAACGAAGGTACCTTAATTGTTTGCTGTGCCAAATTCTCCCCTCCTTAATTTTTACACCCCTTCCAATTATCACGGTACAAACATATCTTCTTTTGCCCATTTAGGCGCTACTGTGCGCGCGATGGCAGCATGCGTTGAATAGCTTAGTGAATCCATACCTGTAGGCACTTCTTTTGGAATTGTTCCCAAGATTTTTTGCGTTTTAAATACAGTTCCCGGCGCAAGATCAAAGAATGGGAATTGCGGCTCTGTACATCCGATGCACGGCATGCCTGCTCTTGTCTTAGAAGATTGTCGGTTCCATAAAATGCGGTTACAAGATGAACGAGTCATTGGACCGCGGCAGCCTTGTTCGTAAAAGAGGCAGCCTTTTCTCGTTCCTTGACCAAACTCTTCCACCGGTTCTTTATATTCATAATATTGAACGCGTGTACAGCCGGTTTGCGTAAAGGTTTTAAAGAATGTTTCAGGGCGGTGATATTCATCCAGTGTAATATCAGAAGTTCTGCCCGTTGCAATCGCTACAAGTATTTGCGTTACCCAGTCCGGATGGGCAGGGCAGCCCGGAATGTTGATTACCGGCAAACCTGCTTTGGAACGGAACTCTGATGTTAAAAAGCCGCCTGGTTTATCTTTAAAGAATTGCAATCCCGTTGATTCGGATGGATTCGGGCTTGTTGCTGGAATTCCACCCCAACATGCACAATCACCAATAGCCACAACAAATTTGGCTTTATGGGCTAAATCATAAATCCAATCTTTTTTAGGGCGTTCAAATAACGTATCGAAGCGGCCTGTTCCATTCGGACCTTGAATGACGGTGCCTTCCACTACTAAAATGTCTAATTCCGTACGTTCTTCAATGATGTCGTCTAAAATTTCTTTCACCTGGTTTCCAAATTCCATTGAAACTGAATGATGATAAAGAATATTGATGCCAAAGTCCGTTACTAAATCAATCACGGTAGGTTCATCTGCATTTAAAAAGGATTGTGTGTTTCCATTGCAGGCTCCTCCATGAATCCAAAAGACATTTACCATTACCTCTTCACACCTCCATTTTTTTAAAAGCTTTCATTTTTTCTTCTATTAAGAAATCAATCCATTGATCAATTCCCATATCTTTTTTTGCTGATACTTCAAAAACTTTCATATTCGGTCTAGATTGATAGATGGATTGATAAAATGATTCTTTATTAAAATCCACCGCTTCTAGCAAATCTATTTTTGTAAGAATGGCAATGTCGGCGCTGTTGACGATTGTCGGATATTTTTCGGGTTTATCTTCGCCTTCCGTTGTAGAGAATAAGACAACCCGTAAATTTTCACCTAAGTCATAACTGGAAGGGCAAACTAAATTTCCAACATTTTCAATAAATAAAAAATCCAGCTGATTTAGATCCCAATTTTTTATGGAATCTTCGATCATTTGGGCTTCCAGATGACAAACTGTTCCTGTTGTTATTTGTTTTACTTTTGCTCCGCTTTGTTCTAGGCGATGGGCATCATTCTCTGTTGCCAAATCTCCTACTAAAGCTGCCACATTAAATTTTTGGCTAAGCCGTGCCAATACTTCCGTCAGCAATGTTGTTTTTCCGGAACCAGGGCTTGAAACTATATTGACAACGTAAACTTGCTTTTCTTGGAAGCGCTTTCTTAATTCTCGAGCTAAAATATCATTTTTCTTCAACACATTCTCTCTTATTTTAACGATGCGAGGCTGCTCAATAGCTTGGCTCAATATTAACCACCTACTAGTTCATATAATTCGATTTCTTTTCCCTCTAAAATCTGATCCGTTCCAATGCTGCATTTCGGGCATTTGACTGGAACTGGCTTCTTTAGCACATACTCTTTTTCACATTGTGGACAATAGATTTTTAATGGAATTTCATCAATAATTAAGCGGGCTCCTTCAATGATGGTTCCTTCTGTTGCAATATCAAAAGAAAACTCCAATGCTTCTTTGACTACACCAGAAAATACCCCTAACTTTAAGCGAAGGGCTTCCACTTTTTTTAAATGATTTTGTTCTGCAGTCTCTACTGCTAATTGCACTAGACTATATGCAATAGACAGTTCATGCATTCTTAAGCTCCTTTGAAAATATTTTTGCGAAGTTCAAAACAAAATGGATAGCAGGTTGTATTTCTGGATTTGTCAGTTCTTTCAACAATACAAAAATGCCGGAGCTGCCTGAAACATTGTAATTTTCTTTGGAAGCAGCTTCTGATACAGAACTGCATAAATTGCTTACTAATTTAAGCGTTCTTTCATTCAGTAATGTTTCTTCAATTTTCTTGAATTCTTCAGTGTTAATTAGATTTTGAATACGCATTAAAGTATCGACGCTTTTTTTCAAATTACTAATGAAATTGTTTTTTGGTAATTCCTCTCGCAAAGCCAAAATTAACCTGTTAATAGAATCCGCCATCTCTGGACTGCGGGAAATAAATTGCTCAATGACGCTAAACAATTCGTTAAATTTTTCCAGATTATCAAGCAGGGTAATTAATTGGGCAATGGTCTCTGGCTCTGACAGCTTATTCATTAAAACAGCTTCACTATTCATTGTTACCACATTGTTTTGGCTGCTCAATTTTCCACCTCCTCTTTTGCTAGCTTATGAATCTATGAAAAAAATTTAATTGAACACACGTTTTTTTCAAAATAACCTTTTTGGAGAACCGAATTTATACTAATATAAAGAATTGAAATAATCTTCTGAAAATTAAATTTAACTAATACATAACATAATCTCCTTATTTTTGTCAAATGTATTTTTTCCTAAAGTTTCCTAAAATATTTTGTTTTTTAAATATTATTTCTAATTTCAATATATATATCTAGAGGCTTATTCATGCATATAGAGGTTATAGAAAAACACTGTTTTCTTCTTTTAGCCAAGTTTTTGAACAAATAAAAAAACCTGCGAATTATACAAGTTGTACAATTCACAGGCTTCATCTTATTTGAACTTCTTTCTAAAACACACCAAATTTTTCTATCTCTTATTGTTTATCGGAAAGAATAGTTTTTGAGATGGTTTGGTCCAATTCTTCAAATTTATAGTAAGATATTGTCTCGTAAAGTTCACTGCGCAATTGCATATTGTTTAGAGCATCAATCTGTGTTCCCGTATTTTTTATCAATTTAAATACATTTTCATAGGCTTTTGCAGCAACTCTTAAAGATGTTACAGGATAAATAACCATACTATATCCCATATTTTTAAATTGTTCGGCTGTATAATATGGCGTCCTTCCAAATTCAGTCATGTTTGCTAATAACGGAACTTTAATAGTTTCTTTAAATTTTATAAAATCCTTTTTGTCTTCTAGCGCTTCTGGAAAAATTGCATCTGCACCTGCTTCTATATATAATTCAGCGCGTTTCACAGCTGAATCCAAGCCTTCTACAGCAAAAGCGTCCGTTCTCGCAACAATATACAATGATGGTGCCACTTTTTTAATTGTATGAATTTTTTGCGCCATTTCTTCTGCTGTAACTAGCTTTTTGCCATTTAAATGGCCGCATTTTTTTGGCAAGTCTTGATCTTCAATTTGAATTGCGGCTACGCCTGCTTCTACCATTTCAACAGCGGTTCTAGCTACGTTTAATATCCCGCCAAACCCTGTATCGATATCTACAAGTAAAGGCAATTGAGTAGCACGAATAATTTCTTTTGCGCGATTTACTACTTCATCTAATGTAACGATTCCTAAATCAGGCAATCCTTTTGAAGCAGTTAATGCGGCTCCGGAAAGATACAGAGCTTTAAAACCTACTTGTTTAGCAATTAGCCCTGCCATTGCATCATGTGCACCAGGAATTTGCAAAATACTTTCCTGAATCACTAATTCTTTAAAATTCTCGTAAAGTTGTTGTTGGGTTAAGGGCTGATCAATAATCCAAGGCATATTGTCCCCCCAATTAGATGAATAGTTCCACAAATTCAGGTACTGTCAAGTTCATTAATTTCTCTTTATTGATGCATTTCTCTTCAATTTCAGCAAGTTGTTTTGGGCTGAATCTAGTTGCCACGTTTTGCATGAATTTTTTGTCCACTAGCGGATATGCTTCATTTCTTCTAAATCTATGGCCAATTGGATATTCACATTCCATTTCGATATAAGTGCCATCTTTAAAGAATACTTTGACTGCATTTGCAATGGAACGTTTTTCAGGATCTAAATAATCCTTTGAATATTGCTCGTTTTCCACTGTATACATTTTTGCACGCAATGCATCAATACGAGGATCAGCTGCAGTCTCATCTTCATAATGATCGGCCGTGATATCACCATAAAGTAACCCGATTGCTGTAATGTATTGGATGCAGTGATCTCTGTCAGCAGGGTTGTTCAATGGCCCTTCCTTATCAATAATACGAATAGCTGATTCTTGGGTTGTAATTTGAATTTTCTCTATTTCATCTAAGCGGTTGATCACTTCTTTGTGTAATTTAACTGCACATTCAGCTGCTGTTTGTCCATGGAATTCTGCTGGATATAATTTAAATAGTACGTTTTCCATTACATATGAACCTAAAGGTTGGGCTAATTTTAATGGTTTTCCTTTAAGAACTACATCTTCAAATCCCCAAGTTTTTGTTGAAAGGGCTGTTCTGTAACCCATTTCTCCTTTTACAGCCATCATCGCAAGCCGAACAGCTCTGCTTGTTGCATCCCCTGCGGCCCAAGATTTTCGAGAACCTGTATTTGGTGCATGGCGATAAGTTCTTAAACTTGCTCCATCAATCCAAGCATTGGATAATGCATTGATGACTTCTTCTTTTGTCCCTCCAAGAGCTTTTGTTATGACAGCGGTTGAAGCTACTTTAACAAAATGAACATGGTCAATACCTACGCGGTTTAAACTGTTTTCAATCGCTAAAACCCCTTGAATTTCATGGGCTTTAATCATCATTTCCAAAACATCTTTTATCGTTAAAGGCGCTTTTCCTTTTGAAATGTTTACATTGCTTATATAATCCGCTACTGCTAAAATACCTCCCAAGTTGTCAGAAGGATGGCCCCATTCAGCTGCCAGCCATGTGTCATTGTAATCTAGCCATCTTATGATTGTTCCGATATTAAATGCAGCAGTAACCGGATCTAATACGTAAGGGGTACCTGGTACACGAGCTCCATTTGGAACAATTGTACCTGGCACGATTGGCCCCAACAATTTTGTACATTCCGGATATTGCAAAGCAAGAATGCCGCAGCCGATTGTATCAATTAAAATATAACTGGCCGTTTTGAAAGCCTCTTCACTTGTAATTTCATAATCCATGACATAATCTGCTATTTCTTCTAATAGACGATCTGTCCCCTTAATTTCGTTTGTTTTTACCATGCTCATTTCCCCATCCTTATTTATTATCCTTCATCGCTAATCACTACATTTTTACCGCGCATTTTTAATAGCAATGGTATAAAAATCCATAAAAGCGCAATAATTAAAAATGCTAATGAAAATGGTTCTTTTATGAAGACGCTATAATCCCCGTTTGAGATTGTAAGTGCTCTCCGCATATTGCTCTCCATCATTGGCCCTAAAATCAATGCCAAAACCAGCGGGGCAACTGGAAAATCATTTTTTGACAAAAGGTAGCCCAAAATCCCGCAAACAAGCAATAATATCAAATCAAAAGTTGTATACTGAACCGCATATACACCAAAAATTGAAATAGCAATGATAATAGGCAATAAATATTTCTTTGGTGTATCAATAATTTTGGCGAATACTTTTACTAACGGCAAATTTAAAATAAGAAGCATGACATTGCCAATAAACATACTGGCAATTAAGCCCCAAACCACATTTGGTTTTTCTTCAAATAATAGGGGGCCTGGCTGCACGTTATACATAATCAGCGCACCCATTAATATAGCTGTAGTACCGGATCCTGGAATGCCTAATGTTAATAGAGGAATCATTGCTCCACCAGAAGCTGCATTATTTGCTGACTCTGGCGCAGCCACTCCCGCAATATACCCTTTTCCTAATTTGTCTCGTTTTTTATTCACTTTCTTTTCCAGGGAATAGGCAAAAAACGAAGATAACGTTGCTCCTGCACCTGGAAGTACGCCTAATAAAAATCCTAAAATCGAACCCCGCGCAATAGGAGCTGCACTATCCTTCATTTCTTCTTTCGTCGGGATAATTCGATTGATTTTGGAAATTTCCTCTTGTTTATAATCTTTTTCCAAAATAGTTTTAAATACCTCACCTAATGCAAATAATCCTACTGCTACAGTTAAAAACTCTATTCCGCTGTATAGTACGGACTGGTTATATGTAAATCTTGCAACCCCAGTCACCACATCAATTCCGATAGTTCCTAAAAATAAACCTGCGCATGTCATAATTAACGCTTTCGTAATGGATTTCCCTGCTAAACCGCTTACAGCAGCCAATCCTAATACCATAAGAGAAAAATAGTCTGCTGGGCTAAAGTCTATGGCTAATTTAGATAATGGTTCTGCTAGTAAAATCAATCCAATTAACGCCACTATGCCGGCTATAAATGAACCAATTGCTGCTATAGCCAATGCACTTCCTGCCCGTCCTTGTTGTGCCATTTGGTATCCATCTAGCGTCGTCACAACTGAAGATGATTCACCAGGTGTATTCAGCAAAATGGAAGTAGTGGAGCCACCATACATTGCACCATAATATACACCCGCTAAAAGGATGATTGAACTTGTAGCAGCACTTTCTAGCGGCATCCCAGAAGTGAGCGTAGCTGTTACGGGGATGAGTAAGGCAACACCACTCATTGGGCCGATGCCAGGCAAAACCCCTACTAATGTACCGATGATGACTCCAAGAAGCGCAAACAAGATGTTGTACCATGATAGAGCTACAGTAAATCCGTCAATTAAATAATTTATTGTATCCATCTATATACCCCCCTTTTAAAATGGCAAGCCAGGGAGATTACCGCCCAAGATTTTAACAAAGCCTACGTAAATAGTTCCTGTAAATAATGCTGCTACAATAAACGAAGTAATCCATTTTGATCTTTCAAGGGTTTGAAATGCGACAAATAAAAACAGAAATGTTGTAATGACATAACCAATTTTTTCAAGAAACAAAATATATAAGAATGTAGAAATGATAATGATGAAAAAGACTTTTTTATTGGATTGGCTTTCCTCATCATTTGATTCCTTCTCGGTTTCTTTCTCAATGATTTTATAAGTCTTTTTAAATTTGATAGTTTCTATAAACAAAACAACACTAAGCACCATTAAGGCAATGCCTATCACCGCGGGAAAAACACCTGGTCCAATTGCAGTGTCCAAAGTACTTTGCGAAATTTTTCTCGACTCCAAAAATATAAATAAACCAAGGATGAAAAAGACTAAGCTGCTGATTTTATCGAATTTTAAATTCACTCAGGTACCTCCTGTATTATTATTTGTGCATACCTAAAGCTTTGAGTAAGTCGCTAATTACCACTTCTTGTTCTTCTAAGAATTTCTCAAAATCTTCTCCGCTTTTAAATTCTTGTTGCCAGCCATTGCGAGCTAAATCTTCTTTCCATTCCTCTGTTTCATTTAAAGCTGTAAGTTTTTCAATCCAATATTCTTTTGCTTCTTGAGACATTTCTTTTGGACCAAAAATTCCACGCCAAATTGTAAATTCAGTATCTAATCCTAATTCTTTTAAAGTCGGCACATCTTCCAAACCTTCAATTGAAACTCTTTCAGGAGCTGTTACAGCTAATACGCGAACTTGTCCGCTTTTCACATATTGTGAAATTGTAGAAACGTCTGTACCAATGGCATCTGCATTTCCACCTAATAAGGCTACGGATTCTCCACCGCCATCAAAAGAAACATACTTAACAGATTTTGGGTCGATTCCATATTTATAAACCGGCAAAATCGTAATCAGATGGTCCATAGAACCTGGAGATGAAGCACCAGCTAATGTAACGGATTTCGGATCTCGTTTAATGTCTTCTAATAAATCAAATAAAGTTTGGTATTTAGAATCAGCTTTTACAGCGATTGCGCCATAGTCTTTTGTTAACTGAGCTAATGGAGTTGTATCTCTGAATCCAAATTGACTATTACCTTCAGCTTTTAAGTTATTGATAATAATTGGTGGTGACTTAACCATTAACATGTAATCATTATTGGCTTCTTTTGTAGCAAATGTAGCCATAAAAGTGACACCGCCGCCACCAGGTTTGTTTTCAACAACGATTGGTTTTTCTACTAATTTTGTTTCAGATAAGTTTTTGGCAATTGCACGGGCTGTTAAATCCCATCCCCCACCAGCACTTGTTGGAGCAACAATGGTAATTGTGCTGTTTGGATAATTCCCTTTACCTGAACCGGAAGAACTTCCTTCGCTCTTCCCACATGCCGTTAATAAAACAGCTACTATGCTGATTATCAAAAACGTAACCCACTTCTTCATGAATTTTTCCTCCCCTTTTTTGAATCGTAAACGCTTATATCGTTATTAAAATACACACCACATATTTTTTAAATATTTAGAAAATAAACTCTTTTTTATCTATAATTGCAATAAAAATCATATTGTTCACGGGAACATTATTTTCTTCTATCGATGGAATTGTCAGGGAGCGAAGGCATGGAAGGTGAACACTCGGAGAAATTGTTGATGAAACTTACCAATATGAGGATAAAGGGGACTATATATAAATCGCTAAGAGCGAAAAGTAAGTAGCTATTATAGGTGTTTTTTAAATATAATATCTATCAGAACATTTTTCAGAATTAGTAAAAAATTTAGTGAACAATGGGAATTTAATAGTCAATACATTAAAAATAGACTGTATGGGGAGTGATGTTATGTATGGTGAATCGATAAAGGACTATTTTATAAAATATAATTTTATATTCGCTTTAATCATCATTTTAATTATGCTTGTGTTTGGTTTTATCAATTTAAGTGAAGCCGTTAAAAATGAATTGGGCAAGCGCGCCCTAAGTTCAGCACAATTAGTCGCTGAACATCCCGTTGTTATCGAAGGATTGAAAAAATCGGAGCCCACGCCAGAACTGCAACAATTCACCACAGACATAAAGGAGCAGATAGGTGCTGAATATGTTGTCCTTGGGGATGAAAACGGCATCCGTTATACCCATCCGGATGTTAATAAAATAGGCAAAAAAATGGTGGGCAATGATAACTACCGCGCTTTAGTCAAAGGGGAATCCTATGTCTCCATCGCGGAAGGTTCACTGGGAAAAGCTTTACGGGGAAAAGCTCCCGTGAAAGATGAGAATGGTGACATTATTGGTGTTGTATCGGTTGGATTTTTGTATGACCAAATTTATGAAATGAATCTCAATTATTTCAAATATTTAGCCATTGGTTTAATCTTAATCTTTTTCGTTGTTATTTTGGTTTCAACTTTTTTAGCAACAGGCATTAAAAAAGAATTACTTGATTATGAACCTTCAGAAATTAGTTTATTGTTGAAGGAGAAAAATGCCATTTTAGAATCAATTCATGAAGGAATTATTATCTTAGATAGTAATAAATGTATTACATATGTCAATAAGCGCGCTTTAGAAATTTTAAATTTAGATAGTACCATCGTAAACAAAAATATCATGGAGGTTTTTGAAGATCGGAATATCGATCATATGATTTCCAGCGGCAAACCGGAATTGAATCGATCTATCCGTTATAAAGAGGAAAAAATCATATTTAATAGCGTGCCTTATAGAAATAATGAGGAACTGGAAGGAGTCATCATTAGCTTTAAATTATTTGATGATGTAGATTTAATTGCAAGGGAATTATCTCAGGTAAAGACATATATTGAATCATTGCGTGCCCAAACACATGAATTCAATAACTTTTTGTATACCCTTTCTGGACTAATCGAGTTGGAAGAATATGAGGAAGTGCAAAGGCTCATTAATAAAGAGCGTATTGGCAATAACACTTTACTGGCATTTATCACCAAACATATTAAAGACTCTTTTTTAATTGGTTTAATTATTGGTTTTTATAATCGTGCTAAAGAATTAAAAGTCAACTTAATCTTGGATGAGGACAGTTATTGTGGAAAGCTGACGACCATAAGCGATAAACATATTATTATCTCGATTTTAGGAAATTTAGTAATTAATGCTTTTGAAGCAGTGGAACATCTAGATGTTGAAAATCGCGTTGTTCGCATTTATATCCGTGAGCTAAAAAATGAACTGATTTTTGAAGTTGAAGATTCCGGGGATGGCATTGATTATTCAATGTTAAATACTTATACGCAAAAAAGAATTTCTACAAAAAATCCGGAAAACCGGGGCTATGGATTATCAATTGTTTTAGAAAGCATAGAAAAATTGAATGGAAATATTACATTAGAAAAAGGGGATCTAGGCGGAGCTTTATTTTACATTTGTATACCAAAAGGGGTGTGAACATTGAATATCGAAGTTTTAGTTGTAGATGACGATATTCGTATTGCCAATATTCACGAGAAATTCATCAATAAAATTGAGGGATTTACTACTGTGGGGATATCTAACGATGTGGAAGAAACTAAAATCTGGTTAGAAACGCTGAAACCTGATTTAGTTTTATTGGACATCTATTTTCCTGAAAAATTAGGTACAGAGTTAATTGAATACATTAAAAAGAAAAAATTGCCTGTTGATATCATTTTAATAACAGCAGCTTCTGAAGTAGACATTGTAAAGATGGCCTATAACAGCGGAGTAGTCGATTTTCTGCTGAAACCATTAACTTTTCAACAATTCAAAGAATGTTTAGAACGTTATCGGGCGAAAAAAATCCTTTTATCATCCAACACGAAATTAAGTAAAGAAGATATTAATAAGTTATGGAATAATACTTCAACTACAATAAAAGAATTGAATCCAAAAGGAATCGACGAAGTAACGAAAGAGAAGATTTTAAATTATTTAAAAACCACGAAAGAAGGTATTACCGCTGAGGGATTGGCGAAAAATCTTGGATTGAGCAGAAGCACTGCCAGAAGATATCTGGAATTTTTATATAATGAAGGCATTATCAAAGTGGAATACTTATATGGAAAAATTGGAAGACCTGAACGTTATTATACATTCATAGGTTAATAAAGCGACTATAATGATGTCGTCCGGTGAACTCCAAGAATCAAAAAATCTTGTCTGATCATCAAAAGTGCATCAAAAACATATTTCCTTATAAAAACAGCCTTCTTCTCTTGTCCGAGAAGAAGGCTGTAAACGTTGATAAATTAACGTTTTGAGAATTGTGGTGCGCGACGAGCGCCTTTAAGACCATATTTTTTACGTTCTTTCATGCGTGGGTCACGAGTTAGTAAACCAGCTTGTTTTAAAGCTGGACGGAAATCTGGATCAACTTGAAGTAACGCACGAGCGATACCGTGACGGATAGCGCCAGCTTGTCCAGTATAACCTCCACCTTTAACGTTTACTAATACATCGTAACTACCTAAAGTTTGAGTTAATTTTAATGGTTGTTTAATCACTTCACGTAATGTTTCGAATGGAATGTACTCTTCTACATCACGTTTATTAATAATGATTTTGCCTTCGCCAGGTACTAAACGTACACGAGCTACTGAGCTTTTACGACGACCTGTGCCAGTATATTGAACTTGTGCCAAGTGAATATCCTCCTCTAATTAATTATCCGCGAAGCTCGAAGCTTTCTGGTTTTTGTGCAGCATGTGGATGATTTGGACCAGCATAAACATAAAGTTTTTTGAACATTTTGCGTCCTAAAGAGTTTTTAGGAAGCATGCCTTTTACTGCTAATTCGATCATTCTTTCTGGATTTCTTTCAAGCATTTCGCCTGCTGTACGTTTCTTTAAACCGCCAGCGAATTGAGAGTGACGGTAGTAAATTTTATCTTCTAATTTGTTACCAGTTAAATGAATTTTTTCAGCGTTAATTACGATTACATAGTCACCAGTGTCAACGTGTGGTGTATAAATTGGTTTATGTTTACCGCGTAAAATAGCAGCGACTTCTGAAGCTAAACGACCAAGCGTTTTACCTTCTGCGTCAACTACTAACCATTTACGCTCTACTTCATGACCTTTCGCCATAAATGTTGTACGCATGTATATATCCTCCTAATCGATTTCATGAACCGTTAATTTTCCATTTTTCTCACTAATAAGTTTCGGGGCTTATAAGTGGAATGAAAATACCATATGTTATAATATTATAATTCAAAACATAAGTCAAGAAAAATGTTGAACACAAGGAAAAGTTGTTATCGCATTAATAGTATACTTTTTCTAAATATAGCCCGTGGGGAGGAGCCGTTGTTCCTGCCATTTCGCGATTTTTCGATTCAATAATGTCCTTAATAGATTTTGCCTCTCTTTTTCCAATCCCAACTTCCCATAAAGTACCAGCAATAATCCGAACCATATTATATAAAAAGCCACTACCCTCAATGACCATATGAAGTTCCTGATCGTGCCACTCAAAATCGATGGAATAAATCGTGCGAACTTTGTCATCAACAGGTGTACTCGCTGCACAAAAACTAGTAAAGTCATGAGTACCAACTAAATAAGCTGCGCCGTTTTCCATTTTACTTACGTCCGGCTTTCTTCCTCTCGTTTCAACAGTATAGTTTCTCTTGAAAGGACTTTGGACTTCATCACAATTCCATTTATACCGGTATCGTTTTCCTTTCGCATCAAATCGAGCATGAAAATCAGGGGAAACTTCTTCCATATCGAGTATTCGAACATCAGCTGGCAATTGTGCATTTAATGCCACTTTATAGTTTTCTGCTGGAATCGAAAGAGTCGTATCAAAATGAATGACTTGTCCAGTGGCATGAACACGCGCATCTGTACGTCCGCTAGCAAAAATGCGTATGTGTTCGCCCTTATGCATTACTGTTAATACCTTTTCAATTTCAGATTGCACCGTTCTTTTTCCCGGCTGCGCTTGGTAGCCAGAAAAGTGCGTTCCATCATAAGAAATAATTGCTTTTAAGCGTCGCAAGTCTCTCACCTTTTTCTAACTGCGGAAGAACACTAAAAGAGCAGTCATCAATACTAATGCAAAAATACAGGTTGTATCTTTCGCATCCCATTTTAACTGGCGATATCGAGTGCGTCCTTCTCCTCCTCGATATCCCCGCACTTCCATTGCTGTTGCTAAATCTTCTGCCCGTTTAAAGGCGCTTACAAATAAAGGCACCAGAAGGGGAACAACCGCTTTAATTCGATCTTTTATTGGTCCTGCTCCTAAATCGGACCCTCTCGCCATTTGTGCTTTCATGATTTTATCCGTTTCATCCATTAGCGTTGGAATAAAGCGTAACGCAATGGACATCATCAATGCTAATTCATGAATCGGCAATTTAAATTTCTTCAAAGGATTTAATAGTACTTCAAGTCCGTCTGTTATTGAAATAGGAGAAGTTGTTAATGTTAAGATTGTTGTAATAAATACAAGTACAACAAAACGGATCGATATGAAAATTCCTTGTCTTAAACCTGCTTCATAAACCTTTAGAAAACCAAGGTTCAGTAGTACATCTCCTTCTCTAGTAAAGAGAATGTGAATGAGAAACGTGAAAATTACTAAAATGATAACCGGTTTTAATCCATTTATTAAAAAATGTAATCGAATTCTTGAAATCAAAATGACAAACAATGTAAAAATTAACAATAGGCCATATGTAGCCGCATTGTTCGCTAAAAATACAATAACCACAAAAATAAACGTAAATATGAGTTTGGAACGTGGATCTAACTGATGTACGAAGGAATCTCCTGGGATAAATCGTCCGAAAATCATTTTCTCCATCATGAATGATCACGCTCCTTTAACGACCGAGCAATCTCATCCGCTAGCTCTTCCTCAGTTAAACAAATTTTTGAAAGTGGCTTTCCTATTAACTTTTCAATCTTTTGTTGAAATTTCACGATACGAGGAATTTCTAATCGATATTTTTTTAGCGTTTCACTTTCTGAAAATATTTCCCGTGGAACACCTGTTAACACACAGCGTCCTTCATGCATAATCGAAATTTGATCTGCGTATTTCGCCGCATCTTCCATGCTATGGGTGACTAGAATGGTTGTTAATTCTCTCTCTTTATGCAGACGATAAAACAAATCCATAATTTCTTTCTGTCCTCTAGGGTCGAGCCCAGCAGTAGGTTCATCTAATACAATCACATCTGGATTCATTGCAAGTACTCCAGCTATTGCAACCCGTCTCATTTGTCCGCCTGATAAATCAAAAGGCGACTTGTCTAACACTTCTTCAGGCAATCCAACTTGTTTGATGCCTTCGCGAGCCCTCTTCTCCGCTTCTTCTTCAGAAACACCAAAATTCATCGGACCGAACATAATGTCTTTTAATACTGTTTCTTCAAATAGTTGGTGCTCTGGGAATTGGAATACAATACCTACCTTTTGACGAATTGGTTTTAATTCTTTTGCCTTTTTTCCCGCTTCGATTTTTCGCTCTCCAATATGTACGATTCCTTTTGTTGGCTTTAATAATCCATTGAAATGTTGAAGAATCGTTGATTTACCAGAACCTGTATGTCCAATGATTGCATGATAGGTTTTAGATGGAATATCCATCTCCACATCAAATAAAGCATACTTCTCAAAAGGTGTACCTGCTGAATATGCATAGCTTACTTGCTGAAGTTTGATGTCCATAGATCATTCACCAACTCTTCTTCTGTTAAATTATTGCCTGATAAATGTACACCTTTTGCTTGGAGCAGCTCTGTCATCCTCATTGCAAAAGGCAATTCTAAACCAAATTCAGTCAATTTATCCCCTAATGCAAAAATTTCTTCTGGTGAACCTTCTGCATATTTCTTGCCCTGGTTCATAAAAATAACTCGGTCTGCGAGAAGTGCTTCTTCAACATCGTGCGTAATCGATAAAACTGTTAAGCCAATTTCTTTTCTTAATTCTAGAACTGTTTGCAATACTTCTAGTCGCCCTTGTGGATCAAGCATGGAAGTTGCTTCGTCTAAAATTAATAGTTTCGGATGCATTGCAAGGGCTCCGGCAATGGCAACACGTTGCTTTTGACCACCTGATAAATGATGGGGTTCATGGTTTAAAAACTCATACATTTTGACTTTCTTTAAAGACGAAGAAACCCGTTCAACCATTTCTTCAAAAGGCACTCCGTTGTTTTCTAATGCAAAGGCAACATCGTCTTGCACTGTCGCTCCAACAAATTGGTTATCTGGATTTTGAAAAACCATTCCAATTTTTGAGCGAATATCCCAAAGAGTCTCTTCATTTAATATGCTCTGCATGACGCGAATTTCCCCCTCCTGCGGGAAGAGGAGACCACAAACCATCTTCACCATTGTAGATTTGCCTGAACCATTATGACCGACAATGGCAATCCACTCACCCTCATTAATTGAAAACGAAACATTTTGAACAGCTTTACGGGCATCAGGTTTTTCAGGTGTGTATGAAAAAGATACATTATGAAATGATAGAATTTCGGTCACATCTATGCTCCTCTCTCCAGGGCTCTACATTTCTAGTTCTAAATGAATCTCCTATATATAAAAATAAAACACGTTTAAAAATTTTGAAAATTACATGAAGAAACGTATTTTATTTTTACATACTCTTTAATAGATTTTGGTTTGAATAAAAAAGCGCGCACCTCATTCAGGAGAAATGCGCTAATAACATTTATAGAAGTACGGTTTATTAACGTTCCGTAATCTGATGAATGAGGTGCGGAGAGCTAGACGATACGAATTTTTCATTCGATCATCATAACGCTCATGTGCCATTTTATTGTCGTATAAATCACACATTTGTAAAAAAGGGGGTGCGAGTTCAACCGGAAACCCGGACACCCCCTAAAAATTAAACTAACTCGATAATTACTACAGGCGCTCCGTCACCACGACGAGGACCTACTTTTAAGATACGTGTATAACCACCTTGGCGATCAGCGTAACGTGGCGCAACATCATCAAATAATTTTTGAAGAGCGAATTTAGTTTTTTCGTTTCCTTCTTCATCAGTAGTTGTCACTACTTCACGACGGATGAATGCTGCAGCTTGACGGCGAGCATGTAAATCTCCGCGTTTACCTAAAGTAATCATTTTCTCAACAACTGAACGTAATTCTTTTGCACGAGCTTCAGTTGTTTCAATGCGTTCATTAATAATTAAATCAGTTGCTAAATCACGTAATAACGCTTTACGTTGAGAACTTGTACGGCCTAGTTTTCTGTAACCCATGAATGTTCCCTCCTTTATTCGAACATAATAAATAACGATTGCTTAGTCTTCTTTACGTAAAGATAAGCCAAGCTCCGCAAGTTTTGCTTTTACTTCTTCTAATGACTTACGTCCAAGATTACGAACTTTCATCATATCGTCTTCAGACTTATTCGTAAGTTCTAATACTGTATTAATACCTGCACGTTTTAAACAGTTATAGGAACGAACAGAAAGATCTAATTCTTCGATCGTCATCTCTAATACTTTTTCTTTTTGGTCCTCTTCTTTTTCTACCATGATTTCCGCTGCTTGTGCTTCATCTGTTAGACCAACAAAAATATTTAGATGCTCTGTTAATATTTTCGCTCCGAGTGAAATCGCTTCTTTCGGACCGATGCTACCATCAGTCCACACATCAAGGGACAATTTATCGTAATCGGAATTTTGTCCTACACGAGTATTTTCCACTTGATAATTAACGCGTGAAACTGGAGTGTAAATAGAGTCGATCGGGATCACGCCGATAGGAAGATCCTCACGTTTGTTTTGATCAGCAGGAGTGTAACCACGGCCTCTCTTAGCATACATACGTATACGCAAATGACCGTTGCTTGCGATTGTTGCTATATACAAATCTGGATTTAAAATTTCAACATCACTATCATGTGTGATATCACTTGCTGTAACTGTTGCTTCACCTTTCACATCAATCTCAAGAATTTTTTCCTCATCGGAGTAGATTTTCAGTGCAAGTTTTTTTAAGTTTAAAATGATTGAAGCAACATCCTCTACTACCCCTTCAATAGTTGAGAATTCATGTAATACCCCATCAATTTGTACAGATGTAATCGCTGCACCCGGTAATGAGGATAGAAGGATACGACGTAAAGAATTACCCAAAGTAGTACCATATCCACGTTCTAGTGGTTCTATAACAAACTTACCATATGTGGAATCTTCGCTGATCTCAACAGTTTCAATCTTTGGTTTTTCAATTTCGATCATTCAATTTACCCTCCTTCAAAACATCGACTGTATAGGTCATACCATCATAATAGTCAAAAAATCTTGACTTTATAAATTTGTACAATTCTTCTTGCACAAGAATGATGTACTCCAAAGAGTTGCACCCATTACACACGACGACGTTTTGGCGGACGGCAACCGTTATGTGGAACTGGTGTAACATCTTTAATTGCTGTTACTTCAAGTCCTGCAGCTTGAAGTGCACGGATAGCCGCTTCACGACCTGCACCTGGACCTTTAACAGTTACTTCTAACGTTTTTAAACCATGCTCAAGGGAAGCTTTAGCAGCGGCTTCAGCAGCCATTTGAGCAGCGTATGGAGTAGATTTACGAGAACCTTTGAATCCAAGAGCACCTGCACTTGACCAAGAAACTGCATTCCCTTGCATATCAGTAATCGTTACGATTGTATTGTTAAATGTAGAACGAATGTGTGCAATACCTGATTCGATATTCTTTTTCACACGACGTTTACGTGATTGTTGTTTACGAGCCATTACGGAAGGAACCCCCTTTACTTATTATTTTTTCTTGTTCGCAACAGTTTTACGAGGACCTTTACGAGTACGTGCATTGTTTTTCGTATTTTGTCCACGAACAGGTAGACCACGACGGTGACGGATACCACGGTAGCAACCAATTTCCATTAAACGTTTAATGTTTAGTGATACTTCACGACGTAAGTCACCTTCAATTTTGTACTTATCTAATTCTGTACGGATTCTGTCTAATTCATCTTCAGTAAGATCACGTACACGAGTATCTTCAGATACACCAGCTGCAGCTAATACTTTTTGAGCAGTTGGTTTACCAACACCATAAATATAAGTTAATGAAATTACTACGCGTTTATCGCGAGGAATATCAACACCAGCAATACGTGCCATTTATTCGCACCTCCTTAAAAATTATCCTTGTTTTTGTTTGTGTTTTGGATTTTCACAGATTACCATTACTTTACCGCGTCGGCGAATAACTTTACATTTTTCGCAAATCGGTTTTACAGATGGTCTCACTTTCATTTAACTCAACCTCCTTAGTCTTCGGAGTGCAAAAGATTATTTAAAACGGTATGTGATACGACCGCGAGTTAAATCATAAGGAGATAACTCAATAGTAACCTTATCTCCAGGTAAAATTCGAATGAAATGCATACGAATCTTTCCGGAAACGTGTGCAAGCACCGTGTGCCCATTTTCTAATTCTACCTTAAACATCGCGTTTGGCAAAGTCTCAACAACTGTTCCTTCGACTTCAATTACATCGTCTTTCGCCATCAACCCTGTCTCCCTTCTATATGTGCTAAATCGTTCTCCCTAGAGAACACTCGCAACAGATTTTACAGGTTAGAAGCAACTCCATTAACAAACGTTGGATTGTATGAGAGATGTTCGAAAGACGCTCGTCTGGTTTCGCTTCACACAATCCAGGGAATGAACAGATCCGGTAAGGAAACTGTATTCCTTTGTTAAAATGTCCGGATATCATGGAAAATTCACACCCGTTCACTTGATGCTTCCACGAAACCCATAACACTCTTCACAAAAGAACTTTCTAAGTAAGTATAAGCACTTTCGCAAGTAGTGTATACCGGGCACTAATATGCTTTTGCAACTCTCAATATTTTATGTTGCCTCCGATTACCCCTCGCGAAAAGTATTATGACTTTCGAAAGAATGACGGGTATCAGCTGCGACTGCCCTGTAATAATAGAGCGTCAAGATCAGCAAACACTTTTTCAATCTCTTGCTGACCATTAATATTTGTTAATAAACCTTTAGATTCATAAAAATCAAGTAAAGGTTGTGCTTGTTTCATATTTACTTCCAGGCGATTAGCAACCGTCTCAGGATTGTCATCAGCTCGAGTGTATAATTCTCCGCCATCCTTATCACATTTTCCTTCCACTTTAGGAGGATTAAAAATAACGTGATAAGTAGTGCCGCAAGTTTTACAGATACGACGACCGCTTAAACGTGCAACTAGTTCATCTTTTTCAACTTGGATATTAATCACATGATCGATTTTTTTCCCAAGTTCTTCTAAGATGTTATCTAATGCTTCTGCTTGAGGAACCGTGCGTGGGAACCCATCAAGTAAGAATCCATTTTCACAGTCTTTTTGTGCAAGTCTTTCGCGCACGATGCCAATAGTAACCTCGTCTGGAACTAATGCACCTTGATCCATATAGGATTTCGCTTTAAGACCTAGTTCCGTACCTTGACTGATAGCAGCACGGAACATATCACCTGTAGAAATATGAGGGATTTCGTACTTATTCACGATTTTTTCTGCTTGCGTACCTTTACCAGCACCTGGCAAGCCCATTAAAACGATATTCATACGGTTATTTCCCTCCTAAGTGCTGGCTTAGGAAACAATAATGTTTCCTAACCAACATTTATTTCATAAAGCCTTTATAATGACGCTTAACTAGTTGGGCTTCTAATTGTTTCATTGTTTCTAATGCCACACCGACAACGATGATAACACTCGTTCCACCAATTTGAGCGGAAGCCGGTAAATTCATAAAATTAATGAATAAAATTGGCAAAATCGAAACAACAGTCAAAAACAGAGCACCAACAAATGTTAAACGATATAACACTTTTGTTAAGTAGTTTTGTGTATCATTCCCTGGACGAATTCCAGGAATATATGCACCTTGTTTTTTCAGGTTATCTGCAACGCGTTCGGGATTTACTTGAATAAATGCGTAGAAATAAGTAAACGCAATAATTAAAGCAATATAAATAATCATTCCAACAGGTTTAGTATAGTCAAACGTGTTGATAATGAACGTGGTGATTTTGTTCTCACCGAAGAACGCAGCTAAAGTCTGAGGTGTAATAATGAACGCTACTGCGAAGATTACTGGAATAACTCCTGCAGCGTTCACTTTTAAAGGTAAGTGCGTTTGTTGTGCACCAACATTCATTGCTCGACCGGAAACTCTTTTTGCATACTGAATTGGAATCTTACGTAACGCTTGTTGTACGTAAATTACTCCAACAATTATAGCCAACATTATTAATGCAAGAAGTACTAAAACGACAATGCGGATGAATAGTTGATCCCCTGCACCTTCAATTTGTTGAGCATAAATTTGGTTAACCGTTGTAGGTATTGCAGCGACAATACCAGCAAAGATAATGATTGAAATACCATTACCAACGCCGTGTGCGGTAATTTGCTCACCAAGCCATAACAAAAATGCTGTACCAGCCGTAAGCACAATTGCTATTGTCAAATAAGATAAAACACTAGTATCTGTAATTAATGTTCCACCATATAATTGGTTAAAACCGAATGACATAGCGAAGGCTTGGATGAAAGCTAACACTACAGTAAAGTAGCGGGTAAATTGGGCTAACTTCCGGCGACCTACTTCACCTTGACGTCCCCATTCTGCAAACTTAGGCACGACATCCATTTGTAACAATTGAACAATGATTGAGGCAGTGATATAAGGCATAATTCCCAATGCAAAGATTGAGAAGTTTGCTAATGCACCGCCACCAAACACGTTAAGAAAACCAACTAAGTTAAATTGATCCGTTACTTTTAATACATCTGCATCTACGTTAGGTACAGGGATGAATGTTCCTAAACGAAAGACGATAAGCATTAATAATGTGAAAAAGATTTTGTTTCGAATATCACGAACGCGCATAAAGTTTGCGAATGTTTGAAACATTAAATCACCTCAGCTGTTCCGCCGGCGTTCTCGATAGCTTCTTTCGCAGAAGCAGAGAACTTGTGAGCTTTCACGTTAAGCTTTTTATTAAGCGTTCCGTTACCAAGAACCTTAATACCAGCTTTTTCTTTGCTCACGATACCTGTTTCAATCAATAATGCAGGTGTAACTTCTGCACCATCTTCGAAACGATTTAATGCATCTAGGTTCACGATTGCATATTCTTTACGGTTCACATTTGTAAATCCACGTTTTGGTAAACGACGGAATAGTGGGTTTTGACCACCTTCAAATCCTGGACGTACACCGCCTCCAGAACGAGCGTTTTGACCTTTTTGACCGCGACCAGAAGTTTTACCGTTACCAGAACCGATACCACGACCAACACGGTTACGTTTTTTACGTGAACCTTCTGCTGGTTTAAGTTCATGAAGTTTCATTATAGGTGGCACCTCCTTGTACATTTTATAAATCATTAAATTTCTTTAACTGATACTAAGTGTGACACTTTATTAATCATACCACGAATAGCTGGATTATCTGCATGTTCTACAGTAGAATTAACCTTTTTTAAGCCTAAAGCTTCAACTGTTTTACGTTGTTTTTCATTAGCTCCGATTACAGATCTTTTGAGGGTGATTTCTAATTTGTTAGCCATGATTATCCCCCCTTATCCTAATAGCTCTTCTACTGTTTTACCACGAAGTTTTGCAACTTCTTCAGCACGTTTTAATTGTTTTAATCCCTCAACTGTAGCACGTACCATATTGATTGGTGTGTTAGAACCTAGAGATTTTGATAGGATATCCGTAATTCCTGCTAAGTCAAGTACTGCACGTACTGGTCCACCAGCAATTACTCCAGTACCTTCAGAAGCAGGTTTCATTAAAATTTCTCCTGCACCGAAGTGACCAATTACCTCGTGTGGAATAGTTCCACCTACACGTGGTACTTCGATTAAGTTTTTCTTCGCATCTTCTACAGCTTTACGAATCGCATCTGGTACTTCTTGAGCTTTACCAGTACCAAATCCTACATGACCGTTTTTATCTCCTACTACTACTAAAGCTGAGAAGCGGAAGCGACGTCCACCTTTAACAACTTTCGCAACGCGGTTAATCGTTACAACGCGTTCTTCAAGTTCCAGTTTGCTTGCGTCAATACGACTCATGAAGTATGTCCCTCCTTCTTATTAAAATTGTAAACCGTTTTCGCGTGCAGCATCTGCTAATGCTTTTACACGTCCATGATATAAATAACCACCACGGTCAAATACAACTGTAGTAATATTTTTCTCTAATGCACGTTTTGCAATCAATTCGCCAACTTTTGCTGCAGCCTCTTTATTGTTGCCAGCACCTTCGAAATCTTTTTCTAATGTTGAAGCACTAACAAGTGTATGTCCTGCAACATCGTCAATGATTTGTGCGTAAATGTTTTTGTTAGAACGGTAAACGTTTAAACGTGGACGTTCAGGTGTACCGTGGATTTTTGTACGCACGCGTGCATGACGTTTTTTACGAACTTTATTTTTATCTAGTTTCGTAATCACAGTGGTCACTCCTTTCTAACGCTTAGCTAGCATTATTTACCTGTTTTACCTTCTTTACGACGTACATATTCGCCTTCGTAACGAATACCTTTACCTTTATATGGTTCAGGTGGACGTACAGCGCGAATGTCAGCTGCGAATGCACCTACACGTTCTTTGTCAATTCCTTTAACAACAACTTTTGTATTTGAAGGAACTTCGATTTCGATACCTGGTTCAGCAGTGAATTCAACAGGATGTGAGTAACCAACGTTTAATACAAGTTTTTTCCCTTGTAATTGAGCACGGTACCCAACCCCAATAAGTTCTAAAGAACGAGAGAATCCTTCAGATACACCTTTCACCATGTTTGCAAGTAACGCACGAGTTGTACCGTGGATTGTACGGTGTTCTTTTGAATCAGAAGGGCGAACAACAGTAATTACGTTGCCTTCTTGCTCGATTTTCATATCTTGATTGAATTGACGAGTTAGTTCGCCTTTCGGTCCTTTTACTGTTACAGTGTTGTCCTCAGCAACTGTTACTGTAACGTTAGCAGGAACTTCGATCGGTTTTTTACCTACACGAGACATTTCATTGCACCTCCATTCACAAATTACTTATTACCAAACGTAAGCTAAAACTTCTCCGCCCACTTTTTTAGCACGTGCTTCTTTATCAGTTAACACGCCTTGAGAAGTTGAAAGAATTGCGATACCTAAGCCGTTTAACACTTTTGGAATTTCGTCAGTTTTCGCATATACGCGTAAACCTGGTTTAGAAATACGTTTTAATCCAGTAATTACACGTTCGTTATTTTTTCCATATTTTAAGAAAATACGGATGATACCTTGTTTGTTGTCATCGATATATTCAACGTCACGGATGAAGCCTTCTCGCTTAAGGATTTCAGCGATTTCCTTTTTAATGTTGGAAGCCGGTACTTCTAACTTTTCGTGACGAACCATGTTCGCATTACGGATGCGAGTTAGCATATCTGCAATTGGATCTGTCATTGTCATATTCTTATTACCTCCTTCCCATTTTTTGGGGATTACCAGCTAGCTTTTTTCACACCAGGAATTTGTCCTTTATATGCAAGTTCACGGAAACAAATACGGCAAAGTTTAAATTTACGATATACAGAGTGTGGACGACCACAGCGTTCACAACGTGTGTATTCTTGTACTTTAAACTTAGGTTTACGTTTTTGTTTAACGATCATTGATTTTTTTGCCACGTTTTCGCCCTCCTTTTATTATTTTTGGAACGGCATACCGAATTGTGTCAATAACTCGCGAGCTTCTTCATCAGAGTTCGCTGTCGTTACGATCACGATATCCATACCGCGCACTTTTGAAACTTTATCGTAATCGATTTCAGGGAAAATCAATTGTTCTTTAACACCTAAAGTGTAGTTTCCACGACCATCAAACGCTTTTTTAGAAACACCGCGGAAGTCGCGTACACGCGGAAGTGCGATAGAAATTAATTTATCAAGGAAATCATACATACGTTCACCACGTAATGTAACTTTTGCACCAATTGGCATCCCTTCACGTAAACGGAATCCAGCGATTGATTTTTTCGCTCTAGTAACAACAGGTTTTTGACCAGTAATAATAGCTAGTTCTTCAACTGCAGCATCTAATGCTTTAGAGTTCTGTACTGCGTCACCAACACCCATGTTAACTACGATTTTTTCAACTTTTGGAACTTGCATGATTGATTTATATCCAAACTTGCTCATTAAAGCAGGAACTACTTCGTTGTTGTATTTTTCTTTTAGGCGGTTCATGTTTGTACCTCCTTTCAAAATTTCTTATTAGTCGATTACTGCACCAGATTTTTTTGCAACACGAACTTTTTTGCCATTTTCGATTTTATAACCTACACGAGTCGGCTCGCCAGTTTTTGGATCGATTAGCATAACGTTCGAAACGTGGATTGGTGCTTCTTGGCTTACAATACCACCTTGTGGGTTTAATTGATTAGGTTTTACGTGTTTTTTAACGATGTTTACACCTTCAACAATTACCCGATCTTTTTTTGGAAAAGCAGCAAGTACGATACCTTCTTTACCTTTGTCTTTTCCTGTAATAACTTTTACTTTGTCGCCCTTTTTAACATGCATTATGTGTCGCACCTCCTTAATTGGTACTATCAGATAATTAAAGAACTTCTGGAGCTAGGGAAATGATTTTCATAAAGTTGTTATCGCGTAACTCACGTGCAACCGGTCCGAAAATACGAGTACCACGCGGTGACTTATCGTCTCTGATGATAACGCATGCGTTTTCGTCAAATTTAATGTAAGTGCCATCTTTACGGCGAACACCAGATTTAGTACGTACTACAACGGCTTTTACAACGTCACCTTTCTTAACAACGCCTCCTGGTGTTGCTTTCTTAACTGTGCAAACGATAATATCACCGATGTTTGCAGTTTTACGACCAGAACCACCAAGCACTTTAATTGTTAACACTTCACGTGCACCTGAGTTGTCAGCAACTTTTAAACGAGATTCTTGTTGGATCACTTAGGTTACCTCCCTTCGGAATTCACGTATTTTCCGAATTTCTATTAAATAATAACCGCTTTTTCTACTACTTCTACAAGACGGAAATGCTTTGTAGCTGATAGCGGGCGTGTTTCCATAATGCGTACGATGTCACCGACTTTTGCTTCGTTGTGCTCATCGTGAGCTTTGAATTTTTTAGAATACTTTACACGCTTGCCGTATAATTTGTGTTTTTTATAAGTTTCAACTAGGACAACGATTGTTTTGTCCATTTTGTCTGAAACTACACGGCCAGTGTAAACTTTGCGCTGTTTACGCTCAGTCATATTAGCGGACCTCCTTTATCAGTTATCTCCACTGATTTCTCTTTCACGAATCACAGTTTTCATACGCGCAATCGCTTTACGAACTTCACGAATGCGAGCTGTGTTTTCTAATTGACCAGTCGCCAATTGGAAGCGAAGGTTGAAAAGCTCTTCTTTCAGTGATTTTACTTTTAATTCGATTTCAGAAGTGGCAAGTTCACGGATTTCTTTAGCTTTCATTAGAATCACCACCAGTTTCTTGACGTTTCACAATTTTACATTTCACAGGAAGTTTATGTGATGCCAAACGAAGCGCTTCGCGTGCAACTTCTTCAGAAACACCTGCAACTTCAAACATAACTTTTCCTGGTTTTACTACAGCTACCCAACCTTCTGGAGAACCTTTACCGGAACCCATACGTACCTCAAGAGGTTTTTTCGTATAAGGTTTGTGTGGGAAAATTTTAATCCAAACTTTACCGCCACGTTTCATGTAACGAGTCATCGCAATACGAGCGGCTTCAATTTGACGGTTAGTGATCCAGCTAGCAGTTTGAGCTTGAAGACCCCATTCACCAAATTGTACTTCACGACCGCCTTTTGCTTGACCGCGCATTTTACCACGATGTTCGCGACGATATTTAACACGTTTTGGCATTAACATAATTATTTTCCTCCTTCCGCAGAGTTTTTCTTCGTAGGAAGGACCTCACCACGATAAATCCATACTTTTACACCTAATTTTCCGTATGTTGTATCTGCTTCTGCGTGAGCGTAATCGATGTCTGCACGAAGCGTATGAAGTGGTACAGTTCCTTCACTATAATGTTCTGCACGTGCGATATCCGCACCGCCTAAACGACCAGATACTTGCGTTTTAATCCCTTTTGCTCCTGCGCGCATAGTGCGTTGAATCGCTTGTTTTTGAGCACGACGGAATGAAACACGGTTTTCAAGTTGACGAGCGATATTTTCTGCAACTAATTTTGCATCAAGATCCGCTTTTTTAATTTCAACGATGTTGATGTGTACACGTTTACCAGTGATATCGCTTAAGTATTTACGTAAGTTTTCTACTTCCGTACCACCTTTACCGATTACCATCCCTGGCTTTGCAGTGTGAATCGTAATGTTCACTCGATTTGCAGCACGTTCGATTTCAACTTTGGAAATCGCTGCTTCTTTTAAAGTAGTTTCGATATATTTACGGATTTTGATATCTTCGTGAAGTAATTCAGCGTAGTCTTTTTCAGCGTACCATTTTGACTCCCAATCACGAATGATACCAATTCGCAATCCGTTTGGATGTACTTTTTGACCCAAAATTAACCCTCCTTCTTCTCAGATACCACTACAGTGATGTGGCTTGTGCGTTTATTAATTGCGCTTGCACGTCCTTGCGCACGTGGACGATAACGTTTTAATGTTGGTCCTTCATCAACATAAATTTCAGAAATGTATAAGTTGTTTGGATCTAATTCGTAATTGTGCTCAGCATTTGCAACTGCAGATTTTAATACTTTCTCAACGACTGGAGACGCCGCTTTTGGAGTATGACGTAAAATTGCAACTGCTTCTCCTACTTGCTTGCCTCTAATTAAATCTACTACTAAGCGCACTTTACGAGGGGCAATTCGGACTGTGCGAGCAACGGCTTTAGCTTTTGTTGTCATCAGGATCTACCTCCTCTCAAAATTAGCGTCTTGTTTTTTTGTCATCCGCACCGTGACCTTTATAAGTACGAGTTGGTACGAACTCGCCAAGTTTGTGACCTACCATATCTTCTGTGATGTATACCGGAACATGTTTGCGTCCATCATAAACCGCAATTGTTAATCCGATGAAGTTAGGGAAGATCGTAGAACGGCGAGACCAAGTTTTAATTACTTGTTTTTTGTCTAGACCTTGTTGTGCTTCTACCTTTTTCATTAAATGTTCATCACAAAATGGTCCTTTTTTCAAGCTGCGACCCATTTAGTAACCTCCCTCCGTGATTTCACCACGGCTCTTCGCTCGAACCGTAGCTTTATCACATTATTTTTTACGTCCACGAATAATTAATTTATCAGATTTATTACGTTTCTTACGTGTCTTGTATCCAAGAGCTGGTTTACCCCATGGTGTCATTGGTGATTTGCGACCGATTGGTGCTTTACCTTCACCACCACCGTGTGGGTGATCATTAGGGTTCATTACAGAACCGCGAACTGTAGGGCGTTTACCTAACCAACGAGAACGACCCGCTTTACCGATGTTTACTAATTCGTGAGATTCGTTACCCACTTGACCGATTGTTGCGCGGCAAGTAGCTAATACTAAACGAACTTCACCAGATTGAAGACGTACGATTACGTATTTTCCTTCACGTCCAAGTACTTGCGCAGATGCACCAGCAGAGCGTACTAATTGTCCACCTTTACCTGGTTTTAATTCGATATTGTGAACTGTAGTACCCATTGGGATGTTTGCTAATGGTAAAGCATTACCTACTTTAATATCAGCATCTGGACCAGAAATAATTTCTTGACCTACTTTTAATCCTTTTGGTGCAATAATATAACGTTTTTCACCATCAACATAGTTAATTAATGCGATGTTAGCAGAACGGTTTGGATCGTATTCGATTGTAGCAACGCGTCCTGGAATGCCATCTTTATCACGTTTGAAATCGATGATACGGTATTGGCGTTTATGTCCACCACCGTGATGACGAACAGTAATTTTACCCTGGTTGTTACGACCAGCTTTGCGTTTTAAAGGCGCTAATAATGATTTTTCCGGTTTATCCGTTGTGATTTCCGCAAAGTCAAATGATGTCATGTTACGACGACCATTTGAGGTTGGTTTATACTTTTTAATCGCCATGTTGTTTCCCTCCTTCTTTAAATGTCAAAACGAACTCATTTTACAATTAGAAATCGAATAATTCAATTTCTTTGCTATCAGGTGTTAATGTTACGATTGCTTTACGACGTCTGTTTGTTAATCCTTGGAATTTACCTACACGTTTTACTTTACCTTTGTAGTTCATGATGTTGACTTTAGCCACTTTTACGCCGAAGATTTCTTCTACTGCATCTTTCACTTGTGTTTTGTTCGCACGAAGATCAACTTCGAAAGTGTACTTTTTATCAGCCATCAGTTCAGAAGAACGCTCAGTAATGACAGGACGTTTAATTACATCACGTGCATCCATTATCCAAGCACCTCCTCAACTTTTTCTACTGCAGCTTTCGTGAATACAACTTTGTCATGACCTAATAAATCAAGAACGTTGATTCCAGAAGCTGTTAAAACTGTTACGCCTGGGATGTTACGTGCGGATAATGCCACGTTTTCATCTAATTCAGCTGTAACGAATAATGCTTTTGATTCGATTTTTAAGTTACCTAAAATTTCTTTGAAGTCTTTTGTTTTAGGTGCATCTAATTTCAATGCATCTAACACTAGGAAGTTTTGCTCGTTCACTTTAGCAGATAATGCAGATTTAAGAGCTAAACGACGAACTTTTTTAGGTAATTTATAGCTATAGCTTCTTGGTTGTGGTCCGAATACAGTACCACCACCACGCCATTGTGGAGAACGGATAGATCCTTGACGAGCACGACCTGTTCCTTTTTGGCGCCATGGTTTTCTACCACCACCAGAAACTTCAGAGCGGTTTTTTACTTTATGTGTACCTTGACGTAGAGATGCGCGTTGAGCGATTACTGCGTCGAATAATACTGCTTCGTTTGGTTCGATACCGAAAATCTCATCATTCAATTCGATTTCTCCAACAGAAGCACCTGTTTGACTAAGTACAGTTACCTTTGTCATTCCTGTTTCCTCCTTTCTTCAAGAAATTAGTTAGATTTTTTAACAGCTGCTTTTACTGTTACTAAAGATTTTTTAGAACCAGGAACATTACCTTTTACTAGTAGTAAGTTACGTTCAGTATCCACTTTAACAATTTGTAAGTTTTGGATAGTTACTGTATCTCCACCAGTTTGACCAGGTAAAGCTTTTTGTTTAAATACTCGGTTTGGAGCAATAGGTCCCATTGAACCTGGACGACGGTGGTAACGAGAACCGTGAGACATTGGTCCACGAGATTGGCCGTGGCGTTTAATTACACCTTGGAACCCTTTCCCTTTTGTTACTCCTGTTACATCTACCCAATCGCCTTCTGCGAAAATATCTACTTTGACTTCTTGACCAACTTCATACTCATCTAAGTTTACTCCACGAATTTCACGAATGAAGCGCTTAGGAGCAGTATTCGCTTTTGCTACGTGTCCTTTTTCCGGTTTGTTAGCAAGCTTTTCGCGCTTATCTTCGAAACCAAGTTGGATTGCTTCGTAGCCATCGTTTTCAACAGTTTTCTTTTGAAGTACAACGTTTGGAGTTGCTTCAATTACTGTTACTGGTATTAAATCGCCGTTCTCAGCAAAAACTTGCGTCATACCGATTTTTCTACCTAAGATTCCTTTGGTCATTTGTCACACCTCCTGTGATAATTAAAAGTTTTATTTTACTATTAAAGTTTGATTTCGATGTCAACGCCAGACGGTAAATCAAGTTTCATTAACGCATCAACTGTTTGAGGAGTTGGGTTAATGATGTCGATTAAACGTTTGTGAGTGCGCATTTCGAATTGTTCGCGTGAATCTTTATACTTGTGAACAGCTCGAAGGATTGTGTACACAGTTTTTTCCGTTGGTAACGGAATCGGACCTGATACACTTGCGCCTGAACGTTTAGCAGTTTCAACAATTTTTTCAGCGGATTGATCTAATACTCTGTGATCATACGCTTTTAAACGAATACGAATCTTTTGTTTTGCCATTATTTTCCCTCCTTTATCGCCTAATTACTAGACATTCTCCACGGAAATTTCCCACACACTCGCCATGGCAAAGCGGCCGGGTGTGTCGGCAACCTCCCGCTTCATCGCAGTCAAAGACCAACATTCAACATTATATACAATAAAATAGTTGTTAGCAAGTGTTTTCTCGAATTTTATTGGTCTTTCAAGTTTTGCACTCCCTAAACTGTTTTATAGTATATAAGAGGAGATTATATAAATCAACTCCAATAAAATTCTGAAAATTCCCCGCTACCTTACATTAAAATATATAGCTGCCCTTTCATAAAATTAAACATGTTTCCTATTATAAATAGGAACATATTTTTTAACTAACAAAAATACTTTGCAGCAATTAAGATGAATGCGAAAAAAAGTGGTCGGCCAAAAGATTTTGCCAACCACTTGATCATGGAGTCTAAAAATTAATCTCTACCTATTTAATTGTTTCCTATCTTTATAATGCTTCTTTTACTATTTTTTTATAATACAAAACAGATAATATGCCAAATACCGTGTACATCGCTACATAGAATATGTTGATAATCATCATTGGCGTAGTCATCTCTGAACCAAACAGCCACCAGCCGGATTTCACTGCAAAGTAACTGTGAAGAAGTCCAATCATAAGCGGCATGCCGAAGTTAAACAATTGTTTTACATAAATTCCGCGCATTAACTCACCATTGGAAAATCCGATTTTCCGCAAAATTGTATAGGAATCTCTTTCATCTTCCGCTTCACCCATTTGTTTAAAGTAAAGAATGCTTCCTGTTGTCAATAAAAATGCCAATCCCAAAAATCCTGTTACAAAAATACTCATTCCACTAATAGCTATATTCTCATCGTAATATTCTTTATAAGTTTTTAGATTTGCATATTGAATGACATTACTTTCCCTCAAGTTCTTAAATATTATCTCTGCCCTTTCTCGGTCTTTTTCTTTTGCTAAATTAATACCAATTTGAGTTGAAATAGCAGGGTTTTGAGCTTTTTCTAATTCATGAAATAATTCATCTTTCACAATCAACACAGGCGAACTATCACTCGCTAACACTGATAGAAAAAATTCATCCTCTCTTACTTCTTTAATAAATAAAGAGTAATTCTTCTCACTTGTTTTTACATTAATTTTCTTTTTGCTTTCCAACGGCAGTAATTTAGATAATACATTTGAGTAGCTTGTCATCATGATTTCCCCATCTTTCAAATGGACATCCGGATTTATTTTTTTGTAATCTGATAGAGGAACGGCAGCTGTTACCACCTCTTGATTGACATTTATATACTCAGCATTTTTTTCATCTAAATTAAATAAATCAGACATTTTAATATTTACGTTAGAAATATGAAAAGTTGTTTTTTCATATTCAATTCCTTCTGCCTTTAGCTGTTCTAAAAAATCATTTCCGTTATTATTAAGTAAGATATAATCAAATGGAGAAGATTGTTTTGCACTGGATTCTGAAGAGTAGTAAGAAATATAAGACAGCGTCATAATCCCGACGGCTAATCCTGTCAACACAGTAATCAATGTAAGAGAACTAGCATTTCCCTTCATGCGGTGCATAATTGTTGTAACACCTAAAACATCTGTTATTTTTAAATGTCCCTTTTTGCTTTTCCGGATTAAGTTCATGATAAGTGCCACGGAATATCGGAAAAATAAATAGGTGCCTAAAATTGTTGAACCTAGAATAAGCAACATATTGACCAACAAGTTGTTTGTTGTGGCACCCTCCACGCTGAACAATCTTGTAGAATCGTAATACCCATATGCAATTAAACCAATTCCTATGATTCCCATAATCATATGGAAAATGCTGAACTTTTTAATTCGTTCATCGGCTTTTTTTGCTGCATTAAATAGCGATAACAGCGATGCTTTCCGAATCATAATAAAAATTTGAATCAAGACCACCACTAATAGAAGAGCAAAAATAATGATCGATTTTGAAAAAGCAGTCATGGAAAAAGATAAACTGACAATTGCGTCGTTTAACATTAACTTCATTAAAATCATCGCAAAAAAACGAGAAGTTAAAAATCCCCAAACCATCCCGATTCCTACAGCCAACGTGAACAATACTACATTTTCAATCAATAATAACCGAAAGATCAAACCTTTAGTCATTCCGATTAATTGATATAAGCCAATTTCTTTACTGCGGCGTTTCATAAATAATTGGTTCGCGTAAAGAATAAAAAAAATCAAAATAAAATATAAAACATACGTAATGGATTCAAAACCTGCCGTTGCGGTACCGCTTGCTTCCAACGCCGCGGTAACAGAAGGGTTATAGTGTATGGTGATGAACGAAAAGCAAAGGGTCACACTAAAAATTAATGCAAAGAAGTATAAGTAATAATGCTTTATGTTCTTCTTCATACTTTTAAAAACTAAATTAGTTAACGTCATATCCATCACCGCCAAGCACTCTTTGGGTATTCAAAATATCTTGGAAAAACGCCTGTCTCGTTTTATCCCCTTTATAGAGCTCCGTATAAATTTGACCGTCTTTCAAGAACAACACTCGACTACAGAAGCTTGCTGCCACTGCATCGTGGGTCACCATCATGATGGTTGCTCCTCTTTCCTTATTGATGTTTTCCAAATTTGTCAGTAATGCCGTCGCCGCTTTAGAATCAAGCGCCCCTGTCGGCTCATCGGCAAAAACGATAGATGGTTCAGTAATAAGAGCTCTTGCAGCAGATGTTCTCTGCTTTTGTCCGCCGGATATTTCATTCGGATATTTACTTAAAATGTCTTTGATTCCTAAATATTCGACGAGCATTGCTAAACGCTTCTCTGCCGCGTTTTTTGATACTTTGCCAACAGATAACGGCAGCAGAATATTCTCTTTTACCGTTAACGTATCAAGCAAATTATAATCTTGAAAGATGAACCCTAAATGTTCCCGGCGAAATTTTGCCAAATCCCGTTCTTTCATCTTTTGTAACGGTTTCCCGTTGATTTCAACAATTCCTTCTGTTGGATAATCTATGGAACAAAGGACATTTAATAAAGTTGTTTTACCCGAACCGGATGGCCCCATGATACCAACGAATTCTCCTTCATGTACTTCCAGGTCAATCCCTTTTAACACTTCTTGTTGTAACGTACGTTTTCCATAGGTTTTTCTTATTTTTCTTGCCACTAAAACAGCCATTTCGTCAACCCCTTGTATTGATTCCTTACTAAATTGTACCCTTTCAGTACCTTACAATCGTTCGATTTTCGTGACAAATAAAAAATGGTAAATGACAATTTTGTCACATACCATAAGATTGAATGTATTGATTTTCAAGAGGAAATTGGATTGTAAAAGTTGTGCCGGCACCCACTTGTGAATCTACCTTCAGCGTAAGCCCAAGTTTTTCAGCCGCTTCCTTTGCCAAGTATAGACCCATCCCTGTCGCAGCGATTGTTTCCCTTCCGATCGTTCCTGTATAGGACCGTTGGAAAATACGGGGCAAGTCTTCAGCTCGAATCCCAACTCCGAAGTCTTGTATATGTAATAATAGATGCCCCTCTTGATTCCGAGTTGTAAATATGTGAATTTCACTATTTTCATGGCTGTACTTCACAGCATTAGAAAAAATTTGGCGAATAATGAACCCAAGCCATTTGGCATCTGTTGTCACGGTCTTTTGCAAATTCTTCGTTTCAACACCAATCCCTTTTTCAATACACCATGAACGAAAATCTTTAATTTGTTGATGAACGACTGTTTCCAAACAAACCTTTTCCAGCCGGTTATCTTTTTCAATCGTTGAAAGCCTTGTTTCATGGATTTTTTGATCAAGCAACAAAAATATGCGAACCCATTCTTTTTCAATCTTCTCTCTTAACGCATAAGGTTCTACTTGTTCCACGATTAATTTCATGGCAGTCATCGGCGATTTCATTTCATGCACCCACGCCAGCATCTGATCTTGCTGTTCAAGCATTTCCATTTTTATTTGATGAAGTCTATAATCTATTTCTTGATATTGTTGTTGGAAATGTTCCATGTACATTTGCTGGAAAGGAGAAAGCAGCTCTTTATTGATTGGTTGCTCATAGATAGCTTTTAGCTGCTTTGTTTCTCTTCCATAACGCCAAATTAAGAAAAGAAGAAAGAATAAAAGATTCATGATGTTTACATATATGATGGATATATTTGATATGCCGCTATCGATGAAAAACAATCCATTCAGCCATATTTGCATAAACAGGAAGAATAAAATCCACGATCTTCTTTCTTTTAAAAATAGTCCAATCATTTTGTCACCGCCATGTAGCCAAGTCCTTTTTTCGTTACAATGGTTTCCGATAAACCAATTTCATCTAATCGCTGTCGCAATCGATTGACATTGACCGTTAACGTATTATCATTCACAAATCGCTCGTCATCCCATAATTTACGCATTAGCTCATCACGAGAAACAATTTTGTCAACAGAAGCTAATAATGTCTTCAAAATAAACAATTCGTTTTTCGTCAATTCTATCACTTTCTCACCGTATTGAATGGTTCCTCTGTCATAATCAATAATTGCACCATTCCATCTCACAACATGTTGCATATTCTCCCCATAATCATAAGTTCTTCTTAATATCGCCTGTACTTTTGCTAGCAATACTTCCATATGAAAAGGTTTTTGCACAAAATCATCCGCCCCCATTTGCATAGCCATTACCATATCCATTGGATGGTCTCTAGATGATAAAAATATAATTGGCACTTTTGAGATGGCACGAATTTCACGGCACCAATGAAAACCATCAAATGCGGGGAGTTGAATATCAATGATGACTAGATGTGGCTGCACGTTTAAAAAATCATCTAGCACTTGTTGAAAATCTTTTGGTCCTACTACTTCCATCGACCATTGGTTAAAACGTTCCCTTATTGAATTGAAAATGGATTGATCGTCCTCTATTAAAAATATTTTCATCCTTTCATCCTTTCACATACATAAAATTTTTATATTATATTGTAATATATTTTGCACTTTGTTTAAGAAAATCAATTTTATTCTCTTTTTATGAGAAATATGTATGTAAATTAGTATAATGGAACAAAGAACAAATAGTGCGTAAAAAGGAGATGTTTGTAGTGGACATCCGCCAAATCGAGTATTTTACAGAAGTAGCCAAACATTTGAGTTTCACGAAAGCTGCTTCCACTTTACACGTATCACAACCATCCATTAGTAAAGCCATTCAAAATTTAGAAGCCGAGCTTGGTGTACCTTTATTTTACCGTTCTTCAAAACAATTGGAGTTGACGGATGCAGGAAAGGCGGTATTAGCAAATGCGCAACATGTATTAGCCGCCTTTAAAAATTTACGTTCAGAATTAACGGATTTAATGGAGTTGAAAAAAGGAGAAATTCGTATTGGAATTCCACCGATTGTAGGTGTGGAGTTTTTTTCAAAATTAATTAGTTTATATAAAGAAAAATATCCTTATATTGAAATTAAACTAACGGAAGTAGGGACGAAAAAAATTCGGCAAGGGGTAGAAGAAGGAGAATTGGATATAGGACTCATTTGTAATTTATGTGCTCCAAACGATCAATTAGAATCTATTAGTATATTAAAAGATCCGTTAATGTTAATTGTTCATAAAGACCATCCACTTGCTACATTGTCATCCGTTGAAATGTCCCGGTTAGAGAAAGAAGATTTTATTATATATCGCAAAGATTTTACATTGTACGATCGCATTATAGAAGAATGTTCAAAAAATGGGTTCTACCCTACAATAGCTTGTGAATCATCACAGAAAGATTTAATCGTTGAGATGGTGGCTGCTAAAGTAGGGATTGCGTTACTTCCAAAAAAAATATGTGAAAAACTTCAAAATGAAAAAATTGTTTCAATTCCTTTCAAACATGAAAATCTTTTTCTAGAGTTAGGATTGACTTGGAAAAAGAATAAATATTTATCTTTCGCTGTAAGAGAATTTATTGAATTAGCCCAGCAATTTATTACGAAATAAAAAAGACATCCTTCCAAAATGGTTATCTATTTTGGAAGGGATGTCTTTTTATAATTAGTTTGTACTTACAACGCCATATTTTTGTTTCGCTTCAAGGCGTCGCTTATGAAGGATTGGTTCAGTATAACCATTTGGTTGCTCATATCCTTTGAAAATGAGGTCGCAAGCTGCTTGGAAACCAACAGACTCTTCGAAGTTTGGAGCCATTGGGCGATAGTTTGGATCATCAGCATTTTGTTTATCCACCACTACAGCCATACGTTTAAGCGTTTCATACACTTGTTCTTTTGTCACAATTCCATGATGTAGCCAGTTTGCGATATGTTGGCTGGAAATACGAAGTGTTGCACGGTCTTCCATTAATCCAATATCGTTAATGTCTGGTACTTTTGAACATCCAACTCCTTGTTCTACCCAGCGAATTACGTATCCTAAAATTCCTTGACAGTTGTTGTCCAACTCTTCTTGAATTTCTTCTGGGCTCCAGTTTGGATTTTTCTCTACAGGAATTTGAAGAATATCATCTTGTAAATCTTCAAAGTCAGTAATACCTCTTTGAACTTCTTTTACATCTACTAAATGATAGTGGATGGCATGCAACGTTGCAGCTGTTGGTGATGGTACCCAAGCTGTATTGGCTCCTGCTTTTGGATGAGCGATTTTTTGCTCTAGCATTGCAGCCATTAAGTCAGGCATTGCCCACATTCCTTTACCAATTTGGGCACGGCCTAGTAAACCGCAATTTAATCCTACGAATACATTTGATCTTTCATATGCATTTAACCAAACAGAAGATTTCATTTCATTTTTGCGAATCATTGGACCTGCTTCCATTGATGTATGAATTTCATCACCTGTTCTATCTAAGAATCCCGTGTTAATGAAGACAATCCGTTCTTTTACTTCTTTAATGCAATTTTTTAAGTTTAGAGACGTACGACGTTCTTCATCCATTACACCAACCTTTAATGTGTAACGCTCAAGCCCAATTAAATCTTCAATTCTACCAAATAATTTGTTTGTAAATGCTACTTCTTTTGAACCGTGCATTTTTGGTTTTACAATATAAATAGAGCCTTTTTTCGAATTTTTGTATTTTGTTTTACCTAATATATCAAGTTTAGCAATTAAGCTCGTAATGACACCATCCATAATTCCTTCTGGGATTTCTTCTCCATTTTTATCTAAAATGGCGTTTGTTGTCATTAAGTGGCCTACATTGCGGACAAACATTAATGAGCGACCTGGTAATGTAATGTCTTCACCGTTAACCCCTTTATACGTGCGGTCAGGATTTAACGTACGAGTCATTATTTTCGAACCTTTTTCAAAAGTAGCTGATAAATCTCCTCTAATTAATCCTAACCAGTTGCTGTATACTTCTACTTTATCTTCTGCATCAACTGCAGCAACAGAGTCCTCACAGTCCATTATTGTCGTCACAGCTGATTCTAAAATAATGTCCTTAATACCAGCCGGATCTGATTTTCCTACAGGATGATTTCGATCGATTACAATTTCAATGTGCAGGTCATTATTCTTTAATAGAACAACAGAAGGTTCTTCTGGCGACCCGTTATACCCCACAGCTTTTGATTCATCCACAAGTCCTGTTTCATTGCCATTTGAAAGTGTAGCAACTAGCTTTCCGTTTACAATCGCATATTTTGTAACATCTAAATGAGTTGCATCTTTTAAAGGAACTGCTTGATCTAAAAACTTCTTTGAATATTCAATTACTTTCTGGCCACGAACTGGATTGTAGCTGTTTCCTTTCTCCGCTCCATCTTCCTCGCTAATGGCATCAGTACCGTATAATGCATCGTAAAGGCTTCCCCAACGAGCATTGGCAGCGTTTAGGGCATAACGTCCATTGTTTACTGGTACAACTAATTGAGGACCAGCTTGAAACGAAATTTCTTCGTCAACGTTTTCAGTTGTAATATGGTAGTCTTCTACTTTCGGTTCAATGTAGCCGATATCTTCAAGGAATTTTTTATATTGATCGAAATGAAAGTGATCTTTATTTTCTTTATGCCAGTTATGAATTGCCTCTTCTAATTCTCTTCGCTTTTCAAGAAGTTCTTTATTTTCCGGCGTTAAGTCATGAATTAATGTATCAAATCCTGCCCAAAATTCATCTTTATTTACTTCTACATCAGGCAAAACTTGCTCATTTACAAAATCGTATAACACTTTTTCTACTTGTAAATTCCCCACTGTAACGTAATTTGCCATAATACCGCATCCCCCTCAATAATTCGAACAATGATTTTGAAGATTCCAAAATCTTCTTAATAATATTATAAGGGGGAGAGAGCATATAAATGAAATACATATTTTGAATAAACAATATTCACTTTAGCTATAGAAAAAAATCGAGTAGGAGGGAGCGATTAACTCCCGTCCTCTCACACCACCGTACGTACGGTTCCGTATACGGCGGTTCAATTAAGATGATTGACGCAAGTCTTTATAACTTCCGTGAATAGCTGTTCTCTTTATGCCAGTGGTCACTCCACCCTCCAAGAGGTCTCCCACGGGATTCACCGCTTCCTTCCTCAAGTGAGGTACTACGTTTTCTGTGTTCATCATGACTCACTGAATGCCAAGGGCTATTCTCTCTTAATTGTTCGGTCCTTCTTAGTAGTTCTAAACCAACTAATACTATGACCTCTGCTGACTTCTGACGGTTCAGCTACTTATCACTAAGTAGGTTATGAAGCGTACTTCACATATCCGCCAGACCTCCCCGGGTAAGAATGTAATCTTTCCTTCCATCTATCTGCTTCATTTACTCTGTACCACCTTTGGCAGAAAGGACTTTGTTTTGTTTAGCAAACTCATCCAATGATACCTAGCCTTATATGAAGTTCGTGTTCCTCAGACCGGAAGTTTGCCGCTCGCTTCCTTCAGATTCCGCGTCACCACGGACACCCTTGCGTTAAGCTAACTGTTACTTCTGCCTTCACAGTTCGGGACTTACACCCTATAGATTACACCCATGCCAGGCGCACTAAAAAACCATCTTGTAGATAAACTACAAGATGGTTCAATCGTAAGCTATTTACGTTTATTATTTAATGATTTCAGATACAGAACCTGCTCCTACAGTACGTCCACCCTCACGGATAGAGAATTTAGTACCTTCTTCAATCGCGATAGGAGAGATTAATTCTACAGTCATTTCGATGTTATCGCCAGGCATAACCATTTCTACACCTTCTGGTAAAGTGATTACACCAGTTACGTCTGTAGTACGGAAGTAGAATTGTGGACGATAGTTAGAGAAGAATGGAGTATGGCGTCCACCTTCTTCTTTAGATAATACGTAAACTTGTGCTTTGAAAGCTGTGTGTGGTGTAATTGAGCCTGGTTTTGCTAATACTTGACCGCGTTGAACTTCGTCACGTGAAATACCACGTAATAAAGCACCGATGTTGTCACCAGCTTCAGCATAGTCAAGTAATTTACGGAACATTTCGATACCTGTTACAGTTGTTTTTGTTGGCTCATCAGCTAAACCGATGATTTCTACTTCGTCACCAACTTTAACTTGACCGCGTTCTACACGACCAGTAGCAACTGTACCACGACCAGTGATAGAGAATACGTCCTCTACTGGCATCATGAATGGTTTATCAGTTTCACGTTGTGGAGTTGGAATGTATTCGTCAACTGCATCCATTAATTCAACGATTTTTGCTTCCCACTCAGCATCTCCTTCAAGAGCTTTAAGAGCAGAACCTTTAATTACAGGAACTTCGTCGCCTGGGAAGTCATATTCTGAAAGTAAGTCACGAACTTCCATTTCTACTAATTCTAATAATTCTTCGTCGTCAACCATGTCACATTTGTTTAAGAATACTACTAAGTATGGTACACCTACTTGACGAGAAAGTAAGATGTGCTCACGAGTTTGTGGCATTGGACCGTCAGCTGCAGATACTACTAAGATACCGCCGTCCATTTGAGCAGCACCAGTGATCATGTTTTTAACGTAGTCAGCGTGTCCTGGGCAGTCTACGTGTGCATAGTGGCGTTTTTCAGTTTCATATTCAACGTGAGAAGTGTTGATTGTGATACCACGTTCTTTTTCTTCTGGTGCGTTGTCGATTTGGTCGTAAGATTTAGCTTCACCACCAGTTTTTTTCGCAAGAACTGTTGCGATAGCAGCAGTTAAAGTAGTTTTACCATGGTCAACGTGACCAATTGTACCAATGTTAACGTGTGGTTTTGAACGATCAAATTTTTCTTTAGCCATTAGAGAAAGCCTCCTATTACTTGTATTTTTTATTTTTACAACTGCTGACAAGAAATTACTTTCTTGTCAAACAATCATAGCTTACAAATTATTTATACTTGATTAAAGGTGAGATTTCAATTATTATTCACCTTTATTTTTTTTGATAATTTCTTCTGCAATTGATTTTGGTACTTCTTCATAGTGGTCAAATACCATTGAGAATACACCGCGACCTTGAGTAGCAGAACGTAATGTAGTTGCATATCCGAACATCTCAGCAAGTGGAACCATAGCACGAACCACTTGTGCGTTACCGCGTGCTTCCATACCTTCAACACGACCGCGACGTGCAGTTACGTGACCCATGATATCGCCTAGATATTCTTCTGGTATTACAACTTCAACTTTCATTATTGGTTCAAGTAATACAGGGTTACATTTTGCTGCAGCATTTTTAAGTGCCATGGATGCAGCGATTTTGAACGCCATTTCGTTAGAGTCAACATCGTGGTAAGAACCATCGAATAATTTCGCTTTGATGTCAATCACTGGGTATCCAGCTAGTACACCATTTTCCATAGCGTCTTTTAAACCTGCTTCTACAGCTGGGATGTATTCACGAGGTACTACCCCACCGACAATCGCGTTTTCAAATTCAAAGCCTGCTCCTTCTTCATTTGGAGAGAATTCGATCCAAACGTGACCGTATTGACCACGACCACCAGATTGGCGAACGAATTTACCTTCAACTTGAGCAGTTGTACGGAATGTTTCACGATATGAAACTTGTGGAGCACCTACGTTAGCTTCCACTTTGAATTCACGTCTTAAACGGTCAACAATGATATCAAGGTGAAGCTCACCCATACCAGAGATGATTGTTTGACCTGTTTCTTGGTCAGTATGAGCACGGAATGTTGGGTCTTCCTCTTGAAGTTTTCCAAGAGCTGTACTCATTTTATCTTGGTCTGCTTTTGATTTTGGTTCAATAGCAACCGAAATAACTGGTTCTGGGAATTCCATTGATTCTAAGATAACTGGGTTTTTCTCATCACAAAGTGTGTCACCAGTTACTGTATCTTTTAAACCTACTGCTGCAGCAATATCCCCTGCGAATACTTTTGAAATTTCTTCACGGTGATTTGCGTGCATTTGTAGAAGACGTCCAATACGTTCACGTTTACCTTTTGTAGAGTTAAGAACGTATGAACCAGAATCTAGAATACCTGAATACACACGGAAGAATGTTAACTTACCTACATATGGGTCAGTCATAACTTTGAATGCCAATGCTGAGAATGGCTCTTCGTCACTTGCATGACGCTCAGTTTCTTCTTCAGTTTTTGGCACGATACCCTTAATAGCAGGAATATCGAGTGGTGAAGGTAAGTAGTCGATTACTGCATCAAGCATTTTACGAACACCTTTATGTTTGAACGCAGTACCGCAAAGTACAGGGTAGAATTGTACCGCAATTGTTGCTTTACGGATTGCAGCTTTTAATTCTTCTACTGTAATTTCTTCACCAGAGAAGTATTTTTCCATTAATTCTTCATCAAGTTCAGCTACTGCTTCAATTAATTTTTCACGGTATTCTTCAGCTTGTGCTTTGTATTCTTCTGGAATTTCTCCTACAGTAACATCTGTACCTTCGTCGTTACCGTAGAATGTCGCATTCATTTCAACCAAGTCAATAATACCTTTAAATTGATCTTCCGCACCAATAGGTAATTGAATTGGATGCGCATTCGCTTGAAGACGATCATGTAAAGTATTTACTGAGTATAAGAAGTCGGCACCAGTTTTGTCCATTTTGTTAACAAATACGATACGAGGAACTCCATATGTTGTAGCTTGGCGCCATACAGTTTCAGTTTGTGGTTCAACACCAGATTGAGCATCTAGTACTGTAACTGCACCGTCAAGTACACGTAATGAACGTTCAACCTCTACAGTGAAGTCCACGTGTCCCGGAGTGTCGATGACGTTAATGCGGTGACCTTTCCACTGAGCCGTTGTAGCAGCAGAAGTGATTGTAATACCACGTTCTTGCTCTTGCTCCATCCAGTCCATTTGAGAGGCACCTTCGTGAGTTTCACCGACTTTGTGAATCTTACCAGTGTAATAAAGGATACGCTCAGTTGTTGTTGTTTTACCAGCATCAATATGAGCCATGATCCCAATATTACGTGTATTCTCTAGAGAGAATTCGCGTTTCATAGGGAATTGTCTCCTTCCAAATTGGGTTTAGACTAAAAAAGTGTTATATTTAAATTTTGTACTAGCAAAAAGCTAGTACAAAATTTAGATTACCAACGATAGTGTGCAAAGGCTTTGTTTGCTTCTGCCATTTTATGCATATCTTCGCGTTTTTTCACTGCAGCACCAGTGTTGTTTGCTGCATCTAGGATTTCGTTAGCTAAGCGCTCTTCCATTGTTTTTTCACCGCGAAGACGAGCGTAGTTCACTAGGTAGCGAAGACCTAGAGTAATACGACGGTCTGGACGAACTTCAACCGGTACTTGATAGTTAGAACCACCAACACGGCGAGCACGTACCTCAAGAACTGGCATTACATTATTTAATGCTTCTTCAAACACTTCTAATGGATCTTTGCCTGAACGTTCTTTTACAATATCGAACGCACTGTAAAGAATTTTTTGCGCTGTACCTTTTTTACCGTCAATCATGATTTTATTAATTAAACGTGTTACTAATTTTGAATTGTAAATCGGATCAGGTAACACGTCACGTTTGGAAACAGGACCTTTACGAGGCATGTGTTTTCCTCCTTTCAACGAGTATTACGAATTTTTATTATTTTTTCTCTTTTGGTTTTTTCGTACCGTATAAAGAGCGTGATTGCATACGGCCGTTTACACCTGCAGTGTCAAGCGCACCGCGAATGATGTGGTAACGTACCCCTGGTAAGTCTTTTACACGTCCACCGCGAATTAATACAACGCTGTGTTCTTGTAAGTTGTGACCTTCACCAGGAATGTAAGCTGTAACCTCGATTTGGTTTGTTAAACGAACACGTGCATATTTACGTAACGCTGAGTTTGGTTTTTTCGGTGTCATTGTACCAACACGTGTACATACTCCGCGTTTTTGAGGTGAATTAACGTTTGTAAGAGACTTTTTAAAGCTATTGTAACCTTTGTTTAACGCAGGTGATTTTGATTTAGTAATTTTAGATTTACGAGGCTTACGTACCAATTGGTTAATTGTAGGCATCGGTTTTTCCTCCCTTCATGTTATCGTTTTTTAATACCACATATCCAGGTGGTTCATTTTTAGGGTAAAAACAAAGCTTTTGTGTTTTTCCACAAAAACTACTCCGCAGCAATCGCAACAACTGCAGCTCCAACTTGGATTCCGCACGCTTTGCCAAGCTCTTTTCTTGATTCCACAAGATCTACCGGAATTCCATTTTCCTTTGCAAGGGCAATAACTGGTTCTGTTATTCTCTCTTCTGCATCTTGTGCTACAATGAGCTCTTTTACTCGGCCAGCTTTTATTGCTTTTACTGCTTGCTTTGTACCAATGATTGTTTTACTTGCCTGTTTAACTTTTTCATAAGACATTGACAATATCCTCCGAAGTACAGACAGTTACTATCAACCCTAAGTATATTATCATTATCATTTCAATCTGTCAATTTTTTTTGTAATTGAGTTAAAAAAATTTTTTTGATAAGTATAGAAACAGAGCAAGTAAACGATTTAATGAATTTATTGAATTATTCATCCAGTGAAAATGGCTTGAGCCTTCCCGTCGCATAATGTTTGTTTACAACTTCGGAGACTCAAGCTCTTGTATTTTCACTGAAATGTTTTCCGAATTATTCGGCTGATGTTAATTCTTCTAGAGCGCTAACAGGCTCTTCTTTGATCTTGATTTGACGATATCTTTGCATTCCTGTACCCGCTGGAACAAGTTTTCCTAGGATTACGTTCTCTTTCAATCCGAGTAGCGGATCTCGCTTACCTTTAATTGCAGCATCTGTTAATACACGAGTTGTTTCTTGGAATGATGCAGCAGATAAGAATGATTCTGTTTCAAGAGAAGCTTTCGTAATTCCAAGGATAACTGGACGACATGTTGCAGGTACCTTACCATTCATAATCGCTTCTTTATTTGCTTCTGTGAATTGGTGAACATCGAGGAGTGTTCCAGGAAGTAAGTCTGTATCTCCAGCTTCGATTACACGAACTTTTCGAAGCATTTGACGTACCATTACTTCGATGTGTTTGTCCCCGATTTCTACCCCTTGCATACGGTATACTTTTTGAACTTCTTTTAATAAATATTCTTGTACCGTTGCTACGTCTTTGACTTTTAATAATTGTTTTGGATCAATTGAACCGTCAGTTAGAATTTGACCTTGTTCTACTTCGTCACCTACAGCAACTTTCAATCGTGCATTGTAAGGAGCTTGATATTTACGAGTTTCAATTTCACCAACAACAGTAATTTCTCTTAAGCCGTCTCGACTTTCTTCAACTTCAGTAACGACACCTTTAATTTCTGAAATAAGAGCCTGACCTTTTGGATTACGCGCCTCGAAGATCTCCTGAATACGTGGAAGACCTTGCGTAATGTCGTTACCAGCAACCCCACCAGTGTGGAATGTACGCATCGTTAACTGTGTACCTGGTTCACCGATTGATTGAGCAGCGATAATTCCAACCGCTTCTCCCACTTCAACCTCTTCACCAGTTGCTAAGTTGATACCATAACATTTTTTACATACACCATGTTTTGTATTACATGTGAATGCTGAACGGATTGATACTTTTTCAATACCAGCATCAATAATTTTTCGAGCGATATCTTGCGTAATTAAATTGTCTCGCTCTAAGATTATTTCGCCAGTTTCAGGATGACGAATTGTTTTCTTAGCATAGCGTCCAACAATACGTTCTTCAAGCGTTTCAATTACTTCAGTACCATCCATTAACGCACCAATAGTTAATCCACGGTCTGTACCGCAATCTTCTTCACGAATAATCACGTCTTGTGCAACGTCAACAAGACGGCGAGTTAAATAACCAGAGTCCGCAGTTTTTAACGCAGTATCCGCAAGACCTTTACGTGCACCGTGTGTTGAAATGAAGTATTCCAATACGCTTAAACCTTCACGGAATGAAGATTTAATTGGAAGTTCGATAATACGACCAGCTGGGTTGGCCATGAGTCCACGCATACCTGCAAGCTGAGTGAAGTTCGATGCGTTACCACGGGCACCGGAGTCACTCATCATGAAGATCGGATTCAATCTTGGTAAAGAGTTCATTAGTTTTGCTTGGATTTCATCTTTTGCTTCAGACCAGCTTGAGATTACTCGGTCATAACGTTCTTCTTCTGTAATTAAACCGCGACGGAATTGTTGCATTACTTTATCAACTTTTTTCTGAGCTTTATCTAAAATTTCACCTTTTTCAGGTAATACAACGATATCTGAAATACTTACTGTAATACCCGCACGCGTTGAATATTTAAATCCTAAATCTTTCATGCGGTCTAGCATTTTGGATGTCTCTGTAATATGGAATCGCTTGAATACTTCCGCAATAATGCTTCCTAAGAATTTTTTACGGAATGGAGTAATCAACTCTTGATCCTCAATGTATTTTTTCAATACCGCTTTACGCTGATATTCGATTTTTTCTTGTTCAGATAGTTGATTATATTCTTCTGAAGCTTCTAGTTCTTTTAGTAGTTCATCATCGATTGTTAAGCTGACAAAGTATTTATCTGGTGTAGCTACTTCCAAGTTGTAAGATGTTGGTTCATTAATGTATGGGAAAGACTCTGGCAAAATTTCATTAAAGATAATTTTACCTACTGTTGTAATCAAGAATTTTTTATTTTGCTCTTCCGTAAATGTTTTATTGTTTAAAGAGCTTGCTTTTACGGCAATTCGGCTATGCAGGTGCACATTACCGTTTTGGTAAGCTATTAACACTTCATCTGGACTAGAGAATACAGAACCTTCTCCACGAGCACCTTTGCGCTCAAGAGTTAAATAGTAGTTTCCTAATACCATGTCTTGGGAAGGTGTTACAACCGGCTTACCGTCTTTTGGATTTAGGATGTTTTGTGCAGCAAGCATCAGTAAACGAGCTTCCGCTTGAGCTTCAGCTGATAACGGCACGTGAACCGCCATTTGGTCACCGTCGAAGTCAGCGTTATAAGCTGTACATACAAGCGGGTGTAGTCGTATTGCACGACCTTCAACTAAAGTTGGTTCGAACGCTTGAATTCCCAATCTGTGTAGCGTTGGAGCACGGTTAAGTAACACTGGATGTTCTTTAATTACGTCTTCAAGCACATCCCATACTTCGTTGTGCATACGTTCAATTTTGCGTTTTGCGCTCTTAATGTTGTGAGCCAAGCCTCTTTCAACTAACTCTTTCATTACAAAAGGCTTAAATAATTCAATCGCCATTTCTTTAGGTAGACCACATTGATACATTTTTAACGTTGGACCAACGACGATAACGGAACGACCAGAATAGTCTACACGTTTACCAAGCAAGTTTTGACGGAAACGTCCTTGTTTACCTTTTAACATGTGTGACAAAGATTTTAATGGTCGATTACCCGGTCCCGTTACAGGACGACCTCTACGTCCATTATCGATCAATGCATCTACCGCTTCTTGCAACATGCGTTTTTCGTTTTGAACAATAATGCTAGGAGCCCCTAAATCTAAAAGGCGTTTTAAACGATTGTTACGGTTAATAACACGACGATATAAATCGTTTAAGTCAGATGTTGCGAATCGGCCACCATCCAGCTGTACCATTGGTCGAAGCTCTGGTGGAATAACCGGAAGCACCTCTAATACCATCCACTCTGGTCTATTTCCAGAACTGCGGAATGATTCAATGACTTCAAGGCGTTTAATTGCTCGTGTGCGACGTTGACCTTGAGCTGTTTTTAATTCTTCTTTTAATTTATTTGCTTCTTCCTCTAGGTCAATTTGCTCTAGAAGTTTTTTGATAGCTTCTGCACCCATTCCTGCTTCAAAGCTATTACCAAACTTTTCACGGCAAGTACGATATTCTTTTTCAGATAAAAGTTGTTTCTTCTCTAAGTTTGTAACGCCAGGATCGATTACTACATAAGAAGCAAAATAAATTACTTCTTCCAATGCCCTTGGAGACATATCAAGAATGAGCCCCATACGGCTTGGAATTCCTTTAAAGTACCAAATGTGTGAAACTGGCGCCGCAAGTTCGATGTGTCCCATACGTTCACGTCGAACTTTTGCTCGCGTTACTTCTACACCACATCGGTCACATACTACACCTTTATATCGAACGCGTTTGTATTTTCCACAGTGACATTCCCAGTCTTTCGTCGGACCGAATATGCGTTCGCAGAAAAGACCATCTTTCTCAGGTTTTAATGTACGATAGTTAATTGTCTCAGGTTTTTTTACTTCCCCATAGGACCAAGAACGAATTTTATCCGGTGAAGCCAAACCAATTTTCATAAATTCGAATTCATTTACGTCAACCAAGGAGCCTACCTCCCTTTAGTTATAAGTCCTTTTGACATTCCATTAATTAAGATTCAGAATCAGAAAGTTTAATGAAGAATCGGGCAGGCGTCTACCTGCCCACATGTAGATTAATTTTGAGTTTCAACAGGTTTTTCTTCTTTAGTTGGCAAGATGTTTAGGGCATCAGCTGGTTGTAGATCATCATCATCATCCATATCTCTCAGTTCAATCTCTTCTTCGTCTACAGTAAGCATTTTCACATCTAATCCCAGTGATTGAAGCTCTTTAATTAATACTTTGAAGCTTTCTGGCACGCCTGGTTCTGGAACACTTTCACCTTTTACAATCGCTTCATATGTTTTCACACGTCCTACAACGTCGTCTGATTTGATTGTCAATAGTTCTTGTAGTGTATATGCTGCACCATACGCTTCAAGTGCCCAAACTTCCATCTCACCGAAACGTTGGCCACCAAATTGCGCTTTACCACCTAATGGTTGTTGCGTTACAAGTGAATATGGACCTGTTGAACGGGCATGAAGTTTATCGTCAACCATGTGCGCCAATTTGATCATATACATGATACCAACTGATACTCGGTTATCAAACGGTTCTCCTGTACGCCCATCATAAAGAATCGTTTTACCGTCTCTATTCATTCCGGCTTCTTCCATCGTATTCCAAACATCTTCTTCGTTCGCACCATCGAATACAGGTGTCGCCATGTATTCGCCTAATAAGTGTGCAGCCATACCTAAGTGTAACTCTAACACTTGTCCGATGTTCATACGAGACGGTACGCCCAATGGATTTAACATGATGTCAACTGGAGTTCCGTCTGGCAAGAATGGCATATCTTCTTCAGGTAATATGCGGGAAATTACCCCTTTGTTACCGTGACGACCGGCCATTTTGTCACCGACGCGAATTTTACGTTTTTGAACAATATAAACACGCACTAATTGGTTTACTCCAGGTGGTAATTCATCACCGTCTTCTCGATTAAACACTTTAACATCGAGGACGATTCCACCTGCTCCATGTGGTACACGTAATGACGTATCTCGAACTTCACGAGCCTTTTCACCGAAAATGGCATGAAGTAAGCGTTCTTCAGCAGTTAATTCCGTAACTCCTTTTGGTGTTACTTTACCTACTAAAATATCACCGTCACGTACTTCAGCACCAATTCGAACGATACCGCGATCATCAAGATTACGTAGCGCATCTTCACCGACATTTGGTATATCGCGAGTAATTTCTTCTGGGCCTAGTTTAGTATCTCGAGATTCAGATTCATATTCTTCAATATGAATGGATGTATAAATATCATCTTTTACAAGACGTTCGTTCATAATAATCGCGTCTTCGTAGTTGAAACCTTCCCAAGTCATGAAAGCAACAAGAACGTTGCGACCTAGAGCAAGTTCGCCTTTATCCATGGAAGGTCCATCTGCAAGAATATCTTTTGGTTTTACGCGATCCCCAACTTTAACGATTGGGCGTTGATTAATACAAGTTCCATGGTTGGAACGCTGGAATTTTTGAAGCTTATATTTATCCAGTTCGCCTTTTACTTCTTTTCCATCTCTAATTTCAATTCGACGAACATGGATTTCACGCGATTCAACATGTTCAACGATTCCTTCATACTTATTAACTACAGCAGCACCAGAGTCCCGAGCGTTTACATATTCCATTCCTGTCCCTACATACGGAGCCTCTGGTTGAATTAATGGTACTGCTTGACGTTGCATGTTTGCACCCATTAATGCACGGTTAGAGTCGTCGTTTTCTAAGAATGGGATACATGCTGTCGCAGCAGATACGACTTGTTTAGGTGATACGTCCATGTAGTCAACTAATTCTCTTTTGAATACTGTGTTGTCTCCACGGAATCGACCTAAAACTTCCTCGTTGGCAAAAGTTCCGTCTGGATTTAACGGTGAGTTTGCCTGAGCTACGATGTAGTTGTCTTCCTCATCGGCTGTTAAGTAGTCAATTTGGTCTGTCACTCGGCCTGTTTCAGGATCAACACGACGATAAGGTGTTTCAATAAAACCAAACTTATTCACTTTCGCATAAGTTGATAATGAGTTAATTAGACCGATGTTTGGACCCTCTGGTGTTTCAATAGGACACATGCGGCCATAGTGCGAGTAGTGAACGTCCCGCACTTCCATACCAGCACGTTCTCTCGTCAAACCACCAGGTCCTAAAGCGGAAAGGCGGCGTTTATGCGTCAATTCTGCTAGTGGATTTGTTTGGTCCATGAATTGCGATAATTGAGAGCTACCAAAGAACTCTTTTATTGATGCAATAACTGGACGAATATTAATCAATTGTTGTGGTACGATTGACGCTGTGTCATTAATTGACATGCGCTCACGCACAACTCGTTCCATACGCGATAGTCCAATACGGAATTGGTTTTGCAACAACTCACCAACAGAGCGTAAACGACGATTTCCTAAATGGTCGATGTCATCAACATTTCCTACACCATAAAGTAAGTTGAAGAAGTAGGATAATGACGCGATAATATCCGCAGGAGTTAAATGTTTTACCTCTTCATCAACGTAAGCATTGGAAATGACATTGATGATTTTTCCATCTTCGTCATTAGGAGCATATATTTTAATGGATTGGATTGTAATATCTTCATCCAATACACCACCTACTTGAGATAATGTACGGAATCCAACACCCTTCTCTAAATAAGGAATAATTTTATCTAACGTACGTCGGTCAAGAATTGTATCTTTTTCAACAATAATTTCTCCTGTTTCAGGATCTACTAACGTTTCTGCGATTTTTTGATTAAATAGACGATTTTTTATGTGAAGCTTTTTATTCATTTTATAACGCCCAACGGCTGCTAAATCATAGCGTTTAGCATCGAAGAAGCGGGAATATAGCAAGCTTTTTGCACTTTCAACTGTCGGTGGTTCACCTGGACGAAGGCGTTCATAGATTTCTAATAGCGCCTTTTCAGTGCTATCTGTATTATCTTTCTCAAGCGTATTTCTCAAATACTCATTATCACCGATAATATCGATAATTTCTTGGTCTGAACCAAAGCCTAACGCTCTTAGAAGCACTGTTGCAGGCAATTTACGTGTGCGATCGATGCGAACATAGATAATATCTTTTGCATCCGTTTCAAACTCCAGCCATGCACCACGGTTTGGAATGACTGTTGCACCGAAGCCTTTTTTGCCGTTTTTGTCCGTTTTATCGTGATAATATACGCTTGGTGAACGTACCAATTGGGATACAATTACACGCTCGGCACCGTTAATAATAAAAGTGCCTGTTTCTGTCATTAATGGGAAGTCCCCCATAAAGACATCTTGTTCTTTAACTTCATCCGTTTCTTTGTTATGAAGACGTACCTTTACGCGCAATGGTGCTGCATAAGTTACATCGCGCTCCTTACATTCATCGACATCATATTTTGGTTCTCCTAAAGAATAGTCGATGAATTCTAGTGAAAGATTGCCTGTGAAATCCTCAATAGGGGAAATTTCTTTAAACATTTCAAGCAATCCTTCTTTAAGGAACCAGTCGTAAGAGGCTGTTTGAATCTCTATTAAATTCGGAAGCTCCAGCACCTCTTTAATACGCGCAAAGCTTCTACGCTGGCGGTGTCGTCCGTACTGAACTAGTTGACCTGTCAACTTATTCACCCCTCAATAAAGCGATAATAGGTCTTTGCAAAATCAAATAAATAGTGTATGATTTTCCAAAGACAAAAAGAAAACGAGACTTTTTCAAAACCTCATTTTCGGTTAAACTTAACTTATTCATGGCAAGTATACCCATATAAAAATCATTGCATACAAAAGGGCATACTCCCAAAAAATAATATTTTTGCATTTTATTATGTTATCATAGCCGATTTGTCAAGTCAATATTTAATGGGAATTCGTTTTATTTTTCAGCTTTGATAATCCAATATCCCTTTTTCTTCTCGACAATTTCCACTGACCGAAACTTTTCTTCCAAATACTTTAACGTAGATGGTGCTCCTTGTTTCTTCTGAATCACAACCCAAAGCTCTCCACTTGTACACAAATGCTGATAAGCCCCGTCATAGATTTTAAAAACCGTCTCTTTCCCAGCTCGAATTGGCGGGTTCGTTAACACAGCAGCAACTTGGACTTCCTCATCCACATATACACCGTCACTTTCATAAATACGCACATTTTGGATTCCGTTCAATTCTGCATTCTTTCTAGCTAATTGAAGTGCTCGCTCATTAATATCCATCATATATACTGTTCGCTCTGGATATTGCTTTGCTATCGCTAACCCGATTGGACCGTAGCCACAACCAACGTCTAAAACAATTCCTTCTACATCGGGCATGTTAAATGTATCAATTAACAAACGGGATCCAAAATCTACTTCGCTTTTACTAAACACTCCTGTATCTGTTTCAAATAAAAATGAGTGTCCTAATAAAGTAAACTGCCATTGTTGAGGTTTACTTTCCGTTTGAGGCTTTCGTGAATAATAATGTTCAGTCATTTGAGTGGCCTCCCTAAATAAATGAAGAAAAGCTCGCCAAATAGGACGAGCTTTTTATTTTTTGGTATAAACGATACTTAAGCAATTATTACTTAAGTTCTACAGAAGCGCCAACTTCTTCAAGTTTAGCTTTCATTTCTTCAGCTTCTTCTTTAGAAACGCCTTCTTTAAGTGGTTTTGGAGTGTTGTCAACTAATTCTTTTGCTTCTTTTAAGCCAAGGCCAGTAAGTTCGCGTACAACTTTGATAACTTTGATTTTTTGATCTCCAGCGTTAGCTAATACTACATCGAATTCAGATTTTTCTTCTGCAGCAGCACCTGCAGCAGCACCACCTACAACTGCAACTGGAGCAGCAGCAGTTACGCCGAATTCTTCTTCGATAGCTTTTACTAAATCGTTTAATTCAAGAACTGTCATTTCTTTAATAGCTTCAATAATTTGTTCTTTAGTCATTCCATATTCCTCCTATATAGGTATTTTTGTTAGGCTATTTGCCTGTATTCGAAATATTGGTTTAAGCGATAAATTACGCACCTTGTTCTTCTTTTTGTTCTGCAACAGCTTTTGTTGCAAGAGCGAAGTTGCGGATTGGAGCTTGAAGTACAGATAGTAACATTGAAAGTAAACCTTCGCGAGATGGAAGGTCAGCAAGAGCTTTAACCTCTTCAACTGTAGCAACGTTTCCTTCAATAACACCCGCTTTAATTTCTAATGCATCGTTTTCTTTTGCGAAGTTGTTAAGGATTTTAGCTGGTGCTACAACATCTTCTGTAGAGAAAGCGATCGCATTTGGACCTGTTAAATATTCATTAAGTCCTTCTAGTCCAACTTCTTCAACAGCACGGCGAGTTAAAGTGTTTTTATAAACTTTAAATTCTACGCCAGCTTCACGAAGTTGTTTACGCAATTCAGTAACTTGAGCTACGTTTAAACCGCGGTAATCAACAAGCACTACAGAAGCAGAATTTTTAAATTTGTCTGCAATCTCTTGTACTTGTACTTTTTTTGCTTCAATTGCCTTAGACATTTTGACACCTCCTATTAGAATGGGTCATTCATACCGATAAAACAAAAGCCTTCGTGTAGACACACGAAGGCATAAAAAGTCATCATCTTAAAAAAGAATCCGATTTTATGTCCTCGGTAGGGAAGTTTAAGTGCAAAGAGCACCCCTACTGTCTACGGTACAAATGGATCACTATATTCAGAACATCATCCATAATACTAACGAATAGGATGAATGTCAATAGTTTTATTCTATCTTTATTTATTATTTAATCACTACGCTAGAAGCGTCAATTTTAATTGATGGCCCCATTGTAGTAGTGATGTTTACAGATTTCATGTAAGTACCTTTAGCTGCAGCAGGTTTTGCTTTTTGAATTGCTTCGAATACAGCTAAGAAGTTTTCTACTAATTTTTCTGTTTCGAAAGATACTTTACCGATAGGAGCGTGAACGATACCAGCTTTATCAGCGCGGTATTCTACTTTACCAGCTTTAATTTCTTGGATTGCTTTCGCAACATCGAAAGTAACTGTTCCTGTTTTAGGGTTTGGCATTAATCCTTTTGGACCTAAAATACGACCTAATTTACCAACCTCACCCATCATATCAGGTGTAGCTACGATTACATCAAACTCAAACCAACCTTGTTGGATTTTGTTGATGTAGTCTACATCGCCTACATAGTCTGCTCCAGCAGCTTCAGCTTCTTTTAATTTTTCACCTTTTGCAAATACTAATACACGTTGAGTTTTACCTGTTCCGTTTGGAAGCACAACTGCTCCACGGATTTGTTGGTCATTTTTACGAGTATCAATATTTAAACGGAAAGCTACTTCTACTGTTGCATCAAATTTAACATTGCTTGTTTTTTGAGCTAATGCAACAGCTTCTTCTACTGGATATAATTTAGTTTTATCAATTAATTTTGCAAGTTCTTGCATTCTTTTACTGCGTTTTACCATTACTTTTTCCTCCTTTGTGGTTTTAGCGGAAATTTACCTCCCACGAATAAAGGTTGCGTGTTCAACAGAACTTGCGCAACCTACAAAAACTAACACGAATTACAATGGATTAGTCAACGATTTCAATACCCATGCTTCGTGCTGTACCTTCAACCATTGCCATAGCCGCTTCAACAGATGCAGCATTTAAATCAGGCATTTTTAGTTCTGCGATTTCGCGAACTTTATCACGTTTAACCGTTGCAACTTTTTTACGGTTTGGCTCACCAGAACCTGATTCAATACCTGCTGCTTTTTTAAGCAATACAGCTGCAGGTGGAGTTTTTGTAATAAAAGTGAAAGAACGGTCTTCGAATACTGTAATTTCAACAGGTATAATTAAACCTGCTTGATCAGCAGTACGAGCGTTAAATTCTTTACAGAATCCCATGATGTTTACACCTGCTTGACCTAATGCAGGACCAACTGGTGGAGCTGGATTCGCTTTACCAGCAGGGATTTGAAGTTTAACAATTTTAATAACTTTTTTAGCCACGAGACACACCTCCTTAAGTCCGTGATGTGGTATATTGGGTTGCCCCTCCCACTCAAATATACATTTATCAGCCATGCCGATAAAATATCATTAACTCATATCGCAGACTAAAAAAACTAGTCTGACCTATGAAATGATATCATTTTTCATATTCTTAAGCAAGTAAAAATATTATAAAGATATAAATTATTTGTTAACCAAATTGGTTAAAATGTGCAAACCATTGAAATTTTTTACTCTTTTTTAAAGGTTTATACCCGTTGTACTTGTTCGAAATCTAATTCCATTTTCGTTTCCCGACCGAACATGTCAACTGAAACTTTTACTTTTCCTTTATCCACATCTATTTCCTCTACATTTCCTTGGAAATGAGCAAATGGTCCATCTAACACTTCAACTAGATCGCCAACAGCAATATCTAACTCGCCAATTGCTTTTTTGTGTAATCCCATTGAACGAAGCAGACGATCTACTTCTTCAGGCAGTAAAGGTGTCGGTTTTGCTCCTCCGCCTGATGAGCCAATAAATCCTGTCACTCCTGGGGTATTGCGAACAACGTACCAAGAATCATCAGTTAAAATCATTTCAACTAATACGTAACCCGGGAAAACTTTTCGCATCACCGTACGTTTTTTTCCATCTTTTAAATCAGTTTCTTCATGTTCAGGGATGATTACACGGAAAATGAGATCTTGCATCCCCATTGTTTCTACTCGTTTTTCGAGATTTGCTTTTACACGATTTTCATAACCTGAATAAGTATGAACTACATACCATTGTTTTTCCATAATGTATATTGGACTATTCGTCCTTCCCTCCTTTACAATTACAACCCGTTGAATCTGTATTTAATATTATAATTTACAACATAAATGAAAAAAACCCGCGAAATGTTAGACGGGCTATTTTTCGAAAGATATTTAGTATGGGGCTATAATTATATTTTTAAATACCAACGGAATGCTCCCGAAATCAATAAATCTACAAGCACAAAAAAGATTGCTACAAAAATGACTGTTGTGATTACAACAATCGTATATTTTGTAAGCTCTTTGCTTTTTGGCCAGCTTGTCTTTCTCATTTCGGACATAACTTCTTGCAGAAATTGTTTTATTTTGCCCATTCTAGCTTAACCTCCGAATAAATCATCTGTCTTCTCTATTTCAACTAGCGCGTTTGTTTGTGTAATGTGTGTCGATTGCAGCGCTGACAATACTTTTTCAATTGTAATCTAGTTGAGCTGTCTTTTTCAGGATAAGTGTAATTTCTAGAACCACACTCTTCACAGCTTAATACAATTTTCTTTGCCACTGAAAAAACCTCTATTCTGGCATTTTATCTTTTAAAGACTAACACCAAAAAAACATGCTGTCAATAATTGAGGAATGAGTTTCAAATAATTTCCCCATTTTCTAAATGGCGCTCCAATTTCCGTTTCACTCGTTGCAATGCATTATCAATTGACTTTACATGACGATTTAATTCTTCAGAAATCTCATTATAAGATTGTCCATCTAAATATAAAGTAAGCACTTGTTGTTCAAGTTCGCTTAAAATTTCGCTAATTTTTTCTTCCAAATAGGAGTACTCTTCTCGGTTAATCATTAAATGTTCTGGATTTTCTGATTCCGAGCATGTAATGACATCCATCAACGTCCGATCCGACTCTTCATCATATATTGGTTTATCAAGAGAAATATAGGAATTGAGTGGAATATGTTTCTGACGCGTTGCCGTCTTAATAGCAGTAATAATTTGGCGCGTAATACATAACTCTGCAAAAGCTTTAAAGGAAACAAGCTTGTCCTCTTTAAAATCTCTTATGGCTTTATATAAACCTATCATTCCCTCTTGTATAATATCTTCCTTGTCCGCTCCTATTAAAAAATAAGAGCGAGCTTTCGCCTTTACGAATACACGGTATTTATTAATTAAGTAATCTAACGCCTCTGTATTACCTTGATGCACTAGTTCAACAAGTTGTTCATCCGTTAGCTCGTCAAAAGATTGTACTACTTGCGATTGCTCTGTTTTTAGCAACGGCCTCACCCCAGACGTATAAATCATATTAGGAACAGTATATATGAATTGGAAAATATAGGTCAATTGATTATTTTAAACCTCTTCTCCATTTTTCGAAGGCTAACTCTACTTCTTTCGATAATGGGATTCTAGATTTAGGTCTTTCTTTCTGCGAAGTTTCTACTCTTTTTGATATTTTTGATTGAATAATTTCCAACTCTATTTCTAGTTCACGGGCTGATTTCCGAAGGGCACCATTCCCAAATATTACGTTTTGCTCCGTCATATCAGAAGTTGCTACGTATATTTGGACTTTCCTCCCTTTCAGCTCGTTTGATAATTTTTCAATACGCTCATCTGCCGTTTCGTTCTTTCTTGTAAAAATTACTTCCACCGCATTTTGTACATAAGATTTCTCTGCCCCAGAAACATGATAGGCATCGAAAACAACAATCACCCGCCATCCCATAGCGGCTTTATATTCTGCCATTAGTTCAAGCAGGCGATTTCTAGCTTCCTCTAAATCTGTATCTTTTAAAGGCCGCAATTCTTTCCAAGCACCTATCATATTATATCCATCAACTATTAGAATGTTTTTCATAACTAATCATTCACTTCTTGACGTTTTCGGTACACTTCATACATTAATAATGCCGCTGCAACAGACGCATTCAATGAATTAACATGCCCAACCATTGGCAAATGATAGAGAAAGTCACATTTCTCCTTCAGTAGTCTACTCATTCCTTTCCCTTCACTTCCAATAATGATAGCTAGTGGCAAGGTAGCATCCATTTTTCGATAGTCGGTGCTACCTTTTGCATCTGTTCCAGCAATCCAGACGCCTCTTTCTTTTAACTCATCTACTGTTTGCGCTAAATTGTTCACTCTGCAAACAGGAACATGCTCAATAGCTCCTGTAGAAGCTTTCGCTACCGTTGCTGTAAGTCCAACAGAACGTCTCTTTGGTATGATTATACCATGAACGCCAATCGCATCTGCAGTTCGCATAATTGAGCCAAGATTATGAGGGTCTTCTAATTCATCTAAAATGATGAAAAATGGATCTTCGCTTCTTGCTTTGGCCACATCAAATAAATCATCGAGTTCCGCATACTTATAAGCAGCGACAGAAGCAACGATACCTTGATGGTTGGCACTTGAAAGTTGATCGATTTTTTTCTTTGGCACAAATTGTACAAATACTCCTCGCTCGCGGGCTAAATCCAGCACTTCCTTAATTCCCGATTTTTTTACACCTTCACTAATCCATATTTTGTTCATTTCTCGGCCTGAACGAAGGGCTTCTAATACCGGGTTTTTGCCAGCAATCATTTCTCCACTTTCGCTCATGTTATGACGCTCCTTTCGCTTCTTCAACGATTTGTATTGCATAATCAATTATTTTATTCATACGTTCATACTGTTTTGTTAAATAAAGACTGCCGAGAACTGCTTCAAATCCGGAACTATTGCGATAAGTTTGAACATCCGTATTTTTCGGAACAGTACCAGACTTTGCATTGCGCCCACGTCTATAAATTGCTAACTCTTCTTCCGTTAAATACTGTTCTTCTATCATGCGATGCACAATCATTGATTGAGCTTTAGCAGAGACATATTTTGTCGCCTCATGGTGCAGCGTATTCGGTTTCGTTCGACCGCTTAACAATAAATGTTCCCTAACGCGCACCTCTAAAACGGCGTCCCCCATATATGCTAATGCAAGTGCGTTTAATTGCTTAATATCAACTAGTTGTGCCATCTTATGAACCTCGTTTCCAGCGAGTACCTTGTCGTGTATCTTCTAAAATTATGTTCATACTTAATAATTGGTCACGAATTTCATCCGCTCTCTTGAAATCACGATTTTTTCGTGCAATATTACGCTCTTCAATTAACTTTTCAATTTCTTCATCTAAAATTTCCATCTCAACAGCTAATTTAATTCCTAAAACACCACTAAGAACTTCAAATGTTTCAATAAATGCTTTTAGCACTTTTTCATCCGTATTTGTTTCGTTTACATACGTATTTGACGTGCGAGCTAGTTCAAATAAAACAGAAATACCGTTAGCTGTATTGAAATCATCATCCATTTCCTTCTCGAATTGTTTTTTCAACTCATCGATTTTTTCTAAATACAATTCACTATTTTCTGCAAGGTTCGTCGTAGATTTTAGTCGATGTTGAAGATTCGAATAAGCTGTGCGCAAGCGCTCCAATCCACTTCGAGCGGATTCAATCAATTCTTCTGAGAAATTGATTGGATGACGATAATGTACAGAAAGCATGAAAAATCTTAATACTTGCGGATCAATTTTCTGGATAATATCGTGGACTAATACGAAATTCCCAAGAGATTTTGACATTTTTTCGTTATCAATATTAATATACCCATTATGCATCCAGTAACGGGCAAAAAGTTTTCCGGTATAGCTTTCAGACTGAGCAATTTCATTTTCGTGGTGCGGGAACGTTAAATCTTGACCTCCAGCATGAATGTCAATTGTGTCACCTAGATGAGCTCTTGCCATTACGGAGCATTCAATATGCCATCCAGGTCGTCCTTCACCCCAAGGGCTACTCCAGTGAATTTCACCTGGTTTTGCAGCTTTCCAAAGAGCAAAGTCTAGTGGATCTTCTTTCTTTTCACCCGCTTCGATACGTGCGCCTACTTTTAAATCATCAATTGACTGATGACTTAGTTTTCCATAACCTTCAAACTTGCGTGTGCGGAAATATACATCCCCTTGAGATTCATAAGCATACCCTTTATTGATTAATACTTTAATAAATTCAATAATATCATCCATATGTTCTGTCACTCTCGGATGAACATCCGCTTTTTTGCATCCAAGTGCAGTGATATCCTCAAAATAAGCTTTTATAAAACGCTCTGTCAGTTCAGAAACTTCTTCTCCTAACTCGTTAGCTGCCTTAATAATTTTGTCGTCCACATCGGTGAAGTTTGATACATACTTCACATCAAACCCTTTATATTGCAAATATCTTCTTACTGTATCATAGACAATGGCAGGACGTGCATTGCCTATATGAATGTAGTTATAAACAGTTGGTCCGCATACGTACATTTTTACTTTTCCCTCTTCAAGAGGAACAAATGGTTCTTTTCTTCTTGTTAACGTATTGTAAATTTGAATTGCCATGTCATTCTCTCCTTTAGCCAATTTTCTCCGAACAAATATATCCTTCTATAACTAAATTACCACCATTTCTCTACAGGTAGCCAATAAAAATTAGCTGAATAAAAAACGCCTCCATCATATCACTATGACAGAGACGCCAATTCGCGCGGTTCCACTCTGGTTGAAAGCATGAAGCTTTCCGCTCGAGGTCTTTAACGGTGACTAGCCGACTTGCCTACTCCATTTCAGCAAAGTGCTCAAAGGTGCATTTCCGTAAAATAGAGGTTTAGGTCACTTTCAGCCTGTGGTGACCCTCTCTTTCAAACATATTTTACGTACTTCTCCTTTTCAACGCTTTCACTTTTATATCATTATATCCAAGGCTCAAAAACGGTTCATCTAAAAAATATTAATTTGTGAATTTTTCTAATCTGGCTAAAACTTTTTCTTTGCCCACTAATTCGATTGCATCCGCCAATTCCGGACCATGAGTTTGGCCTGTTGTCATCACTCGAATTGGCATAAATAAGTTTTTCCCTTTATATCCAGTTTCTTTTTGTACTGCTTTAATTGCCGCTTTAATTGACGAAGCATCAAAAACTTCCGAAGCCTCTAATTGCTGTTTAAATGATGCAGCCAATTCTTTAATATGTTCTAAAGCTAGTACTTCTTGGGCAGCTTCATCATATTCAATTTCATCTTTAAAGAACAAGCTAGATAATTCAACAATTTCTGCACCATAACTCATTTGATTATGGTATAACGCAATCAATTTTGTTGCCCATTGTTTTTGTTCACTAGTCAATTCTAAAGGAAGTAAACCGGCTTTTTGCAAGTGAGGAAGTGCTAAGTCTACTACTTCATCCAATGACAATTTTTTAATGTATTGGTTGTTCATCCATGTTAGTTTATTCCGGTCAAACATTGACGGTGATTTTGATAAACGCTTCTCATCAAAAATTTCAATCAATTGTTCTTTTGTAAAGATTTCTTCTTCCCCTTCCGGAGACCAACCAAGCAATGCAAAGAAGTTGAACATCGCTTCTGGTAAATATCCAAGCTCTTTATATTGAGAAACGAACTGGATAATGGATTCATCACGTTTTGATAACTTCTTATGATTTTCGTTCACAATGATTGTTAAATGGCCGAACTCAGGGTATTCCCAATCGAAAGCATCAAAAATCATCATTTGTTTCGGCGTATTAGATAAGTGTTCTTCTCCGCGGAATACATGCGTAATTTCCATATAATGGTCATCCAAAACAACCGCAAAGTTATAAGTAGGAATTCCATTCGCCTTCACGATAACCCAATCGCCAATATCTTTAGATTCAAAAGTAACTTCTCCGCGCACTAAATCATTAAATTTGTATGTTACATTTTCTGGAACTTTAAAACGGATTGTATAAGGAATTCCCTGCGCTTCTTTTTCAGCGATTTCCTCTTTCGTTAAATGGCGGCATTTGCCTTCGTAAGTTGGAGCAGGAATGCCTTTTGCTCTTTGGGCTTCTCTTGAAGCTTCCAATTCTTCAGGTGTGCAGAAACATTTATAAGCTAGACCTCGTTCTAATAGCTCTTCCGCATGTTTCTTATATATATCTAGTCTTTCCGTTTGGCGATATGGCGCATAAGGTCCGCCAATATCTACAGATTCATCTGGAATTATTCCAAGCCAGCGCAGATTATCAAGCTGTGACGCTTCTCCACCCTCAACATTGCGCTCCGTATCCGTATCTTCAATGCGAACAACAAATGTTCCGTTGTAATGTTTTGCAAACAAATAATTAAATAACGCAGTACGCGCTCCACCAATATGTAAATGACCGGTAGGACTTGGCGCATACCGAACACGAACTTGTTTTGTCATAATTTTTCCTCCTAAGTTTACCAGATAAAAACCTTCATTTTTATTTGGCCACTACTAGAATATTGCCATTTCCAATGCTTCCCTTAACTTTTGTACATTTTACCACTCTGTCTTCACATTGAAAAGTTAATGAGAGGGAAGAAATTTTAACTTTTCAGGAACGAATTCATCTTCTTTCAACATTTGAGAACTATTGCTTTTTTATTAACAATATTGTTGCTAATGCTGCTATACCTTCTTCTCGGCCAACAAAGCCTAATTTTTCCGTTGTAGTTGCTTTGACGTTTACTTGAGACGGGTTCGCATCCAAAAGTTCTGCTATGCGATTTCGCATTTGCTCAATATATGGAGCCATTTTAGGCTTTTGAGCCATAATTGTACAATCAACATTCCCAAGAATATACCCTTTATCATTTACTATTTTCCATATATACTCCAATAATTTCGCTGAATCTGCATCTTTATATTTTGGATCTGTATCTGGAAAATGACGTCCGATATCTCCTTCTCCAATTGCTCCAAGGGCCGCATCTGTAATTGCATGTAATAACACATCCGCATCGGAATGACCAACAAGGCCTTTCGTATGAGGTATCTCTATGCCTCCGATAATAAGTGGCCGCCCTTCTTGAAACGCATGCACATCAAATCCTTGTCCAACACGAAACATATTGTAGCTGCATGATGAAAGACTGTTCAGCCTTATATGCAGCGTTCACCATCCTTTACTGTAAAATCAGATTCCAAATTGCCACTTCATATATTAACATATTTCCCATTTGTATGGATTGTAAGCATACATTCAACCCAATTATTATGTATGGAAACAAGAAAAGACCTCACCAATCTAAAAGATTTGTGAGGTACCTTCTTTCTGCATCTGGCGGTTTTTTAAGATGGCTTCACCAAATAATAAATCTTCTTTCGTCGTCATTTTAATATTTTCATAATTGCTTTCAACAATATGGATTTCATAACCGAGGCGCTCCACTAGCATCGCTTCGTCCGTTCCTAAAAATCCTTCTTTTTCCGCTACATCCTCCGCATGCCGTAACAGTTCGTAACGAAATGCTTGCGGCGTTTGGATTGACCATAGGTTTTCCCGATCTACCGTTTCAACAATAATACCATCTTGTACTTTTTTCATCGTATCCTTCGCTCGAACTCCTGCTATCGCAGCCCCTTTTTCATATGCGGTTTCCACTAAACGGTCAATGACTTGTTGGGATATAAACGGTCTTGCAGCATCATGGACGAGAACAATCTCCACATCATTCATTACTTTTAAACATGAATGAACAGAATGTTGACGTTCTTTCCCTCCATTTGGTAACCCCTTTACCTTTGTAATTTTATAATCATTTAATAAATGTTGAATATAGTCCCTTTCTTCTGGTTTTACCGCTAAATATATTCCCGTACAGTTTCTATCCTTTTGAAAAATTTCGAGGGTGTGAATGAGGATCGGTTTATTCGCTAAAGATAAAAATAATTTGTTTTTTCCCGCTCCCATCCGTTTTCCGCTACCGGCTGCTGGCAATACTACTTCGTAATCCACGTGCTCAACTCCTACTCTTACTTTTCAACGGTTATGCAACTTGTTCGTCTTTTGGTTTAGCAAAAATCATGCGACCGGCGGATGTTTGCAGTACGCTTGTAACGGTGACTGTAATAGATTGCCCAATGTAACTACGACCACCTTCTACAACTATCATCGTTCCATCATCTAAATAGGCAACACCTTGATTTTGTTCTTTTCCATCTTTGATGACAACGACTTGCATATCCTCTCCTGGTATAACAACCGGTTTTACTGCGTTCGCAAGCTCATTAATATTCAATACTTGTACATGATGAAGATCACATACTTTGTTTAAGTTAAAATCATTTGTTAAAATTTTTGCTCCCATTTTTTTCGCTAACCGTACTAATTTTAAATCTACTTCTTGAACATCATCAAAATCTTCTTCAGAAATGATGACATTTACCGTTTTTCCGTCTTGTAATTTTTTCAACATATCTAACCCTCTTCGTCCACGGGTACGCTTCAATGTATCACTGGAATCCGCAATATGTTGTAATTCGGTTAATACGAACTGCGGCACCACTAAAACACCTTCTATAAATCCTGTTGTTGCGATATCCGCAATTCGACCATCTATTATGACGCTCGTATCTAACAATTTATATAGCGTTTTTTCTTGTGAAACAACTTGCCCAGAATCTCCAACTTTCTTTTTTGATCCTACACCGGATTTGGTAAATATTTGTGATAATTCTTCCCTCTTTTTAAATCCGACTCTAAATCCTAAATATCCGAGTGTAATAGATAATATTATTGGTAAAAAATCAGTAATTACCGGTATATTGATTCGTTCAATCGCAAACCCAACAAAATATGCTACAATTAAACCGACAATTAACCCAAGAGTACCAAATAGTAGGTCTGCAGCTGGAATTTTAAAAAGTACCTCTTCCATCCAGTTGATGAATTTTACACAATAATCTGATAAAGAAAACGATAGAAGAAATAATAACAACGCTCCTAATGCGACTGATGTATATGGATTATTTAACAACGGATTAGATGACAAATTTATAATTTCGTATAATGGCGGTAAAAAAACAAAACCTAGTGCTCCCCCAATAAAAAGAAAAGCAAATTGAATTACTCTTTTTAACATACAGCCACCTCCTTTTTGTGATATATTATCTTACTATTAATTATACATCGTTCATGAATCGTTTGCGATTTGAAACAACTACGAAATACATAATTTGTACTTTTTTCCCTTTTCGTCCAGAATATAAAATTATTTTTCCCAATTTCAAAAGGAAAAATGCCCATACATTATAAATATTGGTATGGACATCCCTTTTCATCAATTACCAAAACAAACTCTTAATGCTTCGTTAATGGTTTGCACCCCAATTACTTCAATGTCTTTTGGGTATTCCCAACCTCCTATATTAGAAGCAGGGATAATGGCTCGTTTAAATCCAAGTCTTGCAGCTTCATGAACTCTTTGTTCGATGCGGGATACCCGTCTTACTTCTCCGGTAAGTCCTACTTCACCGATATAAACATCTGTAACTTGAACAGGCTGATTTCTAAAACTGGAGACTATGGAGGTAAGAACGGCGAGATCAATCGCAGGTTCGTCCAGCTTTACGCCTCCTGCCACCTTAATATATGCATCTTGCGCTTGCAACAGCATGCCCATTCTTTTTTCCAAAACAGCCATCAATAATTGAACTCTATTTTGATCAACACCGGTAGCCATTCTTTTTGGATAATTGAAACTAGTTGGTGTAACTAATGATTGAATCTCGACAAGTATAGGTCTTGTACCTTCCATGGAAGCAACGACCGTCGAACCAGCTGCCCCATGTGAACGTTCTTCTAAAAATAATTCAGACGGATTTAACACTTCTTTTAAACCCGAATGAATCATTTCAAAAATAGCAATTTCATTAGTTGATCCGAAGCGATTTTTATGGCTTCTTAATATTCGATACGTATGATGTCTTTCACCTTCAAAATATAGTACGGTGTCTACCATATGTTCTAATATTCTAGGCCCTGCAATTTGCCCTTCCTTTGTAACATGTCCTACAAGAAATGTTGCAATTCCTTTCGTCTTCGCTATTCTCATCAATTCTGAAGTACATTCTCTAACTTGCGATACGCTCCCAGGAGCACTCGTCACTTCTGGATGATGCACTGTTTGAATGGAGTCAACAATGATAAACTTCGGTTGAACCTCTTCAATACTATGACGAATGAGTTCTAAATCAGTTTCAGCATAAATAAATAATTCATTTGATTGGACACCGATTCTTGTTGCGCGTAATCTTGTTTGTTTCAACGATTCTTCTCCTGAAATGTAAAGCACCCGATGTCCATTATTGGATAATTCAGCGGAAAGTTGCATAAGTAGCGTTGATTTCCCTATACCAGGATCTCCCCCAATCAAAACAAGTGAACCTGGTACAATTCCACCTCCAAGCACACGATTTAATTCCACCATGCTTGTTTGGACTCTTTGTTCTTCTTGTGTTTCGATGCTGATAATTGGTACGGCCTTCTGACTTATAGCTTCCGAATGCTGAAACACTCCACGAGATTTCGTCATCACTTCTATTTCTTCTACAAAGGTATTCCACTCGCCACAACCAGGACATCTCCCCAACCATTTAGGAGATTCATAGCCACATGATTGACAGCAAAACTTTGTTTTCTTTTTTGCCATTAGGTCCTCCTGCAAATTTTTTTGGTATAGCTATTATAACAAAGGTACTAGATTAGATTCATTGATGTACTAGAAAATTTCGTTAGACTAGGTAGGTCTATTTATTGAATATATCGGTTTTAGCACAAGAACTTGTTTGTGTAGTTACACTCTACGAAAGAAAAGCTACTTGCTCGTGCGTATGATTCCTTCACTTGTGCAGATATCCCCTCTGCTTGTGCATTTAACCACCAAACTTGTGCAAATACTACCTCTACTCGTGCACATAACCTCCAAACTCGTGCGGATGCTCCTTTAATGGAGATGAATACCTGTTAATAAGAAAAAATAAGCTGTACCAAAAAGACAGTGTACAGTGTCTTTTGGTACAGCTCGACTAATCAATAATTATACACTTTCAACAACATCTTTTTGTTTTACGACAAATTCGCCATCCACATAGTCAAATACAACTGTACTGTTCGTTGAAACTGTGCCTTTTAATAACTCTTCTGATAAACGGTCTTCTACATTTTTCTGTAAAGCTCTTCGAATTGGTCGTGCACCGTATTGTGGATCGTACCCTTCTTCAGCAATTTTCTCTAAAGCTGCATCTGTTAGTTCAAGTTCAATGTTTTGCTCTTTTAAGCGTTTGATTAAAGATTTTGCCATCAATAATACAATTTGTTTCAATTCTTCTTTATCCAACGGCTGGAATACGATTGTTTCATCAATACGGTTTAAGAACTCTGGGCGGAATGCTTTTTTCAATTCTTCAAGCATCGTGCTCTTCATGTCTTTATATTTATTATCTCTTCCACCCACACCGAATCCTACATTCTTTTGATACTTTAATGCTTCTGCACCAATATTGGATGTCATAATGACAACCGTATTGCGGAAATCCACTGTGCGGCCTTTTGAATCTGTTAAACGACCGTCATCAAGCACTTGTAATAAGATATTGAATACGTCTGGGTGCGCTTTTTCAATTTCATCTAAAAGTACCACTGAATATGGTTTGCGGCGGACTTTTTCCGTTAATTGCCCACCTTCTTCAAATCCTACATATCCAGGAGGTGAACCCACTAGGCGAGAAGTAGAGTGTTTCTCCATATATTCGGACATATCGATACGAATCATTGCATCTTCATCGCCAAACATTACTTCTGCTAAAGCTCTAGCAAGTTCCGTTTTACCAACCCCAGTTGGTCCTAAGAAGATAAATGAACCAATCGGGCGTTTCGGATCCTTCAATCCTGCGCGAGCACGGCGGATAGCTCTAGAAATCGCCTCAACCGCTTCATGTTGTCCGACAACGCGCTTATGCAATTCTTCTTCTAAGTTCAACAGTTTTTCAGACTCTTCTTGAGCCAGTTTATTCACTGGTATTCCAGTCCACATGGATACCACTTCTGCGATATCTTCTACTGTTACTTTTGATTCTTCTTTACCTTGCTTTTCTTTCCATAATTTTTTCGTTTGTTCTAGTTCTTCTTTAATTTTTTGCTCTGTGTCGCGTAGTGCTGCTGCTTTTTCAAATTCTTGACTTGAAACTGCTGCATTTTTCTCATTGCGCACATGTTCTAATTTTTCTTCAAGCGCTTTTAAATTTGGTGGCACTGTAAATGAGCGCAAACGCACTTTAGATCCGGCTTCATCAATCAAGTCAATGGCTTTATCTGGCAGGAAGCGGTCTGAAATGTAACGGTCAGATAATTTTGCCGCAGCTTCAATTGCTTCGTCGGTAATTTTTACTCGGTGATGCGCTTCGTAACGATCGCGAAGACCTTGAATAATTTGAATTGTTTCTTCCACAGTTGGTTCATCGACTTGAATCGGTTGGAATCTACGTTCTAAAGCTGCATCTTTTTCAATGTATTTACGATATTCATCTAGCGTAGTTGCACCGATACATTGTAATTCACCGCGAGCTAATGCCGGTTTTAAAATGTTCGAAGCGTCAATCGCACCTTCTGCACCACCAGCACCAATCAATGTATGAAGTTCATCAATGAATAAAATGACGTTACCCGCTTGGCGAATTTCATCCATTACTTTTTTCAGACGATCTTCAAATTCACCACGATATTTTGTACCTGCTACAACAGTACCCATATCAAGCGTCATTACACGCTTATCGCGCAATGTTTCCGGTACTTCATTATTAACGATTTGTTGAGCAAGTCCCTCAGCAATCGCTGTTTTACCTACACCAGGTTCACCAATTAATACCGGGTTATTTTTCGTGCGGCGAGATAACACTTCGATAACTCGTGTAATTTCTTTGCTACGTCCAATTACAGGGTCAAGGGAACCTTCACGGGCAATTGCAGTTAAATCTCGAGCCAGGCTATCAAGTGTTGGAGTGCTTACTGTTTGAGTTGGATTGGAATTTTGAGAAACATCGTTGTTACCGAGAAGCAATAAAACTTGTTGACGCGCTTTATTTAAGCTTACCCCAGCGTTCGCAAGCACTCGAGCTGCAACACCCTCACCTTCACGAATTAATGCAAGTAAAATGTGTTCTGTTCCGATGTAAGCATGACCCAGTTTTCGAGATTCATCTACGGATAGTTCAATAACTTTCTTAGCTCTTGGTGTATAGTGAACGATTGGTCCAACATCCTTCGTACCTTTTCCAACTAGTTCCTCGATACCTCGTTCAATCATCTCTGGGCTTACATCAATCGCTTCTAAAGCTTTTGCAGCAATGCCTCCACCTTCGCGAATTAGCCCGAGCAAGATATGTTCAGTTCCGATGGATTCATGCTTCCAACGAATGGCTTCTTCTTGCGCCAACTGTAACACTTTTTGAGCTCGTTGAGTAAAACGATTAAACATCATGTTTTTCCTCTCCTTTTTCCTTTAATTTCGAATTTCCATCGTTTAATTTTTCTCGTATTAATTTTGCTCGGAATACATCTCGCTCTCCTGGTTCCAAAGTTGTGCCTGCGTATTGTTGTACGAATCCTGGTTGAATCAGTATTGTGCATTCATTTAATACATGTTTTGAAACATTTTTAATTATGCCTAAATCTATGCCTAAGCGAACATTAGATAAACATGTTGCTGCTTCTTCACTTGTCATAATCCGCGCATGTTTCAAAGTACCAAAGGCACGGTGAATACGGTCCTCCAAAGCAACTTGGGATTGTTTTAATAGAGTTTGTCTTGCGTTTCGTTCTTGTTCAATGATTTGCATCACGACAGTTTGTAAATCATCAATTATTTCATCTTCTGCTTTACCGAGGGTTACTTGATTTGAAATTTGATACATGTTCCCTAGATTTTCACTGCCCTCACCGTAAATACCTCTCACGACCATGCCAAAACGAGCTAGCATTTGTGTTAATACTTTCATTTGCTTCATCATCGAAAGTCCTGGTAAATGCATCATCACAGATGCTCGTAAACCAGTTCCTACATTTGTAGGGCAACTCGTTAAATAGCCGAATTGGTTATTGAAGGCAATCGGTAAAAGTTTTTCAAGCTGACAATCTAATTTATTAGCCATTTCATAAGTTTCTATTAGTTGAAGTCCAGGGGATAAACATTGGATTCTTAAGTGGTCTTCTTCATTTACCATCACACTAATGGCTTCATCTTTTGAAATGATAACTGAAGCGAATTTTTCTCTATTGGCAAGCATCGGGCTAATGAGATGTTTTTCAACTAATACTTGACGTTGTAATACGGGCATTTCTTGAATTGTGAAATGAGAGAAATGGTGATTTCCGTTATTCAATTGGGAAAAAGCTTGCGTAACCATTTGATCAACCGTTTTCGCTTCTTCATCAGTAAATATTAATGGGAAACGGAAACCATCCAAGTTTCTCGCTAATCGAATCCGGGTGGAAATGACAATGTCATTTTCTTCACCGTCAACGCCCATCCAACTCGGTGCTTCCGCTTTTAAGAAATATTCAAGGTTCATGGTGTATCAACACCTCCCATCTCAAGCTTGCGTTCCAATGCTTTAATTTCATCTCTGAATTTCGCCGCATCTTCAAAACGTTCATCTTGTATAGCTAATTGCAGCTGTTCGCGTGCATGTTCAATTTGTTTTTTAATAATTCGGTTGTTATCCACTTTTTGTCCAGGTCTTTTTCCAGTATGTTTGGTTCCCGCTTGTATTTTTGCAAGTACTTGCGGAAGTTTTTCGCCAAAGGTTTCATAGCATTGTGGGCAACCCAATTTACCTTCATTTAAAAATTTACGAAAAGTAAATCCGCAAGCCGGACATGCATTAGTCTGGATGGATGGTTGAACAGCTCTTTCTTGTGTTTCATTTTTCCAAATAGGCATCCCAAACCAATTAGATAACAATTGATGGATTGGGATTTGTTCTTCTTTATGAAAGTCTAAGTTGAATGGATGAAATTGTGCTGCACATACTTCACAATAATGCTTCTCACTTTTATGGCCATTTATTATTTGTGTAACTGTAACGGTTGCTTTCCGTTGTTTACAGTGTTCACAAATCATGACCCACCACCTCTTTATTTTTCGTATTTTAAAGTTAGTAACATCGATGTTAAAATAGCTGCCCTCAATTCATCACGAGCTGGGAGTTGTAACTTTAACGTATTCCGATCGATGGCAGCGAGCATTATCGTTGCCTCTCTGTCGGTTATAACGCCTTCGTCCAGCAGCCTATATATAATATCTTCAGCCATATTTTGCGTGGCACCTTTTTCAATTTGTTTAATGATATTTTCAATCAGCTCAACTTTTGAACTTGGTTTCACACGAAAAATTCTTATATATCCACCGCCACCTCGTTTGCTTTCAACAAGGTAGCCTCGTTCCACTGTGAATCGGGTATTAATAACGTAATTAATTTGCGAGGGAACGCATTGAAACATATCGGCTAATTCACTGCGTTTAATTTCAATATGTCCTTTACCACCTAATTCGATAACTTGTTTTAAATACCCTTCAATTAAATCTGAAATATTTTTCATTATGATTACAACTTCACCTCGCTCTTTTTGACTTTGACTATCTTTGACTTTATTATATTTCCTTTTTTCCATATTTGCAACGATAAACCCTTGACCATTTTTATTGTAAAAAAATCGACAATACGTATGAAAGTACGCTTTGCCGATTTTTTATCAATATATTCATCTAAGCTGAAGAATACTCAGGAGTTTTACATTTACGAGAAATTATTTTATACCCAACGGCCAACAATTGGGTAATTCCAAGGTGTTTCTCGCAGCGCATTGAAAATACCGATAATTGGTACAACAAATGTCATAATTCCAAAGATAATTAAGAATGGAATACCAATTAAAAGAAAACTTAGTACGACAGAAATACCGATTAATACCCACATAACAAACTGGAAGAGCAATGCTTGAATCGATATTCGTTTAACACTTTCTTCACTGCTTATTAAGAAAAATAAAATTGGTACTAGAACTGGTGCAAAAAAAGCACTTGCGTGAATAATAACTTTAGCCCATTTTTCTTCCATATATTTGTTAACCCCCTTTAAGGTTATTGAAATTCTTGTTATATACATGTACGAATGATTTGATTAATAGTTTCAAAAACCTTGCGTGTTTTATCATTGATTTTATTCTTTTGTCCGTTTCTTTTTCATATCTTTTCCACAATTTTCAATTTATAGTCAAAAAAATCTTTAGATACTACTAAATAATATGGTATTCTGTAAACAGAAAAACAGAAATGAAAAAAGCCCTCTCAAATTAGGAGGGCTTAATTACCATTCTTTTTATTATCTGTATGTTTAGAATCGATTTCATCAGGATGATCAGCAGGGAATAACCCGCGGGCAAAAAGACCTGAAAACAAGGTGGCACTAATGATAATTAAAATTTTATGATTTTTCGGTACCTCATCAAACATATTGTTTAACATTAATGTGGAAATAACTGCTACTGTCACCATGGACACAATAATATAAGCAAGCCTTCGCTGATTCATCTTAACAAACTTCCTTTACTAATTTAATAAAAAACAATACGAACTAATAAACTAATCGTATTTTACATTGTTTATAATAAAAATACAAATTCAGGAATTAAACTGTAATGGGTCAAACAAAAAAAAATTAAATTAGAATGGAGCATACATATGAGGTTTGTACTTTATAACAAGGAAAACAAATCAAATTATAATCAATTTTTTGATGAAGAAAAATATATTCACGAAGTAGGAATAAACGTTTCTGCGAACCCTATTGTAGCCAAACAAATTGAAATGGTTCAGTTAACAAAAAAAGAATTAGCCATCCTTAAACAATTAAAACCACTTATTGAGAACTATATTCCAAAGATGGTTGATATTTTTTATGAAAACATTTCAATGAATAAACATTTAGTAGAATTAATTAATCAATACTCAACAATCGATCGATTGAAAATTACTTTAACAAAGCATTTACAAGATATTTTTGAAGGACAAATTGATAATCATTATTTAGAGAACCGAACTAGAATTGCCCTTGCTCATATCAAAATTGGATTATCATCTAAATGGTATATCGCTTCTTTCCAATCTTTAACAACAACCTTTACTCAGTTTATTAATAAGCTTGATATTTCTAAAGAAGAAGCAATTCTTGCCATCAATGCATTTTCTAAAATTATCAATTTAGAAATGCAACTTGTGATTGAAGCATACGAAATTGAGCAAGAACGATTACGTATGGAAAATGATCAAGTAAAACAATCATTATTAATCTCCATCCAAAACATTGCTGAAGATTTAAATGCCATGAATCAAGAAACGACAGCATCGATTCAAATGATTTCTGAACAATCACAAAATATCGCATCAGCCACATCACAAGGTTTAGATTTCGTTGCTGATACAGAGGAAAAATCTAACCAAGGGAAAGCACAATTAGCAAAACAGACAAACTTAATGAACACGATTTTAAACAGTGTAAATTTATTAGAAGAGTCCATGACAAACTTACGTTCTTCTTCTAAAAGCATTTCTGAAATTGTAAACTTAGTGACGAACATAGCGGATCAAACAAACTTACTTGCTTTAAATGCATCAATTGAAGCGGCTCGTGCGGGTGAACACGGAAAAGGATTTGCTGTCGTTGCAGAAGAAGTTCGAAAACTGGCTGAAGAAACGAAGAAAGCAGTACAAAATGTCTCTGGATTAATACAAGAAATGGAAGAAAACATTACGGATATGACGTCTAGTGTCAACAATGTAGATGAACAAGTACAATTAAGCGTACAAACTCAAGAGCACTTAGCAGAATCATTTGAACAAATTGCCCAAAAAGTTTCTGGGATACGCAATCAGTATGCTTCCACGTCAAAAGATATCGAAAATATTTCAAGCAATATTGCTAATTTAGTAGAAAGTTCAACTCTAATTTCAAAATCATCTGACACATTACTCAAAGTGGTAAATGATTTTTCCAAATGAGAGATAAAAAATACTAAATTTAGTAGTAAATTGTCCTTTTTGATGTATAAAAACCGCAGACATTAAAAGTGTCTACGGTTTTTTTATTTGAGGCGGTTTTTGTCCCAACCTAATTTACTTTTGAACGACGACCTCTTTTACTTTATTTCTTTTTTCTTTTCTTAATCTTTGTCTTTCTAACCCCGCTTTATATAACTTCTCCTCTTCCTCAGTCTCAGGGTAGATTGCTGGAATCGGTGTCGGTTTTCCACCCTTATCAATTGCTACCATCGTAACAAATGATTCGGTTGTCAATTTTTCTTCACCTGTTTTAACATTGCGAGACATAACACGCACATACACTTCCATTGATGTTCTTCCGGTGGATGTGACAATTGCTTCTAACTCCAACATATCTCCAACATATGCAGGGGAAACGAAATCTACTGAATCAAAAGAAGCGGTTACCACTTCTTTTTTCGTATGCTTCATACAAGCAATTGCCGCGATTTCATCAATATATGCTAGTATCTTCCCACCAAAAATGGATCCATACTGGTTCGTATCTGGGGGTAATACAAGTCGTGTTTGAGTTGAGCGTGATCTGCTCATCGGGTATGCAATACTCATTTGTTGTCCTCCTAATACATGGTGTGCTTTACCGAGAAGTTTGCAATTATTATGCAAACATAATATTAATTTCATACGGTTGAGTATTGCAACTTTTCTTTTAAAATTCTGTTTTAATCGTAATAAACTTTAATTCCGTCATTTCTTCAATAGCGTATTTTATTCCTTCGCGTCCATATCCACTATTTTTCACGCCACCATACGGCATGTTGTCTACACGGAATGTCGGGATATCGTTAATTACAACTGTACCCGCTTCCAATTCATCCGCCGCTTTTAAAGCATCCGTTAAAACATTTGTGTAAATGCCAGCATTTAAACCTAAATCGGAATCATTTACATATTTTATGGCTTCGTCTAATGTTTTATAAGGTACAATCGAAACAATTGGGGCAAATGTTTCTAAACACATAATTTTCATATCTGGTTTTACGTTCACCATCACAGTTGGTGTCATCGTACGTTCCGTAAATTCAGCTCCTGTCGCTACTTTAGCTCCTTGAGCCTTCGCTTCTTCAATCCACTCTTTCATGCGCTCAACTTCTTTCGGATGAATCATAGCGCTTAAATCTGTTGAAGGGTCAAATGGATTACCTAATTTCAATTTTTTCGTTTCTTTCACGAATGCCTCTGTAAATTGGTCGTAAATGGATTCATGAACAAAAATTCTCTGCAGGGAAATACACACTTGTCCAGAAAAGCCGAAAGCACCGCTTACCGTGCGAGAGATGATTTTCTCAATTGGCGTACTTGGTTCAATGATGACAGCTGCATTGGAACCTAATTCCAATGTAACTTTTCTCAATCCGACCTTTTCTTTGATTTTCATTCCGACTGCGCCGCTGCCTGTAAACGTCACTTTCTTCACCAGAGGATGAGTTACAAGAACATCGCTAAGTTCTCCACCCGAACCCGTCACGATTTGTAGTGCACCATCAGGAAGTCCTGCTTCCTTAAAAATCTCCGCCATTGCTAAAGCACTTAGGGGTGTTTGAGTTGCTGGCTTTAGAACAACCGTATTTCCGACTGCAAAAGCGGGTCCTAATTTATGCGCAACTAAATTAAATGGAAAGTTAAAAGGGGTAATGGCTGATACAACGCCAATGGGTACTCGTTTCGTATAACCTATGCGATTTTTTCCTCCGGGAGCTGCGTCCATTGGGACCGTTTCGCCAAAAGTGTGTTTTGCCAGTTCAGCTGAAAATTGATATGTAGAAATGGTGCGATCCAATTCAGCCAGTCCAGCAGTAATCGGCTTTCCAGCTTCACTTGCAAGAATCTCTGCAAATTCCTGTTTTCTTTTCTGCATGATGTCCACAACTTTATATAAAATTTCCGCTCTTTCATAGGCTGTGGTTTTCTTAAACGTTTGAAACGCTTCATGTGCGCCTTCAATTGCACGTTCCACATCTTGTACAGAAGCCTTTGCCACTTTCGCAATCACTTCACCAGTGTAGGGAGCGGTCAAGTCATACGTTTCTTTTGCTTCCTCCCATTGACCGTTAATCCATAATTTTGTTTCTTTCATGTAGGACACCTCCATTATGATTTATTTCCATTTTATCACTCCCAACATTTTTTGGAGTGCATTAAGAACTGAAGAAATCGAAGAAATCACCTGCACTTCCCGGTATTAATGCAAAATCCAAAACATCCAGTGTTATCCCCAATACATGAATCAAATTTTCGAGAAATGCATGATCTTTCATATTGACCATATTTTGAACTTCGACCAGCTCTCTGATGATTTTCTGGATGGAAACAATCAACGCCAATTCCTTTGCCATACGGAAAATTTTCAATTCCATTAACGATTTATGTAATTCCGCAATTTCATCAATTTTTTCATTATCTGTTGCATTCAACGCCAAAATCCCGATATAGGGATAATGAATCGGTTTTATTTTGATTCCTTTCTGATTCAATCCCCTTTTCAGCTCGGCAACATACTGAAGCAACATTTCGTTATATTCGGAACTATACATCGTTAAGATTTGTGCAAGGCATTGAAGAGAGTTGCCCAACATAAATCCTTGCTTTCTTAGGCTTTGGTAATATTGCAAAATCGTATCCACCTGCGTATGCGGTTGTTCCATCCCTTTCGACAAAAGAACCACATAGGGAATATCTTCTTTGGAAGTTAAAAAGTATTGTTTTCGGTGCATTTCATCATATAAAGTTTTTGCTCGTTTGGCGTGAAGAAGAATGTCTTCTTCCAGCATCATGGCGCCCGCCAGTCGAAAAGGAGATTTAGTAAATCCGGCTTCTTTTAACGCCATATCCCTTTGCAATAGGTTTTCCATGCAACCATCTATATTCTGCCCTAAAAATTGAACGGCAATATGATAGGTGACGGGAGAATTCCTTTGTATTGCTTTGTTAGAGTTTTCTACCATCCTATCTACCACTTTTTGCAAAGCGACGCCGCTAAATTCTCTGTTTTCAAGTGTGTATTTGCTTGCAAGAGACATAAAAAAGTTTTGATTATAGGCATTGCCAAAAAAATTTACGGCTCGATTATAGTTGTTCTGAAAGTTGATGTGGAAATTTGTATCCATTTCATATCACTCCTAGTCTTATTACGATTGAAAGGAGGATATGTTTCAAAATAAAGAGGGAACTCCAATACTTGAAGCTCCCCCATATATATTATTCTATGTTAACCAACCTTATTTAATTCTGCTAGCTCCTCAGAAGTAAATGCTCTCGACCTTGTTAAGAAACGTTTACCTTCAACGCCTTCTAAACTAAACATACCTCCGCGACCGTCAACGACATCGATAATTAATTGAGTATGTTTCCAATATTCAAATTGAGTTTTATGCATATAAAACTTTGCTCCACCAATTTCCCCTAGTAATATATCCGAATCACCAATGATTAAATCTCCTTCAGGATAGCACATAGGGGAAGAACCATCACAGCAACCGCCTGATTGATGGAACATAATTGGGCCATGTTTTTTCTTTAATTGTTCAATGAGGGCAAGGGCTGCGTCTGTTGCTACAACGCGTTTTACCAACGCCATCCCTCCTAAATTTTAGAATCAGAAGAAACCAAGTTTATTTGGACTATAACTTACTAACAAGTTTTTCGTTTGCTGATAGTGTTCAAGCATCATTTTATGAGTTTCTCGACCGATTCCACTCATTTTATAGCCACCAAATGCTGCATGAGCTGGGTATTGGTGATAGCAGTTTGTCCATACGCGTCCAGCTTGAATTCCTCTTCCCATTCGATAAGCTGTATTAATATCGCGAGTCCATACTCCCGCACCTAATCCATACATCGTGTCATTTGCAATTTCTAATGCTTCTTCTTGCGTTTTGAATGTTGTAACAGCAACTACTGGACCGAAGATTTCTTCTTGGAAAATGCGCATTTTGTTATGACCTTTAAATACAGTAGGCTTAATGTAGAAACCTTCTGATAATTCTCCACCTAAATTGTTGCGTTCTCCACCGATAAGCAACTCTGCTCCTTCTTGTTTACCAATATCAATATAGGATAAAATTTTCTCCATTTGTTCTGTTGAAGCTTGAGCTCCTATCATTGTAGTTGGATCTAGTGGGTTACCTTGTTTGATGGCTTTTACTCTCTCAAGTGCGCGTTCCATAAATTTATCGTAAATGGATTCTTGAATTAATGCTCTTGAAGGGCATGTACACACTTCTCCTTGGTTAAGAGCAAATAATACAAATCCTTCAATTGCTTTATCTAAAAATTCATCGTCTGCTTCCATTACATCTTCAAAGAAGATATTTGGCGATTTTCCACCAAGCTCCAATGTAACCGGAATAATATTTTGTGAAGCATATTGCATGATAAGTCTACCTGTTGTTGTTTCACCAGTAAAGGCAACTTTTCCAATACGTGGATTGGAAGCTAACGGTTTTCCAGCTTCTAAACCAAAACCGTTTACAATATTCACAACACCAGGTGGTAACAAGTCTTCAATAAGTTCCATTAATACTAGTATAGAAGTTGGTGTTTGTTCTGCCGGTTTTAAAACCACACAGTTTCCTGCTGCAAGGGCTGGTGCGAGTTTCCATGCTGCCATCAAGATTGGGAAGTTCCACGGAATAATTTGCCCGACAACACCAATTGGTTCTTGGAAATGATAAGCTATAGTATTGTCATCAATTTGGCTAATACCGCCTTCTTGCGCACGAATCACTCCTGCAAAATAGCGGAAATGATCGATAGCTAAAGGTATGTCCGCATTTAAAGTTTCACGAACCGGTTTACCATTTTCCCAGCTTTCAGTAACTGCTAACAATTCTAAATTTTCTTCCATGCGATCTGCGATTTTGTTTAAGATTCTTGCTCTTTCTGCAACGGAAGTCTTGCCCCAAGAATCCTTCGCTTTGTAAGCTGCATCGATGGCAAGTTCAATATCTTCCGCTGTAGAACGAGCAACCTTTGTGTAAACTTTTCCTGTTACTGGCGATACATTATCGAAATACTCGCCATTAACTGGTGGTGTCCATTGTCCTCCGATATAGTTATCGTAGCGTTCCTTGAAGTTTACAATCGCTCCTTCAGTATTAGGAAATGCATATGCAGCAGTTAATACAGACATTTTCCTACTCCCCTCATTTTTTGATTTTTATACCTTTACTTCTTGATGACAACATACTCACTCCTAAAGGTATCTAATAATATATATTCGAAAGATTAGTAGATTATTTCTAATATTGAAAAATATTTTATATTTTCCTTCGCCACACTTCTCTATGAAACGACCTTTTTAGAGTGAGCTTTGCTAACCACATACCCCCTAATGAAAAAAATAAACTTTTTATTTTCAATTTTTACAATTTTCTGTATTTTATATAAATAAATAACGATTAACTAGTAGAATCAAAGAAATATATAGTTTTTTCTATTTAAAAGATTGTACAATATATGTAATAGATTTTGCGGACTAGAAAAGGTGGGATAAAAATGTTATCCATTCAAAGCACTGAACGTTTAACAGGGGGACGAATTAGTGGTGACTATTGGGATTTAGATGAGTTAATTAAGAATATCTACGAAGTTATTGGAGATGAAAATAATTATTATGATTACCGAGGTGCGAGACAACGTATATTAGGGGTTTGTCTTCAATTGCGGAAAGCAACTCAAGGAGAATGTAATATCGAGTTTGTAGCGAACGGCATCCATAAAGGAATTGAAAAGAAAAAAGACACGCTTGCTCCTGAAAAAAATGTATATTTCTCCGTTGAAATTTTATACCCTGAATTAATTTTTACAGCACTCGCTTTAAACGACTTCATCGATTTATACAATGAATTTATAGACAATAATCCATGGAACCCACATACTACATCCATTCGAAAATTCCAATCTCTTGTTACGGAATGTTTAAAAGAACATTTGCCTGAAGAACATTACAATGTATTTATACACTTAATGTTATCAAAATCGCCTAAATACTTCCGTTATGCAACTCAATATGTAGATATTTTAAACTTAGAATATCTTAAGCTAACATTTGAAGAAAGAAAAAAGCATTTAGGTGCCTTTGCTATTCGATTAATGGTGGAAGATGATGAATACTTGGCTTTAAAGGATCAAATATTAGCCACTGCCAATATTACAAAACATGAAATTCATGAATTACCTCTTCAAATGAAATATCCTGAATATATTGAATGGTAATATTAGATTGCTATTCAGTCATAATGATAAAAAAAGACTGTACCGAAAAGTTTCTCTTCTCTTTTCGGACAGTCTTTTTTATTATACTCCTCCCAAATATGCCGCCTTTACTTCTTCACTTTCTTGAAGTTCCTTCGCTGTTCCTGACAATACAATTTTTCCAGTTTCGATAACATAAGCTCGGTCTGCTATCGATAAAGCCATATGAGCGTTTTGTTCAACAAGTAAAATAGTTGTTCCTTCTTTGTTGATTGTTTGAATAATTTCAAATATTTGTTGAACAATTAGTGGGGCAAGTCCCATTGAAGGCTCATCCAACAATAGTAAATTTGGTCTTGCCATAATCGCTCTTCCCATTGCCAACATCTGTTGTTCCCCACCGGATAAAGTACCGGACAATTGTTTTCTTCGTTCCTTTAATCTTGGAAATAGTTCAAATACATGGTCTAAATCTTTTTTGATTCCATCGCGATCTTTCCTAAGAAAAGCACCCAACTCCAAGTTTTCTTCTACTGACATATTCGCAAAAACCCTGCGTCCTTCCGGCACATGAGAAATACCACTTTTCACAATCGCTTGAGCTGGTTTGCCACCAATTTGTTGCATTTTGTACGTAATCGTACCTTGCTTTGGTTTCAGTAATCCAGATAACGTTTTCAACAAAGTAGTTTTTCCTGCGCCGTTTGCACCGATTAACGTAACAATCTCACCTTCATTAACTTCCAAGGAGATATTTTTTAATGCATGAATATTCCCGTAAAACACATCAATATTATTTACTTGTAGCATTAGTGTACGACCTCCTCACCAAGGTAAGCTTCAATTACCTTTGGATTGTTACGTATTTCTTCCGATGTTCCTTCAGCAATTAATTGACCATGGTCTAAAACGTAGATTCTTTCACAGATTCCCATTACTAGACTCATGTCATGCTCGATTAATAGAATTGTTAAATCAAATTCTTTTCGAATTAATGCAATTAAATCCATCAATTCTTGTGTTTCTTGTGGATTCATTCCCGCTGCAGGCTCGTCTAATAATAGAAGCTTTGGTCCAGCAGCTAACGCTCGAGCGATTTCTAGACGTCGTTGCATTCCATAAGGCAAGTTTTTCGCTAATTCATCTTTATAAACGTCTAGCTCAAAGATTTTTAAAAATTCAATAGACTCTTTCTCCATAGTTGCCTCGCCTTTAAAATGAGTTGGCAAACGCAAGATGGAAGAAAGGATTGAATGTTTCGCAAGCTGATGGTTTGCGATTTTTACGTTATCTAATACCGTTAAATCCTTAAATAATCGAATATTTTGGAATGTACGGCTGATTCCTTTATGCGATACTTGGTATGGTTTTAATCCCTTAATACTTTGACCATTAAAGGTAATTTCACCTTCTGTTGGTACATATACACCAGTTAACATGTTGAAGGTTGTGGTTTTCCCTGCTCCATTCGGTCCAATTAGTCCAACAAGTTCTCCCTTATTTAAATACATGTTGACATTTTGTACCGCTTTCAATCCACCAAATTGTATACCGATATTTTCCAATTTCAGAAGAGGATTACTCATGCTTCAGACCCCCCTCTATTTTTTACTTTAAATAAGTCTTTTAACTCTTTTGTTCCCATCAATCCTGTTGGACGATATAACATCACGATAATCAATACGACAGAGTAAATGATCATTCGCGTTTCTGGGAACGCTTGCAAATATTGTGAAATTGCCGTTAAGAAAATAGCTGCCATGACAGAACCTGAAAGGCTTCCTAAACCGCCTAATACGATATAAATCAGAATTTCAAATGATTTTAAGAAGTTGAATGCTGTTGGTTGAATAATATAGAAATTATGTGCATATAAAGCACCTGCTACCCCTGCAAAAAGGGAACCGATTACAAAAGCAACAACTTTATAATAAGTTGTATTGATTCCCATCGCGTCGGCTGCTATTTCATCTTCACGAATAGCTAAACAACCGCGTCCATGACGAGAGTTTGTAAAATTAGAAATAACCATGATTGTAATAACCACACCGACAAAAGCATATGTCCAAGTTGTAGCATGATTGACAACCATCCCTGCTGCTCCGCCAACATAATCAACATTCAAGAATACAATTCGAATAATCTCAGCAAATCCTAATGTAGCAATCGCTAAGTAGTCTCCTTTAAGTCTTAAAGAAGGTACCCCGACTAGTAAACCTGCTACAGCTGCAACAATCCCCGCTAATATGATTCCCACAATAAATGGCAACCCTAGTTTCATTGTACAAATTGCACTAATATATGCGCCTACCGCCATAAAACCGGCATGACCAATAGAGAATTGGCCTGTAACCCCTATTACGATATGCAAACTTACAGCAAGCATCACGTTAATACAAATCGTAATTAACATGTTTTGATAATATAAATCGAGCATTCCACTTGCAAGCATACCTTGTACAACTGCATAGATTACTAGTGCAAATGCTAAATAACCCCAAAAGGCTTTCGATTTTTTCATTTCCCCAGTCACCTACACTTTCTCACGGATGTTTTTACCGAATATACCTGCTGGTCGTAAAATTAAAATTAAGATTAAGATGATAAATGCTGCGGCATCGCGCCATAGTGAATAACCTACAGCACTTACAATTGTCTCAATGATTCCCAATATAAAGCCTCCAACCATCGCTCCTGGAATGCTTCCAATTCCTCCTAATACAGCCGCAATGAAGGCTTTTAAACCAGGTAGAACGCCCATTAATGGGTCAATTCTTGTGTAATATGATCCGAAAATTACTCCTGCTGCACCTGCTAAAGCGGAACCAATTGCGAACGTTGCCGAAATTGTATTATCAACGTTAATACCCATTAGTCTCGCAGCATCTGCATCGTGAGAAACTGCACGCATCGCTTTACCAATTTTCGTTTTATGAACAATAAATTGTAAAAGAATCATCAAAATGATTGTAACTACAAGAATAAAAATAGTTTGAGAGTTTATATTCGCACCTAAGATATTAATATTTGTTTGCGGTAATACTTGAGGATAAGCCTCTGGTGTGGCTCCTCTAAAGAATATCATGGTGTACTCTATTAAGAACGATACCCCAATGGCTGTCGTTAACGCTGCAATTCGAGTTGCATTTCTTAAGCGCTTATAAGCAACCCTCTCGATGATCATACCAATGATTGAACAAACAACCATAGCTATAATTAACGCTGGAATGAAACCCATTTCCCAACGAGTGATGGCAAAAAAACCGATAAATGCGCCAAGCATGAAAACGTCTCCATGGGCGAAGTTAATTAATTTGATAATACCGTATACCATCGTATACCCCAACGCAATCAATGCATAAATACTTCCTAAGGAAATACCATTAATGAGTTGCTGCAACCAATCCATAAAGTCACACTCCTTTTATGAAGCAAATATTTTATCTGTCAATTCTTAAAAGTTCAGAACATTCAACTAATATTTGGAAATTTGGGATACGAACGGGAAAAGGGAGGCGGTGTGCCCCCCTTTCTTGTAAAATTAAGGTTCAATTTTAGTTTTAAATGTTTGTGTACCGTCTACATACTCTAAAATTGTTGCAGATTTCACCGCATTATGCTTTTCATCCACAGAGACTGTACCAGATACTAGCGAAATATTTTTTGTTGCAGCAAGCGCGTCTTTAATTGCTGCTCCATCCACAGATCCTGCACGCTCAATTGCATCTTTAATGAAGTAAACTGTATCATATCCAAGAGCGTGGAAAGCATTTGGTGATTCACCGTATTTATCATTAAATGCTTTTACGAAGTCTTGAATTTTTGGATCTGGGTCTTCAGATGAATAGTGGTTAATAATGAATGAGTTGTTTAAGTTTTCAGCACCAGCTAATTCAACTAATTTTGGAGAATCCCATCCGTCAGCACCCATTAATGGAACATCGATTCCTAATTCACGCGCTTGTTTAACAATTAAACCAACTTCTTCATAATATCCCGGAATAAAGATAAACTCTGGGTTTTTAGATTTAAGAGTTGTTAAAGTTGATTTGAAGTCTGTGTCTTTCGCTACATACGCTGCTTCCGCAACTACTTGTCCGCCATTTGCTTCAATTTGTTCTTTGAATGCAGCTGCTAAACCTTTCGCATAGTCCGAAGAGTTATCTGCAAAAATCGCTACATTTTTTACTCCAAGTTCATTTGTAGCAAAGTTTGCAGCAATTACTCCTTGGAATGGGTCGATAAAGCATGTACGGAATACATACTCGTTAATAGATCCATCTGCATTCTCAGTAACGTTTGGCGCAGTTCCTGAAGCTGTAACAAGCGGAATTTTATTGTCGTTCGCAATTTGAACTGTCGCAAGAACGTTACCACTTGTTGCAGGGCCAATCATTACGTTTACTTTTTCTTGAGTTGCTAATCTGATAGCAGCAGATGTTGCTTCCGCGTTTTCAGATTTATTGTCAACTTTGACAAATTCTATTTTCTTACCATTGATTCCACCGTTATTATTAATTTCTTCAATCGCAAGTTCTGCACCTTGTGCAATAGATGAACCATAAGAAGCAACAGCACCAGTAAGCTCAAGGTTTGCACCAATTTTAATTACATCGCTATCTCCACCGTTTGAAGAAGAACCATTGTCTGATGAAGAACTGCTTCCTTGGTCACCCCCAGATCCTCCACTACAACCAGCTAAAGCTCCCACAACTAAAGAAGATGCTAGAAAAAGAGAGGCAAATCTTTTAGTCTTTTTTGATTCCACCATGTAATACTCCCCCCATTTATTTAGATTTTGTAATAAAAACTAATTAGATATTAGATTTTTCAGAAAATAAAAACACTTATTTCAGAATATTAATTTCATAATTTTCTGAAAAGGGTTTCAATCCAATATCTATTTCAAATGTATTAGCTTTCTGTATTGTAAAACATTATTTTTATTTAGTCTAGTGTGATTTTTTTGGAAATTTAAATATTTCGCATTATACAAAATATTTAATTAATAATTAATTGATATTATTATCGATTCAAACTTTTAATATTATCAAATTTTTATATTTTTCCTTTACAAAATTTTCTATAAAAAATTATGAATTTTATCGTGATACTCCCAACCGTTCTCCTATTTCCATGCTTAAATTTTATGCGCCAAAAATACTATGCTCTTTTGAATCATTTGAGTCCCATTTTTTTTCTTTACGCATACACTATTCAAAGAAATGGAGGTATTCATATGAACATGTATAATGGCTATCCCTATTATTACGTATATGTTCCTGTAAATTATTACTACCCTCCCAATCCTTTATATGTACAACAAACACCGCAACAAAGACCAAGTGAGCAAGAATTGATACAACGTATTCGCACAGAGCATAGCAACTTATATACGCAGCTAGAGCAAGCTGGTGTAAATCCCCAAATGATTGATACCCTCATGCTTCTAACAATTTCGTACTTACGTAATCAACAAAATTTAAATCGCACTCCTACCCAAATTTATAATCAGTTCCAGCGTGATAATCCTTGGTTCCCACTTTTTATCCGTTCAATGAATTTCCCAGAAAGCACAGTAAATCGCATATTAATTCGAGCTATTGAATTGGCTTTAGCTTATATCCGCGGTGAACGACCGGCTCCAGAACCTGGACCTAGGCCAGAAGAGGGTTGGTCCGATTGGGAAAGTTTAGGTGGAACATTATTAAGCGCTCCTAGTGTAAGTTCTTGGGGACCCAATCGATTAGACGTATTTGCAAGAGGTAGTGACAATGCGTTATACCATATTTGGTGGGATGGTAGCCGTTGGAGCAATTGGGAAAGCCTCGGAGGCGTATTAACATCCGCTCCTGGCTCTGTTTCTTGGGGTCCAAACCGAATTGACGTGTTTGTAAGAGGGACAGATGATGCCATGTACCATAAATGGTGGGATGGCACTCGCTGGAGCAGTTGGGAAAGTCTTGGAGGCACATTAACAAGCGGTCCTAGCGCATCTTCTCAACGTGAAAATCAATTAGATGTATTTGTAAGAGGCGCAGGAAATCGATTGTATAAGAGGACTTGGAACGGTTCTTATTGGGAACCTTGGGAAGATCTCGGAGGAAATTTAAATTCTGAACCAGCTGCGATTTCTTGGGGACCAAATCGAATAGATGTTTTTGCTAGAGGAGTAAATAATGATTTAATTCATAAATGGTGGGACGGAAACCGCTGGAGCGATTGGGAAAGCCTTGGCGGTACATTAACAAGTGCGCCAACCGTTTCTTCTAAGCGTCCAAACCATCTTGATGTCTTTATAAGAGGCGTAGGAAATCGATTGTTTAAGAGAACTTGGAATGGCACTCGTTGGGAACCATGGGTAAGCTTAGGCACTACTCAAATTACAAGCGCACCAGCAGCAGTATCTTGGGGACCAACTAGAACAGATGTATTTGCCAGAGGACAAAACAACGATTTAATTCATCGTTATCAAGGAAATTAAATAAATTAGGTTTGTCAAACTCCCTATTAGGTAGATAAACATTCCTAATAGGGCTTTTCTTTATACTTACCATTTGGCAAATATTTTTACCAGTATAACTATTATCACGTTTTTGAAAAGTGAATTTTCCTAGTTACCATTATTGCATTATTCCATCAGTATTACCTGTATATATATTGGATAACGTGTTTAAATTTTGATTTATTGGCTATTATAATTTGCAATTCTAAAATGGAAATCATATAGTTCACTCACCCGATATTTTCTGTAACATAATTACATACTTTATGACTCAACTGAAAGAACAATATATAATAAAAATTACCATGCAGAACTGAGTCTAGGAGTGAAGACATGACAACAAAAATTTATTTCAATAACGAAAAATTTATTGCTGGCATCACGTTAAAAAATGAAAAAGAGTTAGAACAGCATAACATGGCCCTTCATGTTTGCGATAATGAAGAAGATGTCGTTCAAAATCGTCAAAAGCTTGCTGCATACATCGGTTGTGATATCGAACAATTTGTATGTGCCAATCAAACCCATAGCGATAACATATATAAAGTTACAAAAAAAGATTGCGGACGAGGAGCACTTTCAAAAGATACTGCCATTCCAAATACCGATGCCCTTTATACAACAGAGTCCCACATCGTCCTTTGTACTTTTACAGCTGATTGCGTTCCAATTATTTTTTATAGTGAAAAAAGCGGCATTATAGGAGTGATTCATTCTGGTTGGCAAGGAACCGTGAAGGAGATAACTAGAAAAGTATTTGAACACATCCAAAAGAACGAACAATGTGATATTAAAGATTTCCGTGTTCATCTCGGTAGTGCAATTAGCCAAGAAAAATTTGAAGTTGATGAAGATGTGTATGCTAAATTTAAAAATTTAGGTTATGCAAATGAATTTATTTATTTTAACGAAGAGACGGGTAAATATCATATCGATAATCAACAAACGGTTAAAAAACAATGCGAACTTAGTGGTATACCGTCTGAACAGATTACCATTGACTCAACATGCACCTATAAGCATCCTCAAGGATTTTCTTATCGAGAAGATAAAAAGGCTGGACGTCATTTAAGTTTTATTATGAGAAAAGTATAAATAAAAAATAAAGCATACCTCTCTATCCGAGAGATATGCTTTTTTACTTACGTCAACTCTGGTTTTCCACCGATTGTTTCTAACTCTTTTTCTACGACTTTATTTTTCGCTTTTCTGCGCTTGAAGATTCTTCTTTTCGGTTTACCAGTCTTATCTGAATCATCTTTGTTAAAGATGTTTTTCACTTTTTCTGATATGTTATCAATCACGACATACATAACTGGAACGAATACTAAAGTAAAGATTGTAGAAGAAGTTAATCCGAATACAACTACTACAGCCATTGGTTGTTGGTTTTCCGCACCTTCACCAATTGCAAGGGCTAGCGGAATCATCGCTAAAACCGTAGTGAGTGTTGTCATTAAGATTGGACGCATACGGCTTTTTCCTGCTTCTACAATAGCCTCCATTCGCTCCATTCCATTTCTTCTTAAAATATTAATATATTCAACAAGTAAAATACCGTTGTTTACAACAATCCCTGCAAGCATAATTAGACCGATAAAACCTGGTAAACTTAACGGTAATCCTGAAATGAGTAGCCCTAATATTACCCCAATCACCATAGTAGGCATGGAGAACATGATGATAAATGGATAAGTAATGGATTCAAATTGAACAGCCATTACCATATATACAAGGAATATACCTAAAACTAATGCTAATGCTAATTGGACGAAAGATTCCATCATCGTTTCTACTTCTCCACCCATGGAAATTTCATATCCATCAGGTAAATGGATTTGTTTTAATTTCGCATCAATTTCCTTTGAAACCGTTCCTAAATCTCGTCCAATTACATCACTCGTTACGTTAATTGTACGCTCTTGATTATTTCGAGTAATTTGAGAAGGCCCTTGTACTGGCACTATTTCAGCAACGGCAGATAACGGAATATCCTCCCCTGCATTATTCCGAACAACAAATGTTTCTAAATCACGAACAGTCTCCGTTTTATCATCAGGTAATGCAACCGTTACGTCATATTCGCTACCATCTTCTTTATACCTAGTCGCCACTTGGCCGTTAAACGCTACATTGATTTCATTCATAATTTGTTGGTAACTTAGCCCAAAAGCAGAAGCCAGTTCACGATTTACAACCACTTGCAATTCTGGACTTCCATCTTCAACCGAACTTTTCACATTCAACGTTCCATCGATATCCTCTAAAATCCAAACAACTTGCTGTCCTAAATCAGTTAATACATCTAAGTTATCCCCTGAAATCGAAAGCGAGATTGGTGAACCAGTGGACATTCCATGGCTATTTTCCGATATAGTAATTTCTGCCCCAGGAATATCGCTTACTAAATCGTTTAATTGAGCAATGAATTGATCAGTAGTAATATCCCTTTCCGATGAACTAACTAGTTCAATCATATAGGACGCCACATTTTTACTTCCTGCAGTAATACCATTTGTAGTACCACCAATACTTACATAATTCACTTTAATTATATCTTCAAAGTTTTTTAACCGTTCATTAATTTCCTCTACGATAGATTCCGTTTCCTCTAACTTCGCACCGTTTTGCAACTGTGCAGTAATTGAAACTTGCCCGCTATCTGTTGCAGGCATTAGCTCCATACCCACAACTGGCATTAAAGCTAAACTTCCCACAAAAGCAGCAGTTACGATGGCAATAACTGTTTTCCTTCTACGTAAGGCCTTTTCTAGTACATTTCCATAGAAATTTTTAATTTTGTTTAAAACACGATTAAAGAAGTATTGTCCATTATCCTCATCTACTGAGATTTGAACATTACGCATAAATTGCGTTGATAGCATTGGCACCAATGTCATGGCAGCTACTAGCGATGCTGTCAATGCAAATACAACCGTCAATGCTAACGGACGAAAAATTTGTGAAGCAAGCCCTTCTACGAATACGACTGGAACGAATACAGCTGCAGTCGTCAGTGTAGAGGCAATAACAGCAGGGCCTAATTCCGAAGCACCATGGTATGCTGCCTCTTTAATCGATAATCCTTCCGAACGCTTCTTGTATATGTTTTCTAATATAACGATGGAGCTGTCAACCATCATCCCGATACCGAGAGCCAGTCCACCCATCGAAATAATATTTAATGTTTCTCCTGTGAAGTACATTAACGTAAATGTACTAATAATGGAAATCGGCATTGAAACGGCAATAACTAACGTCGCTTTTAGACTCCTTAAGAAGAGTAATAGGATGATTGCAGCGAGTGATCCCCCTACAATCATGTTATCTAGAACTGAGTCAATTGATGCAGTAATATACACCGACGTATCCATAATCGTTTTTACTTCTAATCCTCGTTCGGTATATTTTTCATTCAATTTCTCAATAACTTTTTTAACTTCTTCTGCAGTTTCAACGGTGTTCGCATCCGACTGTTTCATAATGGTGAAAATTAATGTATCTTTACCGTCCACTCTAGAAATTGACGATACTTCTTTAAATGTATCTTCGACATCCGCCACGTCTTTTACGCGAACGGTATCACCATTATTTAAAGTGATGAGCGTATTTTCAATATCACTAACGGATGTATATTCTCCAACAACGCGTAGTTGCACATCTTGATTTCCTTGTTCAACCGTTCCTGCCGAGATTGTACGATTCTCCGCTTGTAATGCAGCAATCACTTGTGAACCTGTTAGTCCATAGTTTTTCAGCATTGATTGATTCAAATTGATGCGAATTTCGCGTTCTTTTCCACCAACAATGGTAGCAGAGGCAACACCAGGCGCTCGTTCAATTGCCGGTTGAATATCACTTTCTGCAATATCTTGTAATTTTTCCAAATTATCTCCTGAGAGGCTTGCAATCACTACAGGTGTCGCATTTGGATCAAGTCGCATTACCATCGGATCATTTGCACCATCTGGAAGCATCCCCGATATTTGATCGACTTTTTCTCTAACATCGATTAACGCATCATCAATATCCCGACCATAATCAAACATCATTAGTACTAGAGAAGCTCCTTGACTGGATACTGACTGAATTGTATCCATGCCTTCTACCGTACTTACAGCTGATTCAATCGGTTTTGAAATCAATTCTTCTATTTCTTGTGGAGCAGCTCCTTGATAACTTGTAGCAATAACCGCTATTGGCAAATCAATTTTCGGGAATAATTCTACCTTCAATTCCCTTAAAGAGATAAAGCCCAATAGAATAGCACAAATAACAAACATGATAACGCCGACTGGACGTTTAATTGAGGTGTTTACAAGTTTCAATGTCTACTCCTCCTCCATTATACGGACTTTATTTCCATCATCGAGGAGGTTCTGTCCACTGATTACAACTTGTTCGTTTTCTTTAAGTTCTCCCACGACAGCCACCAAATCTGTACTGTATTTGAGAATTTCTACTTCTCTTTGTTCTGCTTTTCCTTCTGAAACGATGAATACAACGGTTTTCCCTTCTTTTTGTACGATCGCTTCAACAGGAATAAGAAGCGAGTTGGCTTGTTTAATTTCTTCCACAATGACGGAAGCAATCATGCCTGGTCGAATTTTTTGTTCTTTATTATCGATATTAATATCAACAGTAAATAGTCCAAATCCTGAACTCACTGAAGAAACATAGGCAACATTTCCTTTAAATGTTCCTTCTAAACCGGCAACTTTCACATCTAATACATCCCCGACTTCGAAGGAAGATAGTTGGTTAGCCGTAATTTTCACACTTAATTTCACTGAATCTTTTGCTACAATCGTTGCAAATGGGTTGGCATTAGAAGCCATTTCCCCTACTTCCCCATTGATTTCTGTAATTTCTCCTGCAATCGTCGCTTTAATCACTTTATCATCTAAACGATCCTTAGCAGCATCTACAGCAAGTTGAGCTTGATCTACTTGTATTTGTGCCTGTTCCACTGCAATTTCCGCATCTTTCATGGAAGTTTGCGCCAGCTCCACATTGATTTGAGCTTGCTCTACAGCTACTTCTTGCATTCTAATGCCTTCATTTTCCGTTGTTTTTTTCGATAGTTCTGCTTGGTCTAAAGCAATTTTTGCGCTTCTCTCCGCATTTTGAGCATTTTCATAATCTTGTAGAGAAATCAAACCAGCTTCATATAAAGCTTTCATTCTGTCTAAGTTTCTTTTAGCTTGTTCCCAAGAATTTCGAGCATTTTGAATTTGAAAATCTAAATTTTTTAAATTCTCTTTTGCTTGTTGTAAAGAAGCTTCAGCTGATTTTAGTGAGGCCTGTGCTTGTTTATAACTGTTTTCAGCTCTTACCTTGCCATTTTGTGCGCTTTTCAAACTAGCCTGTGCTTGCTCTAAGCTTTTTTGCTGCTGTTCCATCGCATTTCTTTCAGCTGTATCATCAAGCTGGGCTAGAATATCGCCCTGCTTTACTTTATCTCCTTTTTTTACATAAATTGCTTTAATTTCTCCAACAGCTTTCGGTAAAACTGCAACCTCATTTTCAGGTAAGATGGTGCCCGATAACTCATTATCATCTGTTAAAGCACCGAAAGTCACTGTCGCAACTTTTACTGGTATTTCTGTTTCAGGAACCTCTGTTTCTTCTGTCGAATTATTACAACCTACTAATAGGATGATAGATGTTAACAATAGAAGGGTCCCTATTATTCCTTTCTTAGTCATCTATTTAAAGCCTCCTTAGCAAAGGAAAAATCCAAAGCCCTGATTATCAATTTCTAACAATAACACCTTTATCCATTAACTCTACTTGTTTTGTGAGTAAATAATATTGGTATTTGGCGTTGTTATAGTTAAATTCCGCTTGTTTTATACTTGTATTGGCTGCATCAAATTCTTGTTTTGAAAGTAAGCCTAAATTGTAGTAAAGCTGTGTATCAGCATAATCAGTTTTTGCTTGTTCTAGATCTTTTTTCGCTTCATTTAACGCTTCATATTGTTTTTGTACTTGATGGAAGGTATTTTTTATAGCCTTTTCTAATTCTACTTGAAGAGCTTCAATTTGCAATTTAGCTACCTCAACATCATTTTCAAGCATTTTTTCTCTTTCTCTTGTACGATTTTCTTCATCATCAAAATCATCTAATGCTTTTTCTTTAATTCGTAAATTTGTTCTTGCATTCACCATGTCAAAGCTATTTTTAATAAGTTCTTCTGTTGATTTTTCCTGTTTTATTAACGCCAATTCCCCTAAGTCCGGTCTTATCAATTTAAAATCTTCATCATATGTAATGCCAATTGTAGTAGCAAATACCGCCTTATCATGTTTAAGTTGCTTTTCAAGTTCAGCAATTTGCGTTTCTAAATCAGATATGTCTCTTTCTGTTTTTTCATAGTCTTTTCTCGATACTAATCCTAGTTCATAACGTGTTTTCATCCCGTTTAATTGGCTTTGTTGTACTTCGAGTGTATATTTCATAAAATCAATTTGCTCTTCAGTTAAAAGCAAGCTAATAAAATCTAATATGATTGGTAGCTTTAATTGTTCACGCATTTGCACACGGTTATTAAACATTTGAGTTCGTTGAATATCTAAAGTATCAAGCATGTTTTTATACTGATTCACTTGGAAATAGAGGTTGCTTAAATTGCTTTTTAGCACATTCAATTGCTCTTTTACTAATTCTCTTTGCTGATATTTTTCATATTCATCCACGTATTTCATGGCATTTTCCAAAAAATTGATTAAATATCTTATTTGTGTTTTAACGATTACATTATCAGAGTCTGAAGGATCGATATCTGGTTCAAGGTCTTCCGGATTGATGTCTAATAATTCTTCTAAAGATCGCTTGAGATTAGTTACTTCTTTCGCTAAATCAACTGTCACTGTATCTTTTGAAGTAGATTCTAAATACTTATTTAACTCTTCTATTTTTCTCTGAGTACTCTCATAAGAACTTTCTGCAACATCGAGAAGATCCTCATACATATCTTCTTGTAATTTTAAGTTTTCAATAGTATACTCCAACTCAATTAAAGAATAGTTACTGTTTAATCCATATCGAATCGCTTCTTCCAACGTTAACTCTTGGACTTTCACTTTTTCGACAAAAGATTTTTCTTCCTCTTTTTTGTTTTTCGTTTTTGCAAATACATGATCAGGAGAATTTGGAGCAGCGGCGACGACTGCTGGTGTAATACTACTTGCCGCAAGAGCGGCAGCTATACCAATAGTCAAACTTTTCTTCACAGGAAAAACCTCACTTTCTAATCATTTATTTTCTATATAAGACATCCACCATCTTCCAAAACAACCGTTAAGCGATAATCCATTTTATTTCCCTCAAACCATTTTATACCGATGGTTCAATTTTTACAACATTATTGCAAAAACTCTACGAGACATTGATATTTCAATTTTAATTATTTTATACTTATAGTATAAAATGTTGTTTTTCTTGCGGAAAGGGTGGCGAAATGAACAAACGTAAAAGGCAAATTATTCAAGCAGCTCGCGAATTATTTATTAAAAAAGGTTTCAACAATACATCCATTATGGATATTATTGAAGCTGCTAATATTTCCAAAGGAACATTCTACAATCATTTCACTTCTAAAAATGAATGCTTAATAGCTATTTTAGAAGAATCAAGAGAAGAGTTAGTCAATGCTCGCTATCAAATAGCTTCAAATAAAGATACCTCTGATATCAATTTACTAATTAATCAAATTGCTATGGGTTTTCATTTAAGTAGAAAACAAAATTTTAATGAAATCTTTTCAACAACCTTCGACTCCAATGATAAGGATATAAAAGAGATTATTGAAAAACATATGGTCATTGAAATAGATTGGTTAGCAAATCGTTTTGTCGATATTTATGGAGAGAAAATCCGTCCTATCTCTTACGAGTGCGCCATCCATACTTTTGCTATCATCGTATTTTCATTGCATTTTATTCATATCGCAACTGGGGTTAAAGTTGCACCTGAATCGATTATCAAAACAGCACTCAATCGCGTCATTGCCACTATTCCAAACATATTAGAAACTGGTGATGTCGTATTTAATGAAGAAATCGTACACGCTTTAAAATCAAAAGTTAATTCAAAAAAATTATCTAAAGACTTCATTGTCAAACAGCTTGAAGGATTTGTGAATCAATTAACTAAAAATGATTCAGAAAAAGGAGTAGAATTAGCCAATTATTTACTCGATGAATTGAAAAAGTCAGAAGAAAAATTATATGTTCTAGAAGCACTCATATCATCTTTTAATAGTGCCTTCAATAACACATCACATCAAAAAGAGGCGAAAGAAATTTCAAATGCCATTTGGAATTATTTAAATTCAAAAAAACCAACTTCGTGCAATTAATGGATATAGGTAAATTTTCCCCTTAATTTAGTACGTTCCAATATAGAAGTATGTTTCAAAAAAAAGAGAAAGTCTTCAAAAATGGAAGACTTTCTTTTTACTTAAGCATATGAATTAGCAAGATGGAACATATAGTGCATTATAAGAATTAGGAAGGAGGCATTCGTCTGAGAATTCATGTCGTGCAGCAAGGAGACACCATTTGGAAATTGGCAAGTATATATCACACAAGCATGAATGCCATTATCCAACTAAACCAACTTCCCAATCCCCGAGAATTACTCATAGGCCAAGCAATCGTGATTCCAGATACAACAACACCGCACATCATTCAATTTGGAGAAACATTATGGTCGATTGCAAGCAATTATGAAGTTTCCGTTCAAGCTATCCAACAAGCAAACCCTACCATCAATCCATATAATTTAATCCCCGGTACAACAATTTATATCCCTCAGCGCTTACACTTGGTTCAACCAGGAGAAACGATGTGGCAAATTGCAGCATATTATGGAACAACGGCAGAAGCCATTATTAAACAAAATGGTCTGCGTAATCCAGATAACATCTACCCAGGGATGGTGCTAATCATACCTAGACCGAAACCATCTATTGAAATCAACGCTTATTCATATCAACAGGATGCAGAAGGGGCAGAGTCTGTTAATGCAGTAGGTAATTTACTTACTTATTTCACACCTTTTTCTTACATGATTAAAGAGGATGGTACGTTAGAACCTTTTGCTGATGAATTAATGCTTAATGCTGCAAAATCTCAACAAGCTATACCGATGTTAGCCATTTCTAATTTTTCATCTACAAGCACTGGCTCGAACCTAGCCCATGTTGTTTTATCCAATCAAGAATTAAGGGAAAAATTAATCAACAGCTGCCTAAAAGTAATGGAAGAAAAGGGCTACCGTGGATTGAATATCGATTTTGAGTATGTGCTTCCAGAAGATCGGGAGAATTATAATGAGTTTTTACAGCTGACAGTCAATCGCCTTCATGAAAGGGGATATTTCGTATCTACTGCGGTCGCACCAAAAACAAGCAATGAACAGGAAGGTTTACTATATACTGCCCATGACTATGAAGCTCATGGCCGTTTAGTAGACTTTGTTATTCTAATGACTTATGAGTGGGGGTGGAGGGGAGGTCCACCACGAGCCATCTCTCCAATTAATCAAATAAGACGTGTAGTAGAGTATGCATTAACGGTTATTCCTGCTCAAAAAATATTTTTAGGATTTCAAATATACGCAAGAGATTGGAAAATTCCTCACGTAGAAGGGGCAATTGCCGAGACCTTTAGTCCACAGGAAGCTATTCGCCGTGCAACCCGTTATAAATCTGAAATCTTTTATGATGAAAATGCTCAATCTCCATTTTTCCGATATGTGGATGAAAGCGGGCAAGCTCATGAAGTATGGTTTGAAGATGCAAGAAGCGCTCGAGCAAAATTTAATTTAGCGAAAGAATATAACTTACGGGGCATCAGCTATTGGGCTTTAGGTTATCCATTCCCACAAAACTGGGCATTATTAAACGATTATTTTGATATTATTAAATTGAATCGTTAACATACTTACATTTGCAGTGCAAACGAAAAATAGATTGTTTGTGCTGCTATTTTTTATGGAGATTTAAGACATAAAGATTCAGTACAATTACAAAACTTCTAAACTATTAACCTAAATTTTGGGAAATTTCATGAATTTTGTTTCTATTTTTTGCGTAAAAAAATAAATAATCTTATAATTAAGTTAATACTTTAACCCTTGGTTTAGTTAACAATTGAATATTTCACCTATAGAACATCTTTTACTTCATTGTATTGGACTCTACCATTACTTCAAGAAGCAACAAAGATGTTTTTTGTTTATTCTTCGGTAAATGGAGGGATTGTACATGAAGAAAATAGCAATTATTTATTGTGAAGGCCAATTTGGTTCAATGGATGGAAAAACCGCTAATGGTCTGATTCGTGAGCCAGGATATTATGAAATAACCGCAGTAATTGATAGTACAAAGAGTGGTTTGGATTCTGGTGAATATTTAGATGGTGTCAAAAATGGAATCCCTTTATGTAAAAACCTCAAAGAAGCATTAACAATTTCCAAAGAAAAACCAACAGATTTTATCCTCGGAATTGCCCCTAGCGATGCCTTTTTAAAAGATGAAGAAAGAGCCGTCATTTTAGAAGCGATGAAGGCTGGCTTAAACATCATTAACCCACTGCAAGAATTTCTAACTGAAGATGATGAAATGATGAATAATGCAAAAAAATATAACGTAACCATTCGCGATATTCGAAAGCCAAAACCGAAAAAAGAGTGGCATTTATTTACTGGTGGAATTTTAAAAATCAATACACCGATTATTGCAGTACTCGGTACAGATGGTGCTTGCGGAAAACGTACAACTGCGAAAGTGCTTGAAAAAGGTTTCAGAAACCGCGGATTCAATCCAATCTTTATTGCCACTGGACAAACAGGTTTAATTCAGGGTGCAGAGTATGGTTTTGCAATGGATGCTTTCCCACTCCAGTATTTAATTGGAGAATTGGAGGGGGAAATATTGCGTGCCCACAAAAATGAAAATCCTGACATTATCATTGTGGAAGGGCAAGGTGCGCTGAGCCACCCAGCCTATGCTAGCTCATGCGGTATTTTAAGAGGTGCAAGACCACAAGCAGTCATCTTGCAACATCCGCCAAAACGAAAAGTGTTAGGAGATTTTCCATTTATGCCAATGCCGGATGTTCAAGAAGAAATTAACTTAATTGAACATTATGGAAATACAAAAGTGATTGCCATCACATTAAATCACGAAAATATGACAGATGAGGAAATCGATCAAACAATTGTAGAATACGAAAATAAATACCATGTACCTGTTAGCGATGTGTTGAAAAAAGGTGATGAAAAAATCATCAATGCAATCATTGACTTCTTCCCATCCTTAAAAAATAAGGATAAGGTCGTGAGTTCAATATGAAACTAAAACCCATTCCTCGAATTGAAATCAATCTTGATAAAATTCAACACAACGCAATCGTTCTAAAACAATTATGCGAAGCAAAGGGGGTGGAAGTGACAGGAGTAGTCAAAGGCGTTTGTGCTGATTTACAAATCGTCAATACATTAATTCAGGCGGGAATCACAAGACTTGCCGTATCGAAAATTATTCATTTAGAAAAATTAAAAAAGGCAAATATCAATGCAACCACTATTTTACTTCGAACCCCTGGGATGTCTGAGATTCCCAATGTCGTCAAATATGCAGATATCAGCATGAACACTGAACTTACCATCATTCGTGCATTATCAGAAGAAGCTATTAAACAAGGGAAAATCCATAAAATTATAATTATGGTAGAAATGGGTGACCTTCGTGAAGGTGTCATGCCAAAAGATCTACCAGCATTTATTAATGATGTAATAAAACTCCGAGGTATCGAAATTGTTGGTTTGGCAACAAATTTTGCTTGTTTTGGTGGCGTCATACCGACAGAAGACAAGATGCGAGAGTTCTCTTCTCTTGTTCAGCAAATTAGGCAACAATTCTCTTTACAACTCCCTATCGTATCAGGCGGAAACTCTGCAAATATTAAATGGCTAATGGAAACGAAAAATATTGGTGTAATCAATGATGTACGTCTTGGTGAATCGATTCTATTAGGAAGAGAGACGACTAAAGGCGAAGTCATACCGAAACTTTATCAAGATACATTTAAATTTGTTGCAGAAGTAATAGAGGCGAAACAAAAACCTTCTGTCCCTTATGGTAATCGTGGCAAAAACGGCTTTGGTGAATCAATCGAATTCCATGAACAAGGTTGGATTAACCATATTCTCGTTGGAGTAGGAAGGCAAGATGTATCTGTTTCGGGCTTAACACCAACAATGCCTGTGAAAATTCTTGGTTCAACCAGCGACCACATTGTGTTAGATGGAAAAAAAATACTTTTCAAACCTGGCGACGAGATAACTTTTATCCCCAACTATGGAGCGTTACTTTCCATTATGACCTCTCCATACATTCATAAAACTTATATTGAATTTAAAGGAAGTAAACATGAGAAACAAAACAATGTATACAGTATTTATAAACAAAAAATTATACCACGTCATTAGTTGACTTTTGGGATGCTACTTATTCACGAAGCATCCCAAATATATTGCCCCAAATGTTTATGCATCAATATAACCTCTCAATAAAACTTATTCTTTTCCTTCCTCCAATTAATGCTTTTCAATGTGATAAAAAAATCGCATCTTGCCATATTAAGATTAACTATCAAGAAAGGAGATCTAATATGGGAAGAGATAATAAACAAGGCCAAACCAATAATGCAAGTTCTTTGCCACAAACACCAAAACAAGAAAAAATCTCTGCTAGAGCCGCGCAAGAAGAGTTTTCTCGTGAACTATCCCAATTAGAACAGTTAGTGTTGGAAAGAAAAAGAAACAAAAAAAATAAATAACATTGTATGGTGGAATTCACATCATAAAGCAAGGGAATTGCTTTTATCTATGTGAATTCCACTTTTTTTAGAAAGTTGCTTAAATGGTTATACTATTGAAAAAATCTATAAGGTGTATTGAATGAAAAGAAACAAGCAAATTTTTATATTGAGTTTATTGGTTACAATCTTAAACATATTTGATGGTATAGCCACACATTATGGTTTAATGAATAATTTCATAAAAGAAATAAATCCTCTGATGAGATTCTTTTTTGAAGCAAATCCATATTTATTTCTAGGAATTAAATTCAGTCTTTCCGTATTCATATTTATTGTTTCTAATCTTGTTATTTTAAGATGCATAAAATCATTTCAACGGTTCTATCTTTATGCTTTAACAGGTATTTCAATCTTATATTCTGGACTTTTTTTCGTACATCTATATTGGTTATGGATGAGTAATTATAGTTTCTAGAATGCATCAAACTTCTCATTCCAAACTTCTCTTAATGTCTCACGAAATAGCTTATCTAACTGGACAGTTGGATTATTCTTTTCTCCATACAGATTATTTATATAGTCCTGCAATGAATACAATTCATGTTCGATATAATCATTGAATATTGGAATAGGCCGAATGGTTTCCCGTTTGTCGAAAACTTTAGATTTCACCAACTGCTCAATCTCATTTCTCAATTTACCATCAATCTTCATTTGTGAAAGCAAATGCTGAAAATGTATCGGTGGGATTTCATTGAACTGTTCAATCCATTTACAAGCGAACAATGAGCGCAAAGCGTATAAATAGCTTTTTACCTTCACATTCTCTCCTAGGAGAGATGCATAATTTTGTTTGGCAATTTGTATGTAATGTGAAAGCATCGATTTCGGATTAAAAACCTCATCCTCCAATAAGCGCAACTTAGAAATAAAGCTATATGGTTGTAAATAAATGGGGCTACTTCTCATCCATTCTAAAATAGAAGGATTACATTTTCGGAATAACCTTAAAGCTTTTGTAACTTCCCAACCGCTTATATCAAGATGATCGTGAATCGGTAACTCGATGACATCTCGTTTTTTTCCAATTCCTTGGGGATCGATTGTAAGATACCAGTCTACTGGATGGATATAAATAAAGCGAACATCGTAATCACTTTCTTTTGAGGCAATTCCCCATGCTCTACTACCAGATTCAACAGCAAATAATACTTTTACATGATGACTGCGTTCAATTTGTTTCAGTTGATTGACAATGACTTCATACATTCATTACAGCTCCTCAAAAAATAAGGGACTAAATAGATTAGTCCCCGCAATTTCTCAATGATTGGCCTGCCCATACTTCCGAAAGTCTACTTTTTAGGTCTAAACGTTTTACAGCAAGTTTCTTCTGATGATTTAGCCCTTTCCTCAATCTCTCGGAAGTCTACTTCTGAAGCAAACTCTGACGACTTATCTTTGGAATCTGAATCCGTATCAATTAAAATTTTCTCCGCACCACAGATATTTCCTTTTCTGTGGAAATAGCAATTGGAGACGGTACAGTTTACTTCTACATTCGGCATAGCAATCCTCCTCATTGAGATAAAATGAGAAACAGCATTACTATTTCTCAAATTGTATTTTGCTCATTTTTTCAACCATTTATTTTGAAAAAAAATAACTAAGAAGTAAATAATTGAAGCGCATTATTTGTTTAAAGGGTGCAAAAAAAAGTGTCTAGAAAGTCTAAACTTTCCAGACACTCTTATATAATCAACCTTTGCTCCTTGAGGTAGTTGAAACAAGTATCCTCGTCGCAAAGTGCCGTTTCAAAATGGCTTTTTCAGACGGCCAATTCTAAGTTTATACTTGGGATATTATGGCAGATATTAATTCGTTAATAATTTTTCTAAATCATCTAACATCAAGTTTGCTGAAATTACACCGCCGGAAGTGTTCCAAATTGCATCGCTCACTTCAAAAGCATTACCGTTTTTAACGGCATTTAGATTTTGCCATAGAGGATCACTTGTCCATTCCTTTGCTGTATTTAATGCCTCTTGATCTCCCTGGGGAGCATAAGTGAAGTAGAATAGGTAATCTGCATCCATTTTCGGAATAACTTCTTTTCCTACTTCAACAGCTAAATTGCCAAGTTTATTATCTGAAGTAAACAACTCTTCCTGATGAGCAACACGCTTGAAACCTAATTCATTGAAAATAACCCCTGAAAATGAATCAGTGTAATAAATACGGGATTTTCCAGCCATAAAGCGAACAACAGAAATTTCTTTGTTCACTTTGTCACCAAGTTTTTCTTTCACGTCGGCAACGTGTTGATCGTAATGACCTAATACCTCATTTCCTTTTTCTTCGAGATTTAACGCTTTAGCATATAACTTAAAGTTTTCTTTCCAATCACCACGTAAAGTTTCAGAAAAAACAGTAGGTGCAATGGCATTTAATTGATCATAAATTTTTTCTTGGCGAAGCTTGTTCCCGATAATTAAATCAGGTTTTAACGAAGCAATTTTCTCCACATTCACTTCACTCTCAGTCCCAACAACTTCGACGCCTTCCATATCCTTGCTAATATGTTCATACCAAGGATCACCAAGCCAAGATTGAACCGCACCAACTGGCTTTACTCCTCCTTAACTAATTGTAGATAATAATCAATTTCAAAAAGCTAATCATAAATTAACCTATACACCTCTGTCAATATACAATTGAAAATAAGAGGTAGTTATTTCCCATGGTTAATGCATTAACAGAGAAAGAATTACAGATATTGAAAAATATAGATTAAATCCCGAATTGATGCATACTTTCAATGTTTATCAATTAATGGATTGGAGTTAAAGGAGAATCATCAACAAGCCATTGATGACTTTCACTACATCATTTTTGAAGCAGATGGGTCATTATTTGGTTATCATCATAAAGAAAATCCACTGCGAAAATATTATGGTAAGAAAACATTTATAGATAATGGAGCAGAGCTCAGAATTAGAAAAACATGTTGTTACAACTATCTCCTTGATAGTATGAAGCGATGCAAAACATGTCCTTGCATTTCTAGAAAGATGGAAACAAAATCATTTAAAAAACATTTAATAGAGTGATCGATTATACGCTTTACAATTGAAGTAAAGCGTTTTTTTATGGTAATACTTTCACTTAAAAAAAGCTATGGAAAAGTATCCATAGCTTATAAATACTCAATAATTCAAATGGTCAGTCTTAATGCCATGCTGTTCTTTCACTGATTGGTTGTTGTATACGCCCTTTTTCCTTTTGGGAGGTTGTTTCAATTGCCATATCAGAAGCAAATTCTGTTGATTTTTGATTAGGGGATTGGTGAAATCGAAGCTTATTTTTGCGTTGGAACTCGCCTTTATGTTTATTATCCTCAATCGACATAACCATCCTCCTTATTGAGCAAATTGAACAAATCTAATTTGTTCATTATTAAATTGTCCTAAATTCTTCTTTTTATGTAACCATCCTTTTTCATATTAATTCAACGGGAATTCGATTACTGATTACCATACATTGTTCACTTACACTTGTTTCGTAAGCTAAAATTTGCACTCCTTGTTTTGAAGCTTGGCGTAACGCATTTGAAAAGGACGGGTCTGTTTCATGATTAGGTACAAAAAGGCGGCAACCCTCCATTTGAATAATAAATAATATGATTCCTTTATAACCTTCCTCCACAGCTTTCACTAATTCTAGAACATGTTTTGTCCCTCTAGAAGTGGGTGCATCAGGAAACACTGCTACTCCATCTTTCTCTAACGTTACGCCCTTAACTTCAATAAACCCTCTTTCTTCTTGCGTTTCAAAGTATAAATCAAATCGGGAATCTCCATATTTCACTTCTTTTTTTAATTTTTGGACGGTTCCAATTTCAGCAATTTTCCCATCTAATATCGCTTCATAAGCAACAGTATTTGGTGCCTGGGAATCGATATTTACCCACCGTTCGCCTTTTTTCACAGCAATGAGCGAATATTTTGTTTTCCGGTTCGGATCATTACTTTCTTCTAGTAACACTTCTACATTTTGTATCAACAATTCCTTTAAGCGACCAGTGTTTTTAACATGGACTTTTTCTTTTTGACCATCGATATAAACTTCAGCAACAAAGCGGTTCAATCGTTGATAAAAGATTCCCCTAACCATATTGATGTATCTCATTTATTTCACATCCATATCCTGTTATTTTGCAAGTAATAAAAAACATACCAGATTCCCTTTATGGAGATCTGGTATGTTAGGACGGCTATGTAGAGAGCCTTCATGATTGAATTGTTTCTAATTCTTTCTCTATATTTTCTTTTCCTAAACCTAAAATTTCATCAGTAGAAGCTTGTATTTCTTTGAATAGATCTGGGTTGTCTAGTAATTTTTGACCATAGGATGGGATCATTTCTTTAATTTTTCCTTCCCATTTTTTCATTTCTTCTGGGAAGCAGCGATTAATTACATCAAGCATTACTTTTACTGCTGTAGAAGCGCCTGGAGAAGCTCCTAATAATGCAGCGACAGAGCCGTCAGATGAAGTAATGACTTCTGTACCGAATTGCAATGTACCTTTACCGCCAGTTTCAGTATCTTTAATTACTTGTACGCGTTGTCCAGCAATAATAATTTCCCAATCTTCAGCTTTTGCATTAGGAATAAATTCACGTAATTCTTCAATGCGTTGTTCTTTCGTTAACATAAGTTGTCCAATTAAGTATTTTGTTAACGGCACGTTTTTCGCACCGCAAGCAAGCAAAGTAAATAAGTTATTCGCTTTGATGGAAGCAAATAAATCCATGTAAGAACCAGTTTTCAAGAACTTAGGTGAGAATCCTGCAAATGGTCCGAACAATAAAGATTTTTCACCATCGATATAACGAGTATCTAAGTGCGGCACAGACATTGGAGGTGCTCCAACTTTTGCTTTACCATATACTTTTGCATGGTGTTTTTTAATGATTTCAGGGTTTTTACATACTAAGAATAAACCACTTACTGGGAACCCACCAATGTGCTTACTTTCTGGAATTCCTGTATCTTGAAGTAAATGTAAGCTTCCGCCACCTGCACCAATAAATACAAAATCAGCAGAAACGTATTTCATTTTAATGCTGTCTAAATCGTGGACTTTTAATTCCCAACGGCCGTCTTTTGTGCGTTTAATGCCTTCAACCATATGTTTGTAATGTACTTCAACACCTTGATTTTGTAAGTGTTTCACTAAAATGCGCGTTAATTCACCAAAGTTTACGTCCGTGCCTGAATCAATTTTTGTAGCTGCGATTGGTTCTGTAATAACGCGGTCTTCCATCATTAATGGAATCCACTCTTTTAATTTTTCCGGATCGTCACTGAATTCCATACCTTCAAATAGATGTAATTTTGAAAGTGCTTCAAAACGCTTTTTCAAGAAGGAAACATTATTTTCACCTGTAACGAAACTCAAGTGTGGTAACGGCATTATAAAATCTTGCGGATTCTGAATTAAATTATTTTTTACAAGGTAAGCCCAAAACTGCTTAGAAACTTGGAATTGTTCATTTACATTAATTGCTTTGGAAATGTCAATGGAGCCATCTGGTTTTTCAACAGTGTAGTTAAGCTCACATAGTGCGGCATGTCCTGTACCCGCATTGTTCCATTCATTTGAACTTTCTTCGCCAGGCTTATCAAGTTTTTCGTAAATCGTAATATTCCAATCTGGAGCAAGCTCTTTTAGTAACGTCCCTAAAGTTGCACTCATAATACCGGCGCCGATTAGAACGACATTTTTCTTAGTTTGACTACTACTCATTTTATAACCATCCTTATCTCCCCTATTTTTTCCATAAAGATGTAGACTATTTTTTGTCAACATCTTCTTGTACATTTTGACCTTATTATAGTATAACACTTTTAATTTGAGATTTAAATATTATATCTATGCTCTGATAGCAAGTTAAAATGTACATTTATGGAAAGGATTTTTTTTATACATTCATGTGTATAAAAGCTATCATTACTTTCTTTTCTTATATTGATTTATATTATTTACCGTATTTGGTGAAATTATTTTCGAATGCATGATGAATAAAAAATGAAATATTTGGATTCATTACAATTATATTGATATAACATCTTGAGCACAAAACAAATGATAAGTGCTAGCAAATTTTTTATTTAAACAACTCTGATATGCTTCGTAATCATTTCTATAATTTTACCATTAGAGAATATCTTATTTATTTTTCAGTATTTCAACAAAATGTTTTAAAATTCTCGCCGTTAAACCCCAAATGGTATACTGCTCATAGTCGTAAAACCATTCTTCCATTTCTCTTGTTCTCCATTGATAATCCTTACCATTAATAATTTTTTCATAAGGAAAATCTGATGGCGGAATGATCTTTATTTTTACTAAATGAGAATATGGCTCATAATTGAGAAGCCACTTTATTGGAATCGTAAAGATTTCTTCTACTTCTTCTTTATTATAAGAAGGTTGAATAACTTGATTATCAATTGTTGCAACATATGGATAAATGACAAAGGAAGGGGAAGTTATTAACGGACTTAGTTCACCTATTACTTTAATTGTATTAGGGTGAATTCCCAATTCTTCATGGGTTTCCCTCAAAGCTGCTTCTAATGGAGATGCATCTGAATCTTCGACACGGCCTCCCGGAAAACTAATATCTCCTGGCTGTTTTCTTAACGTAAATGAACGCACTTCAAAAAGAATATGCCATTCTCCTTCTATTTGAATGATGGGAATCAACACTGCAGAACGAAAAGCTGTTTCTTCACCAATAAATTTTATTTGCTGTGTATTTAACTTTCTCTTCAATTGTTCCAAAAACACTAAACTCCACTCTCCCCTCTATGAAACCTTTGTACTCTATCCTAACATAAACATTCATTATAGATAGGAGTTTGTTTCTTGTATTACCCATTCGTATCTTCTAAAATAAATATATAGTGAAAAATGGAAAAGTTTAGTTTGTTCGTCACTTCAATTCATTTTCCATTTTTATGTATATATATGTAGTCTAAAATATAGACTAATGTTTGAAATGTTTAATATATTCCATTTGACAAAAAAAGATATGTATATAATAATTAATCCTAGCTAATAATTATTATCAAAAAGTTTTAATATTAAAAATAAGATTTTTGGAGGTAATGAATATGTCATTAATCGGAAAACAAGTACAACCATTTACTGCTCAAGCTTACAAAAATGGTGAATTCATCACAGTAACTGAAGAAGATTTCAAAGGTCATTGGTCTGTAGTTTGCTTCTACCCTGCTGACTTCACATTCGTATGCCCAACTGAATTAGAAGATCTTCAAGAACAATATCCAAAACTTCAAGAATTAGGCGTTGAAGTATTCTCAGTTTCAACTGACACTCACTTCACTCACAAAGCATGGCACGATACTTCAGAAACAATTGGAAAAATCACTTACGCTATGATTGGTGACCCAACTCACGTTCTTTCTAAACAATTTGAAGTGTTAAGAGAAAACGAAGGTCTTGCTGATCGCGGTACGTTCATTATCGATCCAGATGGTGTAATTCAAGCTGTTGAAATCAACGCTGAAGGTATTGGCCGTGACGCAAGTGCTTTAATCGACAAAATTAGAGCTGCTCAATACGTACGTAACAATCCTGGTGAAGTTTGCCCAGCAAAATGGAAAGAAACTGGTAAAACACTTAAGCCAAGCCTTGACCTTGTTGGTAAAATTTAAGGAGACGATTCAACATGGCATTAGATGCAGAAATAAAATCTCAACTAAGTCAGTATTTACAGCTGCTTGAAAACGATATCGTTTTAAAAGTAAGTGCTGGTTCTGACGAGGTATCTGAAGAGATGCTAGCTTTAGTTGATGAGCTAGCATCCATGACACCAAAAATTAAAGTAGAAAAAACAGAACTAAAAAGAACACCAAGCTTTAGCGTAAACCGTGTTGGTGAAGACACTGGTATCACTTTTGCCGGTGTTCCATTAGGACATGAATTTACTTCATTAGTACTAGCTTTACTACAAGTAAGTGGCCGTCCTCCAAAAGTTGAGCAAAATATCATTGATCAAATTAAATCTATCAATGACGAATACCACTTTGAAACTTACGTTAGCTTAACTTGCCACAACTGTCCTGATGTTGTACAAGCACTTAACATCATGAGTGTGTTAAATCCTAACATTACACATACAATGATTGATGGCGCTGCGTACAAAGAAGAAGTGGAAAGTAAAGATATTTTAGCTGTACCAACAGTTTTCTTAAACGGTGAACCGTTTGCTAGTGGCCGCATGACGATTGAAGAGATTCTTGGAAAGCTCGGTAAAGGCTCAGATGTGGAAGAGCTATCCAATAAAGATCCGTTTGATGTATTAGTAATCGGCGGTGGGCCTGCGGGAGCTAGTGCAGCAATTTATGCAGCTCGTAAAGGTATTCGAACAGGTATTGTCGCAGAACGCTTTGGTGGGCAAATTTTAGATACATTAACAATTGAAAACTTCATCAGTGTAAAAGAAACAGAGGGACCTAAACTTGCAAAAGCCCTTGAAGAACATGTGAAAGAATATCCTGTTGATATCATGAATTTACAACGTGTAAAACACCTTGAAAAGAAAGGCGATCTAATTGAAGTAGAACTTGAAAACGGCGCCGTTCTGAAAAGTAAAACAGTCATTATTGCAACGGGTGCACGTTGGCGTAACATTAATGTACCTGGTGAACAGGAATTTAAAAACAAGGGTGTTGCATACTGCCCTCACTGTGACGGACCATTATTCACAGGAAAAGACGTTGCGGTCATCGGTGGAGGAAACTCCGGTGTTGAAGCAGCGATTGACCTTGCTGGAATCGTTAATCATGTCACAGTGCTCGAATTCAATGAGCAATTAAAAGCTGATGAAATCTTACAAAAACGTCTACATAGCTTGTCTAATGTGACGGTTATTACTAATGCTGCTACAAAAGAAATCACTGGTACAGACAAAGTCAACGGACTTACATATGTAGACCGTGTTACTGGTGAAGAAAAACATATTGAATTAGCAGGTGTATTCGTTCAAATCGGTCTTGTTCCAAATACAGAATGGTTAGAAGGTACACTTGAACGTAATCGCATTGGTGAAATCATTGTAGATAAAAAAGGCGCTACGACAATCCCAGGTGTGTTTGCAGCAGGTGACTGTACAGACGGTCCATATAACCAAATTATTATTTCCATGGGCTCTGGCGCAATTGCAGCATTAAGTGCATTCGACTATCTTATTAGAAATTAATATTACAATAAAGCAGTCCTTTTTTGGACTGCTTTTTTATTTTCACTTGAGATTTTTATTCAATGTTTAGTTACTTACTGTAATGATGTTAAATAAAATAACTTATTTTGTTTTTATAAGCGACTTTTTGATAAAATACTTAATTAGAGAGGTGTTGTAATTGGAACAGCCAGCGATTTGCCCAAAATTTGAAAAAGCAATATCCATCTTAAGTCAGAGATGGACTGCATTAGTGATATATCAATTACTTTCTGGACCAAGACGTTTTAGTGAAATACAGTCAACTATCGGTATTAGTGGAAAGGTTTTATCTGACCGCTTAAAAGAATTAGAACAAATGGAGATTATTAATCGAAAAGTGATTCCTTCTACTCCCGTCGTGATCAAATATTCATTGACGGAAAAAGGTCGTTCGATGGAACCCATATTGAAATCAATTGAAGAATGGTCTCAACAATGGATTTCCGTTGAATCTGTTAAATGATAAGAAGCCAAGAGCTTGGGACAAAACCCTAGCTAATAAAAAATCGTCACTTATGATTTTTCATGAAGTGACGATTTTTTATGGAAAACGTTGTTCTCCGTTCCGGCCGACGCTTTCCGCGGGCACGGCTCAAGCCTCCTCGGTACTCGTACCTCGCACCTGCGGGGTCTTGAGGCTCGTGCTGTTCCCGCAGGAGTCGCGGCCTCCACGTCGAACAACTTAACTTTCTTAAATTTATATAAACAAAAAAAGAGGCTCTTTTGATAAAATTAAGTCACCACAACAAAATCTTAGAAAGGAGCCTCTTTATGTTTAAATATTATAACATGAATCAATTAGTTTTACCTATAGATTTAGAAGTTATATTACAAGAAAATGATATTGCCTACCATATTCATCATTTAGTCGAAAGCATTCCAGACGAAGCTTTCGCTCCGTTTTATAAAGAAACTGGTTGTCCATCCTATCATCCCCGAATGATGTTAAAAATTATCTTGTGTGGTTATACGCAATCTGTCTTTTCAGGTCGTCGTATTGAAGATTTAACAAAAGATAGCATTCGGATGATGTGGCTAGCTCAAGGATATGAACCAAGCTATCGTACCATTAATCGTTTTCGTGTACATCCCCAAATGCAAGAATTAATCCGTCAATGTTTTGTACAATTCCGTTGTCAACTTATTGAAGAAAAATTAATAGATGAAAAAGCCGTTTTTATTGATGGTACTAAGATTGAAGCGAACGCAAATAAATTTACATTTGTATGGAAAAAGTCGATCGAAAAGCATCATGCCAATTTAATTAAAAAATCAAATGAAGTCTATGACCGTTTACTTGAAGAACAAGTCTTACCAGCAATTGAACGTGAAAATGAAGAAGAGCTTTCAGTAGAAGAACTAAAAGAAGTAGCATCATCTCTTGAAAAAGTAGTCGATGACTATTCTACAAAAATTGAAGCTTCTGAAGATCCGGTGGAACGAAAACGACTACGTAGTGAAAGGAAAACACCAAAACAGATATTAAAGCAAGTGAATGATTGGATTGCACGCAAAGAAAAGTATCAAAATGATTTGGAGATTCTACAAAACCGTAACAGCTATTCTAAAACGGATCACGATGCGACATTTATGCGAATGAAAGATGACTATATGAAAAATGGACAATTAAAAGCAGGCTACAATATCCAAATCGCAACAGAAAATCAATTTACACTTGCTTATGATGTATTTCCAAATCCAACAGATACGAAAACATTGACACCTTTCTTGGATACGATTGAAGAACGGTATTTTGATTTACCAGAATATATAGTTGCGGATGCTGGATATGGTAGTGAACCGAATTATGATGACATTATGATAAAACGAGAACGAACACCTTTGATTAAATATGGGATGTATGAAAAAGAGCAGAAGAAAAAATACAAGGATGACCCATTTAAACCAAGCAATTGGATATATGATGAAGTAAATGATACCTATATATGTCCGAATCAAAAAACTCTTTCATTTAAATTTGTTTCGACACGTAAGGATTCTTCTGGATTTGTTCGTCAATTTAAAGTGTACGAGTGTGAAGATTGTACAGGTTGTCCAATCCGTCATTTATGTACGAAAGCAAAAGAAAGTACGAATCGAAGATTGCGTATAAATTTGAAATGGGAACAACAAAAAGCATATGTACAACAAAAGCTTTCAGAGCCTGAAACTGCCGAAATCTATCATCAACGTAAAATTGATGTAGAACCAGTTTTTGGATTTCTGAAGGCTATTTTGGGATTCACACGATTTTCCGTTCGAGGAAAATTCAAAGTAAAAATTGAAATGGGAATTGCCCTAATGGCCACAAATTTAAGAAAATATGCACTACGAGGGGTGTAAAACCCTCATGAATTGGATGAAATTGTAAAAGGGTGAGCTGTTTCAAACAACTCACCCCTTATTTTTGAGGTTGAAAAATACTTATGTCCCAACCTCTTTTTTTATCAAACTGAACTTGTGGCAGACGCAATTCTTTGATCTTCCTTCACACAATCAATGGCAATTACAAGAGCAATAATGATGGTTTCCACCTCTTCTTTTAAGATTTGTGCTTTATAACTGTCTCCCCAAGAAAACCATTCTTTGCTTACTTGACCTATTTTTTCACCATGTTGGAATACTTGAAAATCCATATCCCACCAATTACCACGTACTTCTATTCCAGCTGAATCTATCGTATAGCGCGATTTAAAAAAGGTAAATTCCTTTATGATTGTTATGACGTGCTGCCTTCCAACTTCAACAGTAAATTTTGGCAATACACCAAATACTTTTTTGTAATAAGGGCTACTTGTTGCCCCTCCATATTATCAATTGAAAAGGTTTTTGGAATTTTTAAGAAGCTCCCTTTTCATAGTACACATCATTCTCATGTTCATCTTTGATCGTAAATTTATCAGTTAAGCTAAAAAACTTTTGTTTTATATACAGTTGTTTCATTAAGACTCTTCCTTTCAAAAAGGTTACAAACCTTTTAAGACAGTTTTCGAATGATGAAATCGATAAAATAGCGACTAGCAATTGGCAACGTTTTTTTATTTTTATAAGCAATGCCAATTGTTCGAATTATCGGAGGATCCACTTCTTTTATGACAAATCGGTAACGAACTTTTTTCATCACCATTTCCGAAAGAATTGAAACACCGAGTCCACTTTCGACCATTGACATTATTGTATAATCATCAATTACTCTATATTGAATATTAGGGTGCAATCCTATTTTCTTAAAAGCATTTAGTGGTTCATTTAGTTCTCCTTCTTCAAGTAATATAAACGGTTCTTTTGCTAAATCTTCTAATGTGACTGTTGAATTGTTCGCAAGAGGATGATTTTCTGGTAAGATTGCGACCATATTATCCTGCTTTAAAACAACTGTTTCTAAGTCTTCTGCCGCATCAGGATTGACAAACCCGAAATCCACACTGCCTTCTTTAATATATTTGACGATACTTGTATATTCTCCTTGTTGCAGGTGAAATTGCACGGATGGGTAAAGGTGTTTAAAATCTTGCATTAAACTTGGCAACCAATTGCTTGAAACGCTTGTAAAAGTTCCAATTCGAATATGCCCGTTTGCTAATCCTTGCATTTCCTTCGCTTTTTCAATCAGTTCTGCATGAGAATTTGCAACTCTCGTAATAAAAGGCAAAAATTCCTCTCCATCCGGCGTTAATGTAATGCCTTTTCTTGAACGGTATATCAACGTTGTCCCCATTTCTTCTTCAAGAGCTTGAATCATCTGACTGATAGCAGACTGAGTATAACCAAGTTCTGCCGCTGCTTTTGTGAAGCTCCCTCTTTCAATCACTTTTAAGAAAGCATAGTATTGTTTCATTTCTTATAAAACCCCTTCATAGACTTGCCTATGTAATAATTATAAACATTAATTTTACTAGATTCTTCCCTAATATGTAAAATGATGGGATGAAAACTGATATTCCAATAGCAATGGCTTATTTTATAATTTCTATTGATATTACTTGTAATTAAATCCTTTTGAAGCAGTAGTGATGTCTGCCGCAAATTGAATTTTAACTGGACATTTATGCTAAAAGTGGGCTTCTTCACTTTAATGAAATCAAATTCATCAATCCATTCATAATTCATAAAAAATCGTATTATGATGAAATAAGCAAAGGAAAAAGGAGGAACAACAAGCTTTAAGTAAAAGGAAATGGCGACGTTAGTAGGAGCATGGAATAATGACAACAAGGAGTGTATACATGAGGGGATCCATTTGGATTAAGCTTGCAGTTCTTTACTTGATTTTTGGAATTTGTGTAGGATTATTTATGTCGATGACGCTTAAACTTCAATGGGGTTCTGCTCATGCACATGTAAACTTAGTTGGTTTTGCAACAACGGCTATTTTCGGAGTTATCTATAGCCTTTATCCAAGAGCTGCAATCAATTCATTAGGTAAAACACACTTTTGGCTTCATCAATTAGGGGTCCCGGTTTTCCTACTCAGCGCCTTTTTAGTTCAAGTCCCTGGTATGCTCGATACAGCACATATTTTCACATATCTTGGCGGCGGTGCATTTTTATTAGGCAATCTCCTTTTTATCATCAACGCTTTTAAAAATATTAATGAATCTAATATTAGTAGGAAATCATTATAAAAATTTAGTACGCATCAATAAAGGCATGCAAACTTCATTTGTTTGCATGCCTTTTCGATTCTCTACAAACTGATTTTGTGAGTACCTAACAAAAGGCAAAGGGTGCCTCCTTTTCTTTTAGGTCGTTCATTACTCTCCCAACTTATGTACAATTTTATTCTTCATCACTATATCCTTCATTAATTTGTCTTATTTCAATAGTGAAAATTTAAAATTCATATTCTAAAAATTTCATGACAGAAATACCATTTATTAAGGAGGGACACTTGTTTGAAAAACTTTTTGAAAGCGATTCCATTGTCTTTGCAGCATTTGTTTGCTATGTTCGGTGCGACGATTTTAGTTCCAGCACTCACCGGATTAGATCCAGGTAGTGCACTTGTTGCTAGTGGTTTAGGGACTTTAATATTCCATTTGATTACGCGTGGAAAAGTTCCTACTTATTTAGGATCGTCCTTCGCTTTCATTGCGCCTTTAGCATTGTATGTAGGGGAATTGAATTCGCCGGGCGAGGCAGTTGCAGGACTTATTAGTGTTTCAATTGTTTATGGAATTGTTGCACTTCTTATTACTTTTATTGGTTTTGATAAAGTCCGGAAAGCAATTCCTCCAGTAGTTGTTGGCCCTGTTGTGAGTATCATTGGGTTAGCATTAGCAACGACAGCTGTTACAAATATGGCTAGTGTAAATTGGGATGTAGCAATCGTCAGCCTCCTTGCCGCAATTATCGCGACACTTGCAGGAAATAAAATGGTTCGTTTACTGCCAATTATTATTGGCCTAGGAGTAGGATACATTTATGCCGCAATTCGTGGAATCGTCGATTATAGCCCAATTGTAGATGCTCCAGTATTTGCTCTTCCTCATTTTGTCATGCCTGAATTCACATGGATTGTCATTTTCGGAATGGCACCTATTGCATTAGTTACAATCATCGAAGACTTAGGACATATGTTCGTATTAAATGAGATTACAGGTAAGGATGTAACGAAGGATCCAGGATTCTCAAGCATTCTTTGGGGAAACGGTCTCGCTACATTTATCTCTGGTTTAATTGGAGGTCCTGCACAAACAACTTATGCAGAAAACCTTGGCGTATTAGCAATTACTCGTCAATTCTCTAGCAGAATTATTCAAGGTGCGGGTGTCATTGCCATCTTATTAGGTTTATTCGGAAAAGTAGGGGCTGCAATTCAATCTATTCCTGTTGCTGTTATGGGTGGTATTTGTATCTTGTTATTTGGTATGATTGCTGGGATGGGAATACGCCACATGATCGAAGAAAAAGTGGATATGACGAACATGAAAAACTTAATTATTGTAGCAGTTATCTTTATTATCGGTATTGGATATGCAAACGGGATCGCTTATGCAACAATTGCTGGATTGCTTATTTATTGGCTTATTCCTGATTTTACAACAAAGAAGCAAAATTAAAATAAAAATGCCGTTCCACATCTTGTTAAATGTGGGACGGCAAATTTTTTCCCAAACTTATTACAAGTTGCTTTGCAGTCTTTTTAAAATCCGTAAATAATCATCCCGGTCAATTCCAGGAGCAAATTCTTCTGGAAGTTCAGGAAAATCTGGTACCGGTGCTCCTTCTGGCATTCCGTGAATCACTCTCAACTGTTCGCCCGTTTCAGGATTCTTCCCTTTCCAAATTTGATTAATATCGCGATAATCTTCTTCTCCCCATGTATACAATACATTATATAATCCCTGTTCCATAAATGGTCTTGCATAATCAAATTTGTTATTATCAAGACTTGGTACTGGGAGCATTTTTCCAACATCTACTCCTGTTGCCATTTCGATTGCTTTTGCATAAGCAATAATGTGTGTGCCACCTCTAACGAGTAAGTATCCAATCATCGTTAAGGCAGTCGGGTGAGTTGTCATCTCGTAAACCCTCATTTTATGAGTTCTGGCACCAATCTCTAATAAATAATTGAAAAGTAAATCAGCTACGAGGTTACCGGAATTTGTAACGTATTCACCATTCCATGGTCTACCCATTGAATCTCCTGGATAAGCAGTTTGAGCAGTCGTCGTAAAGTGGAGGGAATAACGTGCGTCTTTTCCGTTTTGGAGTGGAGCGGTATCAGGACCAGTTGGAACTGTGTTGCCAATGGAGAGCAGGTTGATAGTATTCGCCACTAACTCCACATGACCAAATTCTTCTGCTGTAATACTTGCCACTAAGTCATAAAAAGGTTTAAGCTTTTTTTTGCCGCGGAAATTAAAGGATTGGAACATGTAATTGTTTAGCGTAGACATTTCACCGAACTTACCACCAAGTAATTCTTGAACAGCTGCAGCGGCATTCATATCACCATGTTCCGGAATTGGTAAGTCTATCAGAATTTTATTCACTCGTTTCATCATAAGCGATTAAGCCTCCATCCATAATTTTTAACCGTTTCTATCTTATGATGGACGGAGCTTGACCTATGCATTCATAATGGTTGAATCCAAATAATTTGTTCAGTTCGAACAAAAAATGGCGATCCACCCATATGAATAACAATATGATCTGGCATCACGGTTTTCAATTCCCCACGTACACTGCCGCGAACTGTTTGAACAGCAATGGATCGATTTAGAAGGCCTTTTAACGACTCAAATACATACGGATCACTGAGTTTCCAGTTTCCACTCATATTTCAACACCCCTTTTTACGAATCCATTGCAATATATGCAATATTTGACGAAAATGTGCTATTGTCTACGGAGTTTCAAATTTTATAATAATCCAAAATTTTCTTCTTAATGTAAAAGCAACAAAAAAAGTGCTGCACTCTTGAGATGATTACGTAAAGTGCTGCACTTTCTTAAAAGTATTTTATTCATTTCGCTTGTTTTTTTCTTCTACAGAAGTGAAATCAGCTTCTTCTCCAAATTCCGTTCCGTAATTAATATTGTTTTGTTGGCTTCTAGGACGAACCGTTTCTTGTCGCTCCATATCTTCCCATGGTTGAAACAAGAGTGTTAAACAAAATAGTCCGCTTAAACCAACTAGACTGTAGATAATACGTGATAAGGCTGTATCTTGTCCTCCAAATAATGTCGCGACTAAATCAAAATTAAAAAATCCAATAAGTCCCCAATTAATAGCTCCGATAATTGCTAATACTAAAGCTATTCTTTGCAACGTTCTCATGCAACATACCTCCTTTATTCTCCATTTACAATTCATTGGTATTTGAATTGTATTTTTATCATTTGTTTCAAAGGAGGTTTTCATACGTTTAAAGTTGGGATTTTTTATAATGAATGGTTTCCGAATTTGGAGTTTGTTACTAATATTTGAATTTATTGATATTCTGATGCTAACTTTTGTTAAGAATAAACTTTTCCTTTGTTTAGCTTAATTGAAGACAGAAAATAATACTTACACTCTAATTCAATTTATTTTAAGTGTTCATTTAAAATGTTCTCTTCCAAAACTCCATCTGTACTACCATACACTTTGACGATATGTTTTTCCCCCCAAGTACATAGAGCATCTAGAATCCCTTTCAAACTCCAACCATATTCACTTAATTCATACTCAACCTTCGGAGGAACTTGATGATAAACAATTCGTTTAATAACTCCATCTTGCTCCAATTCGCGTAATTGTTGAGTTAACATTTTCTGTGTTATATCTGGCATTAGACGCTTTAATTCGCTTGGACGTTTCTTACCGCGAATTAAATGGCATAAGATGACACATTTCCACTTTCCGCCTATCACTTCTAACGTTGCTTCCACTGATATATTATATTTTTTATTCTTCAATAATCCTTCCCCCTATTCAATAGGTACCAAAAAGTAACTATATCACTAATAAGTATCTATGGCACTTTAAAGTACGTAATTTCCCTTTTGTTTTCTATTATTCATAATAGCATTATCCAAATAATCTACGTAGATTTTTGGTCAATCATTTAAGCCAAAAGTGTCTATTTATTAGAAAGTCAATTTTTGGGAGGAAATTAAATGGCTTTAAGTAATCATCAAAGTATATTAGCATTATTAGCTTTAGCTATTAGTGCATTTGCAATAGGAACAACAGAATTTATTAGTGTAGGTCTCTTACCGCTAATAGCCGAAGATTTGGAAATATCGGTTACAACAGCAGGATTAACCGTTTCTTTATATGCTTTAGGAGTGACATTTGGAGCTCCAATTCTAACATCCCTAACTACTAGTATGTCACGAAAGCTATTATTACTTTTGATTATGTTCATATTCATCATTGGGAACAGTATTGCTGCATTTGCAACAAATATTAGTGTTTTACTTATTGCCCGTGTCCTTTCTGCCTTCTCACATGGAGTCTTTATGTCCATTGGTTCTACAATAGCAGCAAATTTAGTATCAGAAGAAAGAAGGGCTAGCGCCATATCCATTATGTTTTCTGGACTCACTGTTGCCACTATTACAGGAGTACCAATCGGAACGTTTATAGGACAACAATTCGGCTGGAGAATTGCCTTTTTCATTATTGTGGTCATAGGAGTAATAGCCCTTATTGCAAACAGTTTGTTAATTCCATCCTCTTTACCAAAAGGAACTCGTACAACGTTTCATGATCAATTCAAATTATTAACGAATGGTCGCTTACTATTATTGCTTATCATTACAGCCTTAGGTTATGGAGGTACCTTTGTAGTCTTTACTTATTTGTCTCCAATTCTACAGAATATAACAGGTTTTCAAGAAGGAACAGTTGCCTTGATTCTTCTTGGATATGGTATTGCTATCGCTATTGGCAACATGATTGGCGGAAAATTATCTAATCGCAATCCAATTAAGGCATTATTTTATATGTTTATTGTACAGGCAGTCATTTTATTTAGTCTTTTATTTACCGCGCCATATAAATCATTAGGATTAATTACCATTTTCTTAATGGGGCTTCTAGCTTTTATGAATGTACCTGGTCTACAAGTGTATGTAGTAATTTTAGCCGAAAGATTCGTACCAACTGGGGTGGATGTAGCCTCAGCAATCAATATTGCTTCATTTAACGCTGGAATTGCAATAGGTGCCTATTTAGGGGGTATTATTACAGACACTATAGGTCTTATTCACACCTCTTGGATGGGAGCGCTTATGGTGATAATAGCAGCCATTCTTTCTGGTTACTGCCTATCTTTTGAGAGTAAAGATCGAAATAAAATCGGAGTAAAGGGGGTGGTCTCTTAAAATTTTTCTCAAGTCATAAACCGATTGATAAATCCTGAATATAGAACATTGGAGGTCATAACGTTGATTACTAATTTACAAGATACAACTACTTTGTATAATGGTGTAAAAATGCCTTGGCTTGGAATTGGTGTATTTAAAGTAGAAGAAGGTCCAGAATTAGTAAATGCTGTTAAATCGGCAATAAAAAATGGTTACCGCAGTATTGATACAGCCGCTATTTATAATAATGAAGAAGGCGTTGGGCAAGCCATTCGTGAAGGGATAGAAGAATTAAACATTCCAAGAGAAGATCTATTCATTACATCAAAAGTGTGGAATTCTGACTTAGGCTACGAATCAACTATTGCCGCATATGAAAAAAGTTTAAAGAAACTTGGTCTTGAATATTTAGATTTATATCTAATCCACTGGCCTGTGAAAGGTAAATATAAAGAAGCTTGGAAAGCATTGGAGACCCTTTATAAAGAAGGTAGAGTTCGAGCAATCGGAGTAAGTAATTTCCAAATTCACCACCTTGAGGATTTAATGAAAGATGCTGAAATAAAACCTATGGTTAATCAAGTTGAATATCATCCTCGATTAACACAAATCGATTTAAAAGCCTTTTGTCATCAAAACGGAATTCAATTAGAAGCATGGTCACCTTTAATGCAAGGGCAATTATTAGATAATCCAATCTTACAAGAAATTGCGAATAAACATAACAAATCAATTGCCCAGGTAATCATTCGATGGGACTTACAAAACGGAGTAGTAACTATTCCAAAATCAATTAGAGAACATCGAATTATCGAAAATTCAAATGTATTTGACTTTGAATTAACTAGAGAAGAGATGGAAAGAATTAACGAACTCAATCAAAATCTGAGAGTAGGACCAGATCCGGACAACTTTGATTTTTAAAAAACATTTAACTACACCACTATTAGATGGTGTAGTTTTTTTCTGTTTTATACAACTATGAACATCTTCATCTAATCGGATAAAGATTTTTTCAAAATATATTTAAGTCATACATCTCTATTTCTCTTGCTCTTCCTTTTCGATTTGTGCTTGGATATATTTCATTCTGCGAACCTCCTTTTGTGTAATCGGAATTCGCTCTGTTCGTAACATTTTAACTAACGATGCAATCAGCATCAGCACGACGACCGTAAATGGCAACGCGGAAATAAGTGAAGCGGTTTGAAGAGTATTTAAACCATCTGTAAAGAGAAGTACGCTTGCAATGGCTGCCATTAATATACCCCAAACAATTTTTGAAAACATGCTCGGATTTGGTGTCCCGCTTGACGTCATACTCGCCATTATGAAGGTAGCCGAGTCTGCAGACGTAATTAAAAAGATAAAGATGAGTGCAATACCAATTAACGAAGCAATAAACGTTAAGGGCAATTGATCCAACATTTGAAACAACGCAACGGTTAAATCCGTATTAACTGCCCCCGCAATATCGGTTCCTTTATTTAAATCAAAGTATATCGCCGTGCCTCCAAAAGTGGCAATCCAAAAACATGATACAAGCGGTGGCATAATTAATACGCCAACAATAAATTCACGAATTGTTCGTCCTTTTGATACACGTGCAACAAACGATCCAACAAATGGGGACCATGCGATGGCCCATGCCCAATAGAAAATGGTCCAATCTTTTACCCACGTACCGCCCACATATGGCTGCAGTCTTAAACTATATTCAATAAAATGGGTAATATAATCGCTAATTGCTAATACAAATGTTTCTAAGATAAATACAGTAGGCCCTGTTACAAAAACAAAAGCGAGTAACAAAAGTGCTAATCCCATATTTATATTACTCAAAATTTTGATTCCTTTGTGAAGACCCGTTGTACTTGAAGCCATATAACCAATAAACATAATTCCAATAATAATAACTTGAACCCAAATACTCACTGGTACACCAAAAGCCGCATTCAATCCACCATTTGCTTGGAGTGCTCCTAAGCCAATGGAAGTAGCAACTCCCATCACTGTAGCGATAACCGCTAAAATATCAATCGTGTTTTTAACAGCAGGATTGGTTCCTGTAATTGGTTCTAATGCCGTAGACATTAAAAGATTTTTTTTACGATTAAATTGCATAAAAGCCATCACAAGCCCCATCATGGCAAACACTGACCATTGACTGATGCCCCAATGGAAAAATGAATATCCCATCGCAAGTCTTGCCGCTTCTGGCGTTAATGGTTCCACATCTTTAAAGGGTGTTGTAAAGAAATGACTCATTGGTTCTGCCACACCCCAAAATACTAACCCAATACCCAAACCAGCTGAAAATAACATAGCAATCCATGTGAAAAATTTAAACTCTGGCCGTGCATTCTTTCCACCAATTCGAATTCTTCCATATTTTGAAAAAGCTAATCCAATTAAAAATATTGCAATAATCAAAACAGATACTAAATAAAACCATCCGAAAAATTCGGTAGTTAATGAAAAAATGGAACTTGATATGTTTTCAAATGCATTGGGCACAATAATTCCCACCAAGACGCATAACAAAATAAATACACTAGAAATAATAAATACGACATTACTAAAATGCTCTTTCAAAATAAGCCCCTCCCTACAAAAAACCTCCTATCCGATACTTAATAGTTATTACCTAATTTTTTCGTAAAAAAACATTTTCGTTCCGAAGACTCACAAAATTCTCGCTCATTAATAAAAGCCCCTTTTCTCTTAAAATGAATGATGCGAGAAAAGGGGCTTTTATTCTAACTAACAAAGCACCACTTCTAATCTAAAGAGGTGCTTTATTTTCAGATAATCTTCATTATACAACTTCTTAAGTATTAATAGTAGTTTGAGCTGTTGGAGCGAAGTTAGTTACCACAAGAACTACTGGTGAATTTGCAATAATATCTGAATCTTCAGGAACAGTAATGACAAGTGATCCTGTACCAGTTCCACCTGGATTATATGTCACTAAATCTTGCATTACTTGTACACCGTTTACATAAACAATTAAATAACTATTCTCATCTGATAATGCTGGAAGTGTAACACCTGTTGCTCCAGTATCATCCATGAAATCTTCTGCGTTAATTGTTAAAGTAGATGGCCCAGTTACAGGAGTATCTACTACATAAAAAAATTTTTGTACATCTGGATTAGTAAGTACAGTTGTAGCGGCATTAATTGCAAGCTTTAAAATTTCTAATGCCATCCATTTTCCTCCTTGAAGCTAATTTCATTTTATTGTATGGAGAAATTTTTTGTGTACTTGGGCATATTATAGTAGAAACTATTAGTAATTAATTGGAAGGAGCGGAATGATGGAAAATAAAAAGTGTGCTAATAACTTACCTAAGCCATTTTTAAAAATCCCTCATTTACCACCGACAGAGTTTTCCTTTCACCTTCCAAAAAAGGTTGAAGTTTTTGAGTACTATACAAATTCAAACGGAAAATCAAGAATTTATAGAGATCAAGATGGCATTATAAAAGGAAAAAATCAGAAAATCATTGACCCAAGTACCGTCTCCTATATGAATTTATTTATTAATGGTGTGCTACAACCTAAAGAAAATTACGAAGTCCAATGCGGTATGATTAAGTTAAAAACGAAAGACCTGCCACCAAAAGGAGCTCCAATTATTCTTCAAATGTTTAAGTTTTGAAATAGTACATTTCATAAGCATGTCTATCCTAAATTTTTTGAGGCGAAAATTTGGAGATTTAAGGAAGATTTCCGAATATAGCTAAAATCGACGAGTTTGGGAACTTTGGAAAAGGGGCTTCGTGTATACTTTACAATTCCTACTCCACCATAAGGTCGTTTAGTTGAACATACAAGTCCTGTTATAATCAAAACAAAAAACCACAATAAAATTGTGGTTTAGTGATTTAAATGCAAAATCCATTAAAAAGGTTTAAATACCATTAAAACAAGAATCATTACGATTAAAGATTTTTCAACTATATTACTTACAGATATTTTTCTTAACAATTCTGTATATTCTACCGGTATATGTTTACCTTTATTTTCCATTGATATTTTCAACATCGATTTCATTTTAGGTTCGATAAAAATTGAACTATATACCGCTAAAATGACCATTAAAGCAATTGCTAACAGATACCAAGCTGATTGAAATAATGCCCTATTTAAAAAGCCCATTACTAGACCAGAAATAAATAATAATCCGAAACCGATACTAGATAGAGCATTAAGTTTTGCAATCATTTTATGAGTTACTACTAACTCATCGCTATTTTCACATGCCTTTAACATTCGGTAAACAAATAGCGTTGGCCCAATACCCACAATTGCACCTAAAATATGAATTCCTACCATGAAAGTATATAAATGGCTCAATGATTTCACTCCTTCACTTTTTTAATGTATGCCCTTTATATTTACTTCAACTATTTCATTCTCATTACTTCTTTCAAATTCAATCAAATCAAAGGTTCCTTTTATTAAAAATATAATCTTCTTTAATGGGTGTTAGATTTGCTTGAGAGCCAAGAACTTTGACCTAAAGCGTGTTATTATGAATTAGGTCTACTAAAACCATCAAGTTCAATGACTCTGTAGGGAAGCCTCTTTCATTACCATGTACGTTTCGAATGTAACCATCCATTCATTGCTGTACATTTTTAGATTCCAACCTTTCATATAGCATTTTAACTTGTCACATTTTTAATAGGCTTTCTGCTTAATGCTAAAGCACCTGCAAGGATGTAAAACATACCCGGAATAGCACTGAATAAGGAAATAACGGTAATAATAACCGTTACGATAATTAAGCTCCATCCAATAACTTTTGGACTATAGTTTCTCTTAACTAGAAAAATAGCTAAAAGTCCAATTAAAATACCAATTATACCTGGCAAAATAAACATCGTACCCGCTTGACTTAATTGTTCTAGTGTATATGCATTTTCGCTTTCACTCCAACCAGCTTCTAAATATTGTAGAAACCGATCACTTTTCGTGAGGTATAAGAATACTACTCCAGTCCCTACCATAACAATGCTCAACAAAACCCCCAATATGTTTATCCAAATTTCAATTTTACGTCTCATAATAGTAGCCTCCTTAATATTTAAAACAGCTTTATTGGTTTTTGTGAATGAATATTTATAAATTCGTTCATTTTAGGGGATGGAAGAAAATTTCATTCGTTTCCCCCCTTATCAGTTAAGCCTTTCATGATAAATTCCACAAGATACAGCATGATATCTGGAAAATGCTGAATTCCAATATCTTCTTTATGAGAATCAATATAGGCTAAAGAATCGAAAAATGCAGCTAACAGTTCATCACTTATATCATCTCTTATTTTTCCGTCTGCTTTCCACTGTTTTAATAAATCTACGAAAAAATTACGCATAGATTCATTATCTGCTTGTGGATTTTTCTCAAATGCCTTTTCTAATTTATTAAATACATCCCTGTTATACCATTCTTTTAGTATTTTATTGGAATGCATGGCTTCAAACGTTTTGGTCATAAATTCCTTAACAAATGTAACAGGGTCTTTATTTATATCAAGGGATTCTAAAATTTTATTTTTTTCTATTTTATTTTCGTTAATATAGATATCTAGAAACAGTTCCTCTTTTGAAGAATAGTAGTTATAAAAAGTACCCACTCCTATTCCAGCCTTTTTTGTAATATCCGAAATGTTCGTTTCCTTAAACCCTTTCTCTTTAAAAATTTCTTTACCACAATGAAATATTTCCATTTTTTTATCCTTCATAATACTAATTCACCTTCGAATGAATATTTTTATTTTCATTCATCATATCATAAATAATTTGATGAAAGCAATTTATTTAATGTCTCTTTTTTATTTTTAAGAAGGTTATTTTTTATGCGGTTTGACCATCATGGATTTGGTCAACTATGTGAAAGCAGCTTTTGAGCTGAAAGAATTTCTTTAGATCTAATTTCAGTATTTCTGGAATATAAAAATGGAGCTGACTTGTGTGGCTTCATAAAATTTTAGGATATGAATCAACAACCTCATTTACTTATGGATACGGTTTACCTGGGCTTTTTAACTGCGTTTTTTTTTCAATATATGTTTATAATCAACATAAGGTGGTGATATGCATGCTATCCCACAGCGTAAATAAAATATACCTCGATCAATTTGTACTTGGCAGCGCTATTTCTATTGATAGTAAAGCTAATACGGGAACTACGTTTACAATAAAATTTCATTGATAGGGGGTTATCTGTTCCAACCTGTAGAACAGATTCATACACAATCATAGGAGGATTTGAATAATGGAACAAAAATGGAGTATTCGTTTAATTCGCTTTGCGGCGATTTTCGGTTTATTGGGTGTATTTTTAGGATCAAAAATGTCAGGCAGCATGGATTATTCATTGCGCCCTATTCACGCACACATGTTACTTGTTTGCTGGCTATCAGTTTTTGCATGGGGAATCTTCTATAAAGTATACCGTGTAAAATATAAAAAGTTAGTATCAGTACATGCGATTTTATCCATGCTCGGTGCTTTTGGCTTAACGTTTGGTATGTGGATGTACAACTTAAATCCATTTAACCTAAACGACACTTTTGTCATGGTAGTATTTATCATTGGTGGAACGCTTCTATTACTAGCATTTTTACTGTTTGTTTTAGTGACGTTTTTTGTAGAGAGAGAGGATTAATCAAATAGGGAACTAACTAAAAAAGTCTATTAATAAGAGAAGCTGAGTATCTTTTCTTAAAAATGACGATTAAACTTAAAACCACCTAGAACGTTGTCCTACCAGCGTTTTAGGTGGTTTTTTAGGATTGATATCGATAAGCTTTCTCAACATTTTTCGGTTTTATTTGAATAATCAAAATCTTATATTGTTTTTCCAGTCTTTTTTTGATACATTAAAACCAAGTAAATTAATAGGAAAGGTGGATGATGGGTATTATGACAACTGTACCACTTATTGTTGATAGTGCTTGGCTATATGAACGTCTTGATGATCCAAATTTAAGACTGCTAGATGCTACAACATTTTTAAGTATCCCAAACAAAGATGGTGAAACACCTAGCTTATGGTCTGGACAGGACGCATTTAATGAAGAACATATTCCTGGTGCTGTGTTTGCAGATATGTTAAATAACTTTTCAGATCGTAATGCCCCATTTCCAATGACAATTCCAAGCCGTGAGCAATTTGTAGAGGAAATCGAAAAGCTTGGTGTTGGTGAAGACACATACGTTGTAATTTATGATCGTGGAGCACTTGCTAATGCGGATGTAATTGCTTCCTATTGGGCATCACGTTTACGTTGGCAACTAAAATACGAAGGCTTTGATAATGTGGCAATTTTAGATGGTGGGCTTGTAAAATGGAAGCTTGACGGCTATCCAACAACTACAGAAAAAACGAGTTATCCAAGAGGCAAGTTCAACTTTTCACGTCGCCCTAAGCTAGTTGTAAATAAAGAACAAGTACGTGAAGCAATTGACAATGATTCTGTCGTATTAATTAATAGTCTTTCTCCAGCAGATTTTTATGGCGAAACAAACACCTACCCACGTAAAGGTCATATTCCAACAAGCAAAAACGTCTTTTTCGGTAGCCTTTCAAACCCCGAAACACGCCTACTTTGGGACGATGAGAAGCTTACTGAAATCTTTTCAAAGACTGGTGCACTAGATTCAGATAAATCTGTTATTACTTATTGTGGTGGTGGAATAGCTGCTACATGGACTGCTTTAATTTTAAACAAGCTTGGACAAGAAAACGTCGCAATCTATGACGGCTCGATGAACGAATGGGCAGCTGACCCAAGTTGTCCGCTCGTAACGGGTAAAGAATAGTGCAACTAATAACAACTTCAATAAATGCTTAACCCCTCTCAAATATAAAGCATGAGAACTTTAACTCTCATGCTTTTCTTTTTTACATACACTTTAGCATCTAATTTCTTATTCTTTGATAACAATCCTCCAAAGTTAAAGTTTCCGTTTAAATAACCGAAACTAATAATTGTATAGTCTATGAGATTAAACAACTTTAAATATTTGTAGTGCATAATTAAAGGTGGTTCAACATAAGTGAAAATTACTTTTAAGTCTATTTATTCATCTATTATTTATATTTTAATTCTTTTAGGATGTTACTTTTTAATTAAAAACATCCCTTCGTTTACTCCTCCTATACTATTTGTTATTGAATATTCTCCATATGTTATTTTTGGCTTAGGAATCATCTTATGTATTCGTTTTAATCAAGGTAGAGTATTTCTGATTATTTTACTGCTTATTCTTTTTGACTTAATTTTACGCTATTATTCGGAGTTATCTATAACTGTACAAACCTATTCGCAAATACTTTATCCATTGATGTGCTTGCTAATCCCTCTTAATATTGTTATTATTTCGCACTTCAAGGAAAGAGGCATATTCTCTTTATGGGGGAAAATTCGTATCTTATTTATACTTATCGAGCTGTTTGTTATTTATAAAATAGTCATTTCTAATCATCCGACAATACATAAATTATTGAATTACCAATTCGTGAAACTTCCAATAGAGAAGGCATTTATGAATCAGACAGCATTGTTAATATACTTAATCACACTGTTATTTTTCATCATAAAAGCCTATGTGAAAAAAAATGCTTTTGAGGTACGGTTAGCCGGTGTGATGATTTCTATTTTTGCAGCTCTCTTTTTCATTAATGATCAATTATCTTTTTCTATATTTTTAAGTGCGGCAGGCTTCATGCTAATTGTAGGTATTATTCAAGACTCCTACTCTATGGCATATCTTGATGAACTTACGGGCATTCCTTCTCGCCGCGCCCTTAGGGAAAACTTAATGAAACTGGGCAATAGATATGTTATTGCAATGATTGATATTGATTTTTTCAAAAAGTTCAATGATAAATACGGCCATGACGTTGGAGACGATGTTCTAAAATTAGTAGCATCTCAGTTAATAAAGGTGACAGGTGGAGGAAAAGCCTTTCGTTATGGTGGGGAAGAATTCACAATTCTATTCCCAGGTAAAACGATAGAGGATGTAATTCCACATTTAGAAAACTTACGTGAACAGGTGTCGAAAACAGGTTACACTTACACTAGAAAGCCGTCAAAATCTCAAACTTCCAAATCAAAGCGTGGGAATACTACGAGCCAATTATTCGTTACGATCAGTATTGGTGTCTGTGAAAAAAATAGTAAGTTCAAAGATCCCCAAGAGGTTATTAAAGGTGCCGATAAGGCTCTTTATAGAGCTAAGAAAAAAGGCCGAAACTGCGTTAGTAAATAGCAGTTGATGAGCCAAAGAAAAGTGCAAATCGCTATTCGATTTGCACTTTTTTTATCTTTATATTAAGTAATCTTAAATGGTAAATAATATCTTTCACTTCGTCTTTTCACATATTTTTTAATTACCTTTTATTCAGTTCATCATGATTTCTAGTATACACCTAACTATTTATGATACGGTTCTCCCTTCATGATCCTGAAACTTCGGTAGATTTGTTCCAATAAGACAAGCCGCATTAGTTGATGGGGAAAAGTCATGCGGCCGAAACTAAGTTTTTCATTTGCACGATTTAATACCTCTTTATGTAAACCGAGGGATCCGCCTATTACAAACGCGATTTTGCTTGAGCCATAAGTCATCTGTTTCTCTAATCCCTCTGCTAACTCTTCCGATGATTTCATTTTGCCATCAATGGCGAGCGCATAAACGAACGTTCCATCCGGAATTTTTGCTAAAATCCGCTCGCCTTCCTTCTTTTTCACAATCTCCATTTCTGCTTCGCTCAACTGTTCAGGCGCTTTTTCATCCGCTACCTCAATTAAATCGACTTTCGCGTAACTCGAAAGGCGCTTTACATATTCATCAATGCCCATTTTTAAATACTTTTCTTTTAACTTACCAACTGAAATAATCGAGATATTCATATTTTCCACCTAACTCTGTCTTAAATTTGTCCACACTAATCGTCAGTCCTGCATAAATTTATTCAACTAATCATAAATTTTAGAAATTCACAAGCAATCCACATCTATAAACTATTTATAAACAAGTTATCCACAAAAGTTTTACACATATCCACAATCACAATCAATATTTTGTGTAAAGCTATTTTCTTGATACAATATATTCTGCTTCTTTTTCGCAGTACTCGCACTTTGTGGATAGATCTTTATCCTCGTCCACTTTCTCTAAAACCGGATATTCTTTTGTTTCAGCGACAATGACATCTAAAGCATGATTTACGTGCATTTCACAGCAAAATTTTTTCATGCCCAACTCTCTCCTTCTGAACTATATTTTCCACAAGATATTCACATTTTTCTTATTTTATCCACAAAACATTTTAACAAACAAAAAAAGAGTAGGAAATAAAAGACTTTCTTTTCCCTACTCTTTTGTGGAAAAATCATGTTGATAACTTTCATTTATCCACAATATTATAACTGACTGCCCTCAGTTAATTTTAATTGCAACTCTATCATTTTTCCTGCGCGATATACTTTCATCTTCAATGTGTCACCAATTTCCGTTTCGTTATATAAATGTTGACGTAAGTCGATGGAGTTTTCAATTTTTTGCCCATCCATTTCTACAATGACATCATATTGTTCTACACCTGCACGGTCAGCAGGAGAACCTGGCACCACTTCTGTCACCACAACACCCGTTGTGACTTCTTCAGGCAATTTTAATGTTTGTTTTTGATAGAATGCTGGTACGTCCGTTAAATCTAATAAACCAATTCCCATCGTCGGTCTTTTTACTTCACCATGTTGCTCAAGTTCTTCAATGATTGGAATCACCGTGTTAATCGGGATTGAGAAACCTAATCCTTCCACCGTTGACTCTGCAATTTTCATTGAGTTAATTCCAACTAATTCACCAGCAATGTTCACTAATGCGCCTCCACTATTTCCCGGGTTGATGGCTGCATCTGTTTGCAATACTTCTGTTTCCCAGTCGACATAACCATCACCATTCAAATCGACAGGTACGGAACGCTCTTTTCCTGAAATGACTCCTGTTGTAACCGAACCGTAAAAGTCTAATCCTAGAGGGTTACCAATGGCAATGACTGTCTCTCCTTGTTTTAACACATCGGAATCGCCAAACTCTGCAACGGCTTCAACATTTTTGCTTGGAATGGAGACAACCGCTAAGTCTGTCCAAATATCGCTACCAATCAGTTCTGCATTTTCTTTCGTTCCATCAGCCAAAGTTACTTCTAATTGTTTGGCATTTTCGACAACGTGATAATTCGTGACAATATAGGCTTTATTTCCAACAACTTTATAGATCACCCCTGAACCGCTACCAGCTTCAGTCTCTCTAGATTGACGCGTCCAGAAGTCCGACACTTCTTGAATGTTTGTAATCCCTACGACCGCTTTCGATACTTTTTCCACTGCCTTTGTAACATCTGTTGTCACTTCTGTAGCCGTTTGCGTAATTGTTGGAGTGTGATGAGTTGTACTACTTGGCAATCGGTCTACCATAGAGGGAAGCAACAACCAAACTAATAATGCTCCTACAATGACTCCCACAAATCCGCTAAAAAAATAGCCTAAAACCCCTTGTCTTTTTTTATTTTGCCGTTTCTTATATTCCTCTTCTTCTCGTCTTAATTGTTCTTGTAAAGGAGAGTATGAAAAATCCTTATCTGATTCATTCCGATGATCATCATTTTGATAAAAACTCATGACCCTTCTCCTTTCTTTCTTTCATCGTCATTTATGATACATGCCAAACATTAAAATTACATTAAAATGCAATAAAACCAAATTAAAAATTCATAATTCCAGTATGAACGTCGTATTCAATTTTTAACAATATTTGCATTTTATTTAATTAAAAAAGAACTCTGTATAACATACAAAGTTCTCATTAAATCCAATTTTACACCGTCACAAGTACTGTTGGTTCTTCTGCATCGGTATCATGTAAATGCAAAAATTCCCCTTCTTTAATGCCATAGGACTCTAATATTTGCTTTACTGTCATGCGAGCAAGTTCTTTCATGTTGTTTTCCTTGCTTAAATGAGATAAATAAACATGGGTAGGTTTTGCTTCAACCACTTCGCTGATGGCTACAGCAGCATCTTCATTGGAGACATGTCCAACATCGCTTAATATGCGACGTTTAATAGACCAAGGATATTTCCCCATTTGAAGCATATTAATATCATGATTGCTTTCAAATACGAATGCATCTGCACCGCGTATAATTCCTTTCATTCGATCACTCACATACCCTGTGTCCGTGATGATTACTAATTTCCGTCCATTCTCATGAAATACGTAAAACATCGGATCAACCGCATCATGCGATACAGCAAAGGATTCAATATCTAAAGAACCAAAGGATTGTACCGACTCCATGTTAAACAAAAAGCGCTGCTCAAGTGGAATATTGCCAACATGCTCTTCCATCGCTCTCCAAGTTTTCTCGTTTGCATAAATCGGCAGCTTATATTTTCTTGCGACTACACCAAGGCCTTTAATATGGTCACTATGTTCATGTGTCACTAAAATCCCTGATAAATTTTTCATGTCGCGACCAATTTTTGCAAAGAGCTGCTCCATCTTTTTTCCGCTCAAGCCTACATCCACTAAAAAGGCATGTTCATCCGTTTCGACATAAATGGCATTGCCTGTACTGCCGCTAGCTAAAACACTAAATCGCATTTCGTACACCCTATTCTTCTTCTAATTCTCTTAACAGTTCTAATTCATCTGTTTCATCTTCATCAACTGTTAAATCTGACTGAACATCAATGATTTTACCTTCTACAGCATTCACGAAAAATTCTTCTTCTGTTCCATCTGCATCCTTAACGCTTACTTTCCAAGTAGGAACGAATACTTGCGTTTGCGTTAGCTGAACAAGAGTTGAATACCCTAGTTTTATTTCTGTAATATGAGATCTTGGTTTCAATAAGTCTCTGGAATATAATATTTGAATAATTTGATATGGTGGGAGAAGGCTTTCTTCTTCTTCAAATTTTTCAAAATCATTCAGCATTGTTTGCTCATATCTCGTTACTTCTAAATCTTCATTCCAATAAATTGTAACGATACCATGAATGTTATAGTAAATTGTTTTATCTTCAAATTTTTGAAAGAAAATAGCTGTTCGTTCATCTTCATTAATTTTCCATACTACATATGATGAGCCATTGTATACGTTATTTCGAACAAACTCGTTAAATGATGATTTTTCTTTTACATTTCGAAGTTTCACTGGTTCATCTAGTGTAACGATGAGTTTATTGTTATTTTCGATTGTCATTTGTTGATAGTTTTTCAGTTGCAAATTTTCTGCGCTAAAATCCTGGACTTTTGCCGAAATATATGGAGCAGATTCTATATTTGGCAGTAGATTAAAGGTAATTTGATCGTCTTTTAACCTGGACTCAATCGTTTTTCCACCGGACACTTTCACTTGTTGAGCTTCAATATGGCGATTTAAATAGAGAGAGAAAAGGAAGACATCTAAAATTAAAAACACAATAATGAATATGGTTTTTGATCTACTCCAGTCCACTATTTCCCCCTCCTAGTACATCCGGTGTAATGCGAATCCAGCTTCCTTGACTGACTGCAAACCAACTCGGTTCTAGTGTAAATAAAAGATTATTGTCATTTTGTTTTAAATAATATCCAAGAATGATATCATCCACTTCATTTAACTCAAGTTGCTTTCTCTTCTCAATGAATTCAATAACCTCAAGACCTGAAGATAGTTTTCTTTCAAATTTTTCAGAGTTTATATCTAAATCCAGTAAAAAATAAGGTCTCTTATAGCGGAATATTTGATTTTCTCCCCAAGTCGTAGTAATTCTTGTTGTCGTATCTGTACTAACAACAGGCAATCCTTGTTTATACAATTGGTATTCGATAATGTGCTTTTGCTCATTTACAGAGATCAAACGATAATCCCCAGTAAAGCCCCCATGTTCATTCACAAATTCAAAGCTATCTAAAAGTAAACGGGATGGAGGTAATTCAACGATACTTTCTGTAGACGGATTTACATAATTCAAATAACGATATTTTACATCTACTGTCATTAACGTCATACCGTCTGTATACTTTAAGGAATCTTGATTTTCAACATTTTTACGGACAATAGTTGAATCATAAAACAATATATCTCTAAATGTATCTGGATGAATTTCATCAATATAGTAAGTGTATTGAACTAATTTGACTTCTTCAGCTGGTACGTATAAAGACAGGGCATTTGGACGCTCTATTTCTTTATAAAAGGCCAATCCTTCCAATGCTTGTAAAACCGTTGACTGAAAATAATCTTCACTCATTTTTACTTCAGTACTATAAATATTGCGATGGGATTCACTTAAAAAATAAAGAGTTACCGCATTATTCGTGGTAACCTTGCTCCAATCAATTACAAGGCGATTGAAGCTGATTTCTGGCAAGTCATCTTGTGTTAATGGAACAATCGAGTGAAATACCCTGATTGGCACTTCTCCAGAAAAAAACAACGTCATCCGATTGTTTGCTCGTAAAAAATCATTCATTTTATCATTCGAAAAATTACTTTGAACATAAGTAAGAGCCGAACCTTTCCAATTCACCATGATTTCCATCAAATCGTTAATTGCTCCAGAACCGATCGTACCTTTCCATTCATCTTGCTCTCTTACTAAAATGCGATAAGGTTTTATGATTTCCTGGAATTTTTTTTGTTTACCCACAACTAATTGATCAACTTGTGTTTCTTCAATCACTTGAAGATTTGGTGTATATGTCCAAATTGAAAAGGTTAGGACGATACTTAAAAGGACTAGGAAAAGAAGAATTATGGATTTGATATGTTCGATATACTTCATTCCCAATCACCAGCCCCATCTATTTCGTACGGTAACGTAAAGAAGATTGTCGTTCCTACACCTTCTTCACTTTCTGCCCAAATTGTACCATTGTGAGCTTTAATCATTTCCTTCGCAATGGCAAGACCTAAACCAGTTCCCCCCATGGCGCGAGAACGTGCTTTGTCTACGCGATAAAACCGATCAAAGATCTTTCCAAGATTCTCTTTTGGTATACCCATTCCATCGTCGGAAATCATTACTTTTAACATATTTCCTTGAACGGTAAAACCAAATCGAATGTTGCCTCCATCAGGGGAATATTTTATTGCGTTAGAAATAATGTTATCGATTACTTGAGTCAATTTATCTGTATCAATTTCCACAAAATATGGTGTCTCCGGAATATAGCGAATGAATTTAACGTTTTGTGATTTTGACATTTCAAACCGATCAATAATTCGATGGAAGAAACTATTAAATTCAACAACTTCTTTATTCAATTTATAATCCCTACTATCCATTTTGGATAAATTCAATAAATCATTCACAAGGCGAATCATTCGCTCTGTTTCCGTTTGTGCTACATTGAGAAAATGCGGAGCGATATTTTCATCTCTCCACGCACCATCTGCAAGAGCCTCTAAATAGCTTCTCATCGTTGTTAAAGGCGTCCGTAATTCGTGAGATACATTCGCTACGAATTCACGGCGTTCCATTTCAATTTTTTCTTGTTCCGTAATGTCGTGTAATACAGTGATTAAACCGTTGACAAATCCCGTTTCCTTTTGGATGACAGAAAAATTTGCACGCAAAATGAAAGGAGCTTCTTCTGTACTAAAATTCAAATTTAGCGGCTCTTTCATATGAATTAAATCTTCAAAGCTGTAGTTTTCTTCAATTCCTAGGACAGAAGCAATTGGTCGGTTTAACGTTTCTTCCCTTGTCACATTTAACAAACTTAATGCAGGATCGTTAATTAAGATGATTTTCCCTTTGCGATCTGTTGCAATAACACCGTCTGTCATATTTGCTAAAACTGATGCTAATTTTCTACGCTCTGCTTCTGTTGAAGATTGCGCTTCTTGCAATCGATTCGTTAAATGGTTAAAAGCAATTGCTAATTGACCAATTTCATCGTTACCGTACACTCTTACTTTTCTTGAAAAGTTTCCTCTTGACATTGCTTGAGCCTGCTTGCGCATATCCATAATAGGTCTAGTGATTGTTCGAGCTATAAGTATTCCTAATACGACTGTGATGACTAAGGAAATTGCTGTACCAACAGCAAAAATACGATTAATATCGTCCATTTGATCGTATACTTTTTCAATATTGGACTCTATATAAATTGCTCCGATTACTTCACTATTTGGACCAACCATACTTAAAATTGGCGTTGCAATGACCCAAACTCTCGTATTCGTTTCCGCATCAAGTGCAATTTCTTCTTGATACGTTTCAGAAGAAATTACTTTTTTTACAATATCATCATTCGAACGCTGTCCAATAATGGATTGATTTTCTGAGTCGGAAGTTGCTAATACTCTATTACGGTTATCAATAACCCGAATCTCATTTATATCACCTGTAGCAAACTCCCGTAATGCAATGACCAAACTTTGCTCTAAAGTCGGTGTAGTTTCATCTCGTTCTTTCATCAATTCTTCACGAATACTGTATTGAATCAAATCGATTCTTTGAAGAATGGAATCTTCGAAGTTGGATTTTAAACTATCTTCCAACTTATTAGAAAAGTAAATCCCAATGATTTGTAATGCAATAATAATAAGCAGCAGGTAAATTAATACGAGTTTTACATGGATTGAACGAAAAAAGCTAACTTTCTGCATTCATTCTACTCCTGTTCAGGATTTCGCAAATAATATCCGACCCCTCGGCGAGTAACAATCCAAGATGGGTGGCTTGGGTTATCTTCAATCTTTTCACGAAGACGACGAATGGTTACATCCACTGTTCGTACATCTCCGAAATAATCATATCCCCAAACGGTTTGCAATAAATGCTCCCGCGTCATCACTTGTCCAATATGTTTTGCTAAGTAATGTAGCAATTCAAATTCTCGATGAGTCAATTCTATCGTTTCCCCACGTTTTTGAACGATATAAGCATCTGGCTGAATAATTAAGGAACCAACCGTAATGTGATTCGATTCCTCTTTCGTTTCTTCAGATTGTGTAGAAGCTTTTAATCGTCTCATATTCGCTTTTACACGAGCAATTAATTCCCTTGTACTAAAAGGTTTCGTCACATAATCATCGGCACCCATTTCCAGACCCAATACTTTATCAATTTCGGAGCCTTTTGCTGTTAGCATAATAATAGGGAAATCATATTTTTTTCTAACTTCACGACAAACTTCCATACCATCTCTTTTAGGAAGCATGATATCAAGCAACATTAAATCCGGTTGTTGTTCTTCTATTATTTTCAACGCTTCTTCTCCATCGTAAGCGCAAATAACTTTATATCCTTCTTTTACTAAGTTAAATTGCAAAATATCTGCAATCGGCTTTTCATCATCAACTACTAAAATTGTTTTACCGTCCATGTTCATATTCCTCCTTAATATGAAATAAATCTATCTCAATGCATCTATTCTTCTATTGATGTATAGCTATAATTAAATCTATCACGGTTTTTGCTTTCATGCATTTCAAAACCATTATAACAAAAATCAAATGTCCTATTGTTGTTATTTTTGAGCATATACTATTAGGGAATTTTATGGTCATTATTTTCCGGGAAATATTTCGACAAATTTCTCATTGATGGAAATTTCCCAAGATGTAATAAAAAGAAAAGAGGTAATGACATGTAATGATGCCACTACCTCAATCGAAATTAATCTAATACTGCTAATGGATTAATCAGTGATCCATTATTGCTTACTTCAAAATGCAAGTGTATTCCTGTTGAATTTCCAGTCGTTCCCATTTTACCAATAACAGAACCTTGAGGCACTACTTGTCCAACGGAAACATATATTTCTGACAAATGGGCATATAGAGTAGTATATCCATTATTGTGATTGATGACTATTTTATTTCCGTAAGACCCATCCCATCCAGCAAAAGTTACAACGCCATTGTCACTTGCTTTAATGCTGTAATTCGATGGACGAGCAATATCAATTCCTCGATGGTAGCTGCCCCAACGAGACCCCATATGACTTGATATATATCCACCGCTTGTCGGCCAAATAAATTCACCCGTACCACGTGATGAAATTACCTTTGTTCCCACTTTTTCAATATGTTTCGTAGGTTCTACTAACACTTTTTCTTCGGTAATCGTTTTCTTCACGATATTCCCGTTTACTTCTGTAATTAAGTAAGATACTTCTTTTTCTCCTGGACTACCTTCTTGTATAATTTGTTTTTCCCCTTTATACATTGAAGCGTCTTCTTCAATTACTTTTTCATAATCAATTTTTTCTTTATTCACTTTTTCGTATATCACTTGTACGTTAATTAAAGGCTTTTCTACTGTAACGTTTATTTCTTTTCCAATTGGTAATAATGTATCAATCGTTATATCAGGATTAAGTTCCAATAACTCTTTCGTTGTTAAACCATGATTTTTAGCGATTTTTCCAAGGACATCGCCTTTTTTCACAACATATACTTGCTTTTCAATCAATCCAGTTTTAATATATTGTACCGCTTCATCAGGTGTAAGAATTTTGGCAGGGCTTACTTTTGTTTCTTCACCTGAAACATCTTCTGAAAGAAAAACATCGATGATTCTTGATTGATTTGCCTCTAATTTCGGCAATTGTTTATTTGAGCTTTTTGATTGTTCAAGCTCTTTTAGTTTTTCTTCCGGAACATATTGAAGCTTTAGTTTTTTAATAGTTTCTTCGTAGTCTTTTTTATTTTTTAAATAAAGGATTGGTTCTCCATCAACTTGTAAAGCAAATGCATCTGTTTGTGGTTCTAATTGTTCACTTAATGTTTTTAAAGTTTCTGAATCATTGGTTTTATAAGAAAATACTTGTTCTGGAACAATCGTTACTAAAGAATCTGCATCTATTTCATAATCCTTATATAGCAAACTTACTTCTTTTTCTTTATCTTCAATAATTTTTCTCACTTTGTTCTCATCTGAAACTGAACCGATATATTCGTCTTCTAAATAAACATGGTAAATTTTGTCGATAGATTCTATATTCCCTTCATTAGCAAAAGCTAAGTTAAAGGAAACAGTCAAAAGCAACACTGCAGCAAACAAAACTTTTTTTAGAATGCCATATTTATTATTTTGATTTAGAAGACTTAGATTATGACTACCGTCTCGACCAGTATTCCATTTCGTATTCATAAACAAGCCCCTTCCAAAATCGTCCGCAAATAGGATGCTTTTTCATACTCACACCTACTTACTGTATCATAATGTGTATTTTGAATGAACATTTTAAAATTTTTGTAATGAAAATGTATTATTTAAGCAATTTTTGTTACAAAATATATAATGATGGAGAATGATGAAAATTTTTATATATTATGATCAAATTTTGACGAATTTATTCATCATTCTCTTATTTTGTGCAACTATAAAATAAGAAATGAATAGTTAATCTTATATGATAGTCTCACATACTCTACTGGAATTCTTATTGAAAGAGGAAGGCGCTTAGAGAAATATTAAAAAGTCACCATTTTCCTTTTGATGAAAAATGGTGACTTTTATTTTTCGCTTTCGCACAGAACAAACATAGTTAAAATATTAACTTCTTTGATTGAGATTTTACTGATGAGATAGTATTATTTACTCCCATATATCATTCACTATGTTTGTTTGTTGCTGTCGCTTTGCTTTCGCACAGAACAAATGTAGTTAGAATATCGTTTCTAAATAAACTATGTTTTTATTGTTGAATATCCTTATTCCCAAACATCATTCACTACATTTGTTTGTTGCTGTCGCTTTGCTTTCGCACAGAACAAACATAGTTAAAATATTAATTTCTTTGATTGAGGTTTTACTGATGAGATAGTATTATTTACTCCCATATATCATTCACTATGTTTGTTTGTTGCTGTCGCTTTGCTTTCGCACAGAACAAACATAGTTAAAATATTAATTTCTTTGATTGAGGTTTTACTGATGAGATAGTATTATTTACTCCCATATATCATTCACTATGTTTGTTTGTTGCTGTCGCTTCGCTTTCGCACAGAACAAATGTAGTTAGAATATCGTTTCTAAATAATCTATGTTTTTATTGTTCAATATCCTTATTCCCAAACATCATTCACTACATTTGTTTGTTGCTGTCGCTTCGCTTTCGCACAGAACAAATGTAGTTAGAATATCGTTTCTAAATAATCTATGTTTTTATTGTTGAATATCCTTATTCCCAAACATCATTTACTACATTTGTTTGTTGCTGTCGCTTCGCTTTCGCACAGAACAAACATAGTTAAAATATTAACTTCTTTGATTGAGGTTTTACTGATGAGTTAGTATTATTTACTCCCATATGTCATTCACTATGTTTGTTTGTTGCTGTCGCTTTGCTTTCGCACAGAACAAATGTAGTTAGAATATCGTTTCTAAATAATCTATGTTTTTATTGTTGAATATCCTTATTCCCAAACATCATTCACTACATTTGTTTGTTGCTGTCGCTTCGCTTTCGCACAGAACAAACATAGTTAAAATATTAACTTCTTTGATTGAGATTTTACTGATGAGATAGTATTATTTACTCCCATATATCATTCACTATGTTTGTTTGTTGCTGTCGCTTTGCTTTCGCACAGAACAAATGTAGTTAGAATATCGTTTCTAAATAAACTATGTTTTTATTGTTGAATATCCTTATTCCCAAACATCATTCACTACATTTGTTTGTTCCCGGGCTGGGCCTACGGAGAATGTCATTAAAGGAATACCTGTTAATTCAACAATACGATTGACGTAATTTTGAGCATTTTTTGGCAGTTCATCGAAGGAACGTACACCTGTAATATCTTCTGTCCAACCAGGAAGTTCTTCATATACAGGTTCACATTCTTCTAATACATGTAAACTTGCAGGATACTCCGTAATAATTTGATCTTTATATTTATAAGCCGTACAAATTTTTACTGTTTCTAAGCCAGTTAATACATCGATTGAGTTTAAAGCTAAATCTGTAATACCAGAAACGCGACGAGAATGGCGTACCACTACTGCGTCAAACCAACCTACACGGCGAGGACGACCAGTCGTTGTACCGTATTCTCGACCTACTTCACGAATTTGATGGCCAACTTCATCAAACAATTCCGTTGGGAATGGACCGTCGCCTACACGAGAAGTATATGCTTTTGAAACGCCCACTACTCTCGTAACGTGAGAAGGACCAATTCCTGTACCTGTCGTCACACCACCAGCCACAGGGTTGGAAGATGTAACAAACGGATATGTTCCGTGGTCAACATCTAACATAACGCCTTGAGCACCTTCAAATAATACACGTCCGCCCTCATCTAAAATATCATTTAATACCTTTGAAGTATCTGTTACATATTGAGCAATTTCTTGACCGTAGCCATAATACTCTTCAAAGATATCCTCGAATTTTAAACCTTCTACTTCATAATATTTCTCAAATAAACGGTTTTTCTTTTCTAAGTTCTCGCGCAATTTTTGTTCAAATATTTCTCGATCTAGTAAATCTGCAATGCGGATTCCCATACGAGCAATTTTATCTTGGTAGCATGGGCCAATTCCCTTGCATGTTGTTCCGATTTTTTTGTCGCCACGAGCTTCTTCTTCTACTTTATCTTGATAAATGTGATATGGGAGAATGACATGAGCACGATTTGAAATACGTAAATTAGATGTATCAATGCCACGAGCTTGTAAACCTTTTAGCTCATTTACTAATGATTTTGGGTTGATTACCATACCATTCCCCATCACAGATGTTTTCTCTTTATAGAAAATCCCAGATGGAATTAAATGTAATTTGTATGTTTCTTCACCAATTTTAATTGTATGTCCAGCATTGTCACCGCCTGAAAAACGAGCGATCACATCCGCTTTTTTAGAAAGGAAATCCGTAATTTTCCCTTTTCCTTCGTCTCCCCATTGAGTTCCAACAACAACAACTGAAGTCATTTCTGCACCTCCGCGCACTATGCGTCCTTTATCAAACAGATTAATTGTACAGTGAAATAGAGCATTCGTCAATGCATCAAACAAAAAAACACGAACAAATAAATATTTTTTATGTACAATTGTTCGTGTTCTTCAAAGTTTATTTTATTATGTTACTTTTCTCTTCGTGTTATGCATGCATTGGTTCTTGTCGTTGAGACCAATCAATATTCAAAAATTTATTAAACTCTTTTTTAAACGCAAGGGTCACAGTTCCCGTTGGACCGTTCCGTTGCTTTGCAATAATAATTTCAATCATGTTTTTGTTCTCTGTTTCTTTATCATAATAATCGTCACGATATAGGAAAGCTACGATATCCGCATCTTGCTCAATACTTCCAGATTCACGAATATCACTCATCATCGGACGCTTATCTTGACGTTGCTCTACCCCGCGGGATAGCTGAGATAACGCAATAACCGGCACGTGTAATTCACGAGCTAATGCTTTTAATGAGCGAGATATTTCAGAAACTTCTTGTTGACGGTTCTCCCCGCGTCTGCCGCTTCCTTGGATTAATTGTAGGTAGTCAATTAAAATCATCCCTAATCCCTTTTCTTGGGCAAGTCGACGGCACTTCGCTCGAATTTCATTAACGCGCAAGCCCGGCGTATCATCAATATAGATCCCCGCATTAGAAAGGGTACCCATTGCGATTGTTAACTTGCTCCAATCTTCAGCAGTAAGCGCCCCTGTTCTTAAAACTTGAGCGTCAATATTTCCTTCTGCACAGAGCATACGCATGACTAATTGTTCAGCACCCATTTCGAGCGAGAAGATCGCAACATTTTCCCGAGCTTTGACCGCCACATTTTGCGCAATGTTTAACGCAAAAGCTGTTTTCCCTACAGATGGACGGGCGGCTACAATGATTAAATCATTTCGTTGAAAACCCGCTGTCATGCGGTCTAAATCCGTAAAGCCCGTCGGAATTCCGGTAACGTCTCCTGTTCGATTTTGAAGTTGCTCAATATTATCGTAAGTTTGAACAAGAACGTCTTTCACATGTTTGAAGTCGCCAGCGTTTTTTCGATTGGCTACTTCCATCATCTTTCTTTCAGCTTCGGATAATAATTCCTCTACTTCATCTTCCCGTATATAGCTGTCTTCAACGATTTTTGTTGCCGTGCGTATTAATCTTCTTAAAATGGACTTTTCTTCTACTATTTTTGCATAGTAACTAACATTAGCTGCTGTAGGTACGGCATTTGCTAATTCCATCAAGTAGGATAGACCGCCTACATCTTCGAGTTCTTTTCTTACAGATAACTCTTCTGTAACAGTAACAACATCAATCGCATTCCCTTTGTCACTCAAATCAAGCATCGTTTGGAATATTTTTTGATGGGCAATGCGATAAAAATCTTCCGGAACTAAAATTTCCGATGCAGTAATTAATGCTTGCGGATCAAGAAATATCGCACCAAGAACTGATTGCTCAGCTTCATGGTTATGCGGTGGAACGCGATCGATTAGATCACTCATTTTATTTCGCTCCTTATTCTTCCTTTACATGGACTTTTAAAGTCGCTTTTACTTCCGGATGTAATTTCACTGGAACGTTTGTGACACCTAATGAACGAATACCTTCATTGCATTCCATTTTTCTTTTATCCACTTTAATTCCATAATTTTTTTGTAAGCTTTCTGAAATTTGTTTTGTTGATACAGAACCGAATAGACGTCCGCCTTCTCCTGCTTTTGCTTTAATTTCTAACGTAATATTTTCTAATTTTTCTTTTAACTCTTTTGCAGCTTGAAGTTCCTGTGCTGCAAGTTTCGCTTCATGTTTCTTTTGTCCTTCAAGACGACTTAATGCTTCTTTTGTAGCTTCTACAGCTAAGCCTTTTTTAATTAAGAAATTTTGTGCATAACCATCAGCAACATTTTTCACTTCGCCTTTTTTCCCTTGACCTTTTACATCTTTTAAAAATACAACTTTCATTCTTCCATGCTCCCTTCTAACGTTTCAATAATAGCATTTTGTAATAATTCTAAAGCTTCTTCTATTGTATCGACTTCAAGTTGGCAAGCCGCATTTGTTAAGTGGCCACCGCCTCCCAGTTTCTCCATTATCAATTGTACATTGATTTCTCCTAATGAACGGGCACTGATACCCATTAAGCCATCTTGTCTGCGGGCGATGACAAAAGAAGCATTTACGTCTTTCATTGAAAGCAAAATATCTGCCGTTTGGGCAATTAAAACAGAATCGTACTCTTTTTCTTCTTCTGCATGCGCAACCGCAATTCCTGGATAGGTAAATCGAACATTTTGTATGATTTTTGAACGCTCAATAAACGTATGAATATCTTCTTTTAATAATCGTTGCACAAGCACCGTATCCGCCCCGTAAGTTCTTAAATAGGATGCTGCTTCAAAGGTTCTAGCACCTGTTCTTAGCGTAAAGCTTTTTGTATCGACAATGATTCCAGCGAGCAAAGCTGTTGCTTCAAGTTTCGAAAGTTTTTCATTATCGGGCTGATATTCTAAAAGTTCCGTTACGAGTTCTGAAGTCGAGGAAGCGTACGGTTCCATATAAACAAGTGTTGAATTGTTAATAAACTCTTCCCCTCGTCGATGATGATCAATTACAACAATTTTCTCGAAACGTTTTAACAATGTTTCATCTACTACGAGGCTCGGGCGATGAGTATCCACAACGACTAATAATGATTTTTCAGACATGATGCTTAAAGCTTCTTCTGGTGAAATAAAATATTCCTTTAAATCGGAATGTTGTTTAATTTCATCTATTAGTCGTTCAACACTGCCGTTTAATTCATCAAAATCTAATACGATGTAGCTATCCACTTTATTCATATGAGCCATTTTCCGAACGCCAATCCCTGCTCCAATTGAATCCATATCGGGATTTTTATGCCCCATAATAAAAACGAGATCGCTATCTTGAATTAAATCTTTTAAAGCATGGGAAATCACGCGTGCTCGGACTCTCGTACGTTTTTCGACTGGATTTGTTTTTCCACCATAAAATTTAATTTTTCCATTCGATTGTTTAATAGCCACCTGGTCTCCGCCGCGCCCTAATACTAAATCTAAACTTGATTGAGCTAATTCACCTAGTTCAATTAAGGATGGCGAACCAGTACCTATTCCGATACTCAATGTAAGTGATAAATTTTTCTTGGCCGTCTTTTCTCGAATATCGTCTAGAATAGAGAATTTCTTCTTTTCCAATTCATTTAAAGTTGATTCATTTAATATCGCTAAAAATCGATCCGTATCAATTCTTTTAATATAAATGTCATATTCCTCTGCCCAATCATTGATGATGGATGTAACGGTTGAATTCGTCATGCTTTTTGTTTGGTCATCCATCCCTTGCGTAATATCATCATAATTATCGATGAAAAGAATAGCAATGACTGTTCGATCATCATAATATTGCTTTTCAATTTTTACTTGTTCAGTTACATCGAGAAAATATAATAGTTTTTCTTCTTGTTTATAAATGACTTTAAATTTCCTATCTCGAATGGTTACGATGCTATCATTTTTTTCATCAGATTTTCTTATTTTTTGTAATTCATCCGATAAAAGGAACAAATCCTGACCTGTTAAAGTTGGGATATCCAAAAGCCTCGTCATGTAGGGATTAGCCCATTCAATTTCAAATTTATCATTGATTAATACAATACCAATCGGCATTTCTAAAAGAACTTCCTGCCCAACTTTTTTCATTCGAAACGCCAAAGATTCTATATATTTTTCTATTGCAAAATAAGCAATTCTTTCTGTTTTCCAATCATAAAATATAATTAATGTAACAAGTAACGCGAAAGCTGCTCCAACCCATATATTCAATAAAAACAATCCAACAATCCCCACTAATCCGAAAACCGCCAAATGTAAAAGCGGGTAAAGTATCCTCCGCTTCCTGTAAGTATCCATGAGATCAGCCCCTTACTTTCGAATCTTTCCTGTCACAAATGAGCGAATATCGAAACCTAAATCTAAAATTCCTAAGAGCATCACAAAGTTATACAAAGGAATTGCAAAAATTGTCGCTAATCCCTTTAAAAATTTAGGCGCTCGATAAGCATCCAACACAAAGTGCAGGAAAGAAATTCCTTGAATTGTTAACAACACCCATAAGACTAATGAAAAATTAAATGTGATTACATATAGTGATGTTCCTAATTCAGGGCGTACAAACAATTGAATCGTTAAGACGATTAAATAAATCCATAAAATGGTACGAGGTAAGCGTAAATCTTTAAAAGCTTGAAATTTTGGAACAGTAATACCTAATCGTTTTAGGATTGGCAGATTTACTGTAATTAAAAGAAACGATAGGAAGAATGCAGCTAATGTAACGGATGCAGGAATGGCTATCTCTATATGTTGAAACATTAGATTGAACGCTTCTTCAGTCATTGGCTGTTCGCCAGTTAAACTTTCAGCGAATTCAAAAGAAGCCATATAACTTTCCCGCATCAGTTGGAAAGATTCCTTAATAAAATCTGTTTCAAACAGTTTAATAGAAATTAAATATTGAATTGCAAAAGTAATTAACACTGAAATACCAGTTGCCATGAATAAGTAAGCTTTACTTTTATTCGTGCGCAGTGCATCTCCCATCACGACACCGCATACCGCAAAAATCATGGAAAATGGTAAAATTAACAATCCTCCAAAGAAAAAGGTAATAATACACCCAATAACTCCTAAAATAATGGAAGATGATCGGTCATACTTTGCGCTAAACCAAGCAATAGGTAGTGGGGCAAATAATGTCGCCACTAAGCTGATTATTGGTACATAATATGCAATTGCAATGAGAATAGCAAATATTGCAATCATCATTGCGCCATGTGTAAGCCTTTGTGTTTGATTGTTCGGCATGAGAAACCTTCCTTTATTACAATTCAATAATTCTTTACATTCGTATATTGTACCATTTTTTATAAAGTAGGACAAAAATACGATAAAGCAAAACGATAAAAGAATGTCTAAAGAAAAAACATAATCATCTAACCTAAAAGATTAGATAATTATGTTTGATGTGATGAATTTTTACTTTTATTAAAAGTTAAAAAATAAATAAATTCACCGCAAAACTAGTAGTAAAGTCTTCCTGAATGATTTTTATCGTGCATAAATTCATCGTTGGTAACAAGTAGAATTACTTTGTTCAGCTTCATCGTTATCAAGCTTTTTTAACGCCTTAATCTTGTTGAGACTCTTTATATAATTTGATGGCTTATTTCCCATGCAATGATGTTTTGCTGTACATTTTGTTTACTATTTCAAATTAGGGAAGAATATCGCTTATTCTCTCTTTCCAGAGTACATTTTAAATTATTGCTAAATGTAAAAAAAGCAACAAAGGCTAAATTTTGCCTTTGCTGCTTTTTATAACATTCATTATTTATCTTCCGCTACGAATGGAAGAAGTGCCATAATACGAGCGCGTTTGATTGCTGTAGTTAATTTGCGTTGATATTTTGCACTTGTTCCAGTTACGCGACGTGGAAGAATTTTTCCGCGTTCAGAAATGAATTTTTTTAGTAAATCTACATCTTTGTAGTCGATGTGTGTAATGTTATTTGAAGTAAAGTAGCAAACTTTGCGACGTTTGCGACCTCCGCGACGTTGTGCCATCGATTTTCCCTCCTTTTTTTATTATTTCTCCGTTATCCGAATACCTTAGAACGGTAAATCGTCTTCCGAAACTTCAATTGGACCTTTGCTTGATGCAAATGGGTCTTCATCTACACGTGTATAATTCGGCTGATTTTGAGGAGGTTGACTTGGGAATGGTACACCAAATGGATCTTGCGTGCCACCGTATGGAGGTTGACTTGCACCGTACGAAGGTTGTCCCCCATATGGCTGTTGACCCTGTGCACTTCTTGGTTCTAAAAATTGCACGGAATCTGCTACGACTTCTGTCATGTAAACACGTTTGCCATCTTGACCCTCGAAACTACTAGTTTGGATGCGTCCATCAATACCGACGAGACTTCCTTTTCTCATGTAATTTGCGAGGTTTTCAGCTTGTTTTCTCCATGCTACACAGCTAATGAAATCCGCTTCTCTTTCACCTTGTTGGTTCGTAAACGTTCGATTTACAGCAACTGTAAATCGAGTTACCGGTACTCCATTTGGCGTGTATCGTAGTTCAGGGTCTTTTGTTAGCCTACCTACTAATACGACACGATTGATCAATTTGACAACCTCCTCTTCAGCATTAATGTTCAATAAGATTATTCTTCTTCACGAACAGCGATATGACGAATAATGTCTTCGTTAATGTTTGCTAAACGATTGTATTCATCGATTGCTTTAGCTGGAGCATTAACTTTCACGATGTGGTAAATACCTTCGCGATAGTCTTTGATTTCATAAGCAAGACGGCGTTTGCCCCATTCTTTTGACTCGATGATTTCCGCACCATTTGAAGAAAGAATGTCATCAAAGCGTTGAACTAAAGCTTTTTTCTCTTCTTCTTCAATGTTTGGACGAATAATATACATTAATTCATATTTTCTCATCGCTTTTTGCACCTCCTTATGGACTTTGGCTCTCCTTTATTTCAAGGGAGCAAGGAGTAAATTTCTATTACTCACATCTTTGAATTGTAACATATACTTTTATCAATCGCAACTAGCATTCAATGGGGAGTATAAGATTTTCTAAAATCTGTTATTTCGATATAATGGGAAAAAGGGGTTGAATAATTTTGTTGGAAGAGAAAGATCCACTGATTATTGAATTAGATATGAAAAAAATTGCAAAGTTGAATTTTTGGATGACCCTTCTTTTGTGCATTCTTTTTTTAGCATTCAATACGATCATCCATCGACAGTTTCAATTTGAAATGGCCATTACGCTATGGAATTTTCTATTATTTATTGTAGGCTATTGTGCACTGATTATTTTGCATGAATTGTTTCATTTAATTGGGTTTATGATTTTTGGAAAAGTGAAGTGGAGTCAGCTGAATTACGGTATAAATGTGAAGCTAGGAGTTGCTTATGCAACAACGTCAAAACCATTACCAAATCATGCAATGAAAAAAGCGCTAATGCTCCCCTTTTGGACAACAGGAGTCCTGCCAACAATAATTGGATTTATTTTCGATAATCAATTAATAGTTTTATTAGGTGCTTTTTTAATTGCAGGGGCTGTCGGGGATTTTTATATGTATAAAGAACTCCGCAAATTTCCTAATCATACGCTTGTAAAAGATGACCCCCAATTACCAAAATTGTATGTATATCAATAAAAAGAAAAAGTGGAATTTACGTAAAGATATATAAAACATCTTGGCGTAAATTCCACTCTTTTTATTATGCCTGATTATACGTTGAATCGGAATAACATAATGTCGCCGTCTTGTACGACATAGTCTTTACCTTCTAAACGAACTTTCCCTTGTTCTTTTGCTTGTTGCATAGAGCCAGCCGCTAATAAATCTTCAAAGGAAACTGTTTCAGCTCGAATGAAGCCTCTTTCAAAGTCAGAGTGAATAATACCTGCACATTCTGGAGCTTTCATCCCTTTTTTGAATGTCCAAGCACGCACTTCTTTTTCTCCTGCTGTAAAGTAAGTAGCAAGGCCAAGCAAATCATATGCAGCACGAATTAGTTGGTCCAATCCGGACTCTTTAATGCCCAATTCTTCAAGGAACATTTTCTTTTCCTCTTCATCAAGCTGCGCAATTTCTTCTTCAATTTTCGCACATACTGTAATAACCTTTGAGCCTTCTTTTTCTGCATATGCACGAACTTGTTTTACATACTCATTTTCATCTGCATTTGCCACTTCATCTTCCGAAACGTTTGCCACATAAAGCATCGGCTTTAATGTTAATAAATTTAATCCTTTGATTACTTTTTTCTCATCTTCCGTTAATTCAACAGAACGAGCAGGTTTCTCATTTTCAAGAGCTTCTTTAATTTTGATTAAAATTGGCTCTTCAATCATTGCATCTTTATCTTTTTGCTTTGCTATTTTGCTTACTCTTTGAAGACGTTTATCTACTGATTCTAAATCAGCTAAAATCAACTCTAAATTGATGACCTCAATATCTGCTATTGGATCAACTTTACCTGCAACGTGTGTGATGTTTTCATCATCAAAGCAACGAACCACTTGGCAAATCGCATCGACTTCTCGAATATGAGAGAGGAACTTATTCCCTAAACCTTCTCCTTTTGATGCGCCTTTTACGATTCCAGCGATATCCGTGAATTCAAATGATGTTGGAACTTTCTTTTGAGGTTTTACAAGCTCTGTTAATTTTTCTAATCGAGGATCTGGAACGTCTACAACGCCTACGTTTGGATCAATCGTTGCAAATGGATAGTTAGCAGCAAGGGCACCTGCTTTTGTGATTGCATTAAATAGTGTCGACTTTCCTACGTTTGGAAGACCTACGATTCCAGCTGTTAGTGACATTGACTCACTACCTTTCTTATGTGAAACATAACAATTAGTTTTTGCACTAGTGTTAATTATATGGATTTCCACATAAAAAGTCTATTTTCCATTTATTTTTATATGAACAACAAAAAATCCCCACATTGCAAAGTACTGTGTGGGGATTACATAACCTTTATTCTTCCGCTTCTTGTATAACTTTTTTCATTTTTTTCGTAAATTCCCTGCGAGGTAGCATGACACTATGTCCACATCCTTGACACTTAATTCGAATATCAGCGCCCATTCGAATAATTTTCCAAGCATTCGTACCACATGGATGTTGCTTTTTCATTTCCACAATGTCATTCAATTTAAATGTTTTTGTCTCCATCAATTCTCATCTCCCCTAGACATTGCTTTACTAGAATCATATATCATCATTTTTGGATAAGCCATTGGTATACCATTTTTCTCTAAAATCTTTTTGACATCCCTTCGAATGATTCTTGCAATTCCATAATGCTGTTGAGGTTTTGTTTCTGCAACAATTCGAATTGTTATTTCAGTACCAGTAACATTTTGAACTCCGACAAACTTAGGTACATCGACAAGCTCCTCATATTGTTTCGGCAATGTTTTTAAATATTCCGTCATTACATTTTCAATTTTTTCAATATCCGCTTCAATTCCAACTTGCATATCTATGACTGCTTTTGAGTTATTTAGTGAAAAGTTTACTACTTCGGTAATTTGCCCATTCGGAACAATATATACTTCTCCAGTTGTCCCAACAATTTTGGTCGTTCTTAATCCTATTTCAGTTACTGTACCTTCTGCTGCACTTGATGTATTAATTCGAACATAATCTCCAACACCAAACTGATCTTCGAAAATGATGAAAAAACCCGTAATGACGTCTTTCACTAAATTTTGTGCACCAAATCCAATTGCAAGGCCTGCAATACCTGCTCCAGCAAGTAACCCTGCAACATTAATATTTAAGGAAGAAAGTGCTCCAATAATCGCCGAAAAGTATACGACGTATGATAATACACTTTGCGACAATTTTAATAGTGTTTGTTGCCTTCTTTCTGAATATTTTAACGGAGATTGCATTCTTAGTTTAAAGATACGAGCAATAATTCGCTTCCCAATAAATACAATAAGATAAGAAAGTAAGAAAATTGCAATGATTTTAATGGAAGCTCCAACAATAAAATTCCAAAGATCCTCACTTGAAAAATACTCCCATATCTTCTCCGATATATTGATAATCTCTTTCGTTTCTTTTTCCACAACATGAATCGCCATTTTTCCACCTCTAGTATAGAAAAGTAAAGAAATGGATATAATTCTAAAAAATAATTATAGACATTCTATTCTAAAATCATAAAAGAAAGTGGGAATCACATGCAAAATATTTCTCAAGAACCATTTAAAATGTCCGTTCATCATGAAGAAACAGGTGCAATATGGCGTTTAAGCGAATTATTTTTACAATATATTCCCTTTGAACATAACAATCTTGTTTTTTGTTGCATCGGTACAGACCGTTCTACGGGAGATGCTTTAGGTCCTTTAACCGGAAGTTTATTATCCAACTATCAGTTTCCTTTTCGAATCATTGGAACGCTAGAAGATCCTCTTCATGCTATCAATTTAGCACTTACTGTTGAAGAATTACAACAAATGTCCAATTTCCCTTTCGTTGTAGCTATTGATGCATGTCTTGGAAGAGAAAAAAGTATTGGTCAAATTATTGTTCAAAACGGACCTTTACTGCCTGGAAAAGCAGTGAATAAAGAGCTGCCACCCATCGGCGATATTTCCATCAAAGGAGTTGTCAATGTAGGAGGATTTATGGAAATGCTTGTTTTGCAAAACACTCGACTTCATGTAACTTATTCGATGAGCAATAAAATTGCCCGTGCACTTTTGCTTGCATATCAACGTCATTTATTGAAAAGGAAACATGATTACAATTATTCCAAGCACAACAACAATTCCTGGCAGCAAATTGGCTACACGAATTTTAGTTAATCCTGCAATATTTAAACCAATTGCTAATATCATAACGCCGCCAGTTGCTGTCATTTCTTGGATAAAGAGATTCATTGCTTCTTCAGGTATATATTTGCTAATCAGTCCTGAAAATATAGCAATCATACCTTGATAAATCAATACGGGAAATGCTGATAATAATACACCTATACCTAACGTAGATGTCAAAATAATGGAGGTAAAGCCGTCTATAATTCCTTTTGTAATAAGAACAGCATGATCATTTCTTAACCCGCTGTCTAACGCACCGATAATTCCCATTGAACCAATAACAAAAATAAGGGACGCTGTAATAAAACCTTCAGCAATATTACTATTTGAATCTTTGCTTTTTATTTTTGATTCGACCCATTTTCCAAAACGATTAAATAATGAATCTAAATCAATCCACTCACCTATAATCGCCCCAACTACTAAGCTAACAATCAAAATAACAAAATTATTCGTTTTTAATCCCATTTGAATACCTAACAATGCAACTGCAAGTCCAATAATTGAAAGTACGGTATTTTTCATTTTTTCTGGTAAATTCTTCAAGAAGCGTCCAATGATTGAACCGATGATAATCAATAATGCATTGATAATTGTTCCGAATAATACCATAAGTTGTTATCCTCTTTCTTTGTTTTCAAAAATAGAGCGCCTTAATTGGCGCCCTTTTTATACCTCATCATGTTCTAAATTTAATATTTCTAATATACGCTCCAAATCATCTTCAGAATAAAATTCAATTTCAATTTTCCCTTTATTTTTTGTTTTCTTTATTTGAACATTTGTACCAAAGAATTCCCTTAATTGTGATTCAGTTGCTTGAACAAAAATATCCTTATTTGTTGACTTTTTCGTTTCACGTGAAACATTTTCGTTTAGTTGTTTAATTAATGCTTCTAATTGACGTACATTTAATGATTGATTCACTACTTTTTTTGCTACTTCTATTATTTTTCTTTTATTTTTTAATCCAAGTAATGCTCTTCCATGACCCATTGAAAGGGCTCCATCATTTACCATTTGCCGAACTTCTTCTGGTAATTGAAGTAATCGAATCATATTCGTGATATGCGGACGGCTTTTCCCCAATCGTTTTGCTAAATCATCTTGAGTGAAATTTAATTTTTCAATTAAATTTTGATATGCTTCAGCTTCTTCAATTGGAGTTAAATCTTCTCTTTGTAAATTTTCTAGGATAGCAAGTTCCATCATTTGTTCTTCTGTCATTTCTTTAATTATTGCCGGAATTTCCTCTAACTTCGCCAATTTAGCCGCGCGATAACGACGTTCTCCCACGACTATTTCGTATTTTTTTCCTTTCTTTCTGACAACGATTGGTTGAATAATACCATGTTCTCGAATGGATTGAGCTAATTCCTCAATTGTTTCATCATCAAACTTCTTCCGTGGTTGAAAAGGATTTGCGACAAGTTTTTGCAACGGAATTTTTTCTACATGTTCTTCATTCTGAATAGTTTCTTGAATGGACTCTAATGTTTCTGTAGGAAATAGAGCACCAATCCCTTTCCCTAAACCTCTAGCCATTTTTTACCACTTCCCTTGCTAACTCTAAATACACTTCAGCGCCTCGTGATTTCGGATCATAGATGATAATTGGTTCTCCAAAGCTGGGTGCTTCACTTAAACGTACATTTCGAGGAATAATTGTTTTGTAGACTTTATCTTGAAAATATTTTTTTACTTCCTCAATCACTTGAATCCCCAGATTTGTACGAGCATCTAACATCGTTAAAAGTACACCATCAATTGATAAAGTTGGATTTAAATGTTTTTGTACCAATCTCACTGTTGATAATAGCTGACTAAGCCCCTCTAACGCGTAATATTCACATTGAACAGGAATAATGACTGCATCCGATGCAGTTAAAGCATTGATTGTTAACAGTCCTAATGATGGTGGGCAGTCAATAATGATGAAGTCATAATCATCTTTAACCTCTTCCAATGCATGCTTTAAACGCACTTCCCGTGAGATTGTAGAAACTAATTCAATTTCAGCACCTGCTAATGAAATAGTAGCTGGTATGACATACAAATTTTCTACTTTTGTTTGTTGAATAACGTTTTTTACATCTTCATCATCAATAATCACGTCGTAAATACAGCTAGATGTTTCTCCTTTATTTATGCCAACTCCACTAGTGGCATTTCCTTGGGGATCGATGTCAATTAGCAATACTTTTTTTCCTAAATAAGCAAGGCAAGCGCTCAAATTTACAGATGTAGTAGTTTTTCCGACACCGCCCTTTTGGTTGGCGATTGCTAAAATTCTTCCCAATTTTGTGCACCTGCTTTCATCTTTTCGAATAGTTAAAAGCGTAATTTTTTAGTCAAATAGAATTTATATTTACTTCTTTCATTCTATCAAATTTATAATATAGTTGTATTCCATAAACCAAATTTCTTGAAAAAATAATATAGAAAAAGCGGTCGTCTCTGTACGTGGCAGAGACGACCACTAGTTTCACGTGAAACAATTTAAGACTTTTTCTTTGGTATTTTTACTGTGATTTGATAGTAATCTTCCGTATCTTCTTCTTCCGTTTTTATATTAATTCCGCTTTTTGATACCATTGATAAGGATTGCTTAATTGTATTTAAAGCGATGCGAATATCTTTACTAATAGCCTTGCGTTTTGGTTTTGTTTTTTTCTCTTCTTCCGTTTCAACAGGTTTTGTTAGTTGTTGAATATATTCTTCAAGCTGACGGACGTTCCAGTCATTTTCTTTTATCAATTCGACTAATTTTATTTGTAATTCTTCGTCTTTTACACTGATTAATGCTCGTGCATGACGCTCAGTAATTTCACGTTTTAAAATTGCATCTTGCACATATTTTGGAAGTTTTAACAATCTTAATTTATTAGCAACGGTGGACTGACCTTTTCCAAGGCGCTGAGCGAGTGCTTCTTGTGTTAAATGATGCAGCTCAATTAGTTGTTGGTAAGCTAATGCTTCTTCGATGGCTGTCAACTCTTCACGCTGCAAGTTCTCTATTAACGCAATTGAAGCTGTCTCTTTATCATTTAAATTCCGTACAATTGCAGGTACTTCCGTCCAATTTAATTTTTTAATCGCCCGATAACGTCTTTCCCCTGCAATAATTTCATAACGGTTATCTTCTAAACGACGAACAACAATCGGTTGTATGACACCATGAGTATGAATCGTTCTAGATAATTCTTCAATTTTTTCTTCATCGAAAATTGTGCGTGGCTGATATCGGTTCGGTACGATTTGATCAATTGGAATTTTTATCACTTCTTCTGAGTGTTTTCTCTCTTTTTCTTCCGTTTCTATTTCACTTTTTTTTTCAGAAACAAGTTTTTCCCCGCCCCCAAAAAATCGTGAAAAAGGACTTTTCATTCAATGGCACCACCTTTTGGAAACTATCTGCACTATATTTTATTATTTAATATTCTATATGAAATGTACAGAGTCTTATAGAAGTAAAATCTATGAAATTGTCATAATTATAATATAATTCTATTATCAAAAGCATATTTCTATTTGAGTTTCACGTGGAACTCCTGACTGTTTTTAGATAGAAGTGATTTCATTTTGAATGAATTGTATACTGATAATCTTAATAAATGGATTGTTACAATTTTTTATTATACATGAAAAAGTTGTAACAACGGAATTGTTTTGCAAATAGTAAAGAATAATGCGCTCAAATTTGATTGAGCGCATATTGATTATTTAATTGGTGTTTTATTTGGTACCCCAGGTTTTCTAGGATATTTTTTGGACGTCTTTTTTGTTTTCTCAATGACAAAAATTGTTCGTTCACTATTTTCTATAGGCAAATGGTAATCAAATTGTTCTTTTAAAGCTCCACCTAAAACCTGAATGGCCTTTTTTGCTTCTTTATATTCTTCATGGGCAGCTGCGGCTTTTAATGCAATAAAATTACCCTCTATTTTAACTAAAGGAATGCAAAGTTCCGCTAACACATTTAATCGTGCAACAGCCCTTGCCATAACGACATCAAATTGTTCACGATATGCTGAATTTTGACCAAAGTCTTCTGCTCTTGCGTGAACAAAATGGCAGTGGGTCAAATTTAATTGTTCACTTAAATGATTTAAAAATGTAATACGTTTATTTAACGAATCAACAATTGTAATTTTTAAGTGTGGAAAACAAATTTTTAACGGAATGCTTGGAAACCCTGCACCTGCGCCAACATCACAAAGAGTTTCAACTTTTGAAAAATCAAAGTAAAAGGCTGCACTGATTGAATCGTAAAAATGTTTTAAATATACGCCTTCTAAATCGGTAATGGCTGTTAAATTCATTTTTTCATTCCATTCAACGAGAATTTCAAAATATTTCCGAAATTGTTCTATTTGCGTCTCGTTCAGTTCAATCCCTTTATCTTTTAAGCTTTGAATAAAAAGTTGTTCGTTCATTTTCTACTCCTTTACATAGAGTTTATATATAGTTTGATATAAGAAATAAGCGTTCGAGATCAATGTTGCTCGAACGCTCCTTTTTTTAAGAATTGCTACTGATTTTCGCAATTTTTCCTTGTTCAATGTATACAAGCAAGATTGATATATCCGCAGGGTTTACCCCGGAAATTCGCGAAGCTTGAGCAATTGTTAATGGACGTACTTCTTTTAACTTTTCACGTGCTTCGGAAGCTAGGTTTGGTACATCATCATAATCGATATTTTCTGGTATCTTTTTGCTTTCTAACTTATGAAGTCGCTCTACTTGTTGCAATGCTTTTTGAATGTAACCTTCATATTTAACTTGAATTTCCACTTGTTCTTTTACTTCTTCACTTAAGTTTTCTTCTGGTGGTGTTAAGGATGCAACTAAGTCATAACGCATTTCAGGTCGTTTCAGTAAGTCGATTGCACGTATCCCATCTTTAAGTTCTGCTCCACCAACTGAACGAACTACTTCTTGCGTTTTTTCGTTTGGTTTAATGATTACTTCGCGAAGTCTCGCTATTTCATTTTCAACTTGTTCTTTCTTTTTCAAGAATTTATTATAACGTTCTTCTGAAATTAAACCTACTTTATATCCGATATCTGTCAAACGTAAATCTGCGTTATCATGGCGAAGTAGTAGGCGATATTCGGCACGGGATGTAAGTAGACGATAAGGTTCATTAGTTCCCTTCGTTACTAAATCATCAATTAAGACGCCAATATATGCTTCAGAACGTTTTAATATGAGTTCTTCTTTTCCAAAAATTTTAGCAGCCGCATTGATTCCTGCCATGATTCCTTGTGCTGCCGCTTCTTCATACCCGCTTGTGCCATTGATTTGTCCAGCAGTGTATAGATTTCTAATACGTTTTGTTTCAAGGGTTGGCCATAATTGAGTCGGAACAATGGCATCATACTCAATTGCATAACCAGGTCGCATCATTTGAGCATTTTCTAAGCCAGGGATTGAAGCAATCATTTTTAGCTGAATATCTTCCGGCATGCTCGTAGATAACCCTTGCACGTACACCTCATCCGTTTCTCGTCCTTCTGGTTCTATAAATATTTGATGGCGAGGTTTATCATTGAAACGAACAACCTTTGTCTCAATGGAAGGACAATATCTTGGGCCAGGACCTGTAATTAATCCTGTAAACATTGGAGCCTTATCTAAATTTCCATTGATAATTTCATGGGTTTCTAAGGAAGTATAAGTTAACCAGCAAGGAATTTGATCCATAATAAATTCTGTCGTTTCATAACTGAATGCTCGAGGTACATCATCCCCTGGTTGAATTTCCATTTTGCTGTAATCAACAGTTTTTCCATTCAACCGAGGAGGTGTTCCAGTTTTAAAACGAACAATTTCAAAACCTAAATCTTTTAGTTGGTCCGCTAATGTAATGGACGGCTGTGAGTTGTTAGGGCCGCTCGAATATTTGATATCACCAATGATAATTTCACCGCGCAAATACGTTCCAGTTGTTAAAATTACTGCTTTTCCGCGGAAAACTCCACCGGTTTTTGTGATGACACCTTTTACTTCTCCATCTTCAATTATTAATTCTTCTACCAACGCTTGCTGAATATGGAGATTTTCTTGTTGCTCCAAAATTCGTTTCATTTCCCGTTGATATAACACTTTATCAGCTTGTGCACGTAATGCACGAACAGCTGGGCCTTTCCCTGTATTTAACATCCTCATTTGAATGTGGGTTTTATCAATAACTTTTGCCATTAATCCCCCAAGTGCATCAATTTCACGAACAACAATCCCCTTTGCAGGACCTCCAATGGATGGATTACATGGCATAAATGCAATATTTTCCAAACTAATTGTCAACATGAGGGTTTTTGCCCCCATTTTTGCAGCGGCATGTGCTGCTTCAACGCCAGCATGACCTGCACCGACTACAATGACATCATACATTCCTGCTTCATAATTTGTCATGCCGAAAAAATCTTCCCTTCTATAGTAAGTTTCATTTATTTTCCTAAACAGAATTGTGAGAATAACTGATCAATGAGACTCTCGTGTACCGTATCACCTATGATTTCGCCTAGTAATTCCCATGTTCTAGTTACATCGATCTGAACAATATCTACTGGCACTCCAGCTTTTGCAGATTCAATCGCATCTTCAATCGCTTCTAAAGCTTGTTGCAATACGGAAATATGGCGGGCATTCGAAACATATGTTAAATCATCTGATTCAATTTGGCCCTCAAAGAATAAATCTGCAATTGCCTCTTCTAATGCATCAACACCTTCTTCTTTTAATAAAGAAGTGGTCACAATCCGTCTACCATTTGCTAGAGACTTCACTTTTTCTAAATCGATTTGCTGCGGTAAATCCGTTTTATTGACAACTACAATAAAATTCATGTTTTGTATCGTTTCAAATAATCTTACATCTTCTTCTGATAATGGTTCTGCTGCATTTAACACGAGCAATATTAAATCAGCCTCTTTTAATACTTGGCGAGATCTTTCTACCCCTATCCGTTCAACGATATCTTCCGTTTCCCGAATACCTGCTGTGTCCACTAAACGTAAAGGAACACCCCGAATGTTTACATACTCTTCTATAATATCACGTGTTGTACCTGCTATGTCTGTAACAATTGCTTTATTTTCTTGCACTAAACTATTTAATAACGATGATTTCCCGACATTTGGTCTTCCTAATATCACTGTTGATAAACCTTCACGCAAAATTTTCCCTTGGCTCGATGTTTGAAGCAATTTTTTTATTTCCTCACGAACCCAAGTACATTTTTCTAATAAGACTGGAACCGTCATTTCTTCAACGTCATCATATTCTGGATAATCAATATTTACTTCCACATGAGCTAAAGTTTCAATTAAAGCTTGACGCAAGTCTTTAATTAACTTAGACAATTTCCCGTCCATTTGATTTAGGGCAACATTCATAGCTCGATCCGTTTTCGCCCGAATTAAATCCATTACCGCTTCCGCTTGAGATAAATCAATTCGCCCATTTAAGAAAGCACGTTTTGTAAATTCACCTGGTTCTGCAAGCCGTGCACCATTTCTTAAAACAAGATTTAATACTCGATTTACAGATACTAGTCCCCCGTGACAGTTGATTTCCACTACATCCTCACGAGTAAATGTTTTTGGTGCCTTCATCACCGACACCATTACCTCTTCCACTATCTTTTCGGTTTTAGGATCAATTAAATGGCCGTAATGAATTGTATGAGTTGGTTGGTCTTGTAATTTTTTATTATTTGGTGATTTAAATATTTTATCCGCTACTTGTATTGCATGATCTCCACTTAAACGAACGATGGCGATTGCTCCTTCTCCCATCGGTGTGGATATCGCAGCAATTGTATCTGTTTCCATTCATTTCACTCCTTTTATTATCCACATGTGGATAACTTACCGAACTTTCTCACTAACAAAATAGATTAACACAAATTATTACAAATCGAAAGTATAGGAACTTTTCCACATGTGGATATTTCTGAATTCATCTCAGAATGCTAAATCGAGTAGGAGGGAGCGATTAACTCCCGTCCTCTCACACCACCGTACGTACGGTTCCGTATACGGCGGTTCAATTAAGATGATTGACGCAAGTCTTTATAACTTCCGTGAATAGCTGTTCTCTTTATGCCAGTGGTCACTCCACCCTCCAAGAGGTCTCCCACGGGATTCACCGCTTCCTTCCTCAAGTGAGGTACTACGTTTTCTGTGTTCATCATGACTCACTGAATGCCAAGGGCTATTCTCTCTTAATTGTTCGGTCCTTCTTAGTAGTTCTAAACCAACTAATACTATGACCTCTGCTGACTTCTGACGGTTCAGCTACTTATCACTAAGTAGGTTATGAAGCGTACTTCACATATCCGCCAGACCTCCCCGGGTAAGAATGTAATCTTTCCTTCCATCTATCTGCTTCATTTACTCTGTACCACCTTTGGCAGAAAGGACTTTGTTTTGTTTAGCAAACTCATCCAATGATACCTAGCCTTATATGAAGTTCGTGTTCCTCAGACCGGAAGTTTGCCGCTCGCTTCCTTCAGATTCCGCGTCACCACGGACACCCTTGCGTTAAGCTAACTGTTACTTCTGCCTTCACAGTTCGGGACTTACACCCTATAGATTACACCCATGCCAGGCGCACTAAAAAAACGATCTATCTTTTCGATAGATCGTTTTTCATTTTACTTAACCGGTTCAATTACTAAATGACGATTAGGTTCTACACCTTCTGAATATGTTTCAACATCCAATCGATTTGCTAATGCATTATGAATAATTTTTCTTTCATATGATGGCATTGGTTCCAATGCAACTTTTTTTCCTGTCCGTATCGCTTTATCTGCCATTCTCTCTGCCAATTGTTCCAACGCTAGTTGGCGACGCTCACGATAATTTTCAACATCCAGCCTAACTGTGACATACGATTTTGCAGTTTTATTTACAACTAGTTGAGTTAATTGTTGCAACGCATTTAAATTTGCACCACGTTTTCCAATAATCAATGCTGCTTTTTCGCTCTCTAATTTGAAAAGAATCGTTTTTCCTTCTTTTTCCGTTTCAATTTTTAAGTCATGAATATCCATCGCTTTTGCAATGTTTGTTAAGTATTGTACAGCACTTTCAATTGGATCTGGTTGTTCTTCTTCTTGAACTTCTTCATCGTTTGATTGTTCTGATTGTGGTTCTATACTTGCCTTTACCTCTTCAGGTGTCCCATCTTCTGCTAACTTTTCTTGCCCTTTTTCCTTTTCTTCTGTTACTTCTTCAATAATCGTTACTCGAACTTCCGCAGGGCGAGCACCAAATCCTAAAAAACCTTTTTTTGCTTCTTGCAGAACTTCAATTTCCACTTGTTTGCGTGATACGCCAAGCTTTTGTAACGCTAAAGCAATTGCTTCTTCCTTCGTTGCGCCTGTTTGCGTAATTTGCTTCACTTTTTCGCTCCTCCAGTTGTCGCAGGTTTTTCAGTTTCATTCTTTTGCCAAGGTTTCTTATATATAAATAGATTTTGGATTACCGAAATAATATTTCCGACTACCCAATATAATGATAAGGCTGCCGGTAAAACCATCCCAAATCCTATGATCATAAGAGGCATAATATACATCATCATTTTCATTTGAGGGTTGTCCATCGCTGGGCCTGTCATTAATACAATATATTGAATTAAACCAGCTGCAATTGCAAGAATTATACTAGGTTCCGCCAATGGGAAGATTAGAAATGTTCCAAGCTCAAATTCTGGCGTAACATTCATGCGGCTAATCGCATGATATAGTCCAATGATAATTGGCATTTGAATTAAAGCAGGTAAACATCCCATCATCGGGTTAACACCAGTAGATTGCATTAAAGCCATTAATTCTTGTTGATATTTTTGTTGTGTTACTGCATCTTTAGAACTATATTTTTGTTGAAGTTCCTTTATTTTTGGCTGTATTTCTTGCATTTTCTTTGAGCTTTGTACTTGTTTAATTGTTAGTGGAAGTATTGCCAATCTTATGATAATTGTTACCGCGATTATGCCTAATCCATACGATCCTAATAAATCAGCAAAGAATTTTGTAATGGAAACGATTGGCCAAACAATAAATTGATTCCAAAACCCTTCACTTTCAGCAGAAATCGGTTGATTATATTCAGTACATCCGCTAAGAAGAATAACTGCTGAAGCTAAGGTCAGTATAATCCAAAATTTTTTTTTCAACTCTGCTCCTCCTAAAGTTCTACAGTTCTTCGAATTCATTTTTTAGCTATTTTACCATGTTTTGATATAGATACTCTACCTCGAGTTTAATTTCAATTTACTTTTATTTTTTTAAATTGATGACGCTTACATTCAAACAATCAAGTGTTCTTTTTTCGTTTAAAAACTTTTGCAATTTTCAGCACATGCTCTATACTTTTTTTCGTTTCATGATAATTTAAGTTGGCCGCCGATACTCTGGCGATAATAACATAATCCATATCTTGTCTAAGCTCTTCTTTTATTTCAAAAAAAACTTGTCGGATATAACGTTTCACTTGATTCCTAATCACAGCATTTCCTATTTTTTTCCCTATGGATAGCCCAATTCGAAATTCCTTTTGTCCCTCTTTAGGCAAACAATAAACGACAAACTGGCGATTAGCGTAAGATTTTCCTTCATTAAACACCTGTTGAAATTCTTTATTTTTCTTAATTCTTTGGCTCTTCCTCACTCGATCAATCACCCGCTTTTTCCTTAAATTGCAACGAGAAAAAAAAGACCACTGAAAATTCAGTGGACTTATGCTGATAACACTTTTCTTCCTTTACGACGACGTGCAGCTAATACTTTACGTCCATTTTTTGTGCTCATACGTTTGCGGAATCCGTGTACTTTGCTGTGTTTTCTTTTTGATGGTTGATATGTGCGTTTCATCTATATTTACACCTCCAAAGTGATTATTCAGTATCTAATCATACATATAGACCTGAATATTATATAAAAAGACCCTTCTTATTGTCAAATGACTCTTTGATTACAAGTTTAGGAATGCTGCTCTTATTATTCAAAATTTTTTTAAAAATATCCACAGTGAAATTGTAGATATTCACAAATATTGTGGATAATATTTTTTTTAATTTTTTTATCCACAACTGTTATCGACATCTTTTTCACAAACCCAACCCCTGTGGAAAAACATATTGTGAATGAAAATGAACATTGTGGATAAGTTTATCAAGCTATTGAAACAACGATGTTTTTTTGATAGGATAATTGTGCTTTAATTTGTGGAAAACAATTTCGGGAAATATTTTATCCACAGTTGTTAATAACTTGTGGATAAAATAAACCACAACCTATGGAAAAAAGTTATCCACAGGTTGTGATTTTGTGTTTTAATAAAATTGGAGAATTGTTTTTGAATGGAATTATTCAAATTAAAATATGAAGTAAAGGAGTCACAGGCTTGGAACATTTAGATGAGTTATGGAACAAAGTCCTGGCCCGAGTAGAACAACAAATTTCAAAACCAAGCTTTGAGACGTGGTTAAAGTCTACAAAATTGCTCTCATACAAAGGAACAAACGTAACCATTGCTGCGCCAAACTCGTTTGCGCGAGAATGGCTGGAAAACCACTATGTACATCTAATTGCAGGAATCTTATCTGAATTAACTGGAGAAGATTTGTATATTAAATTTGTTGTACAAAAGGACCAGGACAACGAAGATTTTGATATTCCGGCGCCGGTTATTCAAACAAAAACAGCTGAGCCTTCTGAAGGCCCTCATAGCATGCTTAATCCAAAATACACTTTTGATACGTTTGTTATTGGCTCGGGAAACCGTTTTGCTCATGCTGCTTCCCTCGCAGTTGCGGAAGCACCGGCAAAAGCTTATAACCCTTTCTTTATTTATGGGGGAGTAGGATTAGGGAAAACCCATTTAATGCATGCAATTGGACACTACGTACTTGAACATAATCCAAATGCAAAAGTAGTTTACTTGTCTTCTGAAAAATTCACGAATGAATTTATTAATTCTATCCGAGATAATAAGGCGGAAGAATTCAGAAATAAATATCGTAACGTGGACGTTTTGTTAATTGATGATATTCAATTTTTAGCTGGAAAAGAATCAACGCAAGAAGAATTTTTCCACACTTTTAATACTTTACACACTGAATCAAAGCAAATTGTTATTTCAAGTGACCGTCCGCCAAAAGAAATTCCAACATTAGAAGATCGATTACGATCTCGATTTGAATGGGGGTTAATTACAGATATTACCCCACCTGATTTAGAAACGCGAATCGCTATTTTACGTAAAAAAGCAAAAGCTGATGGACTAGATATACCTAATGAAGTAATGCACTATATTGCTAATCAAATTGACACAAACATTCGTGAATTAGAGGGAGCGCTAATTCGCGTTGTCGCGTATTCATCATTAGTGAATCAAGACATTACTGTAGAACTAGCACAAGAAGCTTTAAAAGATATTATGCCTAATTCGAAACCGAAATCCGTGACAATCCAAGATATTCAAAAAGTAGTAGGAGAACATTACAACATTCGATTGGAAGACTTCAGTTCAAAAAAGCGAACAAAATCTATAGCCTTTCCTCGGCAAGTAGCGATGTATTTATCGAGAGAACTTACGGATTTTTCTTTGCCAAAAATCGGGGAAGAATTTGGTGGGAGAGACCATACAACGGTAATTCATGCCCATGAAAAGATTGAAAAAATGTTGAAGGAAGACCAACAATTACAGGAAGAAATGAAACAAATTCGAAGCTTGCTTGGAAAATAAGATTGTGGATAACTTACTTTTTCTTTAACAGGGATATACACAAAGTATCAACATGTGGATATGTTGTTTTTTATAGATAAAACTATACTTATCCACAAATCCACAACCTCTAATACTATTTCTATTAATTATTAAAAAAAATAATAATTTAATAAGTGAGGTATGACGATGAAATTTGAAATAATGAGAGATCGGTTGTTGGATGGACTAAATGATGTAACAAAAGCGATTAGTTCGAAAACAACAATCCCAATCTTAACAGGGATCAAAATTGACGTAACAGATAATGGAGTATTACTTACAGGATCTGATGCGGATATAACAATTCAAACGTTCATTCCCGCTGAAGAAGATGGCAATCAAATTATTAATATTGTTGAAACAGGGTCCATCGTTTTACAAGCTCGAATGTTTAATGAAATTGTAAGAAAACTGCCTACAAATGATGTTGAAATTGAAGTGAAAAATGAATTACAAACTCATATTCGTTCTGGTAAAACAGAATTCCATTTAATCGGTTCAGACGCATCTGAATATCCGTTATTGCCAGAAATCTCTACTGAAAATCGATTTGAAATCCCTGCTGATTTATTAAAATCGGTTATTCGCGAAACGGTGTTTGCTGTTGCTGCTAGTGAAAGCAGACCTGTACTAACAGGGGTTAACTGGAATATAGAAAATGATGAACTAATTTGCGTTGCAACTGATAGCCACCGATTAGCAAGAAGAAAAGTAAAATTAGAAAATCTACCAAATGGCATTGAATCCATTGTTATTCCTGGAAAAAGCCTGAACGAACTAAATAAAATTTTGGGTGAAACAAGCAATCCTGTTGAAATAACGATGTCCAATCAACAAATTTTATTCAAAACAGATCATGTTTTATTTTTCTCACGTTTGCTAGAAGGGAACTATCCGGATACATCTCGCTTAATTCCAAATGAGTTTAAAACAAACATTAAGCTGGATGGAAAAACATTTTTACAAGCAATTGATCGTGCATCATTAGTTGCTAGAGAAGACCGAAATAATGTTGTACGATTTGAAACATTAGAAGATGACGCTGTGAAAATATCGTCCAATTCCCCAGAAATCGGAAAAGTAGAGGAACAAATTCCAGTTGAATCGATTGAAGGAGAGGAATTGGTTATTTCCTTCAGTGCAAAATACATGATGGAAGCGTTAAAAGCAATCGATGGACAAGATGTAATTATTCAATTTACTGGTGCAATGCGTCCATTTATCTTACGATCAGTGCATGATGATTCCATCCTTCAATTGATTTTACCTGTAAGAACATACTAAATAGATTGAAAAAGTGTAGATTAAGTCGAAATGTAGGCTTGTCTACACTTTTTTGCTTAAAAAGATGGATTCCATTATAAAAACTGGACTAACTAATTTAGAAAAGGGGGCACTAGGTTTATAGATTCTTGAGAAAATGATATGTTTTTTATTTTTTTCTGTGAAAATAATTTAATTCCACTTAGCCCATGAATAGCTTCAATCTATTGAGGGTAATATATAAATAACCTAAAAAAGACAATAAGAAAGCAGAGCTACCTAATGGAAGGTAACTTTGTTTAAACTTATTCTTCTTTGGTTATACTAATTAATTAAAGGTTCTTTATAAGGCTCCTTATTAATTAGCATGGAGTAAATGATTCGAAGCATTCGATGCGATATGGCAACGAGTGCTTTTTTCTTTCCTCTTCTTGCAGCAATCGACCAATATTTAGCAGCTAACCAACGATTCCTACTTCTAGAGATTGCCCATGCTACTTCGCACAGTACAGTTTTGATATGAGGATTCCCTTTAGTCGTTTTAGTTGACTTTCGTTTTCCTGCACTTTCATGATTTCCTGGAGCAACTCCGGCCCAAGACGCTAAGTGTTGAGAGGTAGGAAATTGTTCCATGTTCACCCCAATCTCTGCAATAATAATTGCTGCGGAATCCTTTTTAATACCCGGAATCGTTAGTAATAACTCCACTTCTTCTTTATAATTCTTCAGAATTTCATCTATTCTTTCCTCGATTTGGCTGATTAATGATTCTAAATAAACGATGTGTTGCCAAGATTGTTTGATTAGAAAGATTTGATGATCGTTTAAAGTACCGAATAAAGAGTCTGTAATCATTTGTTTTTTGTGCTTCATTCTTCCGTGAATACTATTTTCTACATCAATGGAATCAACATATCCATTTTGAATTAATTTGGATAGAAGTTTTCTTCCAGAAACACCAAACACATCTGAAATAACTGAATTTAGTTTAACATTTGAGCATTCTAATACTTTCAGAATCCTATTTTTTTCTGAAGTCAAATGGCCGATCCATTTTTTACGAAGCCGAGTTAAATCACGAAGGTTTCGTATATCTTCTGGTGGAACAAAACTTTTTTCAATCAGTCCATAACGCAATAACTTCGCAATCCACTCTGCATCCGAAACATCTGTTTTTCTTCCAGGGACATTCTTGATTCTTTGAGCATTCGCTAATGTAATATCAAAGTAATCCTCCAAAATGTTATAAACAGGTTTCCAATAAACTCCAGTACTCTCCATCGCAATGTGCGTAATGCCATGGTTTTCCAACCACTTTAGTAAACGAAAGAGATCCTTTGTTAAAGTGGGGAAAGTTTCTGTTTCAATGAATAATTCATCGTCCTGTTCGCCAATCATGACACAAGCAACAATTGTTTCAGCATGTACATCTAATCCTGCACAACGTGTCATCAGTACATCCAATATAATCCCTCCCATAAAGTAGATTCACAAACAGCGAGTGAATTTGAAATATAAGCATTTTTCTGTACGTAGTCATCATTCCAAATGAATGAGCTAACAATGGGTTGTTCACCAAATCCACTCAAACAGTTTTTTATTCAGGGTATCATCCACCATAAAAGCCTACGTATTGTTAACTGTTTGTGTTATCTACATTATGGGAAAGAAATATCCATTTTCATGCCAGGGTTGTGAATGAAAATTCATGATTGTTTTTTATGATAAAAAATGTGAATAATTTCGTGTTGAATTTTTAATAACATTCGTTTTTTAATCAAATTATAAAGACGCTAGAAAATGCTAAAAAGGGTTTGAATTATATGTTTTTCGTCAAAAATTATGTTAGGCTTCTATTGCTTTTCTAGCTTATTAGCGATAATTAAGGTAAGATTAAATGATAGATGTTCGCTAAACGGAGGCTGAATTTGTTTGAATGAAATAGTAATTGATACTGAATTCATCACCCTAGGACAAGTACTGAAAGTTACGAATGCTATTAGTTCTGGTGGTATGGCAAAATGGTTTCTAGAAGAAACGGATGTTTATGTGAACGGCGAAATAGAGAAACGCCGAGGCAAAAAATTAAGGAATGGTGACGTTGTTAATATACCTGGTATTGGAAGATATGTAATTGTAAACAAGAACGGAGAAAAGGAATGATTATTGAGCGTTTACAACTTACCAATTACCGTAATTATGAATCTCTCAACTTAGAATTTTCTCCACAAATTAATGTCTTGATTGGAGAAAATGCTCAAGGAAAAACAAATATATTAGAATCTATTTATGTTTTAGCGATGGCTAAGTCCCATAGAACGAGTAATGATAAAGAATTAATACGTTGGGAAACAGACTATGGTAAAATAAAAGGTGAAATCAAAAACCGATACGGTAAAATCCCCTTAGAATTGTTAGTTACTAAGAAAGGTAAAAAAGGGAAAGTTAACCATATTGAACAATTGAAACTGAGTAATTATATAGGGCAAATTAACGTTGTGATGTTTGCGCCAGAGGACTTAAACATAGTGAAAGGAAATCCTCAAGTGCGCAGACGTTTTATTGATATGGAAATTGGGCAAATCTCTCCCGTTTATTTACATGAATTATTGAATTTTCAAAAGCTTTTAAAACAACGAAATCAGTTGTTGAAAAATTATCAGGGGAAACCGAAAATCGATGAAGTACTGTTTGACATTTACACTGAACAATATATTCAATCCGCAGTACAAATTATTCGTAAACGATTTGAATTTGTTGATTTATTACAAGAATGGGCAGAAAAAATCCATTCCGGCATATCCCAAGGAATTGAAAAGTTAAAGATTAAATATCTCACAACAAAAGGGATTGAAAAAGATTGGACTGCTAATGAAATGGCTACATACTTAGCAGAAAAATTTACTCAAGTGAAAGAGAAAGAAATGGAAAGGGGCCTTACTTTAATTGGACCTCATCGTGATGACTTGCAATTTTTCGTAAACGATTACGATGTTCAAACATATGGTTCGCAAGGACAACAAAGGACAACAGCCCTTTCATTGAAGTTAGCAGAAATTGAATTAATAAAACAAGAAACGGGAGAAGCCCCTATTCTTCTATTAGATGATGTGTTGTCTGAATTGGATGATTTCCGTCAATCGCATTTGCTGAATACGATTCAAGAAGAGGTACAGACATTTGTAACAACTACGAGTGTTGATGGAATTCACCACGAGACGATACAACATGCGAAATTGTTTCACGTGAAACAAGGGAAAGTGGAGATTTGATTAGCGTTTATTTTTTCGCATTTTAAAATAAGAATTTCAAATAATGCATACAAGGGTATGAAAGAGTAGGTGAACGTGGTGGCTTTAGAGGAAAGTAAAGTTCAGGGAAACTATGATGCTGACCAAATACAAGTTTTAGAAGGATTAGAAGCTGTCCGCAAACGTCCAGGAATGTATATTGGAACAACAACTTCAAAAGGTTTGCACCATTTAGTATGGGAAATTGTAGACAATAGTATTGATGAAGCGTTAGCTGGCTATTGTAATAAAATTCATGTAACGATTGAAAAAGATAATTGGATTCGAGTAGAAGATAATGGTCGCGGAATACCAGTAAGCACACATGAAAAAATGGGTATACCTGCAGTTGAAGTCATTATGACTGTGCTCCATGCCGGCGGAAAGTTTGGTAGCGGAGGATATAAAGTTTCAGGTGGTTTACATGGTGTTGGAGCTTCTGTTGTAAACGCGTTGTCTTTAGAAACAGAAGTTTATGTGAAACGTGATGGTCATATTTATTACATTAAGTTTTCCCGTGGAAAAACTGTAGAGCCGTTAAAAATTATTGGGGATACTGACGAAACTGGAACAACTACTCGCTTTAAAGCGGATCCAGAAATTTTCCGAGAAACTACTGTGTATGATTATGAAACGCTAGCAACCCGCATTCGTGAATTGGCGTATCTAAATCGAGGCATCATCCTTACTTTAACGGATGAGCGTGGAGATGAGGTCCGTTCTGATTTTTATCATTATGAAGGCGGAATTAGAGAATATGTTGAACATTTAAATGAATCCAAGGAACCGATTCATGAAACGATTGATATTGCGGGTGAAAAAGATGGAATTTCATTAGAAATTGCACTGCAATATAATTCGGGATATTCAACTGATATATATTCATTTGCTAATAATATCAACACATATGAAGGTGGTACCCACGAATCAGGATTTAAAACAGCCTTGACTCGTGTCATAAATGAATATGCACGAAAAAACGGCTTGTTAAAAGATAATGATGCAAACTTAACAGGAGAAGATGTCCGAGAAGGATTAACTGCGATTATATCTGTTAAACACCCTAATCCTCAATTTGAGGGTCAGACAAAAACAAAATTAGGAAATTCTGAAGTAAGCACAATTACAAATCAAATCTTCTCGGAAACTTTTGAACGTTACTTATTAGAAAATCCATCGGTAGCTAGAAAAATTGTTGAAAAGGGAATTATGGCTGCTCGAGCTCGAATTGCAGCCAAAAAGGCACGTGAATTCACGAGAAGAAAATCAGCGTTGGAAATTTCAAACTTACCGGGTAAACTTGCAGACTGTACTTCAACAAACCCAGCAGAATCAGAAATTTTCATCGTCGAGGGGGATTCAGCAGGCGGATCTGCGAAATCTGGCCGAGATCGATATTTCCAAGCGATTCTTCCTTTGCGCGGAAAAATTTTAAACGTTGAAAAAGCCAATTTAAACCGCATTTTATCCAATGCAGAAATTCGTGCGATGATTACTGCATTTGGTACGGGTATTGGTGATGAGTTTGATTTAGAAAAAGCACGATATCATAAAATCATTATCATGACCGATGCCGATGTCGATGGAGCGCATATTCGTATTTTATTGCTAACGTTCTTCTTCCGCTTCATGCGTCCGCTTATTGAAGCAGGATATGTATATGCTGCTCAACCACCTCTATATCAAGTGAAACAAGGAAAACATGTTGAATATTGTTATTCAGATGAAGAACTTCAAGAAATATTAAATCGCCTTCCAGACAATCCAAAACCTACAATTCAACGATATAAGGGTTTAGGAGAAATGAATGCAGATCAGTTATGGGAAACTACGATGGATCCTGAAAGACGTACGTTGCTTCAAATTCAATTGGATGATGCTATTAAAGCAGACCAAATTTTTAGACAGTTAATGGGCGATGAGGTTGAGCCTCGTAGACAATTTATTGAAGAAAATGCCGTCTATGTTGAAAACTTAGACATTTAATTTTTATGAAGGGAGGTTATTATCTTTGGCTGAGAATATACATTCTGAAATCAAACAAGTAAAGATTAGTGAAGAAGTTCAATCATCTTTTTTAAGTTATGCAATGAGCGTAATTGTTTCTCGCGCGTTACCAGACGTACGAGATGGTTTAAAACCAGTTCAACGCCGTATTTTATATGGCATGCATGAACTGGGGAATCATTCAGATAAACCGTATAAAAAGAGCGCTCGTATCGTTGGTGACGTCATGGGGAAATACCACCCACACGGTGACTCTTCCATCTATGATGCAATGGTGCGTATGGCTCAAGATTTTAGTTATCGTTACGTATTAGTTGATGGTCACGGTAACTTTGGTTCCGTTGATGGAGACGGCGCAGCTGCAATGCGTTATACAGAATCTCGCATGTCTAAAATTGCTATGGAGATGTTGCGGGATATCAATAAAGATACGATTGATTACGATCCAAACTATGATGGAACAGAAAAGGAACCTAAAGTATTACCGTCTCGTTTCCCAAATTTACTTGTAAATGGTGCATCGGGAATTGCAGTTGGAATGGCTACGAATATACCGCCTCATCAATTAGGAGAAACAATCGATGCTGTTGTTGCTGTAGCTGAAAATCCCGAAATTACGACAGAAGAATTGATGGAAATTATTCCGGGACCTGATTTCCCAACAGGTGGTATTATTTTGGGACGAAGTGGAATTCGTAGAGCTTATGAAACAGGTCGCGGTACAATTGTTGTCCGTGCAAAAGTCGAAATTGAAACGAGCTCAACTGGTAAAGAAACAATCATCGTCACAGAAATCCCTTACCAAGTGAACAAAGCGAAATTAATTGAAAAAATTGCTGAGCTGGTTCGAGACAAAAAAATTGAAGGAATTTCGAATCTTCGTGATGAATCTGACCGCCGTGGAATGCGGATTGTCATTGAAGTCAGAAAAGACGCTAATGCAAATGTTGTGCTAAATAATTTATATAAACAGACAGCAATGCAAATGAATTTTAGCGTGAATATGCTTGCGCTAGTAAATGGACAACCGAAAGTATTAAGCTTAAAAGAAGTACTTTATCAATATTTACAACATCAAAAAGAAGTTATTACACGCCGCACACAATTTGAACTTCGAAAAGCGGAAGATCGAGCTCATATTTTAGAAGGTTTGCGCATTGCTCTAGATCATATCGATGAAATCATCAATATCATTCGTTCTTCCCGCACTGGTGAAGAAGCAAAACCAATATTAATGGAACGTTTCAACTTAACCGACAAACAAGCACAAGCGATACTAGATATGCGTCTTGTTCGCTTAAGCGGACTTGAAAGAGAAAAAATTGAAAATGAATACCAAGAATTACAAAAATTAATTGGCGAGTTAAGAGCGATTTTAGCGGATGAGGCAAAGATAGTAGATATTATTAAAAGAGAATTGCTAGAAATAAAAGAAAAATATAATGATGAACGCCGGACTGAAATAGCTCCTGGTGGCCCTGAGATGATTGAAGATGAAGATTTAATCCCAAGGGAAGATTCTGTTGTTACACTAACTCATAGAGGTTATATAAAAAGACTTGCATCCAGCACGTATCGCAGTCAAAAACGTGGTGGCCGTGGAGTTCAAGGAATGAATACTCATGAAGATGATTTCGTTGAACATTTATTGTTTACATCTACTCACGACGTCATTTTATTCTTTACTTCTAAAGGAAAAGTATACAGAGCAAAAGGTTATGAAATCCCTGAATTTGGTCGCACGGCAAAAGGTTTACCGATTGTAAACTTATTAAACCTTGATAAAGAAGAGAAAGTAACAGCGATGATTCGAGTAAAAGAGTATGACGAAAATGCCTTCTTCGTCTTTACAACAAAAATGGGGATTGCGAAACGTACATCTTTATCACAATTTGCCAATATCCGAAATAACGGCTTAATTGCTATTCATTTACATGAAGACGATGAATTGATTTCTGTTCGATTAACAGATGGTTCTAAACATGTCGTTATCGGTACAAGAAATGGCATGTTAATTCGCTTTGAGGAACAGGATATTCGTGAAATGGGCCGCACAGCAGCTGGTGTGCGCGGTATAAAACTTCGCGACGGTGACTGGGTAGTTGGTATGGAAATTGTAGAACCTGGTCAAGATATTTTAGTCGTGACAGAGAAAGGTTATGGAAAACGAACTTCTGAGTCAGAATACCGTTTACAAAATCGCGGTGGAGTTGGAATAAAAACGATTCATATCACCGAGAAAAACGGTCCAATGTGTGCGGTGAAAACGGTAGATGGTACAGAGGATATCATGTTAATCACGAATAATGGTATTTTAATTCGCATGGATGTAAATGATATTTCTTGCATTGGACGAAATACTCAAGGCGTTCGCTTAATTCGATTAGCAGAAGATGAGCACGTTGCGACGGTAGCAAGAGTGAAAAAAGAAGATAATTCTGATGATCATGATTCAACTACAGAAGTAGAAAACGAAGTTAAAGATGAAGAAAAAGAAACTTCAAATGAAGTAGAAAACAAAGATTTAGATGAATAATCTTAATTTCAAAAAACAGAAACATTGCTTAAAGTAATGTTTCTGTTTTTTCTTTTTAGAAAAGTACTAAAATATTGACTAAATTATTGTATAATTTTACATAGAGAATTCTTTTTGAAAAAAACAAAAAGGGGTTTTCAGTGTGAAATTTACAATGGTGAATGTAAATAACTTGGAGTTAGGTGCAATTATCGCAAAAGACATCTATGCTAATACTAGATTTCCAATTATAACTAAAAATTCACCTATTTCCCATAAGCATTTACATGTCTTTAAAGCTTTTAATATCCATGAAGTGCCTATTCTCATTAATAGCGTGAAAAAGTCTGTTCCAAGTAAAACAGGAGAGGTCGAAGAAGTTATCGTCATTACGGAGCAAGTAAAACAAATTAATCCCTTTGAAAAAAAGTATTTAGAAACATTGGAGCAATTTAAAAAAGACTTTAGCAATTGGGAAGCTGGAGCAAAAATTGATATGACAAAAGTAAGAGGAACGATTTTTCCTTTAGTAGAACAAGTTTTGCAAGATCGGTCATATATTTTTGATTTAAACAGCTATTCTAACCCGAATGAATATCTATACCACCATTGTATCGCTACAGGATTAATAGCAGCTTCAATTGCTAACAAATTAGGATTTGACAAAGGAAATACATTGCAGATGGCGATAGCAGGGACATTAGCAGATTGTGGGATGTCAAAAATTCCAAAAAGCATTCGAAATAAAAAAGCGGCATTAACTGAAGCTGAATTTAATGAGATTCGGAAACATCCAATTTACAGCTATAACATGGTAAAAGAATTACCAGCATTGAAGGCTGAGATGAAAATTGCAATATTCCAACATCATGAACGTTTAGATGGAAGTGGATATCCATTAGGAGTTAAGCATGAAAAAGTATCTCAATTAGCACAAATTATTGCAGTTGCTGACACATTCCATGCAATGACTAGTGAACGTTTGTATCGTTCAAAAGAGTCTCCTTTTAAAGTAATTGAAATGATTAAAGAAGAGGAATTTGGTAAATTTGATATTCAAGTGGTTAATGCAATGACGAATCTAGTAGCTGATTTACCAATCGGAACAAAAGTAGAATTGTCAAATTTAGAGAAAGCAGAAGTAATGTTTATCAACCAATATAATCCAACACGCCCTTTAATAAAATTATTAAAAAATGGAGAAATCATTGATCTATCAAAACAAAGATCATTAACAATTTCAAGAGTCATATCAAATGAATAGATAGAAATGCTAAATTTTTATTAAGTCGATGGATAGTTAACT